>NZ_BATR01000093.1 GCF_000739655.1 Verrucomicrobium sp. BvORR106 | reverse complement strand
CGTTGGTTTAGATGTTGAGGGCTGTAGGCCCGGGGTCATTCAGGGATGCTCGTCGTGGGCAGGCTTGATGAGGCCGGGCCTTCAGCCCTCATGGGTTGTTTGGTCATCTATTCCTTGGGCGTTGCCCAAGGCTGCTATCAAGCCGGACCTTCGGCCCTTCTGAAGCGGCATTCCTGCCACCGGCATGGCAAATGCGCTGTCGCTATCCCGGGCTTGCCTAGGCAAAACAGCAAAACTATCCTTATCCCTGATGGCATTGGCGCAAACGCGGAACTCCAACCCTGCCGCGGAAGTGGGCAAGGCCAGAGTCACATCATCCACTCCGCTTTTCAGTGTCCCAATCTTCAATCTTGGCCCTTTGGCTTCACTGCCACCGCCTCGATCTCATACTTCAATGCCGGAGGCAGACAGTTGGTGATGGTCGTCCGGGTCGGAAATGGTTCAGAAAAATACTCTCGGTAGAGCTGGTTGTAGAGCGGCACATCAGCCGGCTCCCGCACGTAGTTGCGGGTCTGGATGACATCCGCCAGGGTGCACCCCGCTGCGGCCAGCACCTTGCGGACATTTTCAATCGAACGTCGAAATTCCCCTTCAAAGGTGTCGCTGACGATCTGCCCGGCCTCATCCACCGAGGCCTGCCCGGAAATGAAAACAAAATCTCCTGCCACCACCACAGGGCTGAAGGGCAGATGAGAGACGGGAGTGCCAGGATCGCGAGGATAGGATACGGTCATGAGTTTCTTAAGAGTTCGTTGTCTAACAAGGATGCCTGATTTCAGGCGAAGTTTCAGCTGTTCACAAAGGGATAAACGTCAGCACGCAGCCTGCGGTAGGGCATCTTCGTCACATCACTGCGACAGGGGCCTGGGGTGTCCGCCCAGAGCAAGAGGGAGGCGATCCCGTCATAGGCCCGACGGTGCGCCACCGCGGCCTTGACTCCTATAACCCGGAGCTTTTCCGGAGCAATTCCCTGCGAGTTCCACTGCCCCAGGTCAAAGGGTGGTGTCTTGTTGGAAGTGAGCAGGATCGTCACCCCACGGTGACGAACCACCGCGCAGGGTCCCATGTCGAAGGCGTCGCCACACATGCTGGCGAGGTGGCTGCGGCGGTCCTCCAGCCGAAACAGACCCGGCTGGAGCGCCACCAGTTGCACCTCCAGCGAAAGCGGCCCTTCATCCAGCGAGCTACCCCGCCCCCCAATGGGCAGCGTCATCCGGCTGCCTGCAGCGGCACCGTGCAGTTGCCGCACTGCGGCCGGGTCGTTGATGCAAATAGCCGCATCCTGAAGGTCGTGTTTCACGAAGGCCCGCAGGAGCCCCGTTCCGTCTCCTGGTGCGCCGCCTCCGATATTGTCTGCCGGCTCCGCAATCACCACCGGACCACGAAAGGGCGCTTGCGCCGCCTGGATCACCTGGTCCATCACCCCAGCCAGTGAGGCATCGCGAACGTTTCCAGCCTCACGCCATTCCCACGCCAGATTGCAGAGATCCTTCAGCGCTGACTCCGCCTCGACTGCCTCCCCGCTGGAGGAGATGCAGAAGCTCACCCCGGTTTCCTCCGTGTCGGCAAAGGAGAAGCCAGCCACCACGTTCACGGCATAGAATTCCTGAAATCGCGCCTCCAGAGCACGCGCCATGGTCTCCAGATCCCGCATGGGAACCACCGCCGTGCCCGTCCCGGTGGGAGGCCAGACCACACGAGCATGCCGCCAGTATTGGTGGGGAGTTTTTCCCGCGCTCAGGCAGCGTTGCAGCAATTCCGCAGCATGCACGGCCATCGCGCGTCCGTCCGTGTGAGGATTCTCGCGATACGCCACCAGGCAGTTGGCCCCTGCCGCCATTCGAGAAGTGTAGTTGGCATGCAGGTCAAAGACACCGAACACCGGCAACGCACCCGCCCCCGGAAGCTCTCTGATCCTGCTCAACAACTCTCCCTCCACATCCTCATACCCCGGAGAAACCATCGCCCCGTGCAACACCAGATATACGGCATCCACGCCAGACCTCAGGGCAGGATCTGCCACCGCCATAAACTCTCGCCACCAGGTCTCCACCACCTCATCTGGAACCATGCCACCCGGGGACGCCCGCATGTCGATGGCCGGAATCACCTCCCAGCCAAAGCGCCCGGCAGCTTCCAGCACGCCCCCCAGAGGAGAGGCATCCCCACAGCAGCCGAGCATCTCATACCCCCGCAGCGTGGCGAAGTCGGCAAGACCCGTCTCCCCCTCCACGAAGGTGTGGGTTTCATGAAACAAACCAGCAATGAGGATTCGGGGGCTCATGTCTCGAATTCAGAGAATGCCGTACTTGCGGAAGACCTCGCCCATGGGCACCCCGCGGGCCAGGTCCTCGCGGGCGATGTTTTCACCTTGAACCTTTTCGTTTGCCAGGCGCACTGCCTCTGGCGCCACTTCTTGCGGGATCACCACGAGACCATCCTCATCACCCAGGATGTAGTCGCCCTTCTTCACCACCACATTACCCAGCCGGATCGGCTCCGAGATCTCAACAATGTCTGCCCGGCCCTTGCTGTCTGCGGGGTGATATCCAATCCCGAAGACCGGGAAGCCGAGTTCCCGGATCTTCCACATGTCGCGCGTGCAGGCGCTCATCACCACGCCATGCACCCCTTTGTAAAGGCAGGCGGTGGTCAGGAGTTCACCCCAAAAACCGCAGGTCTCATCATTGCCCACGTCTACCACCAGGACATCGCCGCGGGTCATGGCGTCCACTGCGGCAATTTCCAGCTTGTACGGTTCAGCAGGCACTTCTGTCACCGTCGTGGCCTGGGCAGGAAACACTCTTCCATAAATTTTGTGGACCGGGGTGAGCGGACGCAGATTCGCGGGCAGCGTTTGGTTGGGGAAACCCAGTCCGTCCAGCACATCGGCAACAACAGCGGCGTACAGAGGGGCAAGTTGGGCAAGGAGATCGGCATCAGACATGAGGGGGACAGAACGCAGCCCCTGTGCCGGTGTTGCGTAGAGAGCACTTTTGTATTGAGAGAAGGAAGAAAAGCTCAAATACGGGCCTCAGAAAAGACAGGCCGTTCCCGCCCCCCGGAAGATGCCCCCTCCCCTCATCTTTAATCCATCCCTTTGGCGGCAGCCCCCGATTCAGGGATATGAAAACAAAACTCCAATCCCTTTGGCAACGTCAACAAGAAGGAAAGGCCGGCTGGATCTTCCTCTGGCTTCTGGGCGTCCCCATTCCCATCCTCCTGATTCTCTTCCTCATGCGCGGGTGCACCTAGCACGCCTGCGCCCATGGCGCTTGTCCATAGAGATGCCCTGGCAATCGAGCCTGAGCGTGGTCTCCACGTTCCGCCTGATTGCCGGGGCGCTTTCGTTTATGGAGATACCACGAACGACCAGCGAAATGGTTCGATGCATCAACATAGCGCCCACCGCCTCACGGCCACATGTATCAGACTCCACGGAAAAAATCTGCACAAAGTTATTCAAATAACATTGACGCCTGAGTAACTTTGATTTAAACATGTATCACCTTCAACAATGAACTCACTCCGGCACAGCGACCTCTCGATACTTCCAGGCTCATCCTGGCGGGATCGCAGTCGCGCCAAAGAAGCCCTCAGAGGATTGCCGTATCACGAGCAATCCGAGTTTATGGGCATTCTGTGCGCAC
Organism: Verrucomicrobium sp. BvORR106; assembly: GCF_000739655.1. Lineage (GTDB taxonomy): Bacteria > Verrucomicrobiota > Verrucomicrobiia > Verrucomicrobiales > Verrucomicrobiaceae > Verrucomicrobium. Next base: position 101,180 of record NZ_BATR01000093.1, on the reverse strand, counting down.
ACGCCGGCAGCTAGTTCTCAAGATCTCCATCAGAGGATCCCTTTTCCCGAGAACCCTGCCCGCCCTCAAAAGGCTCGCAGGGTTCTTCATTTTCAACCACTTACACACGGACCTTTATCGGTCCACTCCCGGAAAGGAGCGTGCTCCACCCACTAACATCCGCCCCCAAAGGTGAAAAAGGCCCCGCCGTCAGCGGCAACTGACGACGGAGCCGGATTGGTCACCGATACATAAACCGTCCCGAGCAGAGACTGGGTTCCATGGTCTGGCTTCCACCATAACAGTGGCAGCACGCCCTCCCACTGTCAAGTTATCCATCCGACTTATCAACTAAGTCGAAACTGATGGATTAACTCGGGCACACTTATGCCATCGCACCGCCCCCCTCACCTCAGGAGCCCTACTCCTACAACAACAGTCCAAGCAGGCCCTGGGCCCGCAGCAAGAAACCCACCGAGAAGGTGGAATGCTGCCCCCAACGGGAGGTGTGCCTCAAAACACCGAAACATCCGCCGTGAAATCACCTGCGGGTGCGAGCTCAAGAGAGAGCTGGCAGCGGTGAGCGATCTTTTTTATTCAAACATCAGCAACGCTGTTTCCGCTTCAGGAAACAATGCACTTTTAAAAGGTCGAATACGGCGTGCGCCAGCCGCGCAGCAGAGCCTCCAAAACTCAGCCCGCCCGGGGCAGCACCGGGGCGCCGTGCCATTCGACAATCATCACAACGGCGGGGTCGCCAAATGGGAAGGCACCGGTCTCATAAACCGGAGATTGAGCAGGTTCGATTCCTGCCCCCGCTACCAATTTCCCCTCCTGGCTCTGATCCATTTATGCGGTTCCGAGCCCAGGCCATCGATCCATTCATTTCAACCGCGGGAAGGTTGAGAACCTGGAAAGTCTCATAAGCTTTCCCATCGTGGTGCGACTCCACGTCCCGCAACCAATTTTCCCTATGCCGTGGTAGCTCGTTAAAGACACGAATTGGTCCGTAAAACCAAAATCCTTCGGGATCGACCAGGAGCATTACCTGGACGCGGCACTTTTTTCATCCACCACAACGGCCTGTTAGCTCAGCCACGAAGAGCACCCGCCTGTCGAGCGGAAGGTCGCGGGAGCAAAGCCCGCACAGGCCGCCAATTTTTTCAAGTCATCGCGCATGAGGGAGCCAGCGAACCCGACTCGTTTGGGACAAGGCGTCGCCCGGGGCAGCACCGGGGTGCGCGACCAATCCCCATCAGCAGGGAACACGACCGGCCAGACGAGGACGCTGCTTTGAACCCAGCCGCGCCTGCATTCCAGGCGTTCAGGGTGCGAGTCCCTGGTGTTCCGCTCTATTTCATCCAACCTCATTTATTTTCACCACCTTTCGTAGCTCAGTCAGTAGAGCAGCGGCCCGATAAGCCGCAGGTCGCAGGTGCGAACCCTGCCGGAAGGACCATTTTTCAAAGGCTGTGTAGCTGAGACAGATTAGCGCTTCGCTGAAGACGAAGAGAGTCCGGCGCGATACCGGACACAGCCACCACTTCATTCATTTACGCGTCATTGGTGTAACAGAAGCATGTCGGTCTTCCAAACCGCGGGCGCCGGGGCAGATCCGGCATGGCGCACCATTTCCCAACCTCAACAATTTTGGAAGTCAAAGCGGACAAGCGAGCCGCCGCCGGCTGGAAACCGGCCGGGCCTGGATTTCCTGGGCTGTGGAGCATGTCCACTGACTTCCGCTTTTTATCCACCCCCTTTTAAATGGAAGCTGAACCGGACCAGCGCGCCGGGACCGCCTCGAAGACGGATCGTTCCACTCTAGCGGTGGAATGGGGAGCATGCCCTCCGGCTTCCGCCAACATCTCCGGCTCAAACCCAAATGGTGATCATGATGTAAAAGTTAGCATCCAGCCCTGTGAAGGCTGACGTGCGGGTGCAAGTCCCGTTGATCACCCCAATTTCTCCCGCCAATCGCACGCAAGGCAAAGCCCTCGCGCCACCGGTCTGCAAAACCGGATTACCCGGTGAAAGTCCGGGGCGTGCGTCCAACTTTCCTTCAGTGTTTCATGAACCTCAGTTCACGCAGAGGCCAAAGCAGACGAGGCACTTGTCCGGGAGACAAGTGGAAGCAGGTGCAAGTCCTGCCTGCGTGACCATTTTCAGTCCTCAAAGATCCCGGGCGCGGGATGTGACAGCAGCATGCTCCATTCGGTGTGGAGTTGAGCCGTGCAACTCGGACGCGCCCGACCAATCCCCCTTGCCGCCATGTTTTTGAATCACCACGAGGAGCTCCGTAGCTCAATCAGACAGAGCACCCGGCTTTGGACCGGGTGGTTGATGGTGCAAATCCATCCGGAGCCGCTTGGTGAATTGCGGGGCAGCAAGCAACTCACAGGTCCACTTTATTGTTCATGCTCGCGTATCGGCTTGGGCTTCGAACCCATTGAAACCGTAACAGACTCATGCGGGTGCAAATCCTGCCGCGAGCACCATTTTCCCGGCGTAGCCCAACAGCAGAGGCACTCCGCTTAGAACGGAGCCAGTGCGGGTGCGATTCCTGCCGCCGGGACCAATTTCCTCTCAACCATGCTCGTGTATCGGCTGGAGCTTCTAACTCCTTGAAACCGTAATAGACCCATGCGGGTGCAAGTCCTGCCACGAGCACCATTTTCTCTCCCCCGGTGTAGCCCAACAGCAGAGGCGCTCCGCTCAAACCGGAGTCAGTGCAGGTGCAACTCCTGCCATCGGGACCATCTCATTGCCCTATGTTCGAACTTCTCGTGATCCAGCAAGGCCGACACACCCTCAAACTACTCTTCAACTCCGCCACCTGAGCGCGAAGCGCTTTTGGAGTGCGCGCGGGAACCGCCGCTTTCGGGAGTCCTTGTGATAGCCTCGAACCAAAGACCGGTATCGGAGGCCTGCCTCAAGCAGGCCATTCCTCCGTCCAAGGCCGCGCATACCTTTTACTACGTCACAAGCAAGGGCTAGAGCGGCGATTCTCGCCGCACTCCACAGCGACTTCGTCGCCAGATGTCGGACCTCAATCGCCAAGAAACACCCATCTCGGGCTTCCCACCTTTCTTGGTGCTACGTCCCCCTTCATACTCAGTCTTAACCCTGACTTCTCTCCACGGAACGTGAACCAGACAAGCGCGCTGGGACTCGGTGCTAACGAGATCGTCGTACCTTCACGGTGCGATGGGGAGCATGTCCTCCGCGTTCCGCCATTTCTAGAGCCAGGTTTATCCCCCTTCCCTTTCCCCCTCACTCGACCCCATCGTCTAATCAGCCAAGACCTTCGACTTTCTATCGAAGAATGCCGGTGCGAATCCGGCTGGGGTTGCCAACTTTCCCATTCCCCGCTCGCGTAGCCCAACAGCAGAGGCACGGCGTTGAGAGCGCCGCCAGTACAGGTGCGACTCCTGTCGCGAGCACCCACTTTGTCTCGTCCCCCACTCCATTCCGCCCCTAGGCCGTGCCTGGAAGCCAAACACTTTTCTTTTGTGCTTGCCATCCCCTGTCTGGCCTGCGATTTACGCACGTGCTGTCACCTAAAGGGCGCCCCTATATTATCTACCGGCCTCCGCCGGGCTGGGGATTTTGGTCCAATTTCACGGTGATACTGCAAGGGCTCGATGAGGCGGACCGGCAGGGCATGCTCCCAGTGGTGGATATGGAGAACCATCCCACCCGCTACAATGAAGACAGCGATGAATTGGGCACCCGGAACGCCTGGGAATACTACTTCGAACAGCCGGCCGGCCTTTCACTTTCAGAAGCCCTTGCCCTCGACCCACTCGACAACCAGGGCTCGGTGGATGGACCGTTCACCACTGACCCCGATGCGGTCTTTCCGGCCCCGCTGCTATCACGGGCGCGAGACTTGATTAACAAGTACATCCAAGTTCAGCCTGAAATTTTGGCAAAGGCGAATGCCATTCTACCTCCGGTTGTGCAGTCAGATGTCTTGGGAGTCCATGTTCGCGGCACGGACATGCGCACGGGACTCCTCCCTGAGCACCCCATACCTCCCACGGCGTCGACCTTTCTCGACCAAGCAGCCGCCTTGGATCGTGAGTTTCATTTCAGAACGGTGTTTCTGGCGTGCGATGAACACGAAACCGTGGAGATTTTCCGCGGACACTTTGGCTCTCGACTTCTCGTCAATCCGGGCCATCGCACTTCAGCGTCGGGCAGCTACCCCTCGGACTACCACTGGTTGTTCGATCATCAGCGTCATCATCACCGGTATCTCCTCGGTCTTGAGGTGCTCCTCGATGCTCTGCTTCTATCACGCTGCGGGCATCTGCTCTGCGGACTGTCCAATGTCAGCAAATCGGCCGTCTGCTTCTCAGACGCCAGCCAGATAGCACATGTGATTCCGCCGCTCTGGTGCGCACCCCCTCTCCGCGGCCCCTCCATCGGGAGGTCGTTCTTGGCCACGATGCCGTCTGCTCCCCGCCCGCTATCGCCACTCATCCTACAGTCCCACATCCTGGAGTTGCAGCAGCTTCTCGAGATCACCGAGAATGCTCGTGCCGATGTTGTCTCAGAGCTTGAGTCTCTTAAGCGGCGGCAAATAGCCGACCAAGACGCTATTGCCGGCAATGCGAACTCCAGCCTTCAGGCGCTGAAAGAAGCGCGAAAGGAACTGGCCCGGGTGAAAAAAGAGCTTCATGAGTCGACTTCAGCCGTCAAACAGTTGCAGGGGAGAATTCTGCAACTCCTCAACGGATGGACCCGTCTGGGATGGAAACTGATGCCGTGGACCAAGCCCTCATGGAGGCACAAGCCCACTATCGTCCAATCAGAAAACAAGACCAGCATCTGAAATCACCTTCCGCCCAACAGCCGCAGCCCCCGTGCCAGTTTCGGATCCTCCGCCTTCCACTCATTGGCTACACCAGCCGCTCTTTCACCGCCTTGGCGATCGCTCCACCACGACTGCGTACTTGTAGCTTCTCGTACACGCTGCGGATGTACTCATCCGCTGTGTAGTAGCCGATGCCCATCTCCCCCGCTGCCTGCTTGATGGTGTGACCTTGCACCAGCAGCTCCAGAATTTGCAGTTCCCGGGGGGTCAGGCCGTACGTGGCCTGGCCACCCTTGCCCGCGGCCTCTCGAGCAGGACTGCTGTTTCCTTGATCCCCTGCCCGTCCCGCATTTACTTTGGAGAACATCTCCAGGACCCGCCGGGCGATGGCGGGATTGATCGGTGAGCCGCCCGCGGCAGCAGTGCGGATGGCTGCAGCGATGTCATCGACTCCAGCGGTCTTCAGCAGGTAGCCTGCGGCCCCCGCGCAAATGGCCCGGAAGATCTTGTCGTCATCTTCAAACACGGTGAGGATCACGATGGCCAAGTTCGGGGCATGCGACTTCAGCGCTGCGATTCCCTCAATGCCGCTCATACCCGGGAGCTCCACATCCAGCAAAAGCACGGACGGGAGCTCGTCACCCACGGCTTGCAATCTGGCCACCGCATCCTCCACCGCGGTGAATCGCTGACCACAAGTGATGCCGTCCAGCCGGTTGAGGGCTCGCATGAGCCGCTCGCCATAGGTTTTGTGATCCTCCACCAACCAGACAGGCACGGGGACTGGCACAGGGGAGTGAGAAGGGGCAGATGCGTCAGCCATGAGGGTCTAGGAAAGTGGGAGACGAAGGCGGATGTGGGTGCCCTGTCCGGGAGTGGAATCGATGAGGGTACGCCCGCCGTGCTTGGCAGCGCGGCGTTGTAGATTGGACAGGCCCATGCCGCTGCCATTGGCCGATGATCCCGGCTTTTGAGCCGTGAAGGCGAACCCGCACCCGTTGTCCTGAACCGAGACCTCGACCATGGCGCTCTCGCGGGTCAGGTGAATCTGGACTCTCGTCGCCCGGGCGTGACGCATGATGTTGTGCAGGGTCTCCTTGAACATCAGCACCAGATCCCGCCGCTGGTTCATCGGCAACGCGTTGAATGCCCGGTCCACCGTTGGGTCGGAGGTCCACTCGTGCGGGATGCCACGCAGCATGCGGTCGGCGATCTCCCGCAGATGCGCGGTCAGGTCTCCCTGCCCATAGACCCCGCTCTGGGCCAGCCGCACAATGTCCCGCATGGAGTCCAGCGTCTGCTGGGCAGTATCCCGTATTTCCTGCAACTCCCGCCTGAGGTCATCATCCGGTGCCATGGCCAGAGCGTCCTGGCTGATCAGGGCAATGCTGCCGAGGCTGCTGCCGATCTCGTCATGAAGGTCCTGGGAAATTCTTTCCCTCAGGGCCTCCATTTCCGACCGCCGCAGCTGCCGTTGTCGCAAATTCCAACCCACCATGGCCATCACCGCCGCCGCAGCCAATCCACCCAGGATCAGCAAGCCCGCCCGCTGCCAGCGCTGGACGATGCTACCGCGCAGCACGGCCAGTGCCGCCAGTTGCTGCTCCAGTTCCCGACGCTTCGAAAGGCCTTCCAGCCAGTCGGGCCAGTCCACAATGTCTGCCACGCTGGCATAGCCATCCACCAGCGCCCCTTTTTCCCAGCCCTCTGCCTCCGTGGAATCGGAGGAAGTGACCGGCCTGCCCAGCGCCACATTCTGCCCGCCTGACCACACTTGCAGTTCGGCAAGGGCAAAGACGGCACTGCCATTGCTGACGTGAGGCTCATCCACATTCAACCGGACGAACCGGGCCCGCCGACCGTCCCCCACGAGGGTCACCACGTTATCCCCGGGAGGAGCCGTGTAGCTGCCGGACTGCGGAGGCGCCAGGTACTCCGGCAGTTCCGTCTGATCCAGCCGGAGTTCAAGGTGATAACGCACCGGGAAACCATACCCCGGGCTGTGGGCAAAGGCTGGCGGATGCGCAGGAAACAACCTCACCTCATCCACAGGCACCACCTCACCCAGGTCCACCATGACCCAAGGTCGCGTGAGCCCGAGACTCTCACTGGCCGGCTTGCTGCGGAATCCCAACGCTGGACTGGCGCGGTGCCCCAGCGGTGGCCCCAGCACCGTGTGCCCATCCACCAGATTAATCCTCCCCCAGTCGGGCCGCGTGCCCTGGCTGCTGCGGGCCTTTACCCGGTCTGGCCCCACGGCCTCCAGTTCCGGCCCGAGATTTCTCTTCCCCTGCATCACCATCACTTCCCCCAGTGCGACAAAGCTGCGCCCGCCCTCGGTGTAGAGACGCGTCGCCGTGATGCGGAGTTCCTTGACCACCCTTCCCCCCACCGGGATCCATACCGGCAGATTCCCAGGATTGGGGAAATCTTGCTGCGTGTAGTCCGCCAGCACCACAAGACCGTCGTTATCGGCTCCGTCTTGCTCATCGTCTGCCAAGGTCGCCTCCACACGGAAGCGCTTGGGAAAGCCGTAGCCAGCTTTCGTCGTCGCCCCGCCAGGTGGGGGAGCAATCAGCACCACAGCATCGACAGCCTGTGGCCGGCCCAGCCGGAGATCCACCCACTGCTCCGCCTCGGGCGCGCCCAGGTAAAGGCTGTGCCAGCCGATCCGCTCGGATGGGTGCACAGCCGGCGCAGTCGGAAGGCCGGGAAGCTGCTGCTCCAGGTCCACGCGTTCCCGCTCCATGCGGGCGAGTTCCGGGCTCAACCACTCCAAAATACCGGCGTGGCACGGGAGGGAGAACAGAGCCAGCCCCCATGCAACCCCCGCCAAGATCAAGGTCGCCGTCCTGCGCGATAACCCGTTCCTCCGCCGGGCTGGCAGAGGCAAGGAATCTCGTTCGCGTAGAGCAGCGTTCATCAGTGGGACCCGACCAGCTTAGCTTCGCGCCCTGCGTTTGCCATCCGCCATTTTCACCTGTTCACCCCGAGAACTCGGGGGAGGTAATTCTGGCGCCAGTCCGTTACTCTCCGAACGCCTGCCGTTGCCTCCACCCATGAGCCACATCCTCACTCACCGCCGACGTCTCTCCCGCCGCCATCTGCTCCGCGGAGCAGGGGCCTGCCTCGCCCTGCCGTTTCTGGAGGCAATGGGCCAGGGCAGCCCCGGGCAGACCAGCGTGCAGCGCTTTGTCTGCGTGGCCAATCCGTTCGGCATGATTGCGGACGCGTTCTTCCCTGCAGACACGGGATTGACCGCCGCCCTGCCGGAGAGCCTGCAGCCTCTGGAGGAGGTGCGGGGGAAGTTCACGGTCTTTTCCCATCTGGACCACGGCTTGAACGGAGGCCACTCCGGCACCCATGCGTTTCTCTCTGGGGTGCGATCCTCCGAGGCCGCAGGCATGCCGGACGGCAACATCACGCTGGACCAGTACTGTGCCGAGCACGTGGCCGGAGCCAGCCGCTTCCCCGTGCTGAACACCTCTGCCGGCAGCAACAACGGTGGCGGCGTGGAGCTCTCCTGGACACGCTCTGGGGTGATGGTGCCCTCCATCCAAAAAGTGAGCCAGGTGTTTCAAATGCTCTTCGTGGATGACCCCGCGGACAAGGCCGCGCTGCGCACCGCCCGGTATCAGCACCAAGGGTCCATCCTCGATACCATCCAGGAACAGGCCCGGGTGATGAACAGCCGGCTGAGTCACGGCGACAAGGAGAAGCTCGACCAATATTTCACCTCGATCCGTGAAGTGGAAAAGACCCTCCAGCAGGAGCGGGACTGGGTCTCCCGCCCCCGGCCCAAGGTGGAGATGAAGGAGCCCAAGAACGGCACGGTGACACAACAGCTTCCGATCCTCTTTGACCTCATCGCCCTAGCCTTGCAGACCGATTCCACCCGCGTGGCCACCATCGAGATTCCCGGTGCTTTTGACACTGGCGCAGTGGGCATCGAGGCCAAGGGCTACCATGCCTACTCCCATCATGGCAAGGACCCCACCCTCATGACAGGCATGCGCAAGGTGGAACGCTACCAGATGGCGCAGCTCGCTCGCTTCATCAGCAAGCTCTCTGACCTCGGCCTGCTGGACAGCACGCAGGTGCTCTTTGGCAGTGGCATGGGGGACGGCAGCGCGCACACCAACCGCCATCTGCCCGTGCTGGTGGCCGGGGGAGGCTACCGCCACCAGACACATGTGAGAATGCCGGAGCAGGAGGGCAGGAAGGTGCCGCTGAGCAACCTTTACCTCACTATGGCGCAACGCTTTGGCCGGGACGCAGAGTGCTTCGGCTACAGCACGGGCACGATGAACGGTGTGATCTGATTTCCCTCCTCACATGAAGCTGGTCGTCGCTGTCTCATCGCTGTTATTTCCATTAGTCTCCAGTCCCCTCTTGGCAGCGGGACCTGAGTTGGGAGCCTTCATCTCTGAACGCTGTCTGGACTGCCATGATGACTCCACGAAGAAAGGCGGGTTCAGCATGGAGCATCTGGACGCCATCATCACCCCGGCCAATGCCAAAGACTGGCTGAAAGCCCTGCAGCAGATCGAGCGGCAGAACATGCCGCCAGCCGACAAGGATCAGCCGAACCGTGAGGAACGCCACGCCATCGTCCAGGCCCTGGAGGATCGGCTCGTGGCTCATGCCCGGGCCCAGATCACTGCGGAAGGAAGCGCCGCCCACCGCCCCGCCACCCTGCGCCGGCTAAACCGTACCGAATACCGGCTCACCATCCGGGATCTGCTGCATCTGGATGTGAGCAGCTTCGACCCCAGTCGCGAATTCCCAGAGGACACCCGGGTGCATGGTTTCGCCAGCAACGGGGAGAAGCTCGTCACCTCCAGCTTCCTGCTGCGCCAGTACCTGGAGTCTGCCGAGCAGATCGTGACCCGGTCCGTTCACTTCCGCCCTCAGCCCCCCGTTCAGCAGTGGCACCTGTCACCGCCCTTTGACCGCACCACCCGGGGCTTCGCCTACGCAGAGAACGCGTACTATCGGAAGACGCTGCGCCAGCGCCCGCCTCACCAGTCGCTTACCGAGCGCATGCGGGGCCTGCCGCAGGTCGGTTACGCTCCGGTGGATGAACTGCGAGCGGGCGTGCCGGAAAGCGGCTGGTACCAAATCCGTATTCGCGCAGAGGCCAGACATCGCTACGCCGACCTTGATCCTAAAGATCCTGCTCTGGATTTGAGGAAACAAAAGTTCCCCTCCCTCTGGGATCCTACTGAGCCCATCCGTCTGGGACTCTACACTGGCACGCTGGAGGGCATCGATCCCGAGAACAAGGAGGCCCTGGACACCGCCGCGACCGGATACCAGTCAGGCCAGCGGCAGCTCGCCGTCTGGGACCTGCCCGATGATCAGCCCACGTGGCTGGAGTGTCGCGTGTGGCTGGATCGCGGGCAGTTTCCCCGCCTGGGATTCCCCAATGGCCCCAGCGACAGCAACAACCGTCTGCGCAATTATTTCAAAGCCAACTTCGAGCGTCTGCTGAATGCTGAGCAGCGGGCCAAGTACGAGCAAGACAAGTCCAATGACTGGAATCTCTTCATGTGGTTCCAGTCGCCGCGCATCGAAGTCTCCAACATCGATGTCACCGGCCCTCTGCACGACACCTGGCCACCGGAGAGTCACCGGGCCATTTTTGGGAGCGCGCCTTATCAGAGCGAGCTCGCCAAGGCAGTGCTGAAAGAGTTTGCCGTCAAAGCCTGGCGTCGCCCTGTGGCCGATGAAGAAATGTCTCCCCTGCTGGCTTTGGTCCGACAGTCAGAACAAGCCGGGATGAAGGCGGAGGTCGCCATTCAGGAGGGCATCAAGGCCATCCTGTGCTCGCCGGAGTTCCTCTATCGCGAGGAGAGGACGTCCAGGCTCACTGGCTATGAGCTCGCCTCCCGCCTCTCCTACTTCTTGTGGTCCTCCATGCCGGATGACGCCCTGATGAAGCTTGCGGAGAGCGGTGAACTGAGCCGGCCGGAGGTTCTGCGCCGGGAGGCACTGCGAATGCTCGCCGATCCGCGCTCTGAGGCCTTTGTGGAGGAGTTTCTCAATGGCTGGCTGGACCTGCGTAAGCTCGGCACCATGGCCCCTGACGTGCACAAGTTCGCCACCTACTATGACAATGACCTCGAACCCGCGATGCGCATGGAGACCCGTCTCTTCTTTCGCCAGCTCCTCCATACCAACGGCCCCGCCACCCGTCTGCTGGACTCTGACTACACGCTGGTGAACCAGGACCTGGCCCGCCTCTACGGGATGGCCCCCGAGATTGTCTCCAAGAACCTTGCTACCGCAGTGCCGGGACTGACGCCCGAGGAGTTGGTTCCTGACGGGGCCGGTCATGCGCCTTCCCTCGGCTTCACGCAGGTGAATCTCACCGACCGACGCCGCGGCGGGGTGCTGGGCCATGCCAGTGTGCTCACGCTCACCGCCAACGGGGTGGATACCTCCCCGGTCATCCGCGGGGTCTGGCTCCTGGAGAACATCCTCGGGGCCACGCCGTCTCCTCCCCCGCCCAATGTTCCCGCCATCGAGCCCGACATCCGCGGTGCCAAAACGATCCGTGACCAGCTCATGAAACACCAGGCCAGCGGCAGTTGCCGGAGCTGCCACCGCCAAATTGATCCGCCGGGATTTGCGCTGGAGAACTTCGACGCCATCGGACGCTGGCGCGGCCATTATCTCAACAACAAGACCGCGCTGCCCGTGGATGCGAGCGGGCAATTTGGCAGCACTCATTTTGATGACGTCACCGGATTCAAGTCCGAGTTGCTGAACCGCCGCGACCAGTTCGCCCGCTGCCTGGTGGAGAAGCTGTTCACCCACGCGCTGGGTCGTGATCTGGAGGTATCAGACCGACCCGCCATCCGCCACATTGTGGAGAGCACGGCGGCGGCCGATTTCCCGCTCCGGGAGATCATCGTCCGCTGCGTGGAGAGTGAGATCTTCCGCCAGAAGTGACGCCCCCACCCCGAAAACTCGGGGGGCACTCCCCGAAAGGGTGGCAGCCCTCTGCCCTTTATTTGCTCAGTCCTGATCCATGACTTCACCCGTGTCCCGCACTCTCCTTTCATTTCCCCTAGCCGCCATGAGTGCGGCGGGCTTCCTCGTATCGGGGTCTACCTCGGTCTGGTCGGCGGAGTCCACCGCGGCCGCCGGAGTGGCCGCCTCCGCCTCATCCGCGCCCGCAGGCTCCACTCCTGTGGGACTCGATGACGTCGTGCGGCCCTTTTTCCAGCAACACTGCAACTCCTGCCACGGGGAGAAGAAACAAAAAGCAGATCTGCGTACCGACACGCTGCTGATCAATGCCCGCTCCCCCAAGACCATGGGGCATTGGGAGGAGATCATGAACCGGATTAACTCCGGCGACATGCCTCCGGATGATGAGCCCCGCCCTGCTCCAGCCGAAGTGGCCAAGGTCGCCGAGTGGATCGTGGGGCAGCTCCGTGAAGCAGAGGCCCAGAATCAAGTCTCTGGCGCGGAGCGTGTCTCCTTCCGTAAGCTCTCCCGGCGCGAGTATGCAAACAGCGTCCGCGATCTGCTGGGGGTGAACTTTGATGTCAAAGGCCCTTCCGGTCTGCCGGAGGACCCAGACTGGCATGGTTTCGAGCGCATCGGACCGGTGCTGACGTTGTCTCCCGCCCATGTGGAGAAGCACCTCGCCGCCGCAGAGGCAGTCCTGGACGAAGCCCTCTCCCTGCGCCCGGAACCCAAGCGGGATGTCATCCGCTGGATGCCGTTCGACATGCGGTGGAAAGGCTTTGCCAAGGAATATGAGGCGCGGGACATCGCTAATCAGGTCCGCATCGAGATCGTGCCCAACAACTACACCACGGACACCTGGCCGCTGGAGATCAAGACCACGGGAGACTACATCCTGCGCGTCAAGCTCAGCGGTCTGCGCCCGGAGGGCGGACGTGCCCCGCGCCTGAAGGTGTACATGTCCAGTGTGGACAAGACCCTGCTGGAGCAAGACGTGGATGCTCCGGAGAACGCACCCATCACAGTGGAAGCCCGCGTGCACCTGATCGCTGGCAAGTACCCGATCCGACTCATCAATTCCGTGCCCGGCCCCAATCCGGAGGCCCGGCGCTCCCGACATTCCGGCACGCCGAATGCCTTCACCACCACGAAGAGCCGCGTGCCCTGGCAGATGAAGCTGACGGATGATGACTACAAGCCCATCCAGCCCACATTGATCATCGACTCCGTGGAGTGGGACGGCCCCGTCGTGGAGTCCTGGCCCACCGCAGCCCACCAGCGCGCCTTCTTCCGCGGGGCAGATGTGCCCACTCAGGCCAAGGATGCCGCGTACGCCCGGGAGATCCTCAGCCGCTTCGCCGAGCGGGCCTGGCGCCGCCCGGTGCAACCAGGGGAGATGGACCGTTTCCTGAAACCCGTGGAGAAAGCCCAGCAACTGGGTGAGGGCTTCGAGTCCGCCGTCCGTGGCGGACTGCTGGCCATCTTGTGCTCGAAGAGCTTCCTCTACCTGGAGGAAGGCAGCGCCACCCTGCCCTCCGCAAGACTCACCGACTGGGAGCTGGCCTCCCGCCTCTCCTACTTCCTCTGGAGCAGCATGCCGGACGACCGCCTGCTCAACCAGGCACGCTCCGGCAAACTCCATGAACCCGACGTGCTGCGTGCCGAGGTGCGCCGCATGCTGGCCGATCCCAAGGCGGCGGAGTTCGCCGACAGTTTCCCACGCCAGTGGCTGCAACTGCGCAAGGTGGGCATGTTCCCGCCGGACAAGGTCCTCTACCCGGAATACGACGAAAACCTGGAGCAAAGCATGGTGGCAGAGACGGTCGGCTTCTTTGGCGAGGTGCTGGAGAACAACGACAGCTTGCGTACTTTCCTCGATTCCGACTGGACCATGCTCAATGAGCGACTGGCCACGCACTACGGCATCCCGGGCATCCGGGGGGACAAGGTCCAGCGCGTCTCTCTGAAGCCCGAGGATCACCGCGGAGGCCTGCTCACCCAGGGGGCCATTCTCAGCCTCAGCTCAGACGGCACCCGTCATCGCCCGGTGCACCGCGGCGTGTGGGTACTGGAGTCCATCATCGGCAAGCCCCCGCCACCGCCTCCTGCGAATGTGCCCGCACTCACCACGCCGGCTGCTGGCGAGAAAAAGGTGACCGTGCGGGAGAAGTTGGAGCAACACCGCGCGGACCCGAACTGCACCGCCTGCCACAACAAGATCGATCCTCTGGGCGTCGCCTTTGACAACTACGACGCGATTGGACGCTGGCGCACCGTGGAGACGGTACGAGACGGCACCGGCGCGGATCCCCAGCTCGATCCCAGTGGAGCCCTGCCCGACGGCCGCGCCTTCAAGAACGGAGCCGAACTCAAGCAACTGCTCGTCTCCGACTCCGACAAGTTCGCCCTCGCCTTCACGGAAAAGCTTGCCACCTACGCCCTGCGGCGTGGCATGACCTTCAGCGACAGAGAGGAACTGAAGCAGATCTCCGATCAGGCTCAGTCCACCGACTACAAGATCCAGTCCCTCATCGAAGCCTTCGTCACCAGCCCTCTCTTCCAGAAGCGCTAACCCGTCGCAGGCGACTGACTTCACTTATCACTTTTCACTTCACCAACTCCATGAGCAACATCCTCTCCCAGAACTGGCTCCTCGACCGCCGCCGCTTTCTGCGCGGCCTGGGCACCACCATGGCGCTGCCTCTACTGGATGCCATGATGCCCATGAAAGTGCGCGCTACTGCCGCCAGTGTGGCCGCCGCGGCCAAGCCGCGCCGCAGTGTGTTCGTGTACGTGCCCAATGGTGTGAACGGTATGACCTGGCAGGTGAAGCAGGCTGGCCGGGACTATGAACTCTCTGAGTCACTGAAGCCGCTGGCCAAGTACAAGTCGGACTTCACCGTCTTCAGCGGTCTGCATCATCCCAACGGTCTCGGTCAAGCTCATGTCTGTGCAGACACCTGGCTCACGGGGGCCAAGATCGATGCCCAGGGAGGACGCAAGTATGAGAACAGCGTGTCTTGTGACCAGGTCATGGCTGAGGTCACAGGACAACAGACACGTTTCCCATCCCTGGAACTCTCCATCTCCTCAGGCACGGGTCAGCCCTTCAACAGCAACACCCTCGCCTTCTCGCGTGATGGGGTGCCGCTGCCAGCGGATGACAATCCTCGTGTTATCTTCAACCGGCTCTTTGGTGAGGAAACCGGCGGCATCGCCGCCCAGCGCGCCCGCTTGACCAAGCGGCGCAGTGTCCTCGATGCGGTCATGGATGACGCCAAGTCCCTGCGCCTGGCACTGGGCACGGAAGATCGCACCAAGCTGGACGAATACCTCCATGCCGTTCGTGATGTTGAGCAGCGCACCGAGCGGTTGGACTCCTGGCTGGACGTCCCCAAGCCCACCGTGGACAACAAGAGCTCAGCCCCCTTCCAGAAGGATGTGCCCAAGGCCCAGGCCGGTGAGTACTGGCGCACCATGTTCGACCTGATCGTGCTGGCCCTGCGCACAGACATGACCCGTGTGGTCACCTACATGAACGGCAGCGAGGGCAACGGCCTTGCCATTCCAGAGATCGGGATCACCCAGGCCCGTCACAATCTTTCCCACCACAATGGCGACCCCGTGGTGCTGGAACGCCTGGCAAAGAGCGACGCCTTCCTCATGGAGCAGTTTTCCCACTTCCTCAATGAGCTGAGCGCGATCAAAGAAGGAGATGTTCCCCTGCTAGATCGCACCATGGTGCTCTTTGGCAGCGGCATGAGCTACGGCCACAGCCACTGCAACAGCAACCTGCCCATCCTCCTTGCCGGCGGCAAGGATCTGGGCCTGAAGCACGGTCAGCACATCGACTACAACCGCCCTCACCTGAAGCAGGAGTACAACCTCAGCTACGACGAATGGCGCAGCCTCTGCGGCAAACCCAAGGACTCCAAGGCCCGCCTCAACAACGTGCTGCTCACCATGCTGCAAAAGATGGACGTGAACGCCGAGGCCTTCGTGGACAGCCTCGGCCCCATATCAGAGATCGTGTAAGAGAGATGGATTAGGGAATTGTGATTGGGGATTGTTCCTCCCAGTCCCAAATCCACCTCACGCACCATTCCATCCCCGTCCAATTCTGACGCACTGACGCACTGCCCACTGACAACTCCGCCGATGCAACGCCGCCTCCTCCACGCCCTCTGCGTCCTCCTGCCCTGCAGCCCCCTCTTGCCGACCTCCCTTTCAACCGCCGCCGAGGCCCCAGCAGCTACCACCAGCCCCTCATCCTCACCGGCATTCCCTGCTCATCACTCGGACCAGCGGATCAGCGGAGAACTCGTCAGCATCGATTTCATCCGCCGCATTGGCCAGTTTCGCGCCACCAAAACCGGGGAACTGGTGGAGTTCACCATGCCTCCTTATGGGACCGCCCAGTATCTGAATTCAGAGGCCTCGCTCCGCGATCTCCCGCTGGGCACATTCTTCCTGTTTTTCCTGAACCAGGACACCCAGGGAGGTTGGACCCGGCTGGCCACCATGCAGGACCAGTACACGATGGACGCCAGCCACAGCTTCACCTACCGGCTGGATGAGGTGAAACTGGCGGAAGGCAAACTGCTCACCACCAAACACAGCGTCAGCAAGAAGCAGGATGATCTTGGCAAGAAAGAGCTCCTGGTCACGCCCGGCACCCGCTACTGGCGTGGAGCGGACGCCATCAAGCCGAAAGACCTCAAACCGGGTGACGAGCTTCTTTTCACCCTCACCGGTCGCACTTCCTCGAACCCTGGGACGTGCACAGACATCTGGATCGGCACAGAGACCCATGCGCTGGCAACCAAACAGATACGCGAGAAGTTCGACACCTTCACCAAACACCGCGGCCTGCCAGGCTGGGTGGACAAAACGGAAGGCAACACGGTGACCGTCACCTTCTTCAGCGGCGATGCCAAGCTGTACCAGACTCTCTACGGCGAGGTGCTCGCCCAGGGCAAGGGTGGCAATCTCTGCGTCGCCAACCAGGATCTGCGCACCTGGAACCCCGGAGTGGACAAGGACGGTTGCAGCATCATCTCCTCCGAGCGGATCCCCACCGACGGCTATGGCAACAGCGGCATTCGGGTGACTCTCAAGGTCTCCAACATGCTTGAGGGTTTCCGCAAGGGACGCGTCGTCCGCTTCTTTGGCTCCGGCTGGCCCACCAAGGACCAGTTCTATGGCGAGAGCCTGATGGGCTATGGTTTCGGCCGTCTTCAGACTCCTGAACTCGAGGAAAACCCCGCGAAGGAGTACCCGGATCAATTCCCCTTCCGCACCGACTTCGGCAACGAGCATCTGCCCTGGTACCAGCTCCAGCCAGGAATCGCCCCTCCGCCTTTCGCCCAGCACGTGGTTCTAGGAGAGATTGTCAAAGTGGATGCCGCGTCCCGCACCGGCCAGTTCAAGACGGACCGCACGGGCGAAGTCGTGAACTTCAGCCTCCTCCCGCAAAACCTCGGCAGCATAAAGTATCTCAACACCGATGCCACTCTCGGCGACCTGCCGGTGGGCACCCGCTGCCGCTTTCACCTCTTCCAGGATGAGCAGGGCAAGTTCACCAAGGCCAGCCTCATCTCCGATGAATTCACCCGCCTGGCGACCAACGCCATGACCTACCGGGTGGAGTCCATCCAGCCCACGCTGAATTCCTCCGATCCCACCAGCGTCACCGTGAATGTGAGCTGGCAGATCCCCGAGGTGAAGAACTACAACGGCGACATGGAGCGCCCGCCCGACATCGGCCGCAGCCTCATTCGCATCAACAAGGACACCAAGGTGTGGAAAGGAACCCTTGATCACCCCAGCACGGTTAAAGACCTCGCCGTGGGCGATGCCCTGATCATCAACCTTACCGGTGACTTTGCCAACGACCCAGCCGTGTGCACAGAAGTGTGGGCCGGCCCGGATCTTCACAAGGCCCTGGCAGAAGCCCAGAAGAACAAAGCCAAGCTGGCCAGCGGGAAGGATGCAAAGACCGCGCAGAAGAAGTAGGCCTGGGCGCCGACTGCCTGACCTCCAATCATCAGGGGCCACGACACCAAAGGCTCGAACATCCAGGGAGCGGCGGTTTGTGCTTGCACAACCGCCGGACTTGGCCGGAGGAGACACACTTACAAAACAACCAGCAGCCTTGGGGCACCATAGAGCGTTGGGCATTTGTTGATCGAACGCTCCGCTGCCCATCGGCGGTTGTGCAAGCACAAACCGCCGCTCCTTGGACTGGTGAATCTCGTCCCCCGCAAGCTAAACTGGGCACCCCTTGAAGGCCAAAAAGACCATGCCCGCGGCTCAACCGGGCAGCTCTTCCTCGAAGAGGATTCGGCCATAAGCCCAACGTTGACGAGCCTCAAGCGAGTCTACGTTGGGGGCAAGCAAGAACATCCTCTACTCCGAACGAGTTGCGGCGATCTTGCGGGTGCCTCTAGCGCCTAACTCCCTCCTCCAGTCAAAATCCCCTTACCCGCTTCTGATACGCCACGTATTCAGGAAACTTCCCCCTCATCAACCGCTCCTCCAGCCGGGCCTTCGCGATCAACCACACGGTCAATCCCACAAAGGCCACCATTGCAGCAGGACTACCCCAGACAACCGCCCAACCAAATGCCACATGCATGAGGCTGCTGTACAGCGGATGCCTCACGCGTGCATACACGCCACGTGTCACCAGTTGCCCCCTCTCCAGCGGCTGCGGGTGCGGTGAGCGACTGCTTCCAAGATCCCGCACCCCGGCGATGCCGAGCCACGCCCCACGCAGAATCAAAGCGCCTCCCAGCACCTGCACTGCCCAGCGGGACACGCCTTCAAGGGTATCCCCAAAGCCCGCCGTCGCGGGCCCGAGAATCAGCACCACCACACAAAGGAGGTTTTGAATCCAGATCCAAAGAGGCTGGGGCATCACCACCCACTAGCTCCCCTCAAAACCTCCGTCATCTAAAAAAGATCACAGCTCTGTGCCCTCTGTGTCTCTGTGGTTAAAACCTCAGTATCTTCATCTCTACCCCCCTCACTCCGCCGCTTTCTTCGCCCTCTCCGCACGTGCCTGCCGGGCGGCCTTGTATCCCACCAGTTTGCGCTTGCCTTCATCCCACAGCCGGAAAGTCAGCGACTTCAAACTCTTGCGCAACGTCAGCGGTGGCACGCTTTGAAAAAGCGGTTCCGATTTGTGAGCCCGCTCCAGGCGGTAGTTCGGAATGCGCGGGCTGAGGTGATGGATGTGGTGGTAGCCAATGTTCCCGGAGAACCACTGGAGGATCTTGGGCAACTTGTAGAAGGAGCTGCCTTGCAACGCGGCTTGCGCAAAGTCCCACTCCTCATGCCGCTCCCAATACACGTCCTCAAATTGATGCTGCACATAGAATAGCCACACGCCAGCTGTACCCGCCACCACCAGGATGGTGAGTTGGATGACGAGATACGCTTTCCAACCAAAGGCCCAGGTCAGCAGACCTGCGATCACGAGCAGCATCACGTTGGTGATGTAAACCGAACGCCGCTCCTTCTCCTTGGCCCCTTTCACCGCAAACCGGTTCAGGACGAGGAAAAGGCCCAGGGGAGCCAGAGCAAACAAGACCACCGGGTTCCGGGAAAGACGGTACGAGAAGCGCTTCCAGCGGGAAGCATCTAGGTACTCCTGGACGGTAAGGGTCCACACATCCCCCATGCCGCGCCGGTCCAGGTTCCCCGCGCTGGCGTGATGCACCGTGTGCTCCCACTTCCAATGATGGTACGGTGTGAAGGTCAGAACACCGGTGATGAAACCGAGGATGTCATTTGCCCGCCGCGATCCATAGAAGGAACCGTGCGTGCAGTCATGAAAGATGATGAAAGTGCGCACCACAAATCCGCCCGCCAGGATGGCGAGCGGGATCACCAGCCAGTAAGACACCGACATCGCCCAGTACATGAGCCCCCACAGGGCGAGGTAGGGCACCAGCGTGTTCACCACCTGCCAGGTTGCGCGCCAGGAAGACGGCACCTGGTACTTGCGCACAATCTCCTTCCAGCTCTCCGATTCCGGTTCTGGGTGGGATACGGGGAGGTCGCCAAACAGCCCAGCCTTGAGCGCGTTCTGATTCTTCATCTCAACAACGATACGCCAGAAAGCGCGTCTGCAACACCCCATTCAATCCCCTCCGTGGATCCCTATGCGGCGGCATCACCTTTCGCCCCGGGGTTTTCTCCATGAACCGACACTCGGCTCCGTCAGGCACTTCGCTGTCCGATCAGCCTGCCAGGCTCAATGGCGTATCATAGAGGTTGGAAGTTCCAGCAAAAGCGGACGACACTTCTCTTCAAAAAAGATCGATCCCGACAGAGTTTTCCAAGGCAAATACCGCACAACAAAGAACAAATCACGCTTCCTTGAAATTCACCCCTCCATAGCCACTCCATCTTCTGGACTGTGCTGCATCGACACCTTTCGCGCCGAATCCCTCCCGCTCAACACCAATCCCCGCCCCGCTCAGCGGGCAAAGATCAGGTAGTTTCCCGTAGCCTCGCGGAGTCTCCACCCCTCTGCCGCCAGTCCGTTGAGCACGGCCTCCAGCGTCCCCACGGGCCCGCCCGACGCCCTGGCCACAGAGACGGTGGAGATGTCCACCACCTTGTACTGCTCGATGCGCGGGGCAGTCGGCACCATTGCACCGGGCGGAGCTTCCACCACCACGCTCTGCGCACGGGCTGACGAGGGAGTCAGCCCGCCGATCGAAATCAATCCGGCCGCCAAAGCAGCAACCAGACTCGCACCGGCTCCCACGCCGGCAAACAGAAGAGAAGTTCTCAAGTTCATGGAGTTCACAGGTGAGTTGTTCTTAGTTTGACTGAAAAAACCAGTGTTCTCGGATCGACCGCTGTTGCAGCGATGGGGAGCCATGTCTCAATTGTCTCTAAACGTCGCGCCTACCGCCCAGCATTGCCGGTGCCTGTGCCCGAATTCGAGCCAGCCCCCGTGTTAGACCCTGAACTGGAACGAGTGCCCGAGCCCGTGCTCGTGCCAGAAGATCCGGTGGATGAGCGTGTTCCAGGAGCGTTTGTCCCCTGCCCCTGCCCTGCGGCTGGCGTACGTCGATTGTTGATCTCATTGGAGGCAGGGCTGCCGGGCGTCAGGTTAGCGCCACCCCCAGTGGGCTGCGTCGCATTGGATCCTTTGGCCGGCACTGCGTTGGGGTTCGTGGTATTGCTGTTGAAGTCCGTGCTCCGCGCTCCTGGCACCGTGCCGGTAGCGCCGGTGTTGGTAGCAGCAGGGTTGGCAACCGGGTTTGTCACCGGGCTGCCCGCAGCATTTCCAGCGTTTACTGCATTCTCTCCTGGGATGCCGCCACTCACTCCAGTTCCCGGCCCAATAATCACCGGGAGGCCAGGATTGGCCACACCGCCATTCGGATCACGATCCGATGAATTGCGGCTGCTTCGGTCACTGCCTCCGCTACCCGCAGCTCCTGGCGTAGTCATGTTCTGCCCGCTTTGCTGTGTACTGCTAGATGAGGTAGCCGGGTTGCCCGTCACCGGAGCAAGCCCGGAGAGGTTCTCACCCGTGACACCCCGGTCAGGGTATCCGGGATTGCCTCCCAGCGGCGGCAGCGAGGCACGGTCTGCCGCAGCGCCAGCGTTGGCCGGCGTCGCCGGGGCCGGGTTGGGATCCGTGGTCGCCGCTGACCCGTCCGTAAACCGAATGCCGCCGGGCATGGGCACCACCCGACCGTCCGCAGTAAGCATGGAGCCAGCCGGAATCTTCAGGGGTTGGCCGGAGAAGTCCGTCGCCCCACTGCTGGTGATGCGCAGCGTTTTTTCCTCCGTCACTGGCATGGCTTGACCATTCGCGATCCGGTACATCTTGCCGTTGAAGAGGGTAAAGCCTTCCGCTGGCGTTTGCACCTCCAGGCGAAGCGCATCTGGTTCGGCAGGAGAGGCCGTGGGCGACGTTGGACTCTGGGCAAGAGCCGAAAGAGCAAACATGGGTGTCAGCAAGCAGCCGATGGCAATCGCATTGCGACCCTGGTAGAGGCGGTTTTTCATAATAGTGGGGGTTAAGGATAGCAGTGTTGCCCGTCGGTTTCGGCAGCAACCCCAACATCCAAAGTGGGGGCAGCCGTGCGAGACGCGTCCTAAAACCGGACAGGGGTCCAATGGAGGTTCGGGCAGTATCAATCAGACGCGCCTAAGAACCTCTCCCCACCGCCTATCAGGCAAGACATGCCATTACCCGTTCGTTACCTCCACTGCATCATGAATGCCGCGTACCGCCTCGCTGTTCTGGCGATGATTGCCGGGAGTTTTCAGCTCCACGGCATAGCTGCGGATCCCACCCCTCCGCAGGCTCCAGCGTCTTCAGTTCCCAAGGCCATCGCCGCACGCAGCCTTTCTTTTCTCCAGGAGAAAGGTCAGGCTTGGATCGACGACCGCAGTTGCGTGAGCTGTCATCAGGTCCCTTCGATGCTCTGGAGCCTCCATCGGGCCGCCCAATCTGGACTGCCGGTGGACGTGAAGTATCTGGACGAAACCTCGAAATGGTCCGTGGACTGGAAGAACTGGAACCAGTCGGGTGCAAAGGACGGCCTACAGAAAGTTGCCGCCGCCAATACCGCAACGATGGCGTTTCTGCTGCTCGCCCTGCCTCCCGAGTATTCCGCACAGGCAGACTCGTCTAGCGGCTCCCAGCCTTGGGTGGAGGCGTTACGTGCCCTCCTTCTCGATCATCAGCAGAAGGACGGCTCTTGGAAGGCCGGTGGCCAACTTCCCCTCAGTAAGCGTCCTGCCCGCGAGAACGATGAAGTGGCCACCATGTGGGTCCTCCTTGCCCTGAAGCCTAAATCCGCCCCAGAAGCGGTCAACATTCCGCCCGATCCAAGGCTGGCAACCGCCCAGGACCGGGCTCACACCTTTCTGGCCACCGCCGCCTCGGGGCAGAGTACCGAATGGCATGCCACCCGCCTCCTGCTTCATCCTCAGGATGAATCATTGCGGGAGGCTCTGCTCAAGCTCCAACATCCCGACGGGAGCTGGGGCTGGCTCGCCGCGGAACCGGGCGACGCCTACGGCACAGGTCTGGCCCTCTACGCCCTCGCGAAATGTCAGCCCAAGCCCGTTGCTTCAGAGGCAGTACAACGGGCGATTCGCTATCTGAACGACACGCAGAAGCCCGACGGCAGTTGGCTCGTGCCCAGCACGCGGGGCCGGGACAAAAACAAGCCCATCCCCACCTCTATCTACTGGGGCACCGCCTGGGCGGTCGTCGGTTTACTGGAGTGGGACGCAGCCACCCAGATCGCAGTGGCACCGGTCCCCCAAGGCTGACCGACGCTCCAGATTGCTCAATCTCCGGCCAAGGACCCTAGCCTGAGGATAAAACCAGCCCACTAATTGCAATTGCTTCTCAGATTCAATTGCTTTAAGAAAACGTCGAATTCAACCACTCGACTCTGATGAAACTCAAACCTCGTGCGATCTCCGCACTCTTGCTCGGCGCGCTTACTCCCGGCGCGGTCGTGGCTCAAGTCACCACCTTGGACACCGTCACGGTGACAGCAGCTTCAGAAGGCACTGGCTACGTGGCCCCTGCGGTCATCTCCAGCGGCCTCAAAACCGAGGTGCCTCTGCTTGAGACACCCCAGGCCATTTCGGTGGTCACCAAAGATCTGATCGTGGATCAGGGTGCCCGCAATCTGGAAGACGTGATCAAAAACGTCGCCGGCGTCACCCCGGGCGGCTACTACTCCGAGTGGGACTACTACCGCATCCGCGGCTTTGACGCAGCCTTCACCACCTATCAGGACGGTCTGCGCGGTGACTATGATGGCACTGGTGCCGAAACCTTCGGCCTGGAGCGTGTGGAGGTCATCAAGGGCCCAGCTTCGTCCCTCTACGGTCAGGCTCCGCTGGGTGGCATCGTGAACCTCGTGAGCAAGAAGCCCAAGCGCGAATTTGGTGGCGAAGTGGGCTTCACGGGCGGCATGTGGGACTTCTACCAAGGCACGTTGGATATCAACATCCCCCTGCTCACTCCAGCACCCGTGCTGGCACCGGTTTCAGGAAAGGACGCCAAAAACGTCGCCCCGGTGGCTCCCGTCTCCAGCGATGGCCTGGGCATCTATCTGCGTCTCAATGCCCTCTACAAGGAGAGCGGCTCCTTCGTTGACCATTACGACTACGACCGCCTCTTCATCGCCCCGTCTCTCACCTTCGAGTGGGGAGATGACACCAGCCTAACCTTCCTCACTCACTATGTGAAGGACGACGGCGTCTTCGCCATGCCGCTCCCTGCACGCGGCACCGTCCTGCCTAACCCCAACGGCGAAATACCTGTGAGCCGATTCATCGGCATTCCCGGTAAATCAGGCAAGATCGACATCGAAACGCTTCGCCTCGGGTACGAGTTCAAGCATCGCTTCAATGACGCCGCCACGGTGCGTCAGAATCTGAGCTACTACCGCGTGGAGCAGAACTGGGATAACATCCTGTACCCCTCCTCCCTCAGCGATGATCTGCGCACCCTCTACACCAATCCGTACGACTACAATCGCGGAGTGTACCAGCGCATCTTGGTGGACACAGCGGTGGACTTCACCTTCGAGACCGGCTCCATCAAGCACTCCCTGACCATCGGCACGGATTACTACCACTCCGAGCAGAAGGCCACCTATCATGAGATCAACTTCGATGACTTCCCCGGCTCATACGTCGCCATCGATCTCTTCCGCCCCAACTACCACCAGCGCATCCCGCAGCCCAAGATCAAAGGCTCGTTCACGGCCAACGAGGACAATCTGGGCGTTTACATCCAGGACCACGCCAAGCTCACTGACAAGCTCACGCTGACGGTGGGTGGACGCTATGAGTGGCTCTGGCTGGATGACTCCGGCTCCTATGGCAGCGTGCCTGCGGATGTGAAGGATGATGCCTTCACCCCCAAGGCCGGCATCACGTATGAGTTCATCCCCGGACTCGCCGCTTATGCCAACTACAGCCGCGCCTTCAGACCCCAGTGGGGTTCCCGTGATGAGAGCGATCTTCCCGTGGCACCCGAAGAAGGCGAGAACTGGGAAGGCGGCCTGAAGTACGACCTTCTGGACGGCCGTCTCAGCGGGCTTATTTCCGTGTTCCACCTTACCCGTGAGAACGTGGCCACCAGCAATCTGGCGACCGCCAACCCCTACGACGCCATCGTCAGCGGAGAACAGCGCAGCCGCGGCTTCGAGTTCGAGACCGCCGCCGAACTTCTGCCCGGCCTCAAGCTGACAGCCGCCTACACCTACCTCGATGCCGAGGTCACGGAGGACAATGACATCCCAGTGGGCACTCCGCTCCTCGGCGTGCCGGACCACACCGTCAGCGCCTGGCTGAAGTACACCGTACAGGACGGCCCGCTCAAGGGCTTCGGCGTGGGTCTGGGCGGCCGCTACTACAGCAGCCAGTCAGGTGACACGTACAACACCTTCAACCTTCCCAGCTACGGCTTGGTGGACGCCGCCCTCTACTACGAGCGCGACAACTACCGCGTGCAGGTGAACTTCAACAACGTGTTCGACAAGCGCCACTTCGTTGGCTCCTATGACGAACTCTACGTCCTCCCCGGCGAGCCCTTCAACGTCTCTGCCAGCGTGACCTGGAAGTTCTAGGAAAACAGTCCATCCTCCTCAAGCCCGGGACCGGCCACGCCGTCCCGGGCTTTTTTGTGGGAACGCATCTGCCCACTCCGCCATTCCGAATTCGCGATCCCCGAACCCGGAGGGTTCACCATGAATAGCCTGGGGTCGACCGAGCGTAGCGAGGACTACCCCAGGACGCCCGCCCTCTGCTCTACCGCGGAGCGGTAGGCCCATCGCATCGCCCGCCCCAGACGATCATCCCACAACTCACGCCACACGTCATTTGGACCCGTCGGCCTACCGCTCCGCGGTAGCATCTGCCCCACGACATACCATGGGTAGTCCTCGCTCCGCTCGGCCGACCCATGGCTACGCATGGCGAACCCTCCGGGTTCATGATATAACGCGCAAGAAAGACGCCCCGACGCCCCGACGCCCCGACGCCCCGACGCCCCGACGCCCCGACGCCCCGACGCCCCGACGCCCCGACGCCGACACACCGTTTGACTGATTTACTGATTTACTGATTTACCGAATCACCGACCTCATCCGCCTCCAAACTGCATCCGGTCCCTCAACTCCCGCATCGCACAAGTCAGCGGCAGCTCACTCCCGTCCGTCAGCACCGCCCGTGCAGCCTTTCCGGAATGGCGGATCTCCACGATGCTCTCGATGTTCACCAGTGCAGAGCGGTTCACCCTCACAAACTGCGACGCCGGCAACATTTGCTCCAGCTTGCCGATGTTTTCCCGGATGAAGTGCTTCTCCTTCACGCAGTGCAGATTCACATAATTGCCATCGGCCTCCACCCACAGGATGTGCTCCACCCTCACGATCTGCTCGCGCATGCCAGAGCGCACCAGGATCCTCGCCAGGGAGGGAGGCATCGCCCCTGGCCCGGCCTCCAGCGCGGGTTTCACAGGCGGCTGATCCTGCAAAGTAGAAAGTATTTTCCTCGCCCTGTCCAGTGCCACATCCAGACGCCGGTTCTCGACCGGCTTGAGCAGGTAGTCGATCGCGCTGAACTCAAAGGCGTCCAGTGCATGCGCTCGGGATGCCGTCACCAGGATGGTCACCGGCGGCTGCACGTTTTTCATCCTTTGCAGGATCTCAAGCCCGCTCACATCAGGGAGCTGCACATCCAGCAGCATGATGTGCACCTCATGACTGTCCAGCCAGCGCATAGCCTGCGCCCCGTCCTCCACCTCTGCCACCTCCATGTCAGCATGAGCCGCCAGGAGTCGTCGCATCCTGTCCCGGGCAGGCGTCTCATCTTCGACCACCAGCAGATTCCAGCTCTTCATAGGCGCCTTCCATGTGGAATTTCGATCACAGCGATGGAGCCCCCTTCTTCGCAGGGCAGCACCGTGACTCGCTCGTCGAGCCCTTCCAGATCACCATACGCCGCCCGCAGTCGGGCGCGGGTGTTCTCCAGGCCAATCCCGTCGCGGAGCGGCTCCTTGATGCCCACTCCGTCATCCCGCACCTCCAGGCGCAGCATCTGCCGCTCCGGCTCGATGCGCGCCTTGATGGCAATCGTCCCCACACCTTTGCGAGGGCCCAGCCCATGTCGCACCGCATTCTCCACCACCGGTTGCAGGATCAACACTGGCACCATCCACATGAGGCAGTCCGCCTCGATGTCCGTCGTGAGTTTCAATCCATCGCCAAATCTCGCGCGCTCGATCTTCAGGTACATTTCCACCAGTTCGATCTCGTGCTCCAGAGTCACCTCACGGTTGACGTCGCTTTCCAGCGTCTCATGCAGCAGCACCCCTAGGGAGGTGACGATACGATCCACCACCTCCGGCTCACGATGAACCAGTGAGGCAATCGTGTTCAGCGTGTTGAACAGAAAGTGTGGCCGCAGTTGCGCATAGAGCATTTCCAACCGGGAACGATGCAGCTCCGCAGTAGCCTGCAGCACACGACGCTCCCGCTCCCGCATCTTGACCCTGGCCACAGACATCACGGCAAACGCAGTGATCCCCAGATACACCGGCATCCCCACCAGGACCTGAGGGAGAAACATCGGCGGCCTGGGAGGCGGTGAGTTCTCCCGCCAGGAGGATGGCGGCGGACGTTGCGGTTCCCGCGCCTTGCCCCTCGCTTCATCCATGCCCGCTTCTGCCACCACGGCGTAGAAGCCCACACACAACACCATCCCCACCGTCCACGCGAGCATGTCCATGGCCAGGTGATGCGGCGTCATGCACCAGCGTTTCACTCCTCTGACAATGACCGGGGTCAACAGCATCCACGGCAGCCAGAGCATGGTGCCGAAAATCAGGGCAAAGGTCCAGGACTGCGCTGCTGAAAACTTGAACTGCGTGGCAAACAGGATCGCCAGCACCGGCCAGAGCAGGACGTTCACCACCTTGGTCGTCCGCTCAAACCTGAGGTCGTCATCCAATGGTCCCGTTTCTTGAGCCGGGCGGCCGGGACCTCCACCCTGCACGATCGCAACACTGGCAGGAACATCAGGGTTCATGAAATACTTATTGGAGCCTCCGCCGGTCTTCATCGGCGGAGTTTCAGTTTTACTTTCAGTCACAGACAAAGGGCAATTTGAGCGACGCTATCTCGTGAACCGCCCTCGAACCTGAGTGAATACGATTTGCACTTTTCTGTCCGGTCCGTCCAGCGCACTCGCGTGCAGGCTCCGGATATCAAGCCGTTTTCACCGGCGTACTGCAACAGGATTCTCATTATTCGTGCACCGCTCATCCCGCCTGGGATGGGCCAGGGACGGCGTTGCAGCCGGCGGAGGGGAGTTTGGTTCGTCATCATTTTCGAGGCGTCTGCGACATCATTCCCCGGCTTGGTACCAAGAGGTTCGACCTCGTTGATGCCCTCCTTCATTCTCCGCTCAGAGCGAAGCCCTCGGGCAGACCGGAATACTGACTGACACCCATTCACAACACCAGACCGGCAGGTCGGTTGCACCGCGTCTCCCTGAATTCTCTCATCCCAACCATGCCAGAAATCCCCAACACCCCATCTATGAACCCCCAACATCAACGCCATCGTAAATCCCCCCTCACCTGCCTCTTGGCGGGCCTACTCTTCTTGATTAGCCACACCTCGGCTCATGCCTGGGTGGGAGGGCCCTTCGACAATGGAGACTACAGTGCGACGCTCGACGATCAGGGCGTTTATCAGGCCTCGATCCGGTATAAGAATGGCAGCGGCTACGTGCAGTGGGCCAACAATGCCGACCTCGGCCCCTCGGCTGCCTCCGGCTCCTCTTCATCCAGCAGCACAACCACCACCTCCACCTCATCCGTAGGCAGCTATCTCAATCGCGCCGTGCTGTATTACAAGGGCGTGGCGTTCTTTGGCAATGCCACAGGCATGTCAGACATGGAGGCCAGGGAGGTCACGTGTGTGTTCAACTCGCAATCGGAAGTGACTCTGGACGAGCAATCCAGCACCAGCTCGCAGAACACCTCAAACTCATCGGTCAATGCATCCAGCAGCGTGGTGAACAACGGAGGACGCGGCTTCGTGGCCAATGGCAACTTTGTAGCCAAGATCACCAAGACTTATCCCCAACTCCGCTTCAGCGGCACCGGACAGTTGACCCTGATCAATCCGGACGCCCAGTCCATCATTGCCGACCTGGCCCAGCAGATCGCCGAAAGCCTGGCCGATATCAGCGTCGGTGAAGACGGCACCGTGGCGATAGGGGACATCTTCGACTTCTTGAGCGATCCCGACTTCCTCGCCGCCATCACCCCCAAGACCATCGACGAGATCTCTGAAAGCTCCGAAACCGTCAAGATGACTGTGACAGGATCACGGCGCTACTTCTTGTCCTCCCGCTAGCCCTTCTACCGTCCCAGTCCCACGCATCGATTTCACCCCGACCGTCACACGGTCGCGAGTTCGATGAAACGCGCCCCCTCCCCATCTGCTTCTGACTGCCTGCTACCCTTACCCTCATGAATCCCGCCCTCATCTTTTGTCACACTTCCGTGCTATGCTGCTGCGCCCTGGCACCCGCCATGGCCGGCTCCCCCAATGCGGCTGGAGGAGTCTCCAGTCTCGCAGAACGCGAACTCGCCCGGCGTATGCAGCGCGAGACCGAGGCCCGGGAATGCCTGACAAGGGGGGATGCGCTCATGAAAGACGCGGACTGCGAGGCCGCCGCCCGGGAGTATCAGGCAGCCATCGACCTTCTTCCTGATGCACCTAGAACCCAGGCGCTCAGGGAGGAAGCAATGGCCCGCTACGGAGATGCCGCTGTGTGCCTCGCCCGGGAGCGCGCCAAGAACGGACGCTACGCAGAGGCACGAGCCCTGCTGGAAGGGGTGTTGAAACTCAGCGCCCCTTCCGAGTCCGCGCGAAAGCTCCTCGCCGATCTCGATGATCCCGCCCGCTACGAGCCTGCACTCACACCAGAGCACGTCAAGAACGTGGCCCAGGTGGAGACGACGCTACAGATGGGATACAGCTACTACAACATTGGCGACTACGATGCCGCCATCCGCACTTTCCAAGAGGCACTCCGCATCGACAAGTACAACGCGGCAGCGCGGCGTGGCATGGAGCGCGCCGAGCAGAAGCGGGCCGAGTACTATGACACTGCCCGCGATCATCAACGCGCCAAGATGCTGAATGCGGTGAATGCCGGTTGGGAGGACCAGGTTCCTGCGGCGGTGACCTCCACCGTGACCGATGCCTACACCGGCGGCCCCGATGCCTCCCGCTACTACACGGAGAAGATGCAGCGCATCATCTTCCCCGCTGTGCAATTCCAAGGCGCCAGCATTGATGAAGCCATCGAGTTCATGCGCATCAAGAGCCGCGACTACGACACCGTGGAGCGCGACCCCAGCCGCAGAGGCGTAAACCTGATCCTCAAGGCAGGTGCATCCCCCTCCACCTCGCAAATCAGCCTGGATCTCAAAGACGTGCCCATGGTCGAGGCGCTTCGGTACATCACCGAACTCGCGGGCATGAAGTACAAGATCGAGCCTTATGCCGTGGTGGTGGTGCCCTTGTCAGATGTAGGCACTGAACAATACACCCGCACCTTCAAAGTGCCGCCATCCTTCCTGAGCCTGGGACAAGACAGTTCTGCGGCTGCTCCTGCTGCGGCGGATCCCTTTGCCAGCGGCGGCACCTCCGCTGCGGCGGCCACGCTCAAGCCCAAGGCGACAGCTCTGGAGATCCTCCGCAACAACGGCATCAACTTCCCCGAAGGCTCTTCCGCCACCTTCGTGGCCGCCACTTCCCAGCTCATTGTGCGCAACACCCAGCCCAATCTGGACCAGGTGGAAGCCTTTGTAGAGGGACTCACCAAGGCCGTGCCACAGCAGATCTACATCACCACCAAGTTCGTGGAAGTGAGCCAGAAGAATACCGATGAACTCGGCTTTGACTGGCTGCTGGGGCAGTTTGACATTGGCGGCAGGACCTTCGCTTCCGGCGGCACCGCGGCTACCTCCAGCAATTACTCCTTCACCCAGGACGGCACAGCGATCGGCGGCTACTCCGTTACTTCCGGGAACCGCTCTGGCAGCTCCGCCATCGCCGCCGATTCGATCGATGGCCTCATCTCCGGACAGAGCCAGGCCTCCAGCGTGGCTCCGGGCATCTTCACCCTTGCCGGTGTGTTCACCGATCCCCAGTTCCAGGTCACCATCCGGGCGCTCAGCCAGAAGAAGGGCGTGGATCTCATGAGCGCCCCCAGCGTGACCACCCGCTCTGGTCAGCGCGCCACCGTGGAGGTCATCCGTGAATTCATCTATCCCACGGAGTTCGATCCACCGCAGATCCCCCAGAACTTTGGCGCAACCAGCACCTCATCCACCACCGGCACTTCCTCCACCTCATCGTTCCCCGTCACCCCCACCACGCCCACCGCGTTTGAGATGCGCCCCGTCGGCGTCCGCCTGGAGGTGGATCCCGTGATTGGCCCGGATGGTTATACCATCGATCTCAATCTCGCCCCGGAGGTAACGGAGTTTGAAGGCTTCATCAACTATGGCAGCCCCATCAACACCGCTTCGACCGATGCGCTGGGCAACCCCACCACAGTGACGCTTACGGAGAACAAGATCGAGCAACCCGTCTTCTCCACCCGCAAGGTCACTACCGCCGTTACCGTGTGGGATGGCCAGACCGTGGCCATGGGAGGCCTCATTCGCGAGGATGTCCAGGATGTGGAGGACAAGGTGCCGATCCTCGGCGACCTCCCCTTTCTGGGGCGCCTGTTTCAGAGCAAGGCCGAAGATCACTTCAAGCGCAACCTCATGATCTTCGTGACTGCCAAGCTGATTGATCCCTCCGGCGAACCTGTCCGCAAACCCGCGCCTGCCCCCACAGCGCCCGTGTCTGGCGGAGCGAGCACCCCTCCCGTCAGCCTGGATGGCGGCCCGGGACTGCTGCCCGCGGTGAACCCGTGAGAGAGCAAAGGGTGCGGTGGGTCAGCAGGAGTCTCTGGCCCACCGCATTTCCTCATTTAACGCACTTCATCTTGGTCCTGATTGCCAAGAGCAATTCTGCCAAGGGAGCAGTGCCCTCATTCCAGACTCGTATCACGTCTGGATAAATCATCACCGCATCTCTCGGCACCTCCGGAGTAGGAATGACCACACGCCAATGTGGCCATTTCTTCTTCAGCTCCCTTTGCACGAACTCTATAAGATGCTCGCCTAGCAGCTCCGGCTTGTTCACTTCCAAGTACTGGGTCCGATCTCCAAAGAAGTCCCATCGAAAGTAGCAATCACCCTCACAGTGCCCTTGCCTTTTAAGCCACCTTTCGAGAGCGCGATCCATCTTCTCCACGCAATCCTCGAACTCATTTCCATCGGGAAGAGTGCCATCTGCGGCGTGGACCCACATTCCCACGCTTTCCCATGCTGCAGGAGTTCCTGTCACCGGAGGCTTGTTCATCAGATGCGATTAGTTCACTTGGCTTGAAAACACAAACTACAACTTCAGCTCGAAGAACCGCTGTAATCGATCTCGATGTTGAGGATTGCAGTCTGCAGCGTTGCAAATTCCGGGCATGCTACACAACTCCACGCGCCTCACAGGCAGCAGCCACCAGGGTCAATGCTGCGACACAATAGCCTCATTAAGCGCAACAATCACACGATCGATGAAGGGCCAGTGATAGTGCTCCAAGGCTTGCACTTCCCCACTGGAAGTGACTAGAATAACCGCGAAAACTGGCCTCTGCTTAAACAACCAGCAAACACATGCAGCAGTCGCGAGCCCCGCACAAATGACAAGCTCAATAGCACCCAATGCAAAGGTAAGCGTCGCCACTGCAGTACAGAAAAAAAGGCAAACCGCCGGTGTAGTGCGTTTAGGCGGATACTTGACAGGCCTTACTGAAGTGACGTTTCGCACAGCGTATGTCTGTCCTCCCACAATGAATCTTGCATTGGTCACGGTAACCGCATTTTGCTCGAACAGGACGTGTTCCATCTGGTGCTCAGAATATGAGCATTCGCGTCTCTTGGCCAGCTATTCATGCTGCACTTTTTCCTCCGCAGCTGCCCCCCCTTGCCCAGCATTCAAATGTTCAAGGAAGGACCTCTACTTCCCCTGCCAAACTGGCACAATCTGCAGCCCTTTGAATTCCACCTCATTGTAGATGAACTTAATTTTGCAATCAGGCACGTTGGGACCTTCAAGACAAAATAGATCCGCTGAAGGATGGCCGGCAATTCTAAACAAGCATGATCGGATGCGTGAGGTCACAGTACTCACCTTGAGGCCTGTCAGGGCAACCTCGCTTCAGGCTCGTCAACGTTGGACTTGTAGCCACATCCTCTTCGAGGAACAGCTTTAGACTGAACAGATTCCTTGGCGCTACCCCAGACGCGCGCGATTGTCAGTTCTCT
Source organism: Verrucomicrobium sp. BvORR106 (assembly GCF_000739655.1). GTDB lineage: Bacteria > Verrucomicrobiota > Verrucomicrobiia > Verrucomicrobiales > Verrucomicrobiaceae > Verrucomicrobium. The sequence goes on along the minus strand of NZ_BATR01000093.1, from coordinate 67,932 downwards.
GGACGTCCACAACTACGGGTGAACTGGACGGTTCGAAATCAAATACCAGTAGGTGAGAATTGATGCGCGAGTCCGACTCAATCCCCGAAGGGCATTTGTAGCACAGCCCAACGTTGGACGAGCTTCCAGCAAGTCAACGTTGGGCAATGTATGGACAGTATCCTCAACGCTGAAAGCGTTGTGTAGATGCTCTCGCCGCCAAGGATCCTTTGCTGCCCGTACCGGATGTCCGGCCCCAAGAGCACGTTCGCAGCCGATTAACACTTCTGTCTCCCGGTTAGGGACGAACTCGGCGGAATTGCTCGAGTGTTCTGGAAGGCATCCTGATCGCGTGCAACTTTCCCAGAACCACCGCCACACTCCCTACTTAGGCGAGTGGCTGATATTCACTTGGTGGAGGCGAGGGGAGTTGAACCCCTGTCCGAACCACCTTCCATGAAAGCGTCTCCATGCTCAGGCAATAATTTGATCTCGATGTCCAGTCTCCTACTGCCAGGATACCGTCCACCCAGCGGCCTGTAGATCTCGCCTCGGAGCCGGTCGCCCGCCCTTTTGGCCAGCCTGTAAGTAGTCGCCCCTCCAATTCACAGACTTCACTGGAGGAACGTCACCGTCAATTAAGCGGCGAGGGCAAGCTCGTTAGAGTTCGCATTTAGTTTGTTTGATCCGAATTGGTAACGCGGCCAACGAATCATCCGCGGCATGCAGCCTCCACTTCTAGCAATCCGTCGAAACCAGAACGCCCCCAAGTGAAAGTCACTGACCGATCATAACGCCATGTGACAGAAAAGCAAGGGGATACGGAAACTTCACACATTTCCCCATCTCAATGCTCCTCTCCAGGGCGTAGCCCGTCTCAACCAGCCCGCTTTGCTCATGGGCGTCAGATTGAGGGCCAAAATCCGATTCGTGACGGTGATCCGGTATTTCTGATGGCGCAATCCCCACGCCGACGGCGTGATACAAAACAGTCCCGCAGTCGCGGGATCAGAACGCGAAGCGGTCGCCACCCCGGGCATCTATGCGAGAGCATTGGAACTCCAAGGGAGTTCTACAGACCGCCCAGATCACCCAGAGACGACTGTCCTGCATGCGATAGACATCTTTGGGGTGCGGTCGCAGTTTGTAGAACTCACTTCGGAGTTCCGGTCCCCCGCCCATGTACCCAGGGTGGCGGCTCGTGCCTCGCCTTACCCTGGGCTAATTTGTACGACGCCCTTGGCGTCAGAGCACCCGCTTGCAACAACGGCGGCACCCATCTTCCCTGACTGCGCGTCTTCCAGGGCGTAGCCCGTCTCAACCAACGAAGTGTCTCAACAGGCCGCTTGCGGCCCCCTCAACCAGCCCGGAACGGGCGTCTCAACTCCCTAAATATCGAAGCTCACCGCTCCACGCAGTTGCTCCCGCTGCATCACGTCCGCGAGCGTCATCTTCGTGAGCCAGGCCTGCATTTCGCCCTGGAGCTCCTGGAAAGCGGAGGTCAAACCTGGTGAAAGGGAGTTGCCATCTGGCAGGAGCTCGATCGGCCCATCCACGAGCTCAAGAATCTCTCCGACGGTGATCCGGGTGGCGGGGCGCACCAGCTGGTAGCCCCCACCGGCTCCGCGGCGACTGTGCATGATGCCCCCCTTGCGAAGAATGAGGAGAATCTGCTCAAGGAACTTCAGGGGAATACGCTCTTCTTCCGCCAGACTCTGGATGGAGAAGATCGTGCCCGTGGCGCTGCGGCTCATGGCCAGCACCGCTCGCAGGGCGTATTCGGCTTTCTTCGAAATTTTCACTTCCCGTCGTTAGCGCCGACGAGGACACATTTCAAGATTCCCTATTAATTTTGTCTGGATTTTCTCGCGGGCGAGACGGCCTGCTTTGCCGTTGCCCTCCCCTGCCCCGTGGGCGATGTTTTCGATTCCGATGGCCGACTTTTTCAACCCCGAAGACGACGAACCCCCTCGCAAAGTTCGCGGCCAGATGCCGACGAAGGGCAAGCCCGTCTTCTCCCGTCACGCGCCGCTGGCCGCCCGCATGCGGCCCCGGTCCATGGATGAGTACGTGGGGCAGGAGCACATCCTGGGGGAGGGCAAGCTCCTCCGGCGAGCAATCATGGCGGACCGCTTCTCCTCCCTCATCTTCTACGGGCCTCCTGGCGTGGGCAAGACCACCCTGGCCACCATCATCTCCAACGAGACGCACTCCCGCTTCGTCACCTTGAGTGGAGTGGAGAGCAACGTGGCTGAGATCCGCATGGTCGCAGACGCGGCAGAGAAGGAAGAGCGTCTCAACGGCATCGGCACCGTGCTCTTCGTCGATGAGATCCACCGCTTCAACAAGTCCCAGCAGGACGTGCTGCTCCCCCATCTGGAGCGCGGATCCCTGCGGTTCATCGGGGCCACCACGCACAACCCCTTCTTCTACATAAACAGCCCGCTCGTGAGCCGGTCCCAGGTGTTTACCCTCGAACCTCTCACGGTCGAGCACCTGGAGCGGCTCATCGACCAGGCCATTGCCGACGAGGAGCGCGGACTCGGCAAGCTGCATGTGGAGATCACTCCCGAGGCGAAACGTCACCTCGCCGTGGTCTGCGATGGCGACGGTCGCAAGTGCCTGAATGCCCTAGAGCTCGCCGCCCTCACCACCCCAGCCGGGGCCGAGGGCAAGGTGCACATTCACTTGGCTGTGGCCGAGGAGTCCGTGCAGCAGAAGACCGTCGTGTACGATGGCGACGGCGATGCGCACTACGACACCATCAGCGCCTTCATCAAGTCCATCCGCGGCTCCGATCCCGACGCCGCCATCTACTGGCTGGCCAAGATGCTCTATGCGGGCGAGGACATCCGTTTCCTTTGCCGCCGCCTCGTCATCTCCGCCAGCGAGGACATCGGCATGGCCGACTCCAACGGCCTACGCGTGGCTGTAGCCGCCCAACATGCCGCCGAGTTCATTGGCATGCCCGAGGCGGCTCACATCCTCGCCCACTGTACCGTCTACCTCGCCACCGCCCCCAAGAGCAACCGCACCACCGTCGCCATAGGCAAGGCTATGGACGATGTCAAAAACGGCCGCACCCTCCCCGTCCCCAAGCACCTGCGTGACGGTCACTACAAAGGAGCCAAGCAGTTCGGCCACGGCGAAGGTTACAAGTACAGCCACGATTACGAAGGCGGCTACGTCCCCCAGTCCTACCTGCCCGAAGGCGAAGGCCGCATCTACTACATGCCCAGTGACAACGGCATGGAAGCCCGCGTGCGAGAAAGACTGGAGTACTGGCGGAAACAGTTCGAGGAGTCGAGAAAAGGCTGAGGACAGAGCTGCCTCAGAGCGACCCTCACGCAGCCTCTCAACTTCCCGGCTTGAGAGGAGTCAGCGCCTCTGGATCGATCCATCCATCGCCGTCCAGGAAGCGCTCCGCCACGAGCCACACCAGAATCTTCGCGCGCTCATACCTCCGGTTCCGCCACCAGGTATCCAGCGCGACACCGTTGCCACCAGCGGCAACGGCGGTCAGGCACACCGGCTGCTGAAGTGCTTTGGCCAGATGGGCGGCAAATCCACCTTTTACCTCTTTGGCAACGTCGAGATTGGAGTCTCCGATCACATGAATCGGACAATTTCCGTCGTCGAACTCAAGACACGCCGCAGCCTTTTCATCCGCTGCCGTGAGTCCATGACGCAAGGCCAAGACCGGCCCTGTCTCAACCCGGAGCGACTTGACCGCTGGCAAAGTAGAAATGTCGCCAGCATTGGAGAACACATCACAGCGCTCAGAAATGCCCAATGACTCCTTCACGCGTGGTGCCACCTCTGGATGAAACTCCTGCAAGTAGGAGGCGACGGCCTCTCCTGCAAGCTTGGCTCCTGTAGGCGACCAATGCGAGTCATTCACCAGCGAGACCGGGTACCGCTTGTTTTCAAACTCGGCATAGCGTTGTTTGCGCAGCACTGCGGTGAGGTCCACGGTTTCCACTCCGTCTTCACGCAGGGTCTTCAGCAATCCCAGCGTCGCCCCATTGGGAGCCGGAGCCGGATTCTCCAGCCCTCGATCCACTCCGGCGGCAACGTCTTCAAACAAACTCGCCGCCTGAGGCACCGGGGCAAAAATCACCGTGATCCCTTTCTCCGCCAAAAAACGGGAGACGTCGCGGACAGAGCGCCGGGGTGAACCGCGGTCCAATCTCATGATCCGGGCGTCCGGTGCAGGGCGATAGACACCCCACGTATTCCCATAAAAAAAGAAGGACTTCATCTGCCCGCCAATCTCCACCTCAATAGGTGAGCGGACGACCGACTCGACGAATTGACCCGCGAAGACGTTCTCCCGCGGAGTCGCCAGAAGCTTCAGCAACGCATCATCGTGTTCATACGATTTCGCCCAGTACAGGGGCAGCGTGACGTCTTTCAGATCATCCACCATCGGCCTGCGCCTCAAGGATTCCGGTTGCTCATCAAAAGGCTCCAGCTGAAGCCGGAATCTCATGCCAGGCAGCATCCATGAGGCCTCCGTCCTCTTCTTCCCATTACAGGCCTCGAACACCACCTGATAACGCTCCGAAGGATCCTCAGGCGTTCCAATGAACTCCACCTTTGTAAGCCAGTCCGGGTACACCTGGGTCGTAAAGTCTGGCAGCCCCGAGATTTTGGCCACCTGACAGGGATACTTGCTCAGACTTTCGGCCCGCTGGGCCACCGCCTGGATCATCAGTGCACTAGGAGGCGGCTGGGATTTTTCCCTCTGCAGGCCCAATTGGCGCAGCGCCATCTTCACCCACTTGCTGGTCTGCTTTTCATCATCCCGCTTCGCGTCCTCAAAAAGCCGGCGCTCTGCGGCGTCCGCCTTTCGCTGGACCCGCATTCCCGCATAGAAGCCCGTCACCACGAATGCTCCTGCAACGAAGCCAAAGAAGATCTTGTTAAACACGGTCAATTGGAAAGCACCCATCTGATTATATACACGTCCCAAGAAAAAATCTCAGGACGAAGGCCCAGCATGCTGCCCGGGAGTATTTGCCAGCACGCAGCAACCGGACCAAGGAGCAAGCTTCCCAGCCCAAACGACCGCTAGCGCGGCCATCTATCGCGGCTGCTGTTGGGAAATGCAATGCAGTGCCCCACCTTCGAACACGATGTCCGAGGACTCGATGCCAATCACCTCGCGACCGGGGAAGCACTCGCGGATGAAGCCCAGGGCGTGATCATCGCGCTTGCCTTGATCAAACACCGGCACGAGCACGCCGCCGTTCACAATCAGGAAGTTCGCATAGCTGCCGGGCAGGCGATCCAGCCGCCAGCCCACCTTGGGCACCAGAGGCTCGGGCATCTCCAGCGTTAATACCTCGACCTTTCCGCCCTTGGTCGTGCGCAGATCCGCCAGCTTCTCGCGGTTCTCTTCCAGAATCCGGTAGTTGGCATCGCTCTGGCGTTTCTCCACCATGGTCAGCACCACATCCTCACGCACGAAGCGGGTGATGTCATCGATGTGCCCATCGGTGTCATCCCCTTCGATGCCTTCACGCAGCCAGAAGATGCTGCTGATGCCGAGGTGACGCTTGATCTCTGCCTCGATCTCCTTGCGCGACCACTCATGGTTGCGATTCTTGTTCAGCAAGACCGCCTCCGTGGTGAGGAGCACGCCTTCACCGTTCACCTCAATGGAGCCGCCTTCCAGGATCATGGGCGAGGAGAAACGCGGCAGGTCCAGCGCCTTGGCCACCCGCTCCGGCACCTCGTTGTCCAGATTCCACGGCGGGAACTTGCCGCCCCAGGCGTTGAACTGCCAGTCCGTCAGCGCCAGCTTGCCCGTCTCCTTGTGCTTCACAAAGATGGGTCCGTGGTCCCGGCACCACACGTCATTGGTCGGGTGCTCATAGAGCTCCACCTTGGACATGTCGCCCTTCTGCGCCTCAATCGCGGCCCAGATGCGCTTGTGCCAGTCTCCCGCCGCATTGATCCGCACCGGCTCGAACTTCGTGATTGCCGCAGCAATCTCCCCGAACTTCGCCTGCAGCACCTCATGCGTCTCCGGCGCACTGTCACGATTCGCCGGCCAGGAAAGCCACACCGCCTCCTGCGGTGCCCACTCGGCAGGCATGTAGTAGTTCTCGCTTGAATCAAGGGTAGCGTTGCTGGCAGACATCGTCCCCCTTCCAAAGCGAGAATCAGGCTCGACTCAATCCCTTTCTGTTGGCAACCTCGCCACATACCATCCCCGCTGGGGAAGGTAGTTGAGACGCTGCGCTGGTTGAGACACTTCGTTGGTTGAGGGGCCCGCAAGCGGGCCGTTAAGACGCCCGCTTCGCAGGCTGGAGGAAGCATGGTTCCAAATACTCCCCCTCCCAACGTGGCCCGAATCAGGAAACCCCAATTCCGTAAATTCTGTTAATTCTGTCCAAACCCTTCCCCCAAGACTCCGGACCCATCTTGTTAATCTGCCCGAAATCTTGTTAATCCTGTCTCTAGAAAGCAGCCTCAATCGCGATCGCGCCACCGCTTGGTCACGTCCTCGTAGCTATCAATGCGCCGATCGCGGAAGAACGGCCAGATGCGGCGGAAGTCCTCCACAGCCTTCAGGTCGCAGGGCACGATGAGCACTTCCTCCTTGTCTGAGGACGCCTTGCCGACGAACTCGCCGTACGGGCTGGCCACGAAGGACTGGCCCCAGAATTCCGTCTCTTCCTCGGTCCCCACGCGGTTCACTGCGGCGAGGTAGCAGCCATTGGCCACGGCGTGGCCACGCTGGACCGTCTCCCAGGCGCAATGCTGGGAGGTGCCCAGCGAGTCTTTTTCGGACTTCAGCCAGCCGATCGCGGTGGGGTAGAAGAGGATCTGCGCTCCGGCCATGGCCGTGAGTCGGGCTGCCTCCGGGTACCACTGGTCCCAGCACACGAGCACGCCGATGCGTCCGAATTTCGTGTCCCAGACCCGGTAGCCGAGGTCACCAGGGGTGAAGTAGAATTTCTCGTTGAAGCCCGGATCTTCGGGGATGTGCATCTTCCGGTACTTGCCCAGGTAGGTGCCGTCCGCGTCGATGATCGCCGCCGTGTTGTGGTACAGGCCGGGGGCGCGTTTTTCGAAAAGGGAGGCGATGATCACCACCCCCAGCTCCTTGGCCAGGGCCTGGCACTGCGCGGTGGTGTCGCCCGGCACATCTTCCGCCAGATCAAAGAGATCCGTGTCCTCGCGCTTGCAGAAATAGGGGGTCAAAAACAGCTCCTGCAGGCACACGATGTTCGCGCCCTTCGCGGCCGCGTCCCGGATCAGTTGCAGGGTGCGGCGCAGGTTGTCCGCCTTGTCATCCGTGGCGTGGGTTTGGATCAGTCCGAGATTTACGATGCTCATTGTCATTGAACTGTACGGATTTGGCGGGCGCTGCAAGCAAACAAAAGCCCGTTTGCTTTTCCCCCGAAAGGTGGCTTCTTCGCGGTCCCTTTCAACCCAGACCCCAGCATGTCCACCGACAAGAAAGACACGTCCTCCATGGAAAAGCTCGTCAGTCTCTGCAAGCGCAGAGGCTTCATCTACCAGTCGAGCGAGATCTACGGTGGTATCGGCGGCTTCTGGGACTACGGTCCGCTCGGAGCCGAGCTCAAGCGCAACCTGCGCGACACCTGGTGGCGCGCCATGACCCGCGAGCGTGAAGACGTGGTGGGCCTGGACGCGACCATCATCATGCACCCGCAAATCTGGAAGGCCAGTGGTCACGTGGACACCTTCACGGACCCCATGGCGGACTGCCTGCTCACGAAGAAGCGCTTCCGTGCCGACCACGTGGATCTCCAGAGCGGCATGGTGTACCACTTCACCGGCGCAACCGGTGAGGAAGGCACCAAGAGTGACGTACCCTTCGCAGTGCTCACCCCCTTCGGCAAGCCCCGTGAATCCGCCCTGAAAGTGGCGAAGCTCTTCTACGAATCCCGCGGTGTGAAGACGCCTGAGCCGACCGGCGGCGAGCAGGGCGAGAAGGTGGAAAACACCCGTGCCTACAATCCCGAGAACGGTGCCCAGCTCACGGAGCCACGCCCGTTCAACCTCATGTTCAAGACCTACGTGGGCCCGACCGCCACGGAGAAGGACGTGGCATACCTGCGCCCGGAGACCGCTCAGGCGATCTTTGCCCAGTTCCGCAACGTGGTGGACTCCTCCCGCGTGAAGGTGCCCTTCGGCATCTGCCAGATCGGCAAGGCCTTCCGCAACGAGGTGACGCCGAAGAACTTCACCTTCCGCTCCCGCGAGTTCGAGCAAATGGAGCTCGAGTTCTTCATCAAGCCGGACGAGGCCGTGGAAATCCTGGCTGGCTCCGTGGTCACGTGGTCAGAAGGTGCCGACCTCTCCGCACCGCAGCCCAACTGGGGCTGGGACATGTGGCACCGCTACTGGGTGAGCCAGCGCGTGGAGTACTACAACTCCATCGGCCTGGGCACGGATGTGCTGGACTACTACTGGCAGGGTCCGGACGACCTCGCCCACTACGCCCGTGCGTGTGTGGACATCCTCTTCAAGTTCCCCTTCGGCACCGAGGAGCTGGAAGGCATCGCCGCCCGTGGCGACTTCGATCTCAGCCAGCACCAGAAGCACAGCGGCAAGCCCCAGGAGTTCTTCGACGACGAACTCAAGGTGGCCGCCGCCAAGCTTACCGACGAGCAGAAGGAAGCCCTCATCCAGAAGCGCATCGCCTTCGAGGCCGCCAAGACCAAGGGCACCCCTCTCACGGAGGCCGAAGTCCGCGCCTGGTTCGACCGCCTCTTCAAGGGCTTCTACGTCCCACACGTCATCGAGCCGTCTGCTGGTCTCGACCGCCTTGCTCTCGCCGTGCTGGCCCAGGCCTTCACAGAAGAAGAGAAAGCCGACGTCAACGGCAAGACGGAAGTGCGCACCATCATGCGTCTCCATCCGCGCATCGCCCCCATCAAGGTAGGCGTGTTCCCGCTGCTGAAGAATAAGCCGGAACTCGTGGGCAAGGCCCGTGAAGTGTACGACCTGCTCAAGAAGCACATGAACTGCTTCTATGACGAGACTGCCGCCATCGGCCGCCGCTACGCCCGCCAGGACGAAGCCGGCACCCCCTTCGGCGTCACGATCGACTTCGAGACCCTCGGCGAGAAAGGCGACGAGTTCAAAGACACCGTCACCGTGCGCGAGCGCGACAGCAACGCCCAGGAGCGCGTGAAAATCAGCGATCTCCTCGGCTGGCTGCTTCAGCGCCTGAGCTAGTTCTGGTTAAACCACAGAGGCGCAGAGAACACAGAGGGGGATCAAAACTTCAAGGTTCAACCTTCAAACTTCAAGGGAGGCTCCATCAGCCTCCCTTGCCCTCTCCTGTGAATCTTCTAAAAATCTTGTTAATCCTGTCTAAGATCAGTCTCTGAGCACTCTGTGTCTCGGTGGTTAAATCCGTATTTGTCAGTCCAATTCACTCCCTGGCATGCGTTTTTAGTCTTCCACCAAGACCAGAGCCATGTCCTCCTCCCGCCTCACTCCGCTGCTGATCCGGCTCTACCGCGTGGGGGTGCTGGCCATCATCGTCTGGCTGCTGCACAACCAGCACCAGTGGATGAAGGCGCAGCGGGAGGCCACCGTGCCGGTCTCCAAGGTGAAGGACTTCTTCCCGGGCGCGGTCTCCATGGGCCCGCGGGATCCGGAGACGGGCGTGCAGCAGGTGCTCAGTGAATCCGGCAGCGTGCTCGGCATGGTCACCCAGACCGCCCCGCTCTCAGACAAGATTCTGGGCTACGCCGGCCCTACCAACAGCCTCATCGTCTGTGATGCGCAGAAGAAGGTCATCGGCCTCCGCATCCTGCACAGCGATGACACCCCGGACCACCTGGCAGAGATCATCCGTCACCGGCCGTTCTTCGAGGCCTTCAAAGGGCTGAAGCTGGGCGATCACGACGCGCAGCTCAAGGTGGATGCCGTGAGCGGGGCCACCCTCACCAGCACTGCGATAGCCGATGGCGTGCGCCGCCGTCTGGGTCAGGAGGGCAAGTCCCTGAGATTCCCCCAGGAAATTACTTTGGAGGAGGTGAAGCCGCTCATTGAGGGTGCAGCATCCCTCCGCCCCTTGGCGGAGCGCGCTGGCATCCTGGAAGTGCTGGATGAGAAAGGCACCCGCATCGCCCACGTCACGCGCACCTCCCCTTCTGCGGATACGATCATCGGCTACAAGGGCCCCACTGACACCCTCGTCATGCTGGATGCCGCCGGGGAGAAGGTCACCGGCATCCGACTGCGGAAGAGCTTCGATACCAAGGACTATGTGGGCTATGTCACGGACGACAGCTATTTCCTGAATCTCTTCAATGGCAAGACGCTGGACGAACTGGGCAAGATCGACTTCGCCCAGTCCCACATCGAAGGGGTATCTGGAGCCACCGAGACCAGCTGGTCCGTAGCGGAGGGTTTGAAGAAACGCGCCGCCGTGCTGAGCGCCCCCCGCCCTCAGGCCACCGATGCGTTCTCCAGCATCTCCATGAAGGCGGCCGACTGGGGTCTGCTGGCGGTGTTGGTGCTTTCCGCGATCCTCACCTTCTCCCCCTGGCGTGGGAAGAAATGGCTGCGCTGGTTGCATCATGCCGTGCTCATCGGCTATGCAGGTGCCTTCAGCGGGGCCATGCTTTCGCAGGGACTGCTCGTGGGCTGGGCTCGTCACGGCGCACCCTGGCAGACGGCCCCCATGCTGGTGCTGCTGGCCGCGCTGGCGCTCTCCATCCCCGTCTTCTTCCGTCGTCAGTTTTACTGCCACCACTACTGCCCTCATGGCACGCTCCAGATGGTGCTGGCCAATCGACTCGGCACCAAGGTGCGCTTTCACATCCCGCCCAATGTAGGCCGCTGGCTGGAGCGCATCCCCTGGACGCTTCTGGTGGCCGTGGTCATCATCTCCATGCTGGGGCTGAATGTGAACTTAAACGCCCTGGAGCCCTTCGATGCCTGGCTCATCCGCGTGGCCGGCTGGGGCACCCTCACCGTCGCCATTGTTGGCCTCGTCGCCTCCCTCTTCATTCCCATGGCCTATTGCAAGTACGGGTGCCCCACCGGAGCCCTGTTCAAGTTCCTCCGCTACGCCGGTCATGGCGATGGCTTCGGCAAGCGCGACATTGCTGCCTTGGTTCTCGTAGCCCTCGCTGCAGTGCTCCTCTGGCAACGAGCGCACATCCTGCCGTTCCTTCAGTAATCCTCACACAAAGGCACGAAGGCACAAAGAAATGACTCCGTAGCGTTGCCGACTGGAGCAGTGAGGCATTTCAAACCTTTGTGCCTTCGTGCCTTTGTGTGAGAATAAATCCATCTGCCCATGACCACCAAGCCTTGCCTCATCCTCCTGGCCTTTGTGTTGTCACTGACTGCCTGTCGCGACCGCGGCCCGCAGGTAGTCCATGCAGAAGGTCGCACCATGGGCACCACCTGGAGCATCCAACTGGTCTTGCCCGCTGGCCAGACGCTCGACAGCCAGCCTGCCGATTTCATTCAAGGCAGACTCGATGAACTGGAATCCCTTTTCACCAACTGGAAGCCCGACTCCCCAGTCTCCAGGTTCAACCAGTCAAGCAACACTGACTGGCAGACCGTGCCAAAGGAACTCGCCGAAGTGGTGACGCAGGCCCAGAAACTCAGTCAGGAGACCGGTGGAGCCTTCGACATCACTCTGAGCCCGCTCATTGATCTCTGGGGCTTTGGAGCCAAAGGCCGTCGTGACACGCCGCCGGATGAAGCCGCCATCATCCAGGCCCAGAGCCAGTGTGGCTGGCAACGGTTGGAGGTAAAACTCAATCCTCCCCAGCTCCGGAAAACGCACCCTGATCTTCAGATCAACGTCTCCGCCCTGGTTGAAGGCTACGCCGCAGACGACATCGTGCGCAAGCTGGAGGCTGCAGGATATCGTGACTTCCTTCTTGATGTCGGTGGCGAGTTGGTCGCCCGGGGGAACAAGGCCGATGGCACCCCGTGGCAAGTGGGCATACAGCAACCTGACGCGGTGAAAGGCGAGGCCATGCTCCGCATGCCGCTGGTGAATCAAGCCCTGTCCACCTCCGGCACCTACCGCCAGTACTATGAAACAGGCGGGCACCGCTATGCGCATGTACTGGATGGCCGCACCGGTCGCCCGGTCACGCATCGCGCCGTATCCGTCTCCGTGGTCGCAGACACCTGTTTTCAGGCCGACTCCTGGTCCACCGCCCTGCTTGCACTAGGCCCCAAGGAGGGAACAACCCTGGCCAAGCGCCTTGGGCTGCATGCGTTTTATCTTGAGGAAAAGTGATCGTTCAAAAAACCGGATAGTCCGCTAGTGGCGTTTCCGACTTCGGCACCATCCAGTCTTCACGCAGCTCAAAGACATCCTCGGCAATGCGCCAGCAGCCATAAGGCAACTTGGCCCGCAGATAGTAGGTGCCACTGCCCTCTCCAAACAGGTTTCCAGCCACTTCGCGCTGCTCAGAGAGAATCACTGCACGCCACCGCGAGGCCTCCGTCACCACGCCCTCACTCCAGCCGACCTCGACGATGGGGGCAGCCACCTTGGACATGGGTGAGGGACGCTGTAAGCAGAACGTCGCAATCAACCACCGGCCGTCCTTGTATGTGGTGGCAAACCGGATCCCGAGCAGATGATAGTTCCTCGCAGCCAGGGCGCCAGTTGCCGCTTCCAGCGGGAGGCCCAGTAACCCCGTCAGCGCCCAGTAGTCTGTGTCCACGGACTTGAGACGGTCCAGACAACGTCCGGCCCATTCTGCGGAGGTCTGGTCGTCAGTACGCCATTCCTTCCACCACGGCTCCAGGCTATTGGAGAGCAGCCCCACCTCGTGCATCGCCCCGACGAGGTTGATGCGAGCATCCAACGAGGTCTCATCCGCCATCAACATGGAAATGGCCGCCGCCACTTGCCAATGGCCCTTCTCAGCGGACTTTTTCTGAAGGGCTTTGAGTTTGCTCAAGGTGGAAGGCATGATGCAAAATGGGTTTTTCCAATCTCACACCAAAGGATCGGGATTGGGAATCACAAAATACCCTTCCAAGTACGGGAGGGGATACTGCCATTGAACCTCCCAACTTCTGGCATCCCTTCAGGATGCATGGCGGGGGCGGGACTACCAGGGGTGTTCGGTCGCTCTGCTCCCTCGACCCCTGGCTACCATCTATGATGCCTTCAGCATCAATTTCCCATTACGCCCGCACGAACAAGGTTCATGAGTCAACACGAGAAAGATGACGCACTGACGCACGCACCTCACCCTCGATAGCAATCGACATCGATAGAGGCTCCGGTTGCAGCCAGAAAGCGAATCACCCGCTGGGAAAACCCCACAATGGGAAGAGAAACGTCCTCTGCCTCAGGAAGGTACAGTACCACCTCAAGCACGGCGTCGCCACCGTGGGCGTCGATCATTCCTCGAAGCGCTTCCTGGTGCGGCTCCAACTTCTCCACCACTTTCTCGGCAAGCATGTAGGCGTCAATCAGAGGGTCGTAAGTGGAGACTTCAGCATAGCGCAAAATGGAAATCCGGGGCACTTCGTGCTCCGGATTTTGAGAGTGCTTCGCGATGCACTCATCAGGCTGAATTGGAATAGCTCGTGAGGCTTCCAACGGATCGAAGTCCCCTTTAAATCCAAAATAGGCGTAGGCCGTCGGATCAGACATTGGAACCTCATTCACGCATCTTCCACTTTTCGGCTAACTGAGGAAACCACTCCGGCACCTCGTCATCTGCCACCCGGCGACAGTGGAACGTCTTGCCACGATTGGCAAACCACAACTCATCCCCTTCCCACCGAAAGCTGATCACCAAGCCTTCAGAGCCTATTCTTGTGCGGATGCGAAATTCAGTTGGGGACTCTACTTCAAAAAGTAGAAAGGCGAAGAGGGGCAGCGCAGGACGGTGGGCATTGTAAATCGCCTCGAAAGCCTGCCCGTGATCTCCGAACCACATGTAAGAGAGCCTGGCATCATCCCCACCATCGGGATAGCACCATGCACCCAGCAGCGACGTGGTGATGGAGCCGACGTCACATGGTTTCATGGCCTGGCTCTCCGGCTCCATCAGCTTTTTGTCCTGAGCACAGCAGAAGCGACGAACTTACTTGCTGCTCTCGGCGTGCGCCTTGAAGCGGTCCAGGATGCTCTGCCATCCAGCGCGCTGCATCTCGATCGGGAAAGTGTTCTCGGGTTTGAAGGTCTCGGTCACCACCGTGCCGTCGCCGTCCTCCTTGAACTCCACCCGCACGCCGCGCGCTTCTTCCCCCTCTCCCATACGGAAGGCCAGGAGGGCATTGGGCTCCACCTCGGTATAGGTAGCGGAGAAATCAAACCCCATGCTGCCGTCGCGGGCTTCCATGCGGCTGTTCAACTCCCCGCCCACGCGAACATCGTTCGAGGCCCGGGGGCAGCACCAGTCGTCCGATGCGGCATTCCACTGCACGATATGATCGGGGTTGGTCCAGCACTCCCAGACTTTCGCCACAGGCGCTTCGACACGAGTTGCTACGGTGATGTATTCGACTTCGGAACTCATAGGTGCGCCATTGAAGCGAGGTCAAACGGGTCTGGCAAGCCTGCATTGCCACCACAGCAAATTACCCATTGCCAACAATTGAAATCATCCGTCTGCACAGACGGCAAGGGCGGACCTCAATCAACCTGTACATCTTGCTTCCTCGAACTCCTCACCCAATGGCTCCTTCACCCCCTTTGGAGAAATACTTCACCGCAAAATCAATGAACGCGCTCACCCGAACGGGCAGCAGGCGATGCCCGGCATAGATCACGTGGACAGAGAGCTCTTCAGGCTTCCAGTCGGGAAGCACTTGCACGAGGTTCCCCTCCCTGAGATCGCTCTCGATCATCCATCGTGGCAGCACCGTCACGCCCACTCCAGAAAGAGCCGCCTCCCGACAGCTTGTCACCCCTTCTGAGGTGAAGACCGGATTGATGGGCAAGGTGTGTGTCTTGCCCGATCGGCCTTGCAGGGCCAGCTCCCGTGCGTTCCAGAACTGGGCTCCCGCCAGCGCAATCCAGGGCCAGGGCGTCAGATCGTCCGGCTTCTTGGCCGGCGGCTGCCGTTTCACCAGCGCGGGTGCTGCAGCCAGGATCAAGGAGAAGGCCCCCACTCGACGTGCGATGACGCTTTCATCCGTCACCTTGCCGGGCAAGACGCCCACATCCGCGCCCTCCTGGATCATGTGCAGAGGACGGTTCGTCAGCGCCAGGGAGACACTCACCTTGGGATGAGCCAGGAGAAACTGACTGATCATCCGGGTCGCCCCAAACTGGCCGAAATCGATCGTCGCAAAGAGCCTCAAGTGTCCGGACAGCGTCGTGTGACTTTCCCGCAATCGCTTATCAGCCGCCTCCACCTGCGCCAGCAAGGCATGAGCATCAGCCAACACGCGATGTCCCGCCTCCGTCAGGCTCATCTGATGCGTGTCCCGCCTCAGCAGAGCCATGCCGCAGCGCTCTTCCAGGGTCTTGAGCTGCCGGCTCAAGGAGGGCTGGGTGATGCGAAGTCGTCGCGCCCCGGCAGAGATGCTCCCGCATTCCACAATGCTGATGAAGGCGCGAAGCAGCGAGAGGTCTTCGAAGGCGGTCATGCAAAAAGTGTATAGCTGATAGAGACACGCCGTGGCTACCGATTTTCCGTCGTCGTGGCATGCTGGTGCCGTATGAAAAACCAAACATCCAGCAGCAACGGCACCAGTGGGAAACTCAGAATCGTCGTCCTCGGCGGCACCGGCTTGATCGGCACCAAGGTGGTGAGCAACCTCCGTCTCCTGGGCCACGAAGTCATCCCCGCCTCCCCTTCCCTCGGCATCAACGCCGTGACGGGTGAAGGGCTCCAGGAAGCCCTGGTCGGCACCCAGGTCGTGGTGGACGTGTCAAACTCACCCTCCTTTGAGGACAAAGCGGTCATGGAGTTCTTCGAGAGCTCCAACCGCAATCTCGCCGCCGCAGAAGTGGCCGCCGGGGTGAAGCATCATGTGGCCCTTTCCGTGGTCGGCACCGAGCGGCTGCTCGCCAGCGGTTACTTCCGCGCGAAGATGGTTCAGGAAACCATGATCAAGGCCTCTCCGATTCCTTACACCATCGTCCGCGCCACCCAGTTCTTTGAGTTCGTCGGCAGCATCGCCCAGGCCGCCACATCAGGCGAGACCGTGCGCCTTTCCACGGCACTGATGCAGCCCATCTTCTCCGGCGATGTCGCCCAGGCCGTGGCAGAGGCGGCCGTGGCGGAGCCGCTCAACGGCACCTTTGACCTTGCCGGACCAGAAGCCAAACCGATCACCGAAATTGTTCAAGCCTACCTGCAGGCGCATCAGGACGCCCGCACCGTCATTGCCGACGATGCCGCCGGTTACTTCGGCACGCCCGTGAATGATCAGAGCCTGACTCCGGGTGCCAATCCTCACCTGGGCACCACCTCCTTTGCCGACTGGCTGAGCCGCACGGCACCAGGCCGCTGAGGTGATGGCAGTTGGGCCGCACGCATCCCTTGCCCGAAGGCTGCGGCCCATTTCAATTCACCCCTCCGGGAAAGAGTCCAGGATCGGGTGGATCACCTTTTTCCCCGCGGCTCGGAATCAGTGTCAATGAGGACATGTACGCCGGATGCATGGGCACCAAGCACCACCACCCTCTTGTATCCCACCCCCTTCATCTGGCTGACCACCTCGCTCAAGCGGTCCTGGACAACTACTTTCTCATTCCACATGATCGACTTGTCGAACCTCACCACCACGAATTCCTTGTGCCGTTCCGCGCTGAGGAAGTCCTTAATTTCATCGAACTTGTACCTCACTGGGAATCGGATGCCATTTTCCACCTTGCCCAGCCCGAGATCAAAATCCCTGGCAAAGTCAACATTCAGCACCCGGTCAGCCTTCCTCTCGGCCTCAAAGACCCGCATGCCTGCGCCCGAGGTCCCGTCTTCAGATATCACCGGATAGAACCCTGGCGCGAGAGGTTCGGCAAACAAAGCAGCCCCTTGGAAAAGCAACATCAGCATCAGTCCCAATAGGCTCGTGCCCCGGGGAACTACCAACAGCGAAACGCGCCGCACCCTCTGCCTGATGATCATAGGTTTTAGCATGGTTTAGATCGGAAGGAGTACAAATTCAGCCGGTCCGGCAAGAGGCCCTGGGCTCGCGCCCACGCCGTTGCACAGAGATAGCGCCGCTGCATCTTATGCCAGACTGGAATGCACGCCAGGTGGGTGACGATCAGCAATACACAAATGGCCATGACCCAATGGCTTTTTGCCATGAAGACCCAAGGCAACGGAATCGAAAGGCTCACAGCTACCCACAGGCCATACAAGGCAGCCCGGGCCGCAGCCCCGGCCTTTTCAGCTTCCGTCATGTGTGCGCAAATCTCACGCACAGCAGCAGATTGAAACGGAGCCCAGGTGAGGGAGTCGGATTTCATGGAGAAAGATTCAACGTGCTACAGCGCAGATTTCTATTTCGGTTCCAGCAGATCCCACAGATTGCCATACAGATCCTTGAACACCGCCACGGTGCCGTACACCTCTTCTTTGGGCGGCCTTACAAACTCGATGCCCTGTGTTTGGAACCGCTCGTAGTCACGCCAGAAGTCATCCGTGTAGAGGAACAGAAACACCCGCCCTCCCGTTTGATTGCCTATGTGCAATTCCTGCTCCGGGGCCGAAGCGCGGGCCAGCAGCAAGCCGCATCCTTTGGACCCTGGAGGCGCGATCACCACCCAGCGCTTGTTCTGCTCTGGTACCGGCTTGTCTTCGATGAGCTCAAAGCCAAGCTTGCCGACGAAGAAGTCCAAGGCCTCATCATAGTCGCGCACCACCAGCGAGACCAGGCCTAGGGATTGTCGAACGGTTGAAGTCATAGCCGTAAAAAGGAGCGCGCACCACATTCACGCCGTCGCGACATCCGTCAAGATCAGGTCAGATTGCCGCGACGCCTTCGACACCAGAATTGAAATGCAAAACAGACAACTGGATACTGAGGGCCAAGGGACCTGCTTCATACCAGCTTTGGGAGACGCCCCAGGTTTACAGAAACAACAACCTGCTTGGGGCTGCAAGCCCGACCTCAATCAGGAGGCACCATCGCCGCAGTGACTTGATAAGGCTCACCGCCGCCCACCGGGAACGTGTACGGCAGCTTCACTCTCGCCGTGGGCGCCTTGTAGCAGGCGACGAACAGGTCCCCCACCCGGAAGAAAGATTGGTCTCCGATACTCCCCACGTAGCGCGGTGTTCCGCTGAACCCCTTGATCGCAGCCATCCAGAGCTGATACCGGTCATCCGACGCGGTGAGCAGAAAGGCGCGGGATTGCCTGTAGGCAGAGACGCCCAGCCCCGCTCCCACCACCACAATCAATGCCAGTATCCAAAGCATCCTGCGCATCGGAAAAGCTCCCCGAAGCCGCCAAAAACGTCAATGCTCGAATACTCCAAAGTCCCTGCAATCAAATCCTCAACCAAATAGTTGAATATTATCCTTGCCGTTTCCGCCCAACCAAGCAATATATAACCATATGGTTGAATATAGCTCAGAACTGCTTGACCGGACCTTCGGTGCCCTTGCGGACCCGACCCGTCGGCAGATGCTGGCCCAGCTTTCTGCTGGAGAGACCTGTGTCACCGATCTGGCGCGTCCTCACGCCATGTCGCTGGCGGCAGTCTCCAAGCACCTCGGCGTCCTGGAAAAAGCCGGGCTCGTGAAGCGGCAACGCAACGGGCGGGTGCACTCCCTCACACTGGAACCCAAGCCCATGCAAGACGCTCAAGCCTGGCTGGATCAATACCGGAAGTTCTGGGATGCCAACCTGGACAGCTTCGCCACTTACCTGGAAAAACTACAAAAGAAGGAGACCCAACAAGATGATGCAGACCAATGAATTGCAGAAGCCGGACAATGCAACCTTGATCCTTCGCCGGGTCTTGAATGCCCCGCAGGAGCTCGCGTTTAAGGTCTGGACCTCACCGGAGCACATCCAGTTCTGGATGAAGCCCGAGCCCGGGATGACCACCCGGTCGGCCAAGTTGGATCTCCGCGTGGGCGGCCGCTTCCGCATCCAGATGCAGGATGAAGATGGCGAGTACTTCACCGCCGCCGGCGTGTTCCAGGAAGTGACGCCGCCGGGAAAACTCGTCTACACTTGGGACTGGGAGAAAGACGGCAGTGGGGACGAGTTTGGCGAGCTGGAAGGCAACACCACCGAGATCACCGTGGAGTTCATCCCACGTGGCGCGCAGACGGAAATGTTCTTCACGCACACCCGCTTCGCCACCACGGAGAGCCGCGACAACCACGCACGTGGTTGGGGTCGCATCATCGATACCCTCGCAGACTATCTGGAGAAACAGTAGCAGCCCCTGCTGCCACACTTCTCTGAAGATTTTTCAGGCACGCTTGTCCGGGCGCTGACCGCTCGTTCGTCGTGCCTGTGAGACACGCATCATCACCAGAAACGGGCAGGCCCCTCTGGAAAGGGACCGTCATGCCCACAAACAAGCCAAGCAAAGCAAACAAACAAACAGAAGCACCATGAGCACCAACGCCACATTGGACAGACCCGCATCCAGCAGCCAGCAACCGCAGCACCGCATCGTCTCACAAGACGAATGGATCGCCGCCCGCAAAGAGCTGCTGAAGAAGGAAAAAGAATCGACCCGGCTCCTCGACGAACTGGGCGAGCGACGCCGCAAACTCCCGTGGGTGAAGGTGACGAAGAACTACGTCTTCGACGGACCCGAGGGTCAGGTCTCCCTGGCGGACCTCTTTGCCGGCCACAGCCAGCTCGTCATCTACCACTTCATGTTCGGCCCCGACTGGCAGGAGGGATGCCCGAGCTGCTCGTACGTCTCAGATCACAACGATGCGGCCCTGCCCCACCTGGCGGCACGCGATGTCACCCTGGTGACCGTGTCTCACGCTCCGTTTGCCAAGCTCGACGCCTTCAAGAAACGCATGGGCTGGCACTTCAACTGGGTTTCAGCCCACAACACTGACTTCAACCAGGACTTCCACGTCTCCTTCACCGCTGAGGAGGCCGCAGGAAAGGTGCACTACAACTACACGGAGCAGGAGTTCCCCAGCCAGGAGGCCCCGGGTCTCAGCGTCTTCTACAAAGACGCGAACGGCGACATCTTCCACACATACTCCACCTACGGTCGGGGTCTTGACCAGCTCCTCGGCACCTACCGCATCCTCGATCTGGTTCCGAAGGGCCGCGACGAAGACGACCTGCCCTTTGCGATGGACTGGGTTCGCTACCATGACCGCTATGAGGCAAGCCAGCAGGAGTTTGCCGACTCCGACAAGCCCTACTGGCCGGAGATCGCCACCGGCTCCACCCGCGCCACTGGCTGTGGCTGCGCAACCCCATCCCAGGCGTGAAAGCCTCACCCTGTTGCAGCCGGGGAAAAGCCCCGGCTCAAGGGCCCCTGCGCTCTGCCTCCAAGTGGGGACGCGGTGGCGAGATCGCCGGCTGGCTGTTGCCTACGGCCACTCTGGCCCTCATTCCCAAGTGCCCCGCCTGTGTGGCGGGGTATGTGGCTCTCGCCACCGGCATTGGCATCACCCTGCCCACCGCCAGCTTCGTTCGAGGCAGCCTGATCGCCCTTTGCCTGGTTTCTTTGGCGATTCTGGCGGTCAGGAGGGTTCGGCGATTGAATGCGGCCAGAGCGGCAGTGAGCCGTCAGTGAAAGCCGCGCCCTGACTATTTAACATTGGTCTGACATACGGCACGGCGGGCCTGCATAGCCTATGGAGGCTGAGAACTGAGAAGCTCTTCCTCGAAGAGGATAGGGCTACAAGCCCGACGTTGGCGAGCCTTGAGCGAGTCTACGTCGGGTTGATGCATGACGAACTCTACTCCGAAGGAGTTACGGCGGTCTGCGATCTAATCGCCCCTTGGACCTCACGCGTGGAATCGATGCGCTTCAACAAACTCAAACAGTAGAACAACGGCACCGCACCAAACACCCCGAAGGAGCAATCAATCAGCCGCCAATACAAAGGAATACCGCGCACCGGTCCGCAGATCAGAGCCAGTGGGATCACCAGAAAACACGCCGCGATGCCCGTCCAGATTGCGAACCGCGATTCCCTCGGCTTGATCAAGGGACCGACGAAGAACAGGGCGATCACAATGTGCCCAAACGCCAGCCAGTCCGTGCCATAGGCGATCCAGGGATACTGGCCATACATGTCTTCAAGTCCGCACTTCACCGTGAGGATCCAAAACGTGAGGCCGTCGTGCCCCATCGGGGAAGCTGCATCCCCCACCCCCAGCGAGTTGGCCAGCAGCTTCATTTCCGCGAGCAGTGGAAAAGCGGTGACGCCGCTCACGATCAGCCCCGCGATGAAAAGGCCAAGAACGATGCGAAAACGGCGGGTGGCAGTGGCTGGAGTCATAGGCAGGTCCGTTGGTTTACTTCGAAAGGAACATGCGTCGGCAGTGTTTTGCCAGCAATGCACAAAGTATGAATTGCACGTGAAGGATTGATGAAGGCTGGGGGAAGCGCGAGCGGTTGAAATGGGCTTCGCTCATACGTCCAGCTTGGAGATGCACGATGACGGTGAGAAAGCGGTGTCGAGCCACCGGCACTCCAAGACACTGTCGTGAAACAAGGGCGTGCCATCCAGCAATGTCGCTCAAGGGCAATTGTCAACCAACCCGCCCAGCACTCCCATCTGCCAGCACCTAGCCCACAAGGTTCTAGGCACTACCACTCCCCCAATGCACCTACGCATTCGCGCCAGCGTCTTGGAGTGCCGGCGGCTTGACACCGCTTTGTAGCCGGGTACGACGCACCCTCACGACACAGTTGAGCGAAGGAATCGCATCGCCCGCCCCTATCTTCCATCCCCCTCTCACGGCTTGCGTCTCACCACCCGCGTCGCTCCCCGCTCATCCCAATAGGTCATGGGCTCCTCAAAGCAGGAACCCGAGAGATCTTCGGAGAACCGGAGCAAGCTCTTCTGCGCATCCTCCACCCCTTGATTGTAGGCAAAAGGTGCGATCTCCTTGAGAATGTAATCAAGAAAAGCCCCTGCCTGCAGATCACTCATTTCCTGGTCCAGGTGGCCATCGGCAAATCGCTGGAGGGAATCGACGACTTTCGCCCGTTGTTCTTTGGTCAATGAGAGAGGCATGGGTAGGGAGATTTTTCCAATCATGCTCATTCAGCGCGTGACGCGATGCAATGAAAACCAGCACGCATCCCCTCTCCTCTCCTACGACCGAGGCAACCGCCATGCCTGATGCGTGTAGAATTCCGTGAACCCACAGTCGGCACAAATCCATGCGGACACCGTAGTTTCTACATCCTCTTTAAAAATCAGCGCGTCCGGATTCCCCATGGTTTCGACTTTTAGAGGCTGTCTCCAGCTTCCAGACCCGCGAGCATGGACCTGAGCATCTTTGATGATCGACTCACTGGCGCATTTCGGACATTTCCCTGTCGCTTTCATGATGTGGATAGGCTCATAAACTATGCCCTGCGACAACGACCCGTCCAGCGACCAATTGCCTCTCATGGAAAAACTGAATCCTCCATGAGCATGCACTATATGCTCAGCCGATCCCGCATGGGGTTGCCCTACCACGCCCCATGACAAGAACCGCCTCCGCACGTTCGTAGTCGTCCGACATCAATCGCCGACGTTTCCCTTTCCCCCATGAACTCGCCCACCCGCCGCTCTTTCCTCAAAACCTCCACCACCGCCCTGGCGGCCACTATCAGCGCACGCACCGCCTTTGGCTCGCAGGCGAACAGCCGCATCAAAGTCGGCATGGTGGGCTGTGGCGGACGCGGCGGACTGATCGCCAAGATGTTTGTCGAGAACGGCTACTTTGAGATCGGCGGTGCCGCAGACTACTTCGCGGACAAGGCTCAGAAGCTGGGCAGCACCTATCAACTCGGTGCCGAACGCGCCTTCTCCGGCCTCGAGTGCGCAGAGAAAATGATCGCCAAGGGCGGGTTGGATGCCATCGCCATCATCAGCCCGCCCTATTTCCACCCTGCCCAGGCCAAGGCCGCCGTGGATGCCGGGTTGCATGTGTATCTTGCCAAACCGGTGGCGGTGGATGTGCCCGGCATCCAGAGCGTGCGCACCAGCGGCGAGCAGGCCCGCGCCAAGAAGCGAGTCTTCCTCATCGACTTTCAGTCCCGCACCGACTCCTTCTTCATGGAGGCGATGAAACGGGTGCAGGCCGGAGCGCTCGGCGATCTTGCCTTCGGCGAGGCCCGCTACCATGCGGGCCGCCTCAAGCCCAAAGGCACCGGGACGACACCGGAAGATCGCCTTAATAACTGGGTCTTCAACAAGGCCCTGAGTGGCGACATCGTCGTGGAGCAGAACATCCACACCCTGGACATGATGTCCTGGGCCTTCGGCAATACCGGTCCGCTCAAGGCCACCGCCACCTGCGCCCGCCGGGTCCGGGTGGATGTGGGCGATGCCAACGATACTTTCAGCGGCCTGCTGGAGTACCCCAATCAGGTCGGCGTTACCTTCAGTTCCCGGCAGTTCGATGCGCAAGGCGCCCCAGAGGGGATCAGATTCGACCTCTACGGCAGCAAAGGAGCCCTCCTCAGCGAGTATGGCGGCAACGTCATCATCCGCGGCGGGGCGGACACCTTCTACCGGGGTGGCGAGAATCGGGAACTCTACCGCACCGGCATCAGCGAGAACATGACCACCTTCCACAAGGCCATCACGGAAGGCGACTTCACCAACTCCACGCTGGAACCCAGCCTCACCAGCAACCTCACCTCCCTCCTGGTGCGCAGCGCCGCGTACAAGGGTCACGCGGTCACCTGGCAGGAGCTGCTGGCGGACAAGGAGGTCCTCACCCCAGATCTTAAAGGTTTGTTAAAGGATTGACGACCGCGCCCCGTTGTGGTGTAACTAGAGACCATCTCAAGGATGAGACGCCGTCACTTTGTCCAGAGCCTTGCCACGCTGCCCGTCTTGGGCGCTTGGAATGCCCACGGTGTCGCCGCTTCAGGCGGCAAATGCCAGCTCACCGGCATTGGTGCGTGCGACTGGACCCTGCGCCAAACGGCCAATCCCGCCTCGCTCGACGTCGCCAAGGAGATCGGTCTCGATGGCGTGCAGGTGGACTTCGGCCATACGCCTGCGGCAGATGGCTCTCTCCCGCTGCACGATCCCAAGCTCCAGGAGGAATTTCTGGCCAAATCGCAAGCCACTGGAATTGCCATCCCCTCTCTCGCCCTCGGCGTGCTCAACTCCATTGCCTACAAGAGCGAAGCCAGCGCCGAGAAGTGGGTGCTGGATAGCGTGCCCGTGGCCGTGAAGCTCAAGACCCCGGTGGTGCTGCTCGCCTTTTTCGGAAAAGGGGATCTCCGCCAGGATGAGGTCGGCATTGCCGCCACCGTCGCACGGCTCAAGACCCTAGCCCCCAAGGCCGAGGCCGCTGGCATCACGTACGGGATCGAGTCCTGGCTCAAGGTCGCCGATCTGGAACGCATCCTCGACGCCGTGAAATCCCCCGCCATCAAGGTCTACTATGATGTGGGGAACATGCAGAAGGAGAGCGAGGACGTCCACGCCGCCATCCTCCGCCTCGGCCAGGAGCGGATCTGCGAGGTCCATGCGAAGGACTACGACGATTTATATGGCAAAGGCAGCATGAATTTCGGCCGGGTGAAAGAGGCCCTGGACGAAATTAACTACCGCGGCTGGATGCATATCGAAGGGATTAAAATCCCCCATGGCGTGGTTCAGGACATGCAGTTTGACCTTCGCCATCTGCGATCCATCTTTCAGCCTGAACGACTTTCAAAAACAGCCCCCAGTTAAGAACCCCGTTTAAACCTCCCAAAGGACCGGTATTATCCCCATTTAAACGCCATTAATACTTGCGGAATTCCGCAGGTCTGGTAAAAACACGGTTAATATCCGGTTTTTACCGGCCTTAACTCATGGCGCGGCCCGCAAACACGGTTGAAACGGTAAGCATGACCATCTCGGTCACGCCCCAGCTCAAGCACTATCTCGAAGTGCTTTCCGTGCAGGGTATTTTCGGTGGGGGAAGTCCGCAGGACGTTGCAAAACACCTGCTGAACAACTCCATTCAGGAGCTGGTCCTCAAAGGGCTCCTGAAACCGAAAGAGTGGGTCTCCACGGGTGAAGGCAAGGTGCAGATCGCGACGGTCTAATTTCCCCCCTATCACCACCACACTCATGAACAAGGAACTCTGCTCCCCCTTTCCTCCGGTGCTTCAGTTTACGCCGGAAGTTGAGTCAGGCATGCTGGCTGCTGCCGACCTCACCTTCGAGCCTCGTCTCCAGAGCGAGCCGAGCATGTTCGACCTCGAGATCCTTGCCCACGACATCCTGCGCTACACGCCGGAGCTCGCTGCCCAGTTGATGCAGCTCGGCATGGAAAAGCTCGCCCGCGCCTGATCCTCCATTTGATCCGTCTGGTCTGTGATTCCCCGAGCGGAAACGGGGTGCACAGTTCTGCTTGTCACCTGGGGAAGTCTGTCCATGATGACGGACCGCATGAAGCTTCGCCCCCTCTCTCCGCTCTCGTTGCTCAGCCTGCCGCTGGCACTCGCCCTCTCCGCTTGTGGCACCTTGGAAAAGCTTCCCAAGGTCTCCATGCCCAAGCTGCCCGACATGAAGGTCAAAGTGCCCTTCGTGGGCACCGACAGCACGGCTCCTTCTGACGATCCCTCGCTGCCCTTCCAGCTCAATCAACCGCTGAGCGCAGGACACACCCTTGAGATTGCGGCCTATGCCGGCCAGATCTCCCCCAGCAAGATGTTTGCGGGCAAGGTGATGGTGGATGACAAGGGGCTCGTGGATCTGGGCAAATACGGCACGGTCAAGCTAGGCGGCCTGCGCCTGCATGAGGCGGTGCTGCCGCTGGAGAGCGCCTTCCGCCGTCATCGCGGTCAGTCTCTGATCAACGTCCAGATCATACGGGTGGAAGACACACCTCTCCTCAGCCTCCGCGGCGCCGTCAAGCAGCCCGGCATCATCCAGTTCTTTGATGGAGCCACCCCTGCCTCAGTGCTCCGCCACGCTGGCGGCCGCACCGGCGATCCCACGGCCACGGCCGTGTATGTCACACGCAACGGCCAGCGCGCCTTTCACGTGAACTACTTGAACAGTGAGATCCCGCTGGAGCCAGGCGATATTGTGACGTTCTCAGACTCGCTCTGATCCGTATCTCTGCGCAACCTCCACCACCCCTTTCGGCATGCCCTACGAAACCGCCCCCGGCAGCCCTGAGCAGCCATTGATCGACGTCATCCCTCTGCGCATCGGCGCAGGGCTCACCCTCCTCTACATGCACGCCTGGCAGCACGCCTTCCTGGCGTGGCGCGCCGTCTGGCACCAGGAGCCCTGGGAAGTCATCGGCGTGGTGGAGCAGTCCGGCCTCCCCCTGCCAAAAGTTCTCGCCGCCTTCGCAGCTGGCATCGCCATCTTCACCGCCGTGTGCTGGATCCTCGGCTTCTTCACCCGCTTTGCCTCGGTCGCCTTCATCCCCGTCACCTTGGGGGCACTCTGGGTGTGCAATCGCGTGGGGCAGAGCTTCGGTGCCGAGTCCTGCATCCTCTTCCTCCTCATCGCCATCACGCTCATCATCAAGGGACCCGGCTGGCTCTCCGTGGACGCGCTCTTCTCCCGCGGGAAGAAACAGCGCAAGGCGATCTACCTCTGAGTGGCAACGGTCTCTGTCTTTTCCTAGAACTTGGACAGCCGATGTGGACCAACCCACATCGGCCCGCTGCATACCTGAATAAGCTCCTCTCAGATCAGTGGAATTCTGTTAATTCCGTTAATTCCGTTAATTCTGTCCAAGTTCTCCTCTTCGAGTTCCATTCCACATGTCCACCCCAGCCGCCCCCGTCCGCATTCTCGCGGTCGACCCTGCGCTTCGCAATACCGGCTGGGCCGTGCTCCAGCATGAAGGGCGCACCACCACGGCTTTGGCCTATGGCGTGATCCAGAATCACGCCAAGCTCCTCACCTCCGGCTGCCTTGTCGCGATTCGGGAACAGTTGAGCGAGGTCATCAAGAAGTTTGGCCCCACGTCCTGCGCGATCGAGTCCACCATCTTCGTGCAGAGCTACAAGACCGCCATCACCCTCGGCAGCGTCCGTGGTGCGGTCTTGATCGCTGCCGCCGAACACGGTCTGCCCATCTACGACTACGCTCCTCGCGAAGTGAAACAGGCCGCCGTGGGCAAAGGCGCCGCCGCCAAGGAACAGGTCGCCTTCATGATGCGCTCCATGCTCCGCCTCCGTGAAACACCCCCGTCCGATGCCGCCGATGCCTTGGCCGTGGGCCTGGCGCATATTCAAGCGACGGCGGGGGCCTTGAGCGTGGGACGGGAGAGGGAGCGGGCTTGAGTTCAGTGGGCAGTAGGCAGTTCTCAGTGGGCAAGGTGTTGGACGCCCATCTCAACCTAAGCATCCCCAGAGCTTGCTAACACGACAGGTGACGCTGGCGTCCCGCCGGGATTACCTGAGTCGATCTGTCTTCACAGAATCACCAAATGCCGATCCTCATGCAAGGAGCGGCGGTTTGTGCTTGCACAACCACCGTAGGTGAACGGAGGAAGTCCTTTCTCAAGTCAGTAAATGCAATGGGGCCACTTACGGTACTCAGCATTCGAAAGTTGATCGCTCCGATCCCCATCGGCGGTTGTGCAAGCACAAACCCACCGCGCTCTCCTCTGCCCACTGACTACCGCCGTTCCACCTCCACGTTCTCCACCCGCCCGGCACCGCCGGCCACGACCACGGTCATGAGATAGGTCCGCCCGATTGAATGGATCGATCCATCCGCATGCTTGCCCTCCCAATACTCGTGCCGACGCAAGATCAGCCTTTGGGGTGACTCCCACCTCAATGGCTCCACGTGGGTGTAGATCTGCTTTGCCCCTTTGAGCTCGGCATCGCCAGCGCGCCCCGGCAGTTCCGGTTCAGACACCTCCACGCGGGAAAACTTGGCGGTTCCTGCAGCCTGGTAGATCACGGTCTCCGCCGACATTCCCGCGACACTATACAACGCAACCCGGCGCGAGTCTGGACTCCACAACACCCGTCCTTCACGGTCAATGCCCATGCCCTGGTCATCAGGAGTGAGTTCCGCCAGCACACTGCCGTTATCTTTGGCCACCAACTCCGCCCGCTCCACCTTCGAGTTCTCACGCGGCTCCGCGGTGCTGAAAACCTTGCGGACGGCGCACTTCCCGTCTGGAGACACCCAGTCCACGATCTCCTTGCGAAACATCAACGCCGCCGTCTTCGGAAAGTGTCGGGCGAGATACCCCATGGGCTCGAACACGCCCATCTCCATGGCTTTCATGTACTCACTCCGCACCGCGAGGCGATAGTCCAGCGACTGACCCGCCAGGAAGGCACTCCACCTCTCATCTCCGAGGAGATGGATCACATCCATGAAATAACCACAGTGCGTCTCCGCCGTTCCACCATCCGTGTCGGTGATAGCAAAGTACGCCTTCACGGCCGTGGGCTCGCCTTTGGCCGCCCCACGGGCCAGGCGGTAGTAGTTGATGCCACGCCCTTGGCCATAGAGGGCGAGTTCATCACCCGGGTCCCCGTCTTTAAGGTCCGCCATCTCCGCATGCATCATGATGCGGCTATAGTGCATCCAGCCCCCTTTGCCCGATGCCAGAGTCACCCGCCACCATTCCGAGCCCTCACCAGGCTCGAAGTCGAACACCTCCCCCGCAGGCACCTTGGCGATCACCGCAGCGTCAGCCGACTGCCCGGCACGCAGATTGGAATGTCCGTCGGAATCGTGGATCTGCCCCCGCTGCGCGGCCGCAGCCCCAGCCCCGCCGACGGCCCACAGGCACGTCAGCACCAACACCTGGAACGTCTTCATCTTACTGCTGTTTGTTTCCCCGGAGGCCCCACGTGACAAAATTCTTTCGCGTCCCAGTCACCGTCGCAATCGGACGAGACTTCCCAAACTCCACCCCAGTCGCTAGGCTGAGTGGCTATGGAACGAAAAATCGCTTCTGAATTCGACCAGGAACTGCTGGATCTGTACGATGATTTTGCCCACAGCCGCATTGACCGGCGCGTCTTTCTGGACCGGGCATCCAAGTTCGCCGTGGGTGGCATGACGGCCGCCGCCCTGCTGGAAGTCCTCAGTCCCAAGTACGTCTTCGCCGCCCAGGTGGCCAAGGACGACGCCCGCATCACCACCAGTTACGAAGAATACCCTTCCCCCAAGGGAGCAGGAAAAATGCGCGGCCTCCTGGTGAAGCCCGCCAACGCCACCGGCAAACTGCC
The DNA here is from genome assembly GCF_000739655.1 of Verrucomicrobium sp. BvORR106. Taxonomy (GTDB): domain Bacteria; phylum Verrucomicrobiota; class Verrucomicrobiia; order Verrucomicrobiales; family Verrucomicrobiaceae; genus Verrucomicrobium. The sequence continues at coordinate 38,659 of NZ_BATR01000093.1, read as the reverse complement.
GGGCATCATCGTGGTGCATGAGAACCGCGGCCTCAATCCCTACATCGAAGACGTCGCGCGCCGCCTCGGCACCGCCGGTTTCGTCGCCTTCGCCCCTGATGCCCTCTTCCCTGTAGGAGGCTACCCGGGTGATGATGAAAAAGGCAAGGAACTGCAGGCCAAACGCGATGGCAAAGAGATGGTGGAGGACTTCATCGCCGCCGCCGAGTGGCTGCAAAAGAATCCTGCCACCGACGGCAAAATCGGCGTGGTCGGCTTCTGCTTTGGCGGACTGATTTCCAATACCCTCGCCTACCGCATCCCGGACGTGATCAAGGCCGCGGTGCCCTTCTACGGCCGCCAGCCCGCCGCAGAAGATGTGCCCAAGATCAAAGCCCCCCTTCTGCTGCACTATGCAGAGCTAGACACTCGGGTGAACGAAGGCTGGCCCGCCTACGAAGAAGCGCTGAAGAAAGCCGGCGTGACCTACACCGCCCACATCTACCCGAAGGCCAACCACGGCTTCCACAACGACACCACGCCCCGCTACGACGAAGCTGCGGCGAAACTCGCTTGGGAGCGTACCCTGGAGTTCTTCAACAAGACGTTGAAGGGAGCTTAACCCTCTCTCCCTCACCCCTTGCCTGCCAAAAAGAAACCCTCTGACAAACCGCTGACGGGAACCGACCTGATCAAGGAGGTCTCCCGTCGCATTCGTGCCGCTCGCAGCCTGTGGGATGCGCATCGCAATGCCGCCTGCCGGGGCGAGCGAACCAAAGCCCTGGCTCTCTACGAGACCTTGACGGATGCGGAGAAGGACAAGATCCCACAGGAGCTCCGCGTCTGGCTGAGATACCGTAGTGAGAAGTACTTCGGCGATGGGCGCACGCCACCGAAGTAGCAGCCAGCCCCGGGGAGCATTCGCGGCACAGTTCCACTCGTCTCGCCCACTTGCCTGCGGCTCCTTGCTGGATGAGAATCCGCCCCATGCAGCGGAACTCCCCCGGCCAGGCCTTGATCACTCTCGCGGTTTACGCCGTGGCCGCCGCTTTGACCTCTTTGGCCGAAGCCCGTACTTGGACGGAAGCCGCCTCGGGGCGAAAGATCGAAGCCGAGATGGTCTCGTCGGACGACAAGTCGGTCACCATCGCCGTACGCACCGGCCAGCGTTTCACCCTGCCCCTGGATCGCCTGACTGCCGAGGATCAGGCGTTCGTGCGACAGAACAAATCCTCTCTGCCGCAGCCGATCGGCGCTCCTCCCGCTGAAAAAGAAGCCAGGGCCAAAGCGGATCGATTCGAAGCGATCAACATGTCCGGGGCTGACGCGATCCCTAGCACGGGGACGGTGAACCAGGACCTCGCTCCGGTGGACGAAGCCATCAAGAAGTTCATGGCGGAAAAGGGCATCGGAGCCCTCACCTTTGCGATCACCAAAGAGGGCAAAGTCCTGCACAATTTCGCTTATGGGTGGTCCGACGCCAAACTCAAGATACCGTTGCCGATCGGGACTAAAATGAGGATCGCCTCCCTGACGAAGCCGGTGGTCAGTGCCGCCATTCACACGCTGGTGACCGACGGCAAACTGAAAATGGAGGATCACGTCTTCACCGTACTGGAGCTGGATAAACTGAAAGAGGCCAAGGGCTGCGACGAGCGGTGGAAGAAAATAACGATCCAACAACTGCTGGAGCACAAAGGCGGCTGGGATCGCGACAAATCCGGGGATCTCACGAGTCGCGGAGACATGATCGAGGCGATGTTTCGCATCAAGACCGAGGAAACAGAGCCCATGCACGTGGTCCGCTACGGCCTGACCTTGCCACTGGATTTCGAGCCCGGTGAGCGCTCCGCCTACAGCAACTACGGCTACATCCTGCTCGCCCGCGTCATTGAGAAACTGAGCCAGCAGACGCTGGTGGACTATCTTCAGACCACCGTAGCCGGCAAGTCGAAAGCCCACTCCTTCAGCCTCAGCGCCTCAGACGCCAGGGACCGGCAACCGGGCGAGGTCTGGTACTGCTACCATCCTGAATATCCGCAAAAACAGGTGCCGCTGGACTTCCACGTGGAGGCACGTGACGGCGCGGGGGCTCTCGCCTGCACTGCGGCTGACTACTGCCGGTTTCTGGAGCACTATTGGATCAGCGGTGAAGTGCGTGACCAGCGCCGGCTCGCCTACACCTTCGACGGCAGTCTCCCCGGCGTGACCGCCATCTGTGCACAGCGCTTAGACGGTGTCTGCTACGCCGCCATTGCCAATCGCCGGGACAAGGTGCAGAGCGAATGGAACGAGGAACTACGCAGCGCCATCAACGCCGCCCTGGCCCGCACCAGCCTCAAGTAACCCACGCATCTTCTCAATAGAGCACCACCGCCCCGGTGACCGGATCCAGAACGATGGACCGGTAGTCCGCCGGCAGATCCTTCGGCGAACCTTCCGGCATCTCCCGCACCAGGGTGAACACCGTCTTGGCATCGCGAGGCAGGTTGGTGCGACCATCCGGCCGGATCAGGTAGGAGACGTACTCGTACGACATGCCGAGATCCGCATCATCCGGCCCGCTCTTCACCGGCGTCTTGCTCAACAGCGTGCTGTACTGGGGATCCCGCATCATGATCACGCCGCCCGTCAGTTTCTGCGCCTCAGTGGTGAATTGCAGCTTGGGTTTCCCATCAGAAGCCCATCCCGTGATCTTGGCGATCTGGTAGCCACGGTACTCTTCCCCACCGAGCCCCTCCTTCTCCGGATACCGGTAGAACCTCACCTCCACCGGCACGCTCTCCTTTTGCGCCAGCAGCACGGCGTGATCCAGATCCGCCGCCAGCTGCCTGGCCATGCCACCCAGTTGCTGGGTCGCCATGGATGCGGGCACGGTCAGTCCCGCCATCGCCATAAGCAGCGCCATCACGGCAATCACCACCAGCAGCTCCACCAGGGTGAATGCCTTCGCGTGTCTCAGCGCCTTGCGACGCTCACAGGTTCGATGCAACAATGCTTTCGCACTCATGGGGTGACCTCCGTGATCCATTTGCCGCTACGCAGCGTGACGGTGGCGTTCAGGGCCTTGAAGTGCAACCCCAGACCACCCAACGCCTTCTCCACCTCCGTCATGTCTTTCTCGTAGTCAGAGTATTTGGCAAACCGTCCTTTGAAGACATCTCGCACCTTCTGGGCAGCGGCATCATCGTCATCGCCAGAGTTGGCCACATACTTGTCATACGACTTCTCCTCCGAGGCGAAGAGCGTGACCAACACCTTGGGCGGCAGCTGATGCCGCCGGGAGCTGCTGATCGCGTTGCTCCCATTCCACTGGAAATCGCGAGTGTCATACGCGTACAGAGGATCTGGCTCCACCTTCACGTCCGAGTAGCCCTCGCCGCTGTTGGTCACTGTCACATTCGCAGAGTAAGGCACCAGCACCATGGCCAGGATGTTCTCCGCCACCGGACGGGAGTTGGCCACCAGATCCGCCTGGTACCATTGCAGCGCCTGCGCCTTGGCCGTTTTGCGATTCAGGGCAAACGTCTTGCTGTAGAGAATACTCTTCTCCGCCGGCTGGGAGTACTGCATGAGGCGGAAGCGCTTGCGCTCCGGATAGAGCTTCGTGGCCGTCTCGTCCTTCAAGAAGCCCGGACGGTAGGTGAGGTCCGTGTCATACTTCACGTAGAAGCCCCAGGCATTCACCAGAGTGTGCAACCGCTCCGTGCCTGCCACAGCGGGTGCCCCCGAACCCGGGGCATCCGTAAATGAACCCGCAAAACCCAGCGGCGCCTGGAAGAACATCGCCTGCCCTGCCTCCGCCCCGGTGCCCACCAGATCACTGGCAGCCCCCAGGATGAAGTGATGGTCCGACACCCGCTCATACCCCGTGGCGGCACCGGCGGCATTCCGCTTGTAGCTCCAGCTTGCATCCATCACCGCCTGGGAGAGGGAGCTGCTCACCGCATCCAGTGCAGCACGTGCTTCCTGAAACTCCCCCACATGCGCCGTCGCCTGGCTCATGGTGTTCTGCGTCCGCACCACGACATCCGCCATCAGCACCATGATGATGGCCAGCACACTCATAGAAAGCAGCAGCTCCACCAGCGTAAAGCCGCGCCCATCTCGCAAGGGTTTCAGGAATCTTCTCATGTCCATTGCGTCCAGGGTTTTCGACTTCGCAGTGCTTTCACTTTGTCTTCGTCAGGGGTCCGGTCTGCTCCACATTCACCACCCAGGTGGGGCGTTCCGTGTAGCGTCCAGAGCCCTCCACAAAGGCCTTGTCCGGGTCGCGGTCTCCCGTGAACCGCAGATTGAGCCGGCGCAGATAGGGATTGGTCAGCGCGTCACCAGTGAGCTTCGGTTCCGTCTTGTCCACCGTGGCCTGCACCGCATACATGCGCGCAGCATCCGTGACGCTCACCACTGGCGTCCCTGTCTGATCAAAGTAAAAGACCTTGTCCGCGAGGATGTTGGACCTCACCCCTCCCCCATCCTGCTTGATCCAGGTGGCCGTCTGGTAGTCGGACACGATCGTCTGGATCATGCGGGCCTCCGCCTGGCGGTTCGCGGAACTGCGCAGCGTGTCCAGTCCAAAGGGCACCAGCCCCAGCAACGTGAGGAGGCAGATGGTGGCGATGCCCACGGAGATCGCCACCTCCGCCAGCGTGAAGCCCGCCAGCTGGCGGACACGTCCGAAGTAGGGAAGGGTTGTTTTCATGAGGAGCGTTTTTTGGAGTTTTTTTGGGGAAGAGATCCGGTTCAAGGAGCAAACCGCTTGCGCTCGACCACGCGGAACCGGTAGTGCTGGTCCCAGCTGCGGAAGAAGTCGCTCCCGCCCACCATCACCGCCTTCAGTTCCTGGTCATTGGGATCCATGTAGCGCTCCAGCGTGGCGGAACCGCGGTGGTTGGAGAGCACGGCATCCGTCCCCTCCACCCAGCGGGTCGCGTCCGTGGAACGGGACTTCTTCAGCATCTGCACTCGGTAGTGCACGGTGAAGGTGTTCGACTTCGTGGTGAGCCGCGGATAGAGCTGGCCGTAGGGAGCCTCGCGGGAGTTGTCCCCAGTCAGCTCAAAGCCGTTCGGCGTGCCGCTGCTGGGGGATTCCAGCCCGCCGGCCCCGTTCCACCACTCCACCATGTCTGCATACTTGGTCGGCGGCACCTTGGCATCCGTATTGTAGCTGGCCCCGGGAAACCTGCGCGGCACCAGAAAGATCTCACAGATCTCGGATGCGGATCGGAACACATCCCCTTTGGAGAAGCGGTTTTCAAAACCCTCCAGCGTGGCATCCGTATTCACCGCATAACGGAGTTCATACTTGTGGCGGGTGCCCTCCTTGTAGTTGTTGCCACTGCCGTTGCTCAGCCCCGCCGAGGTGGTGCCGCCTGCGGACAGTGGGGTGATCGCCGTGAGCACTGTTGACTTGAACGCTGCATGCAGGCCGCTAGTCCGCCGGATGTGGCGGAAGGGCTGCATCTCATAGTTCATGTTGATCTTGCCCGCCGTGGAGAAGGCTTCACTGATGGCGTATGGCTCCACCACCGGCATCCACCACAGGTCCAGCCAGAGGTGATCCCGCGGCCCCTTGAAACCCTCATGATCCGCCGCCACGGGCTCGTTCAATGCCACAGTCGAACGGGAGGCCGGGTTGGGGCAGAACAAGAGCGTCTGCCATGGGCGCGGGGCCTCCGCCGCGATGAGCTCCGATGGGTTCGAGCCAAATATCCCTGAAGGCAGGGACCCGAACGCCACTGCTGAGGCGATCTGGCGATTCGGACTGTACGTGGGTCCGCTCTCCACGTTGAAGGATCCGCGCGAGAAGTAACCCAAGTCGGTGTCGTTGGCCTGGTTGTTCGTGGCCGCATTGCCCTCGTCCGCCTTGTTGATGTAAGGACCATCTTCGATGCGGCCCGTTCCATTGTCCCAGTCGCCAGGGCGATTGTCGGAGTTGAATGCTCCCGCCAGTCCACGCGTTACGGCCGGGGGGCAATCGCGGAAGTAAGTCATCCCCTTCACCAGCACTCCGGCCGTGTTTTGTGTAGAAGGGCGGTTGGTCCCATTCCCCTTCCCGACGGTGTCGTCTGAACCAAAGTAGCCGATCTGACCCGCGTGGGTCTGTGCCCCTTGTCGCAGGAAGTGCAGCGCCCGCACCGTGGTATCCTCATATTTTGGATGGGTGGTGAACCAGGTGGCAGGCACTTGCTCCGTGGCAGCCAGCAGTCGCAGATCGCCCTTGGTGGGGCTTGTGGCCGCCGCGTTGATCTCCACACTGCGGGTCACATCGCCCTCCACGATGAGGCAGTTGAAGAGCCCTCCATCCACCTTCTTGTAGAAGCGCTTCGTGATGTCGGTCAACCCCTTGGTGGTCGCATCAGCAGGCTTCATCTTCGGCACCTGCAGAGTGGCAGGCGGAAACTTCAGCGTCAGCCTCTGTACGATGCGGGCACTGGCCTGCGCCCCAAAGCCCGTCTGCACCTCCACTACGATATCGCCACCACTAAAGACAAACTGGCCCTTGCCATCCACATCCACGAGTTCGCTGTAAAACGGGAACCCCTTTTTCTCGTCGGTTCGATCCAGGATTTTGTTGCTGCCGGCCGCATCCACGTCCCCGCTGCCTCCCAGATCTGCATTGACGAACTGGGCACCCAGCCCGGTGAAGGCCGTGTTGTGCCCCCCGTCCACCCATCCATTGGGGGTGCTTGCGCGGTTCACACCTGATGAAGGGAATCCCATGCTCGTCCCATCCGCCTTGAAGTTGTCCAGCCCCGTGATCTTGTAACGAACATTTGCGGACCAGCTCGGCATGCCCACCGTGGGGGAGAACGGCTCCAGCACGATGAAGGCCTGCATCTTCTTGGTCTTCAGGAAACCATCCGGCAGGGTCTCGCCCGTGTTCTCAGCCGCAACAAAAACAATCGCCACCTCAGTGATCGTAGGGAAGCGGCCGAACCCCTTGGTGGACTTGGTGACTGTCGAGGGGACGTCATTCTTGATGCCCGGGATCAGCGGCACTGCGGTGGATTCCCCCAGGTTCCCGCCACCGCGTTGCGGCAGGTACATGTACTTCGGTTCCATGCCCGTGTTGTAGCTATTCACCGACCAGCGCAAGAAGTCGAACATCTCCGTCAGGATCTGATCGCGCCGCACCGGGGTGTACTTGGTTTTGAAGTTGCCTCCAAAGCCCGGCACCTCATACGCCTTCACCGCGCCCCCCTCGGAGGTGGGCGAGTTGTTTCCAGTAAGCGCCTTGAGGTAGCTTTCATACATGTCTGAATTGCGGCCCGGCGCGGTGACCAGCGGCTTGTTGCCGAAGGAATCCTCCCCAATCTTGAGATCCCCTTTCGGGTCCTGGCTGGAGCCGGGATTGTCTTTGTTGGTATAGTTCGCCGCGCGCTGGATGTACCAGGTGCGTCCACCGCCCGTCCCCAGGAAGAGCAGCAACTTGTCCATCGCATTTCGATGCGCGGCATTCACTGAAGTGGGCCACAGCAGGATCCGCGGCTTGTTAAAAAGGTTCAGCTCCGGGGCCCGGCTGTGCGCCGTGAGGAAGAAGCGGCCGATCTCCATGTCCCGCCAGGTCAGGGCGGGGTTCTGCGCGGCCCGGTTGCGGTCATACACCAACTCATCAAGCGTGGCATACAGGCGATCATCTTTAACAGGAGCCCCGGTGCTGTCGACAAGCGGGATCGCCGCCGTGGGTGCCACCGTCCCGCCCATGCTCCCACCCCAGGGGATGCGGGGGCTGATGGCGTGATAACGCTGCACTCTGGCAGACACCTCTGCGTCGGTCATGCCAAAGTCCATCTTCCAGGGCTCGCCGAAGGCCTGGAACACGGGGCTCAGCGAGGTCTGCGCCGGATGCCCGGGGTAGCGGGAGAACTCGTTCTGCGCGGGCTGCTTTCTCGCATACTTCGCGTCGGAGTCCGTGTAAGCGCGAGGCATGTCCCAAGCGGTGCCTTCAGTGGCGGTGTTGATGTTAATCTTGGTGGAGTCGTCATCCGTCCAAAATGCCAACCTGCCTACAATGGGGTTTGCTGCAGTAGGGCGGTCCGTTTCAGGAAACTCCAGTCCCGCCTCGGCGGTACCACCTGTGGGTGCGACCAGCCGACCATCGGAGAGTTGATAATGCCAGCGCACCGGCATGGGCAGGCGCGCATCCAAGTTCGACTCATCCGCCGGCATCACCGTACCCGGCACGGCGGCACCAGCCAACGGCACCGTCGCCTTCGTGTTGCCACGGAAGTTGAACCCCTCCACCCCCACCCCACCCGAGCGGGGAAAGATGGCCCGAGGATCCGCAATGGGAAACTGGATGCCCACCTTCTGGCTGTCCGCCAGCACGACGGGAGCCGGTTCGTTCAAGTCCACATACATCCCCGGCACCTTTTGCCAGTTCGCCAGATCAGCTTCGTCAGTGTTCAGGGCGGTGGTCACCTCGGTAGTAGTCAGCCCTCCTGTGGTCGAGGTTACCCCTTCCTTCATCACCACCATGCGGTCGTCACTGTACAGCTTGTACATGGCCACCATCTTGGAGCGGGCGTTGCTCGTGGTGGCATCCTTCTCCGTGCCGTACACTCGAATCATGCCCGGCTGTGAGGCCCAGGTCTGGGTCACGCCATTCTGCTCAGTAGCCCGCCGGATCTGGGCGATCGCCAAATTGAGCGGCATCTCCGAGAGGTTCCGCGCATCCGCTGTATCCGAGAACGCCGCAGCGGCCCGTTGCTCAGTCCGCGCCAGGGTGAGGAAGGCCACCACGAGCATGGATACCAGCGCGACGGAGCCTAGAACGAGGACGAGCGCTATTCCAGCACGCCGCCGGAGAGAGGCCAATGTGGGTTTAAATTTCATGGCGAAATATTAAGCATATACCCTGTACCTACATCACGACGTTCAGCGCGTACTCCGTAGGCAGGTGTGAACTCCATGACTCGTCTCGACGGAAACGGAACTGCGGGCCCAACGAGCGGGTCCAATTTCTATAAAATGATGCTAAGAAGTTGATTTTGAATCATCAATAAGGAAACCTATCAGTCTCAATAGTAGATCATTTTATCAATCCCGTTTGATCCCCTAATTGAGACACTCCATTTCCCCAAGGCTCTCTAGTGGATGAAGCTCACCACAAAAGAATCTACATAGTAATTACAAACACAATCACCTCTCACAACACGCCCAGACTGAGGGCGGTTCTGATTCCAGACCTCCAACTACCCCGCTAAGCAATCCACTGGCCCGCCTTGGGTGCCAGACTTTCTTCTTGCGCGCCTTCCCAGACGCATGTCTAGGGAATCGGCGAAACGCTGGAACAACTGCCCCCTCTGTTACCATGTTGGAAAACTCCTTATCCGTATTCTCGTCCATCAGTCTCACTGACGTCCTGGTCTTCATCATACCGTTTGTCCTGGCGGTTCTGGTGGACCTTCTGACTCACAAGAGCGGACACAAGATCACCATGGGCAATGCCCTGATTTGGTCCATCATCTGGGTCCTTTGTTCCGCTGCTTTCGGATACTACATCTGGCACTCCCGAGGCGCTGAGGCTGGCAGTCTGTACGCGACCGGCTACGTCCTTGAGAAGGCCCTCGCACTGGACAACCTCTTTGCCTTCTACCTGATCTTCAAGTCCTTCGGCCTGACACAGGAAAACCGGCAGCACTTCCAGCACCGCATCCTCTATTGGGGCATTTTGGGAGCCATCATCTTCCGCTTCTTCTTCCTCGGCTTTGGTGCCCTGATCGTCAACGTCAGCCCTTACATCCTCATCCTCTTCGCCCTCGTGGTTCTCTGGACCGTGTGGAAGATGTGGAAGAGCGGTGAAGATGACGAAGAGGTGGACTACACCAGTCACTGGTCGGTGCTGGCGGTCCGCAAATTTGCCTCCACCAACCCTTCGATTGAGAGCGGCAAGTTCTTCCACCATGGCGTCACTCCCCTGTTTCTCTGCCTGATCTGCATCGAGGTCTGCGACGTGATCTTCGCCTTCGATTCCATGCCCGTAATCGTGGCCGTGGTTCGCGACCCCTACCTGATGATCACCTCCAGTCTCTGGGCGGCCGCTGGTCTGCGCAGTCTGTACTTCCTCTTGGTAGCGGCACAAGGGCTCTTCTGGGCTCTGGACAAGGCCGTGATGGTCCTGCTCATCTTTGTGTCTGGCAAGCTTATCGGAAGCGCCTTCGGCTTCCACCTGCCGAATGTCGTCAGTCTTTCCATCGTCGCAGTCGTGCTTCTTACCGGGGTGATCTGGTCACTCGCAGTCAAGGCGCCCGAGGAAGGTGAAAATGGCGACGCCGCTGAGAAATAACGGTTCCATACCGACCAGCTTCCGAATCTGCGATCAAGTGCCAGCGCCTGCGCGCTGGCACTTGGTTCCTCACAACCAAAACATCTTTTCCAGAAAAGACCGCGATGGCCATCAATCTAAGCAAAGGACAACGGGTAGACATCGGACTGCAGAAAATTGGCGTCGGCCTCGGCTGGGATCCGGCCAAGACGGGCCAGGATTTTGACCTTGATGCGTCTGCGTTCCTGCTCGGTGCGAACAACAAGATTCCTGCAGACGAGTTCTTCGTCTTCTACAACAACATGCAGTCGCCAGACGGCGCGGTGACGTCCTCAGGCGACGACCGCACGGGCGGCAACTCGGACGGGGACGATGAAACGCTCACCCTCGATCTGGGCAAAATTGATCCTCGCGTGGAGCAGATCGTCTTCACCGTGACGATTCACGACTACGAGACCCGTCGTCAGAACTTCGGGCAGGTGCGCAACTCCTTCATCCGCATCTACGACGCCGCCTCGGGTGACGAGATCTGCAAATACGAGCTCGACGAAGACTTCTCCATCGAGACCGCAGTGGAATTCGGCCGACTCTACAAACGCAACGGCGCCTGGAGGTTTGAAGCCATGGGGCTGGCCACCACAGGTGGCCTCCAGGCCTATGTGACCAAGTACGCGTAGCCATTGTTCTTCAGCCCTCTCATCCACCCCCTGCATGGCCATCAACCTCCAAAAAGGCCAGACCATCAGTCTGGAAAAGGACACCAACGATCTCAGCCAGATCACCATCGGGCTGGGATGGAAGATCCGCAAGAAGGGCTTCTTCGCCAAGCTGACCGGTGGCAGCCAGGAACATGACCTGGACGCCATCGCGTTTGTGCTGAACGAACAGGGCAAGGTGCGTAATCTCGGTGAGAAGCTCATCGGGAGTGATGTCATCTTTTTCCAGAACCTCCGCCACCCCAGCGGGGCCATTTACCACTCGGGCGACAACCGTGTGGGAGGCAGCGGTGACAATGACGATGAGCAGATCGTGGTGAAGCTCAACGCCCTCCCAGCGCAATACCACCGCATCGTCTTCCTGGTGCAGATCTATCAGGGACGCAGAAACAACCAGCACTTCGGCGAAGTGGAGAGCGCCTACATGCGAGCCATTGATGCCAAGGGGAAAGAGATCGCCCGGTACAGCCTGGGCGCGGATCCCAACTACAATGGCAAGTGCATCATGGTCTTCGGTGAAGTGGCCCGTCAGGGCAGTGGCTGGAAGTTCAGTGCCCTGGGTGAAGGCCAGGCCACCGATAACTTCGTGGATATCTTGAAAACCCACATCTAACCTTTCTTTTCATCCATCATGAGACGACTTCCTGTTTTCCTGCTTCTCGACACCTCAGGCTCCATGTTTGGGGAACCGATTGAACAGGTCAAAAACGGTGTGCAAATGCTGGTCTCCGCGCTTCGCCAGGATCCCTATGCGCTGGAGACCGCCTTCCTCAGCGTGATCACCTTTGACTCGAATGCCACGGAGAAGGTGCCGCTTACAGAGCTGACCGCCTTCCAGGTGCCCGCCCTGACTGCCCAGGGTGCCACCTCGCTTGGTGACGCCTTGTCACTCGTCGCGGATGTCGCCTCCAAACAACTCGCCAAAACCACCGCCACCACCAAGGGTGACTGGAAGCCCATGGTGTTCATCATGACCGATGGCGCCCCCACGGACGACTGGAAGAAGGGCCTTGGCCGCTTCCAGCAGGAGAAGTGGGGGGTCGTCGTCGGATGTGCTGTGAACAAGGGCGATGCCACCGTGCTTCAGCAGATCGCTGGTGATGCAGTGGTGCGCCTGGACACCTCGGACCATTCGGCCATGGCCAAGTTCTTCAAATGGGTGTCCGCCTCCGTCAGCAGCAACAGCAAGGCTGTCGAGACCGCTGGCAAGGAAGTCGAAGGCCTGGACCAACTGCCTCCCCCACCGCCTGAAATCAAGGTCGTGGTCTAGTCATTCAACTGCTCCCCGAAACCCCTTCTTATTTCCCTCATGCGACGCCTGCCCGTCTACCTCCTCATCGACACCTCTGGTTCGATGAAAGGAGAACCCCTGGAGTCTGTGAAAGTTGGACTTCAGGCCATGCTCAGCGGCTTGCGCCAGGATCCGCATGCACTCGAGTCCCTGCACCTTTCCATCATCACCTTTGACCGGGATGTGAAGGTGGTCCTGCCCCTCAGCAGCCTGGAGACCCTCCAGCTCCCCCCGATCGTCTGCCCTGATTCGGGTCCGACCAATCTGGGCGCCGCCCTGGAGGTCCTTTGCCAGAGAGTGGACACAGAGGTGCTCAAGTCTCAGGGCGAGAACAAAGGGGACTGGAAACCGATCCTCTTTGTCATGACCGACGGTTCCCCGTCCGACATCATGCTCTACAAGGAGACCGTCCCCCAGGTGAAGAAGCGCGGGTTCGCCAGCATCATTGCCTGTGCGGCCGGCCCCAAGGCCAAGAAGGACGAACTGCTGCCCCTGGCAGACCATGTGGTGACGCTGGACACGATGGACAGCGGTAGTTTCCTCAGCTTTTTCCGCTGGGTGTCCTCCAGTGTGGCAGCAGGCAATGTGAGCATGGGCGCCAGCACGGAGATCCATCTCCCCCCTCCGCCGCCTGAGGTGAACCTGGTGTTCTAACCCTCCTGTCACCTCTCTGCATGGCAGCCATCAATTCCCTCGGCACAAGGAATGAGCAGCGGCAGCCGCTGCACAAGTTTTTGCTGGGAAACCGGGACTTGATCCAGGCCGACCCGGCCCGCATCGTCCTGCCTCTCCTTCGTTGCCTCGCGGAGATTCACGCTGAGGGCAAGTCTCATGGGGCCGTGTGCGCCCAGAGGCTGATCTGTGCGCCCAATGGCGACTTCGACGTGGCCCTCTTCCGCCACCGCATCGGCTGGGATGACGCATTGACCGCCGCCGAGACTTACTACGGCTACCCCAATGGCCAGGGGGTGACGATGGAAGAACAGCAACAGCGCGACAAGCAGGCCCTGGCCAATGTCCTGCATCTCTTGATGCTGGGGCATGAAGTGCCCCCGCCTCCCACGAGGCTGAACGTCAGCATCCTCAGCCGGCTGGGGGAAGACAGCGCCTGGCCACAGGGATTCGTGTCCCTTGTCGAGCACCTGTTGACGGTTGATGGGCTCGAACCCACCCCGGAACTGGACGCACTGATCCACGCGCTCTCCCCGCCCGCCCCCACGCAGACTCCTCCTCCGGTCCCGGAATCCTCCCTGCCGGAAATCCCCACGACGCCGGCTGCGCAAGCACTCGCTCCCGCCCCTGCTGAAATCACCCTGCCGGAAGAGGCCACACCTGACCTGGAGCCTCCCGCACCGCCGCTCGCCGCAGAGTTGGCGGACGAAACCCCGCCCGGCCTTCCGTCCGACGCAGAACCACCCCCTGTTCCTCCTGCCGTGACTTCACGTGATTTTCCCAGCCCTCCCCCTCTGCCCTCCTACCCCGTCCGGCTCCCCAACGCCACGGTAGGTCGGGAGTACTCCGGGAACGTCCTGTCTCATCTGGCGACAGGAGCCCTCACCTTTGCATCCTTTGAGCCAGTCTCTGCCCTGCCAGAGGGTCTGACCACCAATGGCATCAGCATCACTGGCAGCCCTCTCCAGGCGGGTGAGTATGAGATTCCTGCTGCCTGCTTGATTCAAGGTGCGGACCCTGACCGTCCCGACAAGCTGTTGAGAACGCTTCAAATCACCATCAACGCAGATCCCCGATCTCTCTGGAAGAATCTGGCGTCAGACACCACCTCTCTCTTCTGGAAACCGGACACCGATACCGGCAGTCTGGGAGATTCGCCTCATCTGGTGGCGGCGGCCAGCCTGCGAGGGCGTTCCCACGCCCACGTGGGCAGCTGTCGTGACGATGACTTTTCCCTGGCGTGGTTTCCTCAATCCGGGTGGTATGTCCTGACGGTGGCCGATGGAGCAGGCAGTGCCAAGTATTCCCGGCAAGGGGCAAAAATTGCCTGCGCCAAGGTCAAAGAGCATTTCTCCAGCCTCCTCGGAGAGAATGGCCAGGATACTCTGACCCCCTTGACGGAAGCCTGGGCAGCAGACGCTGATTCCGCTGACAAGCGCCAGATGGTCAAGGGTGAGCTGTACAACCAGTTTGGCCGGGCAGCTTACGCAGCCCGCAAGGCCATTGAAGACCAAGCCAATGAATCTCAGGCCACGCTGCGGGATTTCCACACCACGCTGATCATCACGCTTGCCCGCCCCATGGCCACGGGCGGCTGGCTCATCGCCGCCTTTTCAGTGGGTGATGGCGGAGCTGCAGTGGTCGGCGTGCCTGACGGGGCCACCTGCCTGCTCACCCAACCGGATGGAGGCGAGTTTGCCGGGCAGACCATCTTCCTCACCATGAAGGAAGTCCTGGCCACTGGAGAAGGCATCATGAACCGGATCAAGTTTGCCCTGGTCCCACAGTTTGATGCCCTGGTCCTGGTTACAGACGGCATCTCCGATCCCAAGTTTAACAGCGAGTCCGCTCTCGCAGATCCCGCTGAATGGCAGGAACTCTGGACCGAACTGCAGCCTCTGGTGAGGGATGCCACCACCCGGGATCAGGCCGCAGAAAGCCTGCTCGAGTGGATGAACTTCTTTTCCCCCGGTCACCACGATGATCGCACCATCGCGATCCTCTGTGAAACTCATCTCCCTTCGAAACCATGAGCATCGTCAAACTGAAAGCCACGGACGGCACGGAATTCGAGTTCGACAGCGCCAATCAGGCAGGCTCGGGCGGGATGAAGGACGTGTACTTCTCCAAGGACAAGAAGCAGGTCGTGGGCTGGTACCGCAAGAAGCCCGACTACAACTCCATGGAACGCCTGCGGAACATCGTCGGCGTGTACCGGGAACGAATCTTCCAGCAAGAGGGCGGCGCCTACTGGGAACCCCTCTTCTGCTGGCCGACCCACATCATCGAGGATCAGGGTCACATCGGCATCGTCATGCCCACTTACAAGTCGCACTTCTTCTTCCAGTATGGGTCGAAGAATGACGACTTCCTGAGCATCAAGGGAAAGGAGAAGGAGGGGAAATGGTTCGCCTCCGCCAATCACCAGCAGAAGCACCTCGACCCCAGGGAACGAGGAAACTGGCTCAGCTACTTCACCACCTGCATCAAGATCGCGCGCTCCGTGGGGCGTCTGCACATGGCGGGCCTGGCCCACTCCGACCTCTCTTACAAGAACGTCCTGGTGGATCCTGCGGGCGGGAACGCCTGCATCATCGACATCGACACTCTGGTGGTACCCGGCCGCTATCCGCCTGATGTGGTGGGCACCCCGGACTTCATCGCCCCTGAGGTGATGGCCACCCTCAAGTTGCCGGTAGGAGATCCCAAAAAGCACCTGCCCCGCATCGAGACGGACCGCCATGCCCTGGCTGTGCTCGTTTACATGTACCTCCTCTACCGGCACCCGCTGCGGGGACGGAAGATCCACGATGCCGATCCTCAGAAGGACGAGGAGCTCGGCATGGGGGAAAAGGCGCTCTTCATCGAGCATCCCACTGATTCCTCGAACCGGAGTGACCCCACGTCCGTCAAGCCGGGCTTCCTCCCCTTTGCCGACACCGCGAAGATTCCCTACACCGTCTGCGGACCGTATCTGAAAGAGGTCTTCGACAAGGCCTTCATTACCGGCCTGCACTCTCCGGACCAGCGTCCCACGGTGCAGGACATGGAGACGGCGCTGGTCAAGACGGTGGATCTCGCCCAACCCTGCGCCAACCCGAACTGCGACCAGAAATGGTTCGTCTTTGACAACAGCACCAAGCCTCGCTGCCCCTTCTGCGGCACCGCCTTTGTCGGCCCGCTGCCGGTGCTCAACCTGTACTCCTCCCGCGGAGGCGGGAAGTTCCTGCCGGACAACCACCGGCTCATGGTCTATTCCAACCAATACCTGTATCCCTGGCATGTCTCCCGACTGGTGTTCCCCAGCGCCAGGCTGACGGAGGCCCAGCGCAAGCCCGTGGGCTACTTTGTCTTCCACGGGGGCAAATGGCTGCTGGTGAACCAGACCCTACCCGGGCTCAAAGATGTCGGCACGGGCGAAGCCATCCTGCCCGGCAGCCGGGTGGAGCTGAAGAACGACCAGAAGCTGCTCCTCAGCCCTGAAGAGGGGGGGCGCCTGGTCCACATCCAGATGGCCAACGTGTAGCCGGCCTCCGGCACTGTATTTCATCGATCCCCATCCTCCGGTTTCAAAAGTCCACCTCCCCTTTCTGTCCCATGCGCCGCCTTCCCGTTTACGTTTTGTTGGATTGCTCCGAGTCCATGATAGGCAACGGACTCCGCGGCATGCGCACCGGCATCAGCAGCATGCTCAAGGCGCTGCGCCAGAATCCGCATGCCCTTGAGACCGCCTGGATTTCGTTCATCACCTTCGACAGTCGGGCTGAGCTGAAGTCACCCTTGCAGAGCCTGGATGAGGTGCAACCACCCCGCCTGCTGGTGAGACCCGGCACCTCCCTGGGCAGCGCCATCCTGCTTCTCTCGGAGCGCATCCTGCAGGAAGTGAAGCGCTCGCAGCCCGGCACCCTGACCAAGGGGGACTTCCGGCCCATCGTCATCCTCATCACGGACGGCCAGCCCACCGACGACTGGCGCACCGCCCTGCGGGAGATGAACAGCACGGTTAAGATCGCGAACCTCTACGCGGTGGGCTGCGGGGATGACATCGACTTCGCAGGACTGCGGGAGATGACGGACGTGGTGCTGAACCTGCAACAGACCGACGAGCAGGGCTGGGCGAAACTGTTCGTCTGGATCAGTGAAACCGTTTCCACCGCCAGCCGTGGAGTCGCCGATGGCGACGAGCGCGAACTCATGCTGGCCAAGCTGCCCGACTCTGTCGAGAAGATCGAGGACGACGACATTCCCTCCTACAGCGGGGAGTATGGCCGCGCCCGCCAGCTCTTCCTTACAGCCCTCTGCGGTGAAAACAAGCAGCCCTATCTCATGCGCTACCGCTGGGAGCCTGACTACCGGGTCTATGTTCCCGCAGCATCCCACATCATGGATGCGGAGACTTGCGACTTCAGCACCCGGGGTGGCACAGGGCTTCCCGCGGTCAATTCCCAAGAGGTGGACGGCTGCCCCCCTTGCGCCCACTGTGGCAACTCTTCCGCCGGCTCCTGCGGGAATTGCGGCACGGTCTTCTGCGGATCTTCCCGGCAGAAAGACGGCTCCAGCGTCTGCCCCGGCTGCGGGGCCATCCTTCGCCCCGGTGGCGGTGGTGAATTCAAGATCAAAGCCAGCGAAGGCTGAACGCCGGGCCTCAGACGGCATCCAACAGGTCACTCTTCTTTCTCCATCCCATGCCCACTTTCCAAGTCGTCGGTAACGTTGATCCCTTCCTGCATGTCTCCATGACCCGTGGTGAATCCATCTATGCCGAACGCGGCGCAATGGTCACCATGGACGGCACCCTGGAGTTAAAGGGAGAAGTCCGGGGCGGCATCATGCGCGCCCTGGCACGGCGACTGGCCTCTGGCGAGTCCTTCTTCCAGCAGAGTGTGGTCGCCACCAACGGCGACGGCGATGTGCTGCTGTCGCCCAACATGCCTGGGGATGTGATGATCCTCGACTGCGGTGCCAAACAGTACCGGCTCAACGATGGTGCCTTCCTCGCAGCGGAAAGCACCGTGGAAATCAAGACGACCACCCAGGGCATCTCTCAAGGTCTGTTCGGCGGCACCGGGGGCTGGTTCATCATGGAAAGCGCCGGCCGCGGCAAGCTGGCCATCTCAGGCTTTGGCGCGCTCTTTGCCATCGACGTCAATCCCACCACCGGAACCATCGTGGACAACAGCCACGTGGTGGCATGGGATTCCACCCTTCAGTACAACATCACCGCGTCCACAACCGGACGCGGTTTCTTCAGCAACATTATGAACTCCATGACCAGTGGAGAAGGGCTCGTGAACCGCTTCAGCGGCACCGGTCAGGTGATCATCGCCTCACGCAACCGCGCTGGCTTTGTGGACTGGATAGCAAGCCTCATCACTCCCGCTCGAGGGTAAGGCCTGGATCACGGGGGAGCCCAACAGCTCCTCCGCTTCGCGGTGCAGGACATCCCGCACGACCAGACGTCTCGCCCACTCGGCATGGCAGGCCGTTTCGTGCATGGAGCCGTTAAGACCGAAGACCGCCGGCGAATCGGGATGCAGGATGAGCCGGGCTTCGTCCAGCTCTTCCTCGGAGGGACGGTATGCGGCCCAGATGGCAGCCACCTGGGTGGGATTGAGAGCCGTCTTGCAGAAGATGCCACGATGAATGTCCTGCTCCACTTCACGGCGCAGCGTCTCCAAATCATCCAGGCGGTCAAACACCGGTCCGCACAAAGGCAGATTGTGCGCGCAGAAGACCTCGATCAATTCATCAATGATCCGGCCCAGAGGTGTTTCATAAACCGTGAAGCCTCGCGGGCGTCGAAGTCCGCCCAGTTGAGCAAAGAGGTCATTCGCACCAATGCGCACGCGCAGGATGCTTTCGCGATGCTCCGCGCAGACCGCGGCCAGCTCTCGCCGGCCACCGGCATCAAGCGTCTCCCGGGATTCCAGAATAGGCACGAGCGGAAATCGGCCATCCAGGATCTGGATCCAATGATAGATGCTGGCCGCCGTGGCCTTGGGCAGCACGAAGGCCGTGATGTGGTCCAGATGCGCAGTGTTCAGCAGCCGGGAAAGCATGTCTGAATCGGCAGGGCGCACCAGCAAAGCCCGCGGAGGAGTGGACTCGATGCGATGAAGCACCTCGCACAAGTCCGTGGCAGCACGGCAGCGATCGTCCGGGCGGACAGCATCCTCCAGGCAGACGGCCAGGGAGCAGATGCCGAGGTTTTTTCTCCCTCCCAAGATATCCTGGAGACCAGGCCGGGAAGCAGGTACATAGAGCAAAGGAGCCAGGCTGAGGGGGGCAGTCATGTGTGGCTAAAGTAGCAGTTATTGAGCAACATTCGCGATTAAAGCGACCGCGGCAAATGGCATCTGGCGCACCTCCAGGGACACACCCCGGTGCTGGGCAAGCTGCCGGATGAGCACGGCGTCCGTCTCACGAGCGTCTGGAGAAAGCAAAACCAAGCGAGGAAGACGTCGCAAGAGCACCCGCACCGTCTCGCCAATACCGAGCTTGATGCGGTTGCGATCGGTCATACCATGTTCATCCAGCAAGGCGGAGAGAAAAGCGTGGGCAGCCACATAGCGGGGCTGGCCGCCTGAGGCATTGGGGGGGGATGCGTCGCCGGAATCCAGGGCGGCCATCTTCTCGAGCATCGTGCGGACAAACCACTGGCTCAGATCGTAGCGCCGCAGATGGCGCAGTTCCACACAGCCATGCCACTCGCTGCCGCCCTCCTCTCCTCGAGGCAGGACCGAACGGGAGACCAGCCCGGAAACGGTGCCCCCCAGCAGGGTGGAAGGGATCAGATAATCCCGCGCATTGGGAGCATAGCAGGCCGCGCCACAGACATCGAGCGGAGTCCAGAGGCCATCATCTATTTCCTCAAACTCCGGCTTCCCTGCCAGGGACTGCCGCAGCTCCGTGGCAATGGTCCCCTTCCCCGTCCAGCCATCAACAAAGCGCAGGCTCTGGGCCGGGTGACTCTGCAGAATCGTGCGCAGCGCCGCATAGTCCACGCCGCGGTCACGAATGATGGAGATCGAATAGTGTGAGACACGCAGGTCGGGCCGGGTCTGGCGCAGGCGGTGCCAGAGTAGCGTACCGATGGGTGTGCCCGCCCGGGCAATGGAAGCAATGACCACCTCACCCTCATACGCACTCTCCGCGAGGGCCGCCGCCAGGCCGCAGATATCCTGCGCCAGTTGGGTGCCGTTGGTGATCAGGCTCTCCCGGAACAAGCGCATCCTCTGCCGTGTGGGAGCGTCTTCTGGACCGATCATTTCACTGTAGTGCCGCTGTCCGCTCTGAATAAGGCGCTCCCGCTCCTCCAGTGGGGTGGCAGACACCTCAATCCTCCGGAGCAAAAAAGTCACCTCCTCCGGCTGGTAGCTGCCGGAGAAACTGGCTTGGGAAGGTTGATCGAGGGTCGTTATCATCAAGGAATCGTAATGCATTGCTCCAGCTTGCTTCCCGCAGGAATGCCGAGAAACGAACAGGCTTTCATAAACTCAAGATCTGCAGGCATGTCTCCCAGTCCCATGAGTGGCGGGATGCCACCGGCGAAACGGTCCTGGTAAGCTGTAAGTCCCAGCAGTTTTGATACCCCAGGTGGCAGGACTTGCAGCTCATTCTTCAGCAGGGCAGCGCGACACTGACGGACCTGCAGGGTGGAGAGCAGATTAACACCGGCATCCGTCTGCCACCACTCTTCATCAGCCTTGGCCACCAGATAGGCAGGCAGAGGCGTGCCGCTCGCGACAAGACGCGGGCGGGCTGCTCCTTGTGAGAGGTCTGCGATCTGCAGCCTCACGGCTTCCAGCTCCTCTCCAGCAGTGGAGAGCACACCTGACATGTGGTCATTCCAGACCGGGTCGAGTTCCCCATCCCGCCCTACCATGATGGCTCCGTTCGCCAAGATGGCTCCGCGGAAATGGATCCCTTCAATGGCAACTCGGGAGAAGGAATCCAGATCACGGGCCGTGACAGCCACGATATCGAAGTGATTCGCCAGCGCCCGCATCAGCACGTAGGTGGCGCGGGGCATCCATGACGATGCGACCGGGCCTTCATCCGTCTGCCTCCACGTGGCTGGCACAGCCTCAGGCCCCGCGAACGCGCGGGCGAACAAGGTGCCATCCAGGTCTGTCGCAATCCAGTCACGGTGACTCATGAGCTCAATGTGCCGGGAAGTGGCAGGACTTCCAGCCGGGAAATGTGATGAATCGGGTGCGTAAGAGGCGGGAGAACGTCTTCACAGCACAGCAGAACCCGGTCATAACCGTGATCTTCCGGCACATTGTAGAGGAACTCCGTGTGCCGCTCTCCCGAAAGAGCAGGAAACGACCTGACATGACCAATGGCACCGCCAGGCAGCACCGGAGAACGGGTGGTGGCCTGCACCCAGGCAATGGCTCCTTTGGCCTCCAGATCAGCCGCCAGCAGCAAAGGCTGATAGCCATACTCGCCCGTCCCGATCACGAGGATGCGATGCCCCGGGGTCACCTCCAACTGCCACGGCAGATGCTGGGGGTGAGACAAGCCGTGGCGGGTCCCTCGCCGCGCCAGGCCCGCCCGATCCGGGTGGGGGACGGCTGGAGGAGCTTCCGCAAAGGTCCCTGTCTCAATGAATTCAAATCGCCCTTCCACCAAGGAGTGAAAAGCCGCAAACTCGGACTCTGTGGACTGGGCATCCGTCATCCATCGCGCCAGCACGGCAAGCTCCCGCCGGAGGGAGTCCGCCGCGATGCCCCGCCAGGCAGCATAGCTTGCGACTAATCCCAGTGCGGTCCGTCCCGTGGTGGCCTCATCATCCACTACCACCACTCGGCGAGCGGTGGTGAAAAGGCCTTCCGGGTCCTCCGCAGGTGACGGCAGGTGCACCAGATGCGCCATGGCATGAGAGTGACTTTCCACGAACTCAAATGCAATGGGCCCACCCGTGGGGCGTCGCGTGCTCTCAATGTAGAGGCCCTTCCCGCCCCTCTCGCACCAGGCGGCATACACAGCCTGCGCGAGGGTGGTGGCAGTCTCAGCCATGCCCACGAACAAGACAGGCCCATCCACAGGATCGATGGAAATTTTGTCTGCCAGGCGTCTGGCAACATCTTGCATGGCCCCAGGACGGGTGGGCATGTGCCGCCCCAACACCCTGCTGACAAACAGGAATCGACGACGGGCATTGTGCCTCAGGGCGAAGTCACAAATCTCCGGCAGAGGGAGTTCCTCCTGCCGCATGGACATGCGCAAGACACCGCCAGGAAGAGTGGCCTCATATTGCCCCGGATCCGTCCGGACCACGTGAGGCGGAAGCGTTTCTGCAGCCATCACAAGGGCGCTTCCTGAAGGTTGAATGCCTGCCGGTCCGCCAGGAAGGCGCAGAACCCCTGCTGGGCCCGCACCGTTTGAACGGGCCTGGCCAGCAACGCGGCCACGACATCGTCCTGCCCCAGCTTGAGTGCGATGGCGAGTTCGAGGAGATTAACGCCCGCGAGGCAGGCGAGCGCCAGCCCTCCGGACATGCGCCCGTTGATTTCCAACAACCGGGGCGGCCCACCTTTGCTGGTCGTGCGGAACTGCATGTTGAAGAGACCATCCAGGGAGAACCGGGCCACCAGACGGCGGGCCAGGGCCTCAATCTGCTCGTTGTGTCCTACAGTCTGTGAAGTGTCCTGTGAAACGGACGTTTTCGGCTTCATTCGCACCACGGAGGCCACGAGTTCGCCAGTACGACCGACACAGTCCACGCTGTATTCCACTCCGTCCAGGTACTCCATCACCATGACGTCGCGAAAGCTCTCTTCCCGGCCAAGGATGTCACAGGCCTCCGCCAGCGAGATCACGTTGGCGTGCCCGTCCAGCAGTCGGCTGACCGGGGTGATGCGGTCGTTGAGCACATAGAATCCCAAGCCGAAAATCGACTTGCCCGGTTTGAAGCAGGCGGTCCCGCCCTCCTCGCGGAAGGACTCCACTGCGGCAGTGAATTCTGCCACCGTGTTGACCTTGATGAAGCGAGAAACTAGGGCCACGTCCTCCGGAATCCCGGCAAGGAACTGGGGCTTGTCCTCCAGGAGACGCAGCGTCGCGTCATCTGCCGCCACCAGCACCTGGGTGCCCAGCGCCTCAAACTCCGCCCGTCTTGCCGATACGTTCGGCCGTGCCCGTCCTGGAACGAGCACCTGAATGCTGCGCGTACGGCAGACTTCCAGGCACCAGTCCACGTAGTCATCACCCTGAAGCCCATCAGGTTCGAGGAAAACCTCATCCGCACCGCACATGGCGGGCGCGTCCCACTGGGGGTGGCTGACGAGGAGATGGAGCCCGCCCCCCGCTGTGGGTTGCTTGAGCAACAGCAGCAAGGGGTGCAGGCTGGAACTGGCCCTGCTGAACCAGACACAAGGTTTGGTCATCAGGGCGCAGAGAGGAATGGCGTGGAACAGAATACTGGCAGCATGATACTGATGAAGCCTGTTAGAGGCTGGCCTTCATGGCTGGCAGCAGATCCTGGAAGGTTCGGCCGGAGGTGTTGTCACCAATGGCGTGCATCTTCCACTCGCCGTTGTGGCGGTAAACCTTGGCCATGACCATGGCGGTGTGCGAGCCGGTGCAGCTCAGGTCATACTTCGCGAGTTCCTGGTTGTTCCCACCATTGATCACACGGCAGAACGCGTTCTCGATCTCGGCAAAGCTCTGGCCGGTGAAGCTGTTCACCACGAACACCAGGGATTTCACCGAGGGAGAGACCTTGGAAAGGTCCACCACGATCTGCTCGTCATCGCCGTCCCCAGCGCCGGTGCGGTTGTCACCGGTGTGACGGATCGAACCATCGCGGCTGGCCAGCTGGCCAAAGAACACGATGTCCACCGGCTGGTTCTGCTCGTCGAAAAGCGCGCAGCTGGCATCAAGGTCGATTTCCTGATCCTTGCTGCCCAGGCCGAAGAAGGTCTTCTTTTTCTTCGCATCCCAACCCAGACCCATGATGATCTTGGTGAGGCTGCCACCCGCTTCTTTTTCAAGCGAGATTTTCTGTCCTTTTTGAAGGCTGATGGCCATATGAAAAAATGGTTGGAGGTGGTGAAACGGGGCCGCTCCACCTGATGGAGAAGTGGCCCCGGCAGGAAACGATATACGGCCCTAGATGTTGACGCCGTAGTTCTTGGCCATGGCCCCGAGGCCACCCTGGAAGCCCTGGCCCACTGCGCGGAATTTCCACTCACCGCTGTGACGATAGACTTCACCGAAGACCAGAGCAGTCTCAACGCTGAAGTCTTCGCTCAGATCGTAGCGCACGATCTCCGCGCCGTCCGCTTCATTGACGACGCGCACGAAGGCCTGGCTCACCATGCCGAAGTTCTGCTTGCGGGCTTCGGCATCATGGATGGTCACGGAGACGGAAACCTTGTCCACATCTGCCGGAACACCAGCGAGGTTGACTTTGACCACTTCGTCATCGCCATCACCAGCACCCGTGGTGTTGTCGCCCAGGTGTTTGACCGAACCGTCTGCCGATTCCTTCTGGTTGAAGAAGATGAAATCTGCATCGCTGCGCACCTTGCCTTCCGAAGTCAGGAGGAAAGCGCTCGCGTCAAGGTCGAAACCAGCCCCGTCCGTGGAGCGGGCATCCCAGCCAAGGCCGATCAGGAT
This sequence comes from Verrucomicrobium sp. BvORR106, assembly GCF_000739655.1. Classification (GTDB taxonomy): domain Bacteria; phylum Verrucomicrobiota; class Verrucomicrobiia; order Verrucomicrobiales; family Verrucomicrobiaceae; genus Verrucomicrobium. Next base: position 14,103 of record NZ_BATR01000093.1, on the reverse strand, counting down.
GTTCGTCAGACCAGGAGCCGTCTTGGAGAGGGATACGTTGCCGCCTTTGCTAAGTGAGATTGCCATGGTGTTTAGGTATGTATGGTTTGGTCTTCTTTTTGAGGGAAACTGTAGGACAGCTAACACGGCGATCGGTTCAAAATCAGATGTACCGCCGCGGATTGTTTTTGTTGAAAGACGCCGCCTTGGAAGCAAGGCTGCCTTTGAACACGGCCGGACCGTCCATGGTGGCCTTTAAGCCCCCCTCCGCCGTCCACTGAAGCCAGGGGGTATTCTCGCTGCCGGGATGTGAAGTCAGGCCAGAGGGTTCAAGGGTAATACCCTCGGCATCGATCACCGCCAGCCCGATCACATAGCTGTAAACCGTGTCATCCTTCGACGCCGCAATTTTCATGAAGTCAAAGGCACACTCCACCACCTGGTTCCCGTACTCCATCTTCATGATGGGGCGGAGAGACGCCACGGAGACTGCGCCGTTGGACACTGCGGAATAGACGCTGAATACCATGCCCACCCTGCCACCCATGCGCTGGGCGATCGCCGGATTCACCTCCACCGTCTCGGTGGCGGGGGCATTGAGTGACGCCACTGTCACGTCACCCAGATGGCGGGCGAAGGGCATGGAATCGAAGCTGCCCGCAAAATCGGGCGCCTGAATGAACTTCATGCGCCCATCAGGCAGCAGCATCCCCACCCGCAGGTCGAGGTCGTCATTGCTGTCGGAGTCATCGCCGTTGTCTGTCCAACTCGCCTTGACGATCAGCTTGGCAGGGGCTCCTGCGCCCTTTTCCAAAGAGACGCGATGGGTCTGCCCGGGTTTGGTCAGCGTGATTTTAGACAGGGACACCTTCGCTGGCAAAGGAGGAGGTGCTGGCTTTGACACGGGGGCGGCGGTTGCAGGTTTCGGCTTTTCCTCCGCCACCTCACCACCAAAGTGCTTCAGCAGGGCTGCCAGACCGCCGTTGAATCCTTGCCCAGTCGCCGCGAGGCGCCATTCATCCTTCCAATAGAGCTCGATCAACATCAGGGCTTTTTCCCCGGCGTAGTCAGCGGGCTGGAGCCGAAACTCCGCGGCCGTCTTGCCGGAATCCCCCACTTGGACATACCCCTTAGAAATGTCCTTCATACTGGCAGCGCCATCGATGGTGGCGGCGAAGACGAGCCTTTTGATGCCAGCGGGCAGTCCCGCAAGATTTAACACAAACGTTTGATCCACATCGCCTGCCGTCCCCTTGGCTTGAATGGAGCCACAGGGAGACGCTGGCTGATTGTAGAAAACGAAGTAGCGCTCGTCCGAAAGACGTCCTTGGGCATCGAGCCCGAAACAGCTCAAATCAACGGTCGAAGGAGCCGGGACTCGCAGGGTCACCTGCACTTTCACCCCCGAGATTCCAACACCGAGGCTGGAGAGGGTGGATTTTTGGCCGCGCGCAAGGGGAGTCATCGGAACTGGTAAAGTCCGTTGCGTGGAGGGTCAAACTGAAGGAGGTCACAAGGACCTCCCCAAATGCAACTTGCTGATCCGATCTAGAGATCGAAATCTGCCGGGCTGATGCCAACGGCGGAACAGGCTTCTTTGACAGCCTTCTTCTCGTCGGAGTCGAAATTGCCGTCAGAACCGCCAATGATGATGCCAATCTGAATCACAGCGCGAGCCTGATCTGGCTTGCTCTTGAGCTTGGCAATCGCCTGGATAGCCTCGACTTTGCCAAAGTCATAGTCGGCAGTCATCTTGTCGCAGAAGTGGTCAAACTTCTGCTTCAATTCGGCCGCCGGGAAAATCTTCAGCATCTCGTTGTTGGTGATCAGGGTGGCGATCTTGCCCTTCTCCTGACCACTGATCGTGCCATCTGCCGCCGCGATCATGGCGCACATGGCCATGGTCCCGTTCGCAAACTCGGCATTTTTGAACTTGCTGATGTTCGTCTGCAGGGATGCGTTCATCCCGGCCACTTTGTCTTTGAGATTGTCCCAGAAGCTCATGGGGAGACTTCATACATGTGACAAGAGTGTCGAGCAACAATTTGAAATTATTTTCAGTGGAAATGTTACTGAAGGGTCCTTGACCCGCCTCACGTTTCATAGCGCAGGCGACCCTGGTCGCTCCTGGTATAATTTTTATAGCCAAGTATTCCTGCTGATACCATGCGCATTCTTCTCAGCCTCTCCTCGCTCCTCCTCTTTCCGCTCCTGGTCCAGAGCGCTCCGCCTCCCAATGTGCTCATGATCGCCATTGACGATCAGAATGACTGGCTCGGCTGCTTGGGAGGCCATCCGCAGGTGAAGACACCGCACCTGGATGGTCTGGCCGCACGGGGGACGAACTTCACCAATGCCCATTGCCAGGCCCCGCTGTGCAATCCTTCACGCACCAGCCTGCTCACTGGACTGCGCCCCAGCACGACTGGCGTCTACGGTCTGCAACCAGGCTTCCGTCAGGTCGAATCCCTCAAGCATCATGTCACGCTGCCGCAGCAGTTCATGCAGGCGGGATATTACACTTTCACCTGTGGCAAGATCTACCACGACGGCTCAATCAAACCTAAAGATCGCACGGGGGAATTCACAGAATATGGGCCCGCAGCGGGGATGCCCAAGCCTGCGCAACCCATCGCAAAACTACCTATCGCCGGTCGCCATCCTGCCATGGACTGGGGCGTCTATCCCGAGCGGGATGAAGACCAGCCCGACTGGAAGATTGCAAATGCAGCCATTGAGAAGCTTAAAACTGTGCCGGGCGACCGACCATGGTTTATCTCCGCAGGATTCCGCCTGCCTCATGTGCCCTGCTTTGCTTCACAGGCGTGGTTTGATCTCTACCCTGCAGCAGATGTGAAGCTGCCGCTGGTAAAATCCGATGACCGCGACGATTTGCCGCGGTTCGCAGGCTATCTTCACTGGAAGCTTCCAGAACCTCGGCTGAAGACCTTGCAGGACTTGGATGAATGGCGGCCTCTCGTGCGTGCCTATCTGGCCTCCATCAGCTTCATGGACAGCCAGGTGGGACGGCTGCTGGAGGCACTGCAAACTACCGGCAAGCTGGACAACACGATCGTTGTGGTGTGGGGCGACCACGGCTGGCACCTGGGGGAAAAAGGGATTACAGGAAAGAACACCCTCTGGGAACGCAGCACCCGGGTGCCCTTCATCTGGGCAGGTCCCGGCATCACCCGGGGCCAGAGTTGCTCACGCCCCGCAGAACTGCTCGATACCTTCCCCACTCTTCTGGAACTGGCAGGATTGCCTTCCCGGTCAGACCTGGAAGGTCACAGCCTGGTCCCGCAACTCAAGGATGCGCAGGCACCCCGTGAGTTTCCCGCGATCACCACGCACAACCAGCACAACCATACCATCCGCACGGAGCAGTGGCGCTACATCCGCTACGCTGATGGCAGCGAGGAGTTGTACGATGAAACAGCTGACCCGAATGAGTGGCAGAACCTCGCATCTGATCCCGCCCGCTCCGCCGTGAAACAAGAACTGGCCCGCTGGCTGCCCAAGACCAATGCCCACGCCGCCCCCGGCAGTGCCAACCGGGTGCTGACCTATGACGACGGGAAGCCCGTGTGGGAAAACGAAGCCATCGAACCGGATGACGACTTCCCCATGGATGTGCTCGTGAAATAGGGGCTCTATCTATTTCAAGACCGCACTGGCCGTGAGGATCCGCAGTTGCAGCTCGATCACGTCGTTTACCAAATGACCCGCGAGTCTGCGGAAATAACGTCCTGACCCGTACAGCACACCCCACTCGGTGCGGTCCAGCGCCAGGGATGCCTGCAAGGCCGCCTTCCCTTCCGGGGTAAAGCCCGCCGCCGCGCTGATGGTGAGCGCGCGCGTCTCTCCACGCAGCGTCAGGGTGCCGTGGAGTTTGAGATTCTGGCAGCCTGGGGACTCAGAGCACACCTCCGCCCGATCAAAGGCAAACACCGCCTCCGGGTGATTCTCCACGTCAAAGAAGTCGTCACTCTCCAGATGGTGGATGAGCACATCATGCAGCGGCCCGCCGGCCAGATCCGCGCAGGTGATCTCGCGCAGGTCCACCGTCACCGCCCCGGAGTCTGGTGCCCCCTCTAGAAAATTGACGTACCCCTCGCTGATGGCCACATGCCCCCAGTGATGATTGATCAGGTTGCGCCCCACCCACACGACCTTGCTCTCCGCCAGATCCAGTGGGAACCGGCCGTCCCGGACGGCCTGCCCGCCCGGCGACACTGAGGGGGCCTCCACGGGTCTCCCCTCGGCCCGCCAGGCCTCCAACCCACCACGAAAATCATAGACCTGGCCGTACCCGGCACGTTCCAGCTTGGCGGCTGCCGTGGAGGATTCCCTGCTCTCCGGAGCCACGCCGTACACGCAGACCGGCTGGTCCCGGCGGAGGGCTTTGCCCGCCAGATCGTGCAGAAACACCACCTCAAACACGCACTGATTGATAGCCCCGGGCAAGTGTCCCTCCTGGTAGTCCTCCGCCAGCCGGACGTCCACCAGGGCGAGTTCCGGGTGCGTTTCGCGCAAGGCGTCGAGTTCAGCGGGAGTCTGGATCAATTGAGGCATGGCGGGAGGAGTTGGGAATCGGGGCGCAGTATCACTTCGCAGCCCGCCCCTCTCACGGCCGGGCAAAAGCGGGTGAACCTTGGCGCAAATATTCGCCCCCTCCTCGCGTTTAGTTTGCCTGCGCGGGCAATTCCCGCCAGCATTTCCGCTCTGCTTCACCCACTCATGAAACGCCGCCTCTTCTACTTCACCTCCGTCGCCGCACTGGCCCTCTCCCTCGGGGTCACCACCCTCCTTCGCGCCGCCGACCCCGCCAAACCCAAGGCTCTGCGAGTCCTGCTCGTCACCGGCGGCTGCTGCCACGACTACGCCAAGCAACGCCTGATCCTCGCCGAAGGACTCAGCTCCCGCGCCAACATCGAGGTGGAATTTGCCCACACCGATGACAAGAGCACCAAGGCCAGCTTCGACATCTACAACAAGGCCGACTGGGCCAAGAACTACGACGTGGTCATTCATGACGAATGCTCTGCCGATGTGAAGCAGCAGCCCTATGTGGACAACATTCTCAACGCTCACAAGGACGGCGTCCCGGCAGTGAACCTCCACTGCGCCATGCACAGCTATCGCGTGGGCAACTTCCGTGACCCGGTGCAGTCTGGCTCCCCGGATGCCCTGTGGTTTGACCTCATCGGCCTCCAGTCCAACGGCCACGGGCCCCAGGAGCCGGTCGCCATCACCTTCACAGACAAAGAGCACCCCATCACCAAGGGCCTGGGCGACTGGACCACCATCAAGGAGGAACTCTACAACAACATCAAGATCCTCACCGCCCACCCCCTGGCCTCCGGCAAGCAGACCGTGAAGAACAAAGACGGCACCACCAAAGATGTGGAGACCGTCGTGGCCTGGACCAACGAATACGGCCCGAAGAAGACCCGCACCTTCAGCACCACCATCGGCCACAACAACGAAACCGTAGGTGATGCTCGCTACCTCGACCTCGTGACCCGTGGCGTGCTCTGGTCCGCAGGCAAGCTGGGTGATGACGGCAAGCCTGTCGCCGGCTACGAAGCCACGCAGAAGTGAGTTTGAAATGATCCGTTCCAAGTTTTCATATCTATGAAACGACGTCTGTTTCTTCCCGCACTGGTGGCCGTAGCCACCGGCCTCGGCATCTGGGCGGCAGAGGCCCCCAAGGAAAAACCCAAGCCCCTGCGTGTCCTCATGGTCACAGGCGGTTGCTGCCATGACTACGAGAACCAGAAACGCATTCTGGCTGAGGGGTTGAGCTCCCGCGCCAATGTGGAGTTCACCATCGTGCATGAGGGCCCGGACCCGAAAGCCAAGGATGCCCGCAACCACAAGGTGAGCATCTATGAAAAAGATGACTGGGCCAAGGGATATGACCTCATCCTGCACAACGAGTGCTTCGGCGCCGTGGATGACGTGGCCTTTGTCGAGCGCATCGCCAAGCCTCACTTCGATGGCGTACCCGCTGTCATGCTGCACTGCTCCACCCACAGCTACCGTGCCGCGAAGACGGACGAATGGCGCAAGGCGCTGGGCCAGACCAGCATGAGCCATGAAAAGAACCGGGACCTCCTGGTGAAGACGGTGAATGCCGAGCATCCTGTGATGCAGGGCTTCCCCAAGGAGTGGCTCAACAAGGCGGATGAACTCTACAAGAACGAGAAGCTCTGGGAGAACTTCGTCCCCCTGGCCCAGGCCTACGGTGAAGAGACCAAGAAAGACCACGCCGTCATCTGGGTGAATACCTACGGCAAGGGCAAGGTCTTCGGCACCACCCTCGGCCACGGCAACGCCACCATGGAAGACCCTGTTTTCCTGGACCTCGTCGCCCGCGGACTCCTCTGGGCCTGCGGCAAACTCGATGACAAGGGCAAGCCGCTCCCCGGCTACGAGTCCCAGCAGAAGTAACTGCTGATTGAAAAGTTATTCGTCAAAAGTGAAAAGTGGGGCTTCAGGAAACTGAAGCCCCACTTTTTGATCCGGCCCAGCCCCCTCTTCCTCCCCCGTCCCATGTCCCATTCGTATCTCCCGATCACTCTTGCCTGCGCGGCTCTGCTTCCCCTCTGCAGTGCCGACCTCCGGGCTCAGGCACCCGCCACGCCCGCGCCTGCATCAGCCCCTGCCACTCAAGCGGAACTGGCTGCCCTGGCCAGCATCCCCGCCTTCACGATGCGCGACGGCCTGCCCAATTTTGCCCGCATGGTCGCCAACAAGGAGGAGGTGCGCGTCTCCTACTTCGGCGGCTCCATCACGGCAGGCGCTGGATCGAGCAAGCCCCAGTTTTGTTACCGCGAACTCCTGCACACGTGGCTGAAGCAGCAGCATCCCGATACGCGATTCACTCCCTACAATGCCGCCATCGGCGGCACGGGCTCATGGCTGGGTGCCTTCCGCTGCTGGAATGATGTCGGCTACCAGCGCCCTCATCTCGTCATTGTGGAGTTCGCGGTCAACGATGGCGGCGCTCCGGAAGCTGAAGTCATCGCCAGCATGGAGGGCATTGTCCGGCAGCTGCGTTTGAATACACCTTCCAAGCCCGACATCCTGTTTGTGTACACCCTGGTCAAAGGGCACCTGGATGATCTCAAGGCGGGCAAACTGCCGCCCACCATGCAGTACCATGAGAAGGTGGCTGCCCACTATGGCATCCCCAGTGTTGTCATGGCCAAACGGGGCGCGGAAGAGATCCTCAGCGGTCGCATGACTATGGAGGCCTTCGCCAAGGACAACGTTCACCCGACGGACGCTGGCTATGCCCTCTATCTCGAAGCCTTGAAGCCTTTCTTCAGTCAGGTCTTCACCACATCGCCGTCCGCCACCGTGGTAAACAGCAAGGTGCCCGCTCCACTCTCGCCCCAGGCCATGGAGAAGGCGAAGCTAGTTTCCTATGACTGGACCACCCTGGACGAAGGCTGGCTCGGCTGGCAGCTGAGTTCCGCCAGCCAGATTCCCCACCTGGCCGTGAGCAACAAACCGGGCTCCACCATCTCCTTCAAGTTCAAAGGATCCCAGGTCGGCATCTATGACATCATCGGCCCGGACACTGGAAACCTCGAGTTCTCCCTCAACGGAGGCGACTGGCAGAAGAAGGTAAACTTCGACAAGTACTGCCTCACCTACGCCCGTCCCCACGCCACCCCGCTGGCGCAAAACCTTGATCCCTCCAAAGAGCACGAAATCAAAATCCGCATCGCCGCCGACAAGCCGGAAGGCAGCAAGGACATCTACACCCGGTTAGGCTGGTTCCTGGTGGACGGCACCGTGAACGATCCCAACGCTGGGATCGATCCGCTGAAGCGCATCGACAACATCTATGCCACGATGAAACCAGTCACCTGGACCGCCCCGGAAGACCGCTGGACGAATCTGGAGAAGACCCGGGAAAAGCTCGCCAACGGTCCCTCCTTCACCATGGTGTTGCTCGGTGACAGCATCATCGGTGACACCTCAGCATCCAACTTCGAACTGCTCATGCAACGGGACTATCCCAAGAGCAGCATCAAGAAAGTGCTCAGCCTCCGCGGTTCCACCGGCTGCTGGTGGTACAAAGATGAAAACCGCGTGGAGAGCTACGTCATCCAGCACAATCCGGATCTGCTCGTCATCGGCGGCATCAGCCAGCGCGATGACATTGAAGCCATCCGGTCTGTCATTCACCAGAGCCGGGCCAAGCTGCCCAACTTGGAAGTCCTGCTGCTCCCTCCCACCTTCGGGTCCAACAACAGCGCCATGCTGCAGAACTACACTCTAAAACCAGACGCGAAAGCTTACCCCTATCGCGCCAATCTACAGAAGCTCGCCCAAGAGGAGAAGTGCGGTTTCTTTGATATGACCGCCCCCTGGTGGGAATACATCAAGTCCAGCGGCTATGCCACGGACTCCTTCAAGCGTGATGTGGTCCACGCCAATGCCCGCGGCAGCCAAATTCTGGGCCGCCTCATGCAGAAGTTCTTTGCTCCTTGAGAGCTGCGGAGAGCAATCATCAACGCCCCTTAATCACATCCCTGTCCGCCACTGGAAGCATTCTGGTGGCGGACTTTTTCGTCTCCTTGCCGCCCCAAAAAAGAAAGGGTGTGGTTGCCGGAGGTCGCGACATTTGGGAAGATTTCCTCCCGTCCGCGATTTTTTTCCAGGATCAAAGCTTCCGCTCCGTCCTTTCTTTTACCTCTCCGGCAATCACACCACTTATACTTTAAGAAAATCGAGTAGGAATGTCGATAGCAAATTTCAGAAATTCACGGAGGTGATTCGAAGATGAAAGTGCCTACCAAGCGAACATGGGTTGTGACACGCGGCCTGACGATTTCTGAAAATGTTCTATCCAGGGGAAGCTCGGGGAGCGCACGCATCTTGCATGCTGTTCGCGGCATCTTGCCGGGAACGTCAGGCGGCGGAGACGGTAGGAGGAAAAGCAGATGCTGTCGGCTTCCCCACCTGACTATCATCCTCGAACGGCACCCAATGTAGGCTCGCTGGAAGCTCGCCAACATTGGGCTTGTGGCCCCATCCTCTTCGAGGAAGAACTTCAATTCAATTCCTGACGATCACTTCACCAGTCGCTTTCCGGGAATGGAATACGAAAACGGCTCCCGCTCGCCAAACCACACGCGGTAAATGTCGTAGTTCGTCTTCATCATCTCCTCCAGCAACGGCTTCCAGGGACGATCTGTCACCGAGATGACGCCGGAGTTGGAACGCTCCCCATCGAAGCCCGAGAACCACCGACCTGTCACCGACTGGTCCACCAGCGTGAACCATTCCGCGCCAATCACGAACCCTAGCGCGGCGCTCTGCTCCACATAATTGCGGTACATCAGACCTCGCTCCTGCTGGCTCCCCACCTCACGTCCTCCATCCAGGCCGCTGTCCTTGGGTGAGGACCAGAAGAACTCGCTCAGCATGATGGGCAGCCCCCCGGTCCATTCATGGACCTTGCGCAGGTGGTCCTTGTCCACACCATAGGTGTAGTAGTTATAGGACATCACATCCAGATGAGGCCCCATGGCCCGGCAGATCCACTCGTGGCTGATCGTGCCCGGTTGGAGGCGGCTCCCGATGAGCAGGTGATTCGGATCATGCTTGCGAAAGGCGGTTTTCACCAGCTTCAGGTATTCATCCAGAAAGTGCGTGGCAAAGGCCTGGGCATCTGCCTTGGCCGCTGCAGCAGTCATCGTCAGCCCCACGTCCAGCAGCGCATCAAACGAGGCAGCGTTGGCTTCCCAAGCTTTGTTGAAGGCCCCTATGGACTGGTACTTGTTCTGGAGCCACTTCACCAGCTCACGCTTGCAGGCATGCTCACTGCCCTTCAGGGAAGGCACCACATGGGGAATTTGCTCATAGATGGGCTCATTCACGATGAAGTACCCGATGATCAACGGGTCCTGCGCCTTGGCCGGAAGCTCGCGGGCCATGTTGGTCTCGATCGCAGCGCGTGTTTTTTCATCGAACGGGTCAAACGTCTCATGAATGCCTGAGATCCGCGGTACGCCCTCCCACACATTGATGGGCAGATGCGCGACGGTCGGAAACTTTGCCGTGGCCCGGGCTTTGTCGCCCCCCGAGGAAAAGGCGCCAATGGAGTTGAAACCCCATTGCTTCATGCGGGCGATCATCCGCGCGGTGTAGCTCTCATCCGTGTACGGTTCGCCATACTTCCTCACTTGGTTGATCAGGTGGTAGGAAAGAATCGTCCCGTTGCTTCCCGGACGGAATACCGAGGCGTACTCACCCTCCGGTTTCGGCAGCCATTCATACGCCGCCTCACGCCCCTTCACCAGGGTGTAGTCGTCATTGGGATTCACGACACACAGCCCCAGATGGAAGAAGGCATTGCCCACCGGGTTCACCAGAATCGAGCGATCCCCTTTCTTCTCCACATGAAAGAAGCCTGTCGCCTTAAGACCAAGCTTTTCCTTGCTCCCCAGGAGGCCGCCGAATTCATCCCTCTTGGGTGGAGTCAGGCTGTCGTAGTACTTCTTCTCGGCCACCACATCCGCCTTCAGTTCTTCCAGACTCTTCACCTTGTCGGACCACTCCTCACGGGTGGACTGGCCAAAGCTATCCACCAGAGGCTTTGTCACCCCCGCCGGTCCTGTCTCCGCAATCTCATACACGAACTCCGGCTTGTTCGCGTCATAGGGAGTGAAGCTGTGCCAATGGAAAATCGACCAGTTCCATTCGCGATTGTCAGACAGTTGCAGAAAGCTGTTGTCCGGCACCTGCACCGTCAGTTTTCTGCCCTCATAGTTGGTCAACGCCAGTTCCGGAGCATGCCCCTGATAAAGATGCGGACTGGCAGGCTTGGATTTGGGGAACTCGCCGGACTTGCCGCCCATTTTCCACGAACCACCTTGGTTGTAAGCAATCGGCAGTTGCAGGGAGGTGCCGATGTTTTTCACATCGGCCGGGATCTGGGTCACCTTGCAGGAAAGCTTTCCGTCATTGCCCAGTGTCACCTCGGCCACGCCACCGCCTACATAGCGGAGCTTCACAGTCTTGCCACTGATGGTTGTTTCCACCACCTTGTGAAGGGGCTGGTTTCCGGCATCCAGCAGCTGAGGATACTCCAGAGTCAGCCTTCCCAGATTGCCTGCGTCAATCTCCAGGCCTTCATTGACAAACTTGAAGCTGGCGCTGTAAGCGGCGCTACCGCTGAGGGCGGTCCAGATGAGAAACGTGGCGAGGGAACGATGCATGGCAGTGGCTCGGTTGACGGCGCGGGCATCTCACCACGGCCCTTCGTACCCCGCAAGTCAAATGACGCCGCGCGCCACCGATGGTGATTGCCGCGAAAGATTACCCCGCCCACGTCCTTAGTTGGGAATTCGCCATGCCCCGGATTGCCCGCCTTCTCCCCCTCCTGCTCTGTCCCGCCCTCGGTGCCAGCCCGTTGCTTGCAGAGCCCTCCGCCGTCGGCAGGCAGTTGCAGGTCAATCCTCAAACCGGTCTGGACACTCATGATGGCATCACCCAGCCCGTGAAAACCATCGCCCGAGGCGTCCGCCTGGCCCAACCCGGTGACACACTGAACCTCGCCCCAGGCACCTATCATGAGTCCCTGGATCTTTCCTTGAAGATGGGAGAAGCCGACAAACCCATCACCGTGGATGGCCACGGCGCAGTGCTCGATGGCAGCGAACCCGTGCTCGCTGCGGACTGGGAATCGCTGGGGCAAGGTCTCTATCGCAAAACGAAGATCCTGCCCAACATGGGCCCCGCCATCGCAGGTCGCTGGTTCTTCCTGTGGGATGGGAAGATGAACCACATGGGCCGCACTTCGAAAGGGCCCAGCGCCCCCTTCAAGAAACCCGAAGAACTCCAGCCCAAGGAATGGACCTACATCGCAGCGGAGGATGCCTTCTACCTCAAACTGCCTGAAGGACAGGACCTGGGAAGCGCGAACATCCGGTACCCAGCCCGCAGCAATGGCGTCGTCATGGCCGGGCGTGGTGCCCATCTCGTGGTAAAGAACGTCACCAGCACTCACGTGTGGAACGATGGCTTCAACGTCCACGGTGCCCAACGCAGTCTGAAGTTCGAGAACATCGCCTCCATCGAGTGCGGAGACGATGGCTTCAGCGCACACGAAGATGCGCAATGTGAGATCAACGGCTTTGTCAGCATCGGGAATTCCACCGGTCTCTGTGACGTGGGCGAGAGCGTGACGCACTACCGCAATGTGTTCATCAAAGACTGCATCGGGCATGATCTCTTTTTCATCGGTCTTGACCACTCCCTGGAGAATGCCTTGGTGGAAAGCAGCGCCAGCTCCGCGCTCAGCTTCGATGGAGGTCGCCTGCCGGAAGGCAAGACCGCCAGCCTCCGGGTGAAGAATCTGCACCTGCGCCGCACGGCCGATGGGATCAAGGAAATACGGCTTGGATCCCGCGGGAAGTTTGAGGCAGACCGTTGCACCTTTGAGGGGTTGAACGTCACCGCCACTCCTGGCGCCTCCGTCCGTCTTCAGTCGAGCATCGTCACCGGCACCCGCAAACCAAACATCGCGATCTGGTCGACCGCCACCTGGACAGGCGGCTCCAATGTTTACGACCTCAACAGTTTGAAGATGGACAAGACGACATTCAACGCCGCCACCTTTGGCGACTTCCAGAAGCTCGTGTCCAGTGAGGAGAGCTCCCGGTGGGAAACCTCCCCTGCTGCACATGAAGGGATCGGCGCAGATCCTGCCGTGCTCGCCAAGATCCGCCGCGAGTAGCGCTAGCCCCGCTTTTTACCGGGCTTGCCCCCGTAGAGCCATTCCGCTATAATGCGGGAGTTATGAGTGCGCGCAGGCTTCACAAGCCCGCGGAGGCTCTCCGCGAGCTGGGCGAACACGTCCTTCTGGACGGCTTCGGCGTGGTCTTGGACTTCGACAAGAGCCACGGTTGCTGGGTGGTGGACCAGGCCAGCGGCAGATCCTTGCTGGATCTGTATGGATGTTTTGGTTCCCTCCCGGTGGGGTTCAATCACCCGGATCTGGATGTGGATGCCTTCCAGCATGATCTCCTCACCGCCAGCCGGGTGAAGGCGGCGAACTCAGATGTGTACACCATGCTGTACGCCAAGTTCGTCCGCGCCTTCCATGACCTGGCGGGACTTCCTCCTCTGGAGCGTTACTTCTTTATCGAAGGGGGTGCCTTGGCCGTGGAGAACGCGCTCAAAGCCGCCATGGACTGGAAGGTCCGTCGCAACCTCGCCGCTGGCCTGGGCGAGCGCGGCACTGCCATCGTTCACTTTGAAAAAGCCTTCCACGGACGCAGCGGCTACACCCTGAGTCTCACCAACACGGACCCAGTCAAGACGGACTACTTTGCCAAGTTCGACTGGCCGCGGCTCCCAGCCCCCGCGCTGGACTACGGCCTGCCGCCCGATCTTCGCAACGCACGGGCCGAGGCCACAGAGGAGCGCACCTCCTCACAGCTGCGCAAGCTGCTGGACCAGCAGGGAACGGATATCGCCGCCATCATCATCGAGCCCATTCAAGGAGAGGGCGGAGACCGCCACTTCCGCGGTGAGTGGTTACGCACCCTCCGCAGTATCTGTGATGAATATGAGGTCCTCTTGATCTTCGACGAAGTCCAGACGGGCGGGGGCACGACAGGCCGCATGTGGTGCGCCGAGCACTTCCGGGTGGTGCCGGATCTGCTGGCCTTTGGCAAGAAGGCGCAGGCCTGCGGCGTGATGGCGGGCCCCCGGCTTGATCAGGTGCCAGACAATGTCTTTCGGCTCTCGGGAAGGATCAACTCCACCTGGGGCGGCAGCCTCGTGGACATGGTGAGGGCCACGCACTTCCTGAGGTTGATCGAGAAACGCCACTTGCTCGAGAATGCCCGACGGGTCGGCAAACTCCTGACGGGCAGCCTTGAAGCACTGGCGGAACGTGAGCCAATGATCACTGCCGTACGTGGCCGCGGACTCATGATCGCCTTTGACCTGCCCACCCGGGAGGAGCGTGATGAGTTTCATCGTGGTCTCTTTGAGGTGGGAGTGCTCGCCTTGCGTTGCGGAGAGCGCTCCATCCGCTTCCGCCCTGCCCTGGATCTCCCCGCAGAGATCGTCACCCACATTATCGAGCTT
>NZ_BATR01000094.1 GCF_000739655.1 Verrucomicrobium sp. BvORR106 | reverse complement strand
CCACCTTGCCAGCCTCCACCGCCAGACGAGTTCTTTCCTCGCTCTCGCGAAGCTGCGTGGCGGACTCCCGCCGCACCCGGTCCAGCTCCAGGAGGGACTCCGCCCGCTCCCGCTCCATCTCAAACGCGCCCGCCGTGGCCAGGCTGGCACTGATCTGGCCCGCCACGAGATCAAGGAAACCACGGTAAGATCCGTCCAGGGGCCGGCAGGGGTTCACACCCGCCACCAGGAAACCCGCCGGCGGCTCCTCCTGGCCATGAGGAAACAACGGCAGCACCAGTGCGGTGCGTGGTTCGCTGTATAGGCTTGAGGGCAGGTCCTCCAGACCTTCCAGCGAGACCTCCATGGCCTCCCCTTCAGCCAGGATTCGGGCCACCGGCCAGGGGCTTGCGTCGCCATCGTCAGCCGCCTGACATGGAATGACGGCCGGTGCCGGCATGGTCCCGGGGACACACCCTGTGGCACTGCGCAGCACGGCCTGCCCCGATCCCTTGGAGGAGTGCTGGTCAAAGAGGTACACCAGGCTGAACGGGAGGTCCACGCGATGCCGTTGCAAACAGCCTCCCAACTCCTCCATCAGCGCCTGCCCACTACTCGCCGCGGCCAGACTCTCCGCCAGATCCTGCAGCACCGCCAGACGCCGCTCCCCGATCACCCGCTCCGTTTCCTCTGTGACCACGCACAGCATCCCACCCACGCCCCCGGCATCATCCGGCACCGGGCTATAGGAGAAGGTGTGGTAGGTTTCCTCCGGATACCCGTTCCGCTCCAGAAAGAGCAGCAGGCATTCATCCCAGGTGGCCCGTCCAGTCTGCAGGACGGACTCTGCCCGGGGGCCAGCGTCATCCCATACCTCCGCCCACACTTCCGAGGCCGGTCGCCCCAGCGCCCAGTCTTTTTTCAGCCCCAGCGTGGGCAGATACGCATCATTGCAAAAGAAGTAAAACTCCGGCCCCCACCCCATCCACATGTCATACCGGGATGTCAGCAGGATGCTCACGGTGGTGCGCAGACTCTGTGGCCACCCTTCCGGTACTCCCAGTGGATGCGCAGCCCAGTCAAACTCCGCCATCCGCTGCGCCATTTCGCCGCCTGCCTCCGGCCACTGAAACGCTGGTACCTGAGGAGAGATCGTCGGCAAGGAGGTCATGCTCTGTCTGCAGCTGTCGAGTTAGGGATAACGCTCAAATCGGATGCCGTCATAGCTTCGGCCGGATGATTCTATAAAGCCTCCGCGCTGGGGAAAAGCTCTCATTGCGCGATGTCGCAAGTCTTGCCTCCAACCCAATCCGTTGCCCTAAAATCAAGGCTTCCAGCGCCACGCCTCCTCCATTCCGTCACGTATTGTTTCCCACCTCGATGGATCAACCCGCCCTCAATCCACGAGTTACGTTAGAACAATTCATTAATTTCTGAAAGTGAGCAATTTCCAACATGCCTTGTCCAACTCTAGGACTTGCCTCCCCATCCACCTCATTCGTCCAGCACCCCCGACGAAGAACCCTATCACCATAAAGGTGTACGCGGCGTCCAATACTGCCCCGATGGGCGATATAGCTTTGATTCCTTGCAGCCTGACAATGAACTCCGTTGAAGAATCCATCCGTATCGAACGACCGGTCAAAGTGGTTTACGACCAATGGACCCAGTTCGAAGACTTCCCTCACTTCATGGAAGGAGTGCAAGAGGTCCGCCAGATAGATGACAGTCACCTTCACTGGGAAGTGGAGATGGGCGGGTTTATCAAGACGTGGGAAGCCGAGATCATCGAGCAGGTCCCCGACCAGTTTATTGCCTGGCAAAGCACCGAAGGCCCCCGCAGCACTGGCCGCGTGACCTTTGAGCCCCTGGCGGATGATGCCACCATGGTGACTCTGCGCATGGCTTATGCCCCAGAAGGCGTGGTGGAGAACCTCGGCGCCCTCCTCGGCCTCGTCTCTCTTCGCATTGCTCGCGACCTGGAGTGCTTCAAGGACTTCGTCGAGGCCCGCGGCACCCCACCCCGGGCCTGGCGCGGTGAGATCCATGCGCCTGTGATCGTCCCCCACGCCACCGTCGCGACCATTTCCCCCCGGCCTTCAGGCACGGAGCCGCTGATCACTCCTGCCCTCGCCAAATAGTGCGTATGGCCCATAGGGGCACTTGCAGGATTCCTGGGAAACACGGCTTGGATCGACAAGGTCTGTACAAGATCGATTTTGACGATTTCGTCAAAATTCGGTAGTCTCGCCGCTTCGCAATCTCAAAAAGCCTCCCCCCGTGAGTGCAAGCCCGCCAGACGAGTGACTACGCTGGCTCTGCTTGAAGTGGAGGACGTTTGTGGATTGCCCCCGTCCTCCCCCCCCATGCAGTCCCATCCCTGCCCGCTTCGTCGGTACATTGCCCCTGCCGCCTCCCTCCTCGCAAGCCTTGTTTTCACATGGAGCGGGAAGGCGCAAGTCGCTCAGAACTACGATCCCACCCATCCGTCCACAGTGTGGGATCTCAGCACCACCAACTGGGATGGAAGCACACTCCCATGGACCAACGGCAACAATGCCGCCTTCGGGGGCTCCGGGGTGACCATCGACGTAAACGCCGCCATCACGGCAGCCAATCTCACCTTCAATGCAGGCGGCTATGTGCTTGCCGATCCCACCAGCAACGGCACGCTGACTCTTGGAGCCAATGGCATTGTCACGGTCACCACGGCGGGCGATACCGCCACCGTGTCCGAAATCGTCGGTGGCACCAACTGGAGCAAAGCGGGTGCAGGCACCCTCGTCCTGAGCGCGGCCAACACCTTCAGCGGCGCGCTCACCCTTTCTTCTGGCACCCTGCGGGCCACCACCGACAACGCCGCCCTGGGCGCAGGCACGCTCACGCTTGCTGGCGGCATCTTGGAGCTGGCCAATGACACTGTGCTCGCCCTTGGCAGGAACACGACCATCACGGGAAACACCCAGATCATCACCGACCGCCTCACCTCCGGGGCAGGTGTGACTCACACACTGGGCACCCTCACCATGGGGGCGCAAACCCTTACCGTCACCCGGGGCAGCGTCACCTCCTCAGGTTCCGCGGGAGTCTCCTTTGGTGCTGTCTCGCTCACCGCCGCCGCCACCATCGTGACCGAGGCTGGAGCCACCACCACCTTGGGCGCTACTGGTGCCGCCATCACCATGGGTAACAACAACCTCACGATCGATGGCGCAGGCACCACCATCTTCGCCGGTCCCACCGGCCCTGCCACCACCGGGGCGGGCCAGATCATCAAAAACGGCACTGGCCTTCTCAGCATCATCGCAGACCCGAACAACGTCGGGCAGTTCACCATCAACCAGGGCGTCGTCGAGCTCAACCACGGTGGCTCCACTGACTTCGCGATCGTCGTCAACACCGACGGGACCCTCAGATCCCTGCAGGCAGACAAGCTTAGCGACAGTGCCGCGCTCACCGTCAACGGAGTCTTTGACCTCCGTGGAAGCGACTCCGTGGGCGTCCTCTCCGGCACGGGCATCATCACCAACGGAGCCGCCAGTGGCTCGATCAACCTGACGCTGAATGGCACCGGCAACGGCACTTTCAGTGGATCGATTCGCAATGGTGACGTCTCCTTGGGAGGCTCCAACGGCATCGTGGCCCTGGTCAAGACCAACACCGGCACAGCCACTCTTTCCGGCATCAACACCTTTACCGGCTCCACGACTGTCACCCGGGGCACGCTTCTGCTGGACTTCTCCGGAGCCAGTGCCCCCACCACCAACATTCTCTACAACGGCGTCACTGCTGGCATCCTCGCCTTCAACGCTGGCAACAACACGGGCACCGCATTCCTCACCCTTCAGGGCAAGGCCGGCACGGTGGACACGCCCACCGTCAACAGCCAGACCTTCGGCAATCTCACGGTCACCGGAGGGGTGAACACCATCACCCTCCTCTCCGCCGCCAACAACACGATGAACATGACCCTCGGCACCATCAGCCGCAGCGGTGCCGCCACCATGCGCTTCGTGGCCCCCACCTCCGGTCAGTTCTTCACCAGCCAGCCCAGTGGGTATCTGGGTGCCGCCTTCACCTACACTTCCAGTGCCGGGATCACCAGCTTCGCCGCTGTACAGGGCGGCGTGATCACCGCCCAGGCGAATGACCTGATCTACGGGACAGGCGCAAATGTCACCGCCCTGCCTGCCTACACCGCCACGTCCCACCTCCTGGTGGACGGCACCAGCACGGGGAATGTCCTCCTGGCCAGCAACACCACCACGGCACTGACCACGCTGAGCTTTACCGATACCGCCAGCAGGGAAATCGCACTGAACGACAGCAACACGCGCCTCCAGCTCGGCACCTCCGGTGGCGTGCTTATGACTGCCTCCGCTGGCGACCTCACCATCGGCTCCACCGGGGCCGCCGGACAGCTCACCGCCGGAGCCACTGGCGCAGGCGAAATGGTTTTGTATAACTACAGCACGTCCAAGACACTCACGATCAACTCCGTCATCGCGAACAACGCCGGAAACGGCACCGTGGCCGTTACCCTGGGCGGCGGCGGTCGGATTGTCTTTAGCAACGCCAACACCCACACCGGTGTCACGACGATCACCAACGGTGTGCTGCAGATCACTCATGGCAGCGCCTTGGGCACCGTCACAATCGGCACCACTGTTGTGGCCGGGGGAGCTCTGGAGCTCACGGGCAGCATTACCACTCTGGCAGAAGCCCTCAGTCTCTCCAGCACCGGGATCTCAAGTGGCGGCGGACTGCGCAGCGTGAGCGGGGTAAACACCTACACCGGCGTCATCACTCTGGGAGGCACGGCCCGCATCAATGCGGACTCCGGCAGCACCCTCAACCTGGACGTGGCCAGCGGCAATGCCATCGTGGGAGGCAACAACTCCCTCACCTTTGGGGGGACCGGGACCATAGAGGTCAAGGACAGCTTCACCCACGGTGGCTCCTCGAACCCCAGCATCACCAAGGACGGCACCGGCACGCTCATCCTGCACGCATCCAACACCTTCAGCAACACCGGCACCTTCACCATCAGCGCCGGCGTGGTGCGCATCCTCAACGGCGGCGCTCTGGGCGGCACCACTGGCATCACCAGCGTCAGCGGCGGCGGTGCCTTGGAACTCTCAGGCGGGATCAACACCAACGAGAACATCACGCTGAACAACTCCACAGGCATCAGCAATGCCGGGGCCATCCGCAGCATCCTGGGGGACAACACCCTGAGTGGCACCATCACCGTGGACAATGGCACCGGCCGCATCCACTCCGACACCGGGACTCTCACACTGAACAACGCCACCACCGCCATCCAGGGCGACCCCACAGCTTCCTCGAACCGCATCGTGGTCTTCGGCGGAGCGGGAAACATCGTCGTCGCCGGAGGCGGAGCCAAGAACGGCACCGGAGCCAACAGTGCCCTGGCCGTGACCAAGGAAGGCACTGGCACCCTCACCATGAGCACCGCCAACATTTATACTGGTGCCACCACCATCTCCGCTGGAAAGATGAATGTCACCGGCTCCCTTGGTGCCACCGTGATCAGCGTCAACGGCGGCAGCCTGGGAGGCACCGGCACCATCGGCACCACCACCACGGCCACCGGCGGCACAGTCACGGTGGCGGGCGGCACGTCCATCGCCTCACGGGGCGCGCTCGATCTTGTGGACGGCGCCATCGGCACGCTCACCATTCAGGGCAACACCACTGCCAACAGCACCTTCCTCACCCTCGGCGGGGCAGCTGGAGCCGCTTCCGCCCTCAATTTTGAAGTCGGCACCAGTACCGTGGACAAGATTGCCATCACCAACACCGGCCGTTTGACCTTGAATGCCGGGGGTGCCGTAGTCAGCTTGACCGCCCTCTCCGGACAGACGCTCGGGGCAGGCACATATGACCTGCTGACCTATGCCACTGGCAGCACCATTACTGGAACCTTCTCCATCAATGGCACCCCCGCCCCCACCGCAGGCGGCCCCGTGGGCGGTTACAACTACACTCTGAACGCCACCAGCACCGCCCTGCAACTGACCGTGACCGCCAGCACGCTCGGCAACGCCTGGTGGACTGGCAACGCCTCCTCCGGGAGCACGGTTTGGAACACCAATGTCGCGGGTGACACGAACTTCGCCACCACCAGTGCTGGGACGACCGATGGCAACAGCGTCCTGGGCAGCGCCACCAATGTCTTCTTTGCAGCGGACAATGCTGTGACGACCAATTTCACCACCACCCTGGGGCAGGACACGCAGATCAACAGCCTCACTTTCACCGGCAGTGGCACTCCCGCCGCCGCCAACGCCGTCACCATCTCCGGCAATACCCTCACCATCCATGCCACCAACCTGAACGGGAACACCGCTGGCAACGGCCTCACGGTCCAGGCCGGTTCAGGAAACCACACCATCAACAGCGCCGTTCACCTCGCCTCCTCCCAAAGCTGGACCATCACCGATGCCGCCACCACCTTCACGGTGGGAGGCACGCTGTCCGGCTTCAACACCTTGACGAAGGAAGGACTGGGCACGCTTCTGCTAAATGGCACCAACTCCTTTGCTGGCACCGTGCAGATCAATGCCGGAGCGGTAAGCACCGGCCTTGCTGCGGGATTGGGCTCCAGTATCGTAAGTCTGGGAGCGAGCGGCACGCTCAATCTCACCGCAGGCAACACCACCTACACCCTCGCCAAGCTTCAGGGATCTGGCACGGTCAACGTGACGACCGGCACCGGCACCCAGATCACGAAGATCGCCACCGCCGCACTCGCCGGTCACTCCACGGACTTCACCGGGACCCTGAACATCACGGGCGGTGCCAAAGTCCAGCTGGAGAATGCTCTTGGCACTGGATCCATCATCAACGTGGGCAGCAATGCCACCGTCTTCAGTTCCGGCATCATCACCTACACCAGCGGCCTCACTCTGGCTGGCGGTGACACGGGTGAATCCATCGGTCAGCTCCGGCTCGACAGCGGCAGCATCTGGGAGGGAGCGATCACGCTCGCCGGAACGATCAGCGGCACCGGGGACGGATTCGTCGGCTCCAACACTGGGATCGGCACCATCCGCGGCGTCATCGGAGAGTCCGGCGGCAGCCGCGTCCTGAGCAAGGTCGGCAGCGGCACCATTGTGCTGGAGGCCGCCAACACCTACACGGGTGGCACCTCCCTCGTGGGCGGCACCCTCGCCCTCGGCAACAAGGACGCCCTCAGTTCAGGCATTCTCACAGTCAACGGAAGCGCCAACCTCCAAAGCACCCTCGCACTCACTGGCCTGAGCAAGATCCTCAACAACATCCTCCTCAATGCCACGCTCACCATCAACGGCAGCGCTGCCATCGAGCTTGCTGGCTCCATCACGCAGTCGGGGGCTCGCGGTGTCACCATCAGCAACACCGCCGCCACCACCTTCTCGGGTTCAGGAAACTCGTTCAACCTCCTCACCATGAACAGCGGATCGGTGCTCAACCTGACCACCGACCTCACCCTGGCGGGAGCCACCCTCATAGGCGGCTCAGGCGGCACCATCAACGGTCCGGGCCGCATCCTCCTCAACGTAGGCAGCGGTGACATCGGCGTGACCAGCGGCAACACCCTCACCATCAACGCTGTCATAGCCAACGGCACCGCCAGCAACGTGGACTTCTGGAATGCTGCGAACGGAACCGGCGTCGTCGTGCTCACGGCAGACAACACCTTCACCGGCACGGCCAGCATTCAGTCTCTCATTGTCAGCGTTTCCAAGATCGGCAACAAGAACGTCGTCGGGAACCTCGGAGCAGGCACCATCGTCCACGTCGGGTCCGCCAGCTCCGCCACCCTCCGGTACACCGGCACCGGCGAGTCTAGCGACCGCACTTTCCACTTCAATGGCGGAGCCGGACAGAATCCCACGCTGGACATGTCTGGCACCGGGGTGTGGAAGTTCACGGGGGATATCACCTCCAACACGGGCAACAAGGTCCTGACGCTCACCGGCTCCACCACGGGGATTGGGGAAATTGCAGTGGCCATCGCTTCGACGAACCCTACAGCCGTCTCTGTCGCCAAGACCGGCAGCGGCACCTGGGTGCTCTCTGGCTCCAGCGCCTACACCGGCACCACGACGATCTCCGCAGGCACGCTCCAGGTCGGTCAGAGCGGCATAGGCTCCATCGGGAACAGCGCCACGACCGTCAGCGGCGGTTACCTCGCCGGTACCGGCACCGTCAACAGCACCGTCACCATCCAGGCCGCAGGCACGCTTCGTCCTGGTGACAATGCCGGGGCCGGGCAGGGCGTCTTCAATACGGCCGGAGCAGGGAGCAATGTTATCATGAGCGCCGCCGGGGCCCGCATGGAACTCGCCGCCGGGGCCAACGGCATCAGCTTCGCCGGCAGCAACACCGCTCCGCTCGATATTTCCGGGAACCTCGTCTCAGGCTACACGGTCACCGCCAATCGTGTGACCGGGGCCAGCGATCGCGTCAACTCCGGGGGCAGCATCGATCTCATTGCCGGGGGCACCGTCGCCTTCAGCCTCAACGGGTACACCGTGAACTGGGGCGATGGGTTCGACCTTCTGGACTGGACCACCGCACTCAATCTCAACGGCTTCACCATTGGCGACCGGTTCCGCACGGGAACCGCCGCCGACAATCTCCTCTACGACCTCGACCTGCCCGACATCACCGCCATCAATGCGAACTGGGTGTGGGACACCTCACTCTTCGCCTCCCATGGCATTCTCGTCGCCGTCCCCGAGCCCTCACGCGCCCTGCTGCTCTTTGCAGGACTGCTGCTCACCGCGTTCCGCCGTCGTCGGAGCGCGTGAAAATGTGTTGGAACCAGCAACGCCTCCGAATCGCAGGCTCGAAACCTGACACTCGCCGGCTGCCAGGGTACCCAGCGCATGGGTGATGAGGCTCAGCAGGAAGGAAGCACCGATGGCGTCCAATTCCGCCCGCTGGCCCTCATCGCTCTCGCCCAAAATTTCTTTGACATCAGCGCCACATAGTGTTCACATGAACACATGAAATTCACCCCCGCCCCTGCCTCACAAGACTTGGTTTACATCATCAGCAGCGTCCCGGAACGTCAGAAGTGGGTACTGCTTCACGAAGGCGCGGAACGCCACTTCCCGGATCGCGGACAAGGCAAGATCCCCGGCCTCGTGGATGCCATTCGCCACTGCTTCTGGAGTGGTGAAGGGCAGGACCGGCCGTCGCTCCTGCTCATCCAGCACGGCGGGCAGCAGTTCCGCCTGCGGTTCCATGCGGACCTTCCGCTGACAGTGGCGGGCGATGGCTCTTCGTCTGCTTCAGACTCCACCTTCGATTTCCGACGGGAATCCAACTCGGAGCCTCTTCCCGCACTGGCTCACCTCTGCGCCATGGGCTAAGGAGGAGGTGGCCCAGGCGCCGTCAAAAGCCGGTTGCCCGCCGTACTCTCTCAGGAATGGCTCAGCCCCGGATCGTCATGCATGTGGATATGGACGCGTTCTTCGCGTCCATCGAGCAGCGTGATCATCCCGAATACCAGGGCAAGCCCGTCATTGTAGGCTCCCCGCCCGATCAGCGCGGCGTCGTCTGCGCGGCGAGCTATGAGGCCCGCGCGTTCAAGGTGCACTCCGCCATGCCCTCCCGCACCGCCGGGAAGCTCTGTCCCCAGGGCATCTTCGTCCGCCCTCGCATGAGCGTGTACCGCGCGGAGTCGGTAAAGATCATGCAGGTGCTGCAGCACTTTAGCACCTGCATCGAGCAGGTCTCCGTGGACGAGGCCTACCTGGATGTCAGCCCTTCCTTTCAGGGCTACGATGACCAGGACACCGCGCTGGAGGCTGCAGAAGCCTTGGCCCGTGAGATCAAGGCCCGCATCAAACAAGAGGTGGAGCTCACCGCCACCATCGGTCTCGGCTCCAACAAGTTCCTCGCCAAGCTTGGCAGCGGTTTTCAGAAACCCGACGGCCTCACCCTGATCCGCGAGCGCGACAAGATCACCTTCCTTCGCCCTCTGCCCGTCGGAGCCATTCACGGCGTCGGCCCCGTCACGGCCAAGGAGCTCAACGAACGCGGCTTCAAGACCGTGGGAGACCTCCAGGAGACGACGATTCCGTTGAATGACATCCTCGGCTCCTGGTCGGCGACGCTGAAACAGCGGGCCATGGGCAACGATGACCGTCCCGTAGATCCCACCGACGAGCGCAAAAGCATCAGTTCAGAGAACACTTTCCTCAACGATACCGATGATCGCCCCACCCTCCGAGCTGCTCTCAAAGAGCTGGCGCTCGATGTGGCCCAGACCTTGGAGAAGGAAGGTGTCGGAGCTCTGACCATCCAGGTGAAAGTGCGCTACAGCGACTTCACCACCCTCACCCGGCAGCTCCGCGTCGATGACCCGCTCACCCAGACGGACGAAATCTACCGACTGGCCTGCCACCTCCTCGCCCGCCACAAGCTGGTGAAATCTCCGCTGCGCCTGATCGGCATTGGCGTCTCCACCCTCGTCCCGCCGGTCCGCACCCAGCTCCGTTTGCCGATCTGAGGATCTCAATCCTGAATTCCTGGGAGAAGCAGATCGCCCCCCTTCCCGCGATAGCGCTTCAAGAACTCCTCCGGCGGCACACGATCCAGGGGAGCGTCAGCGTAGCCGATGCCAGGATAAACAGAGAGACTTTCCCGGACCTCAAAATGAAGGTGCGCCAGGTACCGCCCATTGGCCGTCCCCACCGTGCCCAACGGTTTCCCCCGGGCCAATACCTCCCCGTACTTGGCGAAGATCTCATCCAGGTGGGCATAGATGGTTTGGTACACACGATAACCCATTGGGGCAGAAGCATCTGGAACCTGATGCGCAAGAATCACCATGTTCCCCCAGCCCGGCCCCACCCAGCCCGCATAGATCACCTTCCCCACGCCGCTGGCATAGACGGGATCTCCTAAATCAGAGTTCCATCCACCGATACCGTTGAGGTCATCTCCCAGATGCCGGTTCACACGAAACCGCTGCGCATTGTAAGTGAAGGCACCGCTTTCCGTGCCCATCGGCGCATCAAAGCGAACAGCCGCGGGCAGCGCCGCCACCTCTGCAGGTGACAACCGGATAAATGCAGCGTCCAACGGCTTGGCGGGTGCCGTATTTTCCGGATGACAGGCCGTCACTGCCAGAGCAAGGCTCAGCGCCATCAAGGCCGCCCGCCGGGGCACCCTTCCAGACTTGCCCCTCTGCACAGCAGGCTTATAGAGATCCAGAATCAACATCAACTAACGCTCCATCCTGAGCAAACAGCCGTCAAACCCAGATGCATCTAGGGTTGACGATTCCATTCCGCATGAGAACAATGGATAAGAAATGACCGAGGCCATTCGACAGACCCTGGAATCCTTCCTTGCCAGCAAGGGACTCCGCCGCACCAAACAGCGCGATGTAATCATCGAGGCTGCCTTTGGTACGCAGGAACACTTCAACGCGGAAGATCTGCACGCCATGTCGCGCCGCATTGACCGCACGATCTCTCGCGCAACTGTTTACCGCACCCTCAGCTTGCTGGTGGATTGTGGGTTGCTGCGTGAGGTGGATCTGGGACGTGACCAGACTTACTACGACCCTAACTTCCTCGACAAACCGGAACACAACCACCTTATCTGCGTGGACTGTGACCGAGTCGTGGAGTTTGAAGACGATCACATCGCCGTGATGGAAGACTGCATCACCCGCCGTCTTGGATTTACGCCGGCTTCGAAGACCATCCGCATCGTCGCCAAGTGCGATCAACTGGGCCGCACTGGTCACTGTGCCTACCGCGATCAGGAGAGAGCCGGGCACGGCTCCCATGGCCTGAGCCACGCTCACGCGCACTAGGGCCGTCCCGCTGCGCGCATGTGCGTGAGGTTAGTTCGCGAGAGAGTGCTCTGACGCCAAGGGCGTCATACAAAGTAGCCCAGGGTCAGGCGAGGCACGAGCCGCCACCCTGGGTACACAGGCGGGTGTACCAGAACTCCGAAGTGAGTTCTACAAACCGCGGCCACGTCCCTGAGGCGCACACCGCATGCAGGACTGTCGTCTCAGGGTGATCTGTACGGTCTGTAGAACTCCCTTGAAGTTCCAGCACCAACCATCGATACCAGCGGTGGCGGCCGCTTCGCAGCCTGACCCCGGGCTCTCATGTATCACGCAGTTGGCGTGAAGCTTCCGCCATGAAAACATGCGACAGGCGATCACCTCCGCCCAGTAGCTGTGTCTTTGTTAGTCTGCCCGTACCGCCGATTGAAGTCCGCGACTTCCAAGCAGTCCTGCCTGATTGCGGTTGGCGCTCAATCAACCACCGACCTGGAGGCCATGGCAGGCTTGAATGCGCACGTCCCATGACCCTGCGCCGGGCCCACGACGTTCCTTCCCTCTGCGCCTCCCATGAGGCCTTGGCTTGATTCCAAACTCGCAATGGGTGTCTAATCGTCCTGCCAGGTCTTCTGTAGCACTTCGCCCCATCCCACCCACCGCAGACCTGTTTACTTCCTCGAACTCATTTCAAACCACCGCTCTTTCCATGTCCACACCTCTCCGCCCTCTCCAGGTTCTACTGTTGATTCTGGTTTGCACCCTTGCCACCAACGGCTGCCAACAAGCCCACCAGACCTCCACCTCTCCTTCCCCTTTATCCTTGCCTGCTTCGACACGATTCCCCGACGTGGATGGCCAGATGACTCTCGGCATGTTCATCGACCTTGCCCCATCAGGCAATGACCGGCTGTACATCCGCCATTGCCCCATTGCCGACACCGGCGTGGAGATCGACCGAGTGCGAGACGGCCAGTTGCTTTGGAGACAATACGTTGAACCCCTGGGGGTGGAACACTCCAAGTATATCCACAACGTTCACTACTCCCGCCCGCTAAGTCTCCAGCAAAACAACGACTTCTTTCAAATCATCAGCGAAGGGGAGAAAACCATCTCCGAAACGCGACGCCTGTCCGACGGCAGCCTGATTGAGCGCGGCATAACCAAAAACTGACAACCCTCTCAGAAAAACAACGACATCCTGCCCCTCCATCCATTTCCGCCTATTGCTGTCCAGGCAGTTTACGGATCGTGATCAACTCCCTTGTGGTTCTCTCTTGCAGCTCATTGGCACGATCATATTGCCCCAGGACAAAGTGCCCCCTGTACGGCTTCGAAAGCTCGACAGAGCCTGACTTCTCAATCAAAGGCTGGACGCTGAGCAGCGTCCACCTCGCCCACACACCCAGTCCCGCGGCTGTCATCTGGTAGTGTGTCACCTCTTTTGGCAAGAACCCAAAGGCCATCGGCGACTCCTTCGTTGTCACCTCGTACCGCTCCACTTCCTCATTCTCCGAGTATCGACTCACCCGAGTGTTGATCATTCCCGCGAGCATGAACTCCGCTTCCAGCCATCGCTGCCTTGCCCCTTTCATTGTCGCTGTCAGGATCAAACGATCCGGGTTCGCCGCCCCTGATTGGGCCGTAACAGCTGTGCGCAAGCCCCATGCGTCAAGCCGATCAAGGCCCGCTCCCCTCGATTCATTCTTCAGGAGGTGCAGGACAGTCATTGGAGGACATGCACTCAACGTATTGAGCAAAACGTCGCCGTCGTCTGCGCCTAGCCCTATGCGATGAAATACCCCACCGCTCTCGAATCGATGGGGGGCCCCTTCACGGCCAGCTCGAACGACTGTTTTCAACCCAAAATAGCGATCCCAACTTTCAAATCGGAGCTTCCATCGGGAGGTTTCTGCGGCACCATCCCGGAACTTCGTAGCCCAACGTTCAACGTTACGAAGCTCCACCTTCAGATGATGTGCGAGGTCAGGTACTTTTTCCGTCTCTAATCTCAACCGGATGGCGTCCGCCTCCTCCCCAAGCTTTCGCAGTACAAGAGGATTCGGAGGGCGGGACAACACCCTTTCCCATGTCACCTCATGTCGAGACAGCACCTCCAGCTGAGCCTGGAGATTCTGCAACACCTCACCGGAGTCCACCTCCAAATCAGACGACTCCGCAGCTGGTGCTGACAAGATTGCAGCCCAGCCCCCAAAAACGCAGAGCCACCTACACATGCTACCCAGAAAAATCATGGAACCAGCCTAACAAACGCTCCATGCCTCAATCCATACAATTTTTACCGTCCACTCACCCCCCTCCCTTCCCCCTCCTCTTTCACCATTGTCTCGCTTCAACGCTCCCGGTACAATTGACGCTAATTCTTCAAAATAAACGCATCAGCAGCACGCTCCTTCCTCCGAGCATCCCAAACATTGCCGCACTGCTAGATTCAACACCAACAACCAACACCCACCCATCATGTCTCCCTACCTTGCCGAACTCGTCGGAACTGCCCTCCTCATCCTGTTTGGAAATGGCGTCGTGGCCAACGTGGTGCTGACCAAGTCCAAGGGCAATGGCGGCGGTTGGATCGTCATCACCGCAGGATGGGGCCTGGGTGTCATGCTCGCTGCCTATGCGGTGGGAAAACTCAGTGGGGCCCACCTGAATCCCGCTGTCACCATTGCCCTCGCCGCCATTGGCAAGTTTGATGCGGCCCTGGTGCCCGGCTACATCATCGCCCAGTTCCTCGGGGCCTTCCTGGGCGCCACTCTGACCTGGCTTGCTTATCTACCCCACTGGAGTGCCACGAAGGATGCGCCCACCAAGCTCGGCGTCTTCTGCACCATCCCCGCCATCCGGAACCGCCCCGCCAACATCATCTGCGAGGCCATCGGCAGTGCAGTGCTTGTCTTCGGAGCCCTCGCCATCCCCAGCAGCACAAACCTTGTGGATGCAGGCTGGGCCACCGGCTTCGGCCCCATGCTTGTCGGCCTTCTCGTCTTCGCCATCGGCCTCTCCCTCGGCGGCCCCACGGGCTATGCCATCAACCCCGCCCGTGACTTCGGACCTCGCCTCGCCCACGCCCTTCTTCCCATCGCCGGCAAAGGTTCCTCCGACTGGGGTTATGCCATCGTACCCATCGTTGGCCCCATCATCGGCGGTCTCATCGGAGCCTTCCTTCACCGCGCGCTCTATCTCTAATTCACTGACTCCCCCCTCAATTTCCACCGCTTCTTTCGTATGTCCTCCTACATCATGTCCTTCGATGCCGGCACGACCAGCGTGCGGTCCATTCTCTTCGATCACGACGGCAAAATCTGTTCCGTCGCCCAGAAGGAGATCCGACAGATCTTCCCCAAGCCCGGCTGGGTGGAGCACGATCCCCAGGAGATCTGGTTCTCCCAGATGGCCGTCGCTGTTGAGGCCCTGGGCCGTGCTCGCATCCGCCCCAGCGACGTCGCTGGGATCGGCATCACCAACCAGCGTGAGACTACGGTGGTCTGGGACAAGGAAACCGGTGAGAACGTCTACAACGCCATTGTCTGGCAGGACCGCCGCACCGCCTCCATGTGCGACCAGCTTCGAGCCGCCGGCCATGACAAGGTGATCCAGAAAAAGACCGGCCTCATCCTCGATGCCTACTTCTCCGCCACCAAGGTCGCCTGGATCCTTGAGAACGTCCCCGGCGCCCGCGCCAAGGCCGAGGCTGGCAAACTCGCCTTCGGGACGGTGGACTCCTGGCTCATCTGGAAACTCACGAGCGGCAAGAACATCCATGTCACCGACCCGAGCAATGCCTCGCGCACCATGCTCTACAACATCCACACCGGCGACTGGGACAAGGAGCTGCTCAAGCTCTTCAAGATTCCCGCCAGCATGCTGCCTGAGGTGCGCAGCTCCAGTGAGGTGTACGGAGAGGTCAGCACCTCCCTCGGTCTCGCCCACGTGCCCGTCGCAGGCATCGCGGGCGACCAGCAGGCCGCCCTCTTTGGCCAGATGTGTGTGAAGCCCGGCCTGGCCAAAAACACCTACGGCACGGGTTGTTTCATGCTCCAGAACATCGGCACCAAGCCCGTCGCCTCCAAGCAACGCCTGCTCACCACCGTGGCCTGGCAGCTTGGCAGCAAGGGCAAGCTTGAGTATGCCCTGGAAGGCAGCGTGTTCATCGGCGGCGCGGTTGTGCAGTGGCTGCGCGACGGCCTCCAGCTGGTCCGCTCTGCGCAGGAGGTCGATCTCCTCGCCGCCTCCGTCCCGGACAGCGGCGGTGTTTTCCTCGTACCCGCCTTCGCCGGTCTCGGTGCCCCGCACTGGGACGCCTATGCCCGCGGCACCATCGTCGGCCTCACCCGCGACACCTCTGCCGCTCACATCGCCCGCGCTGCCCTGGAAGGGGTCGCCTTCCAGGTGGCCGACCTCCTCGACGCCATGCACGCCGACACTGGGAAGAAACTGCCTGAACTCCGCGTGGACGGTGGAGCCTCCCGCAGCGAGCCCCTCATGCAGTTCCAGGCCGACATCCTCGGCGTCCCCGTCATCCGTCCCGCCGTGGTCGAAACCACAGCCCTCGGAGCCGCCTACCTCGCCGGTCTCGCTGTCGGTTATTGGAAAAACACCTCCGAAATCTCGACTCAATGGCAGGTGGACAAGACGTTCGAGCCCAAGATGGCAAAAGCTCGCGTCCAGGAGCTCCGCAGCCGCTGGAACGAAGCCCTCGGGCGCGCCAAAGAATGGGAACCACAGGAGAAGAAGGCCGCAGCAGGGAAAAAGCGCACGGCACGGAAGGTCGGTAGGAAGTGAGTGTGAGAGGTGAGCAGTTGGGGGCGAGGCAACAATACGCCCCTGTCACTCAAATAGCAGCTCGGGGAGCGCAGGCCGCCGGCCTGCTTTTCCCGGCGGCTCGCCGGATTAGCGCCAGCACATTGCACGCCCCATGTGCCATCCATGAACTCCACACTCTTCTCATGACTCCCTCACCATCGCCACCGCCTCCCGACATCCCCGTCCTCCCCGGGCACTACCGGCGCACCTTTGGGTACTTCCTGCGTTGCTGGCTCGGCATGGCCGCGGGTATCGGCGTCTTCGCTCTCGGCCTAAAATGGAACTCGATCATCGTCCAGATCATCGGCGGCATCATCGCCTTCGCCTCGTTCCTGTGGATGTTCCGCACTCTTGCACGCGCCAACTCGGCACCCTGCCCGAATTGTTCAACTCCCATGTCCCAAGGTTGGGACGCGAAGAAAAATCAATCGGACGGCGTCTTCGTTTGCCCCCAATGCCAGAACCGCTGGCGCACCCGCGCGGTCTGGGGATTTGAGTGAGGAATCAGCCATCATCCCCGGACTCTCTGTCCGCCCCTTCCGGCACGCATTTCGAATGTAGAAGAACCGTCTCGGTTCTTGTTCGTCTCCATCCCCACCCAGGATCCCCTTTGCACGATGCATTGGATCGCCCCCGCGACTGATCTTCCAACCTCCCAGTCATCTGGTTCACGCGCATGACATTTTACAGTTGTGGTGCCACATAGCCCCATGAGCGAATCTCAGAACTCCATGCCACTTCTGTCCCCTGAGCACCAGGCCACCATGGTCGCCGCGTATCAGGCTCTCAAGGTGAAGAACGATCTGATGCGAGACTACGATACCGGGATCAATGCAAAGCTCCAATCTGCGTTGGGATTGCAATGGCATTTTGCATCCGAGGAGCAGATTCAACAAATCCTCAGCCCCCGTCAGCAAGACTGGAGAATGCTTCGCTACTTTTATGAAGCACTTTCCAACGACGGAGATCTGTTTCGCCGCGTCTCGATGATCTACAATCAGCCAGAGGCATTTCGCGCCATTGGGGCATTCAAAACTCTTGAGGCTGCCGAGGCGCTACGGGAGCACCACATCCAGCTACTCTCGTTTGGCACTCTCGACGAACAAGAGACCTTCTGGGCGCAAACACGCGAGCAGCGTAAACCCATCGAACAGCAGGCTGACAGCGTCCTTGAACTTGCGGACCTTTTGATCAGATTTGCCGAGACCCATCCTGACGAGTTCATAGCCGTTCCCGCAGCCGATCCCTTTGATCAGATGTTTGAGCGCCTCGCAGCCTTGAAACAACACATTATCGACACGGGAGCCACCCCAAGTTAGCTACGACACTCCGCCCCCCGACATCCCCATTCCACGAAGCATAGGGGACCGCACGAATCCTGCGGAAGGCCGCTCTCGCGACAGACGCCCCACCGTCGATGGAAAAAGTGGCCCCATTCTTGGTTTATTCTGCCAAGGAACCTTGGATGCGAAAGGCACGCAGACCGCCACAACTCCTTCGGAGTACATGCCTTCAACACCCGTACCCAACGTAGACTCGCTGGAAGCTCGTCAACGTTGGGCTTGTAGCCCCATCCTCTTCGAGGAAGAGCTTCGACTGAGCACGTGGAAGGGTCGGTTCCTTTGTGACCACCCCAAAACGCGCGCGGTTGGCCGGTTCTCCTCACGACATGCCACAACCGCATCGCCCCTGACGTTCCCGGCAAGATGCCAGGAACAGCACGCAAGATGCGCGCGCTCCCCAACACCCCTCCACATCTTCCTCTTACCACTCACCGACCCACCATTTACCTCTTACCGCTTACCAATCATGCCGGATCCTCACCAACCGATACCCCTCCGGCAGCATCATGACCGTGTCCCACCACTCACCACCGTCGTAGCGATAGCGTACCTGCACGGCCCGGACTTTGCGTCCCAGCAGCCACTCTTCCGCATGATCCAGCGTCCAGCATGAGACCTCCGGCACATGCTCCTGGGCGGCAAACTTCGGAATGATCTCAGTGATTTCCACGCACCCGCGATAGTCAGCAAACATTGTCTGCAACTCCTCACGGTTCATCATGCCGCCGTGAAGCTCCGGCAGAGGCACCGGGGCAGACTGGGTTTCTGACTCAGGGTTCACGGCACTCATACTCATATCAACGATTCATGTTCGTCACAGGTCCCGCCCCTAACCTACCGGCCAGGGGCAACATCAGCACCGCTTTACGCGGAGCGGGGCACACGTCAAAACACACGCCACAGCCCGTGCACTTATCTGCCACCACGGATGGCATGCCACGGGTAATTTGCAGCGCTCCGGGCACGGGACAACGCTCCACGCACACCGCGCAGAACGAAGTCAGAGCAACGCAGAAGCGCCCCTGAATCACTGCCACCCGTGCCACTGGTGGATCAGGCGCAGCGGCTACAGCTGATGCCGGCGGCACGGTCACCGGCATCGCCTGCCGCCCTTGAACGCCCTCCGCTCTCTGGCGCTTCCACGGTTGAAAGACCTCAGCCAACCATTCACGACGCGAGCAGGACTCATTGAGCTTCATTCGACCGCCCCTCCCTTCTATCAGTTCCACGCGGAGTCAAAAACTCCACCAGATCGATCCTCACTACAGACTCCGCCGCCCCTTTCCCAACCTCGTTTCCCACCACCCCTTGATTTCTCAACGGTACCAGAGTTGCGGGTGGGCTCTGGACATGGCACTGCACGCACTGCTGGCGCTCCGGATGACTCGTCCGCAATCCCGGCAACCCCACGGGACCGTGGCAACTCAGGCAGTCCGAGCGCATCAGCAACGGATGCGGCACGGTGGGCGGTGCCCCTGGCCAGGCTCTCGTGCTCTTTCCTTTAGCCGACACCCCACGAAAGTTATTTCCCGTGCCAAAGGCCGCCAGCAGCCCCTGTTCTGCCGTCGGCAGCCCCGTGCCACCGGCGGGCACATGACATTGAGTGCAGCTTGAGAAGTGCTCGTGACTGATCCGCGAAGCCAGTCGATCTTTCACCGCCAGCCCCGGGCCATGACAGGCCAGGCAGGAAGCCGACGACTCCTGCGTCACGGGATGCGGCACCACTGGCGGAGCTCCGTCGTAGGCGCGACGCTCCATGCGCTGGCTCACCGCCGCCGCCCGCTCGTCCGCAGTCCGCACGGGCAATGGGACGGCCGACGCAGTCGGCTGCACCAGCTTGCTCAAGTCGTTGCGCCACTGCGCGTTGCTGCCCTCCCTTAACCAGTCTTGTTTCGCATAGGCCACCGCCACCGGCACCCCGCCTGGAGGCACTTCGGTGAGATCGCGTGCATCCGAGACCAGTTGCTGCGGCTCGGTCAGGTTCAGTTGAGAGCGCGTCTGCAGCATCCCCATGAAGAAGCCGCTCACCGATGTGGTCACCACCAAGACCCCTGCGATCCTCAGCCACTTCGCGCGGCGGGCAACATCCGATGAAGGCGCAGTCGCCATGTCAAATGCTCCCCACCTTTCCAGCCTGCGGCCCTGCCTTCACCACCGTGGCCGCACATTTCTTGTAGTCAGGCTCCTTCGAGATGGGGCAGGTCACCTCCAACGTCAGCAGGTTGCACAGCAATCGTTCATCAAAGAAGGGAATAAAGAGGCTGCCCCGGGGTGGCCGACTGCGCCCGTTCACCCACACCGGCAGCCGCAATTCCCCGCGACGGGTCTTCACCAGCACGCTGTCTCCGTTGCCAATGTCTCGATCCTCCGCATCGGCGGCGTGCATCTCCACATAAGCATAGGGCACCGCTCCATGCAGTTGCGGGATGCGCATTGTCATCGTGCCCGTGTGCCAGTGCTCCAGCACCCGCCCGGTGCACAGCCAGAAAGGGTAGTCCGCATCCGGCACCTCTGCCGGAGGCGTGTAGGGGGCGAACCACACCTGCGCCCGGTCATCCTTGGTCGAGGAATGATAGAACTGCACCCCCGCCCCCTTCTTCACATAGGGATCATCAAATTCCGCGAACCGGAACCGCGTCTCCCGCCAGGTCCCATCTGCCTGCTGCACCACCGGCCAGCGCAATCCCCGAGCCTTCACATACTCGTCATACGGAGCCAGGTCCTTGTGCTTCACCCGGGAGAAGCGCCGGTAGTCCTCGAACAGAACCTTGTCCACGTTCATTTCATAGTACCGTGGCCACTCCCACACCGGCACCTCCTTTCCGGCATCATCCTGGAAGGTGAAGAGGAACTTCCCGTCCTTGTCTTTCAGCCCCGGATGCCCCAGGTCATGCAGCCGCCGCGCCACGGCCAGATTCTGCCAGGCATCATCGCGCGCCTCACCCGGCGGGTTCACCATCTTGAACCACTGCTGCGTACGCCGCTCGGAGTTGCCGTACAGGCCGTTCTTCTCCACCCACATGGCGGAGGGCAACACCAAGTCCGCCAGTTCCGTCGTCGCCGTCGGGTACACGTCTGACACGATCAGGAATTTGTCCTCCAGACCTTTCTTTGCCTGAAAGAGTTTGTGCAGATTGGGCAGCGACTGGCCGGGATTGGTGACCTGCACCCAGATGGTACTGATGTCCCCACCCTGGTTCGTGGGCGTGCAGAACTTCTCCCACATCAGCACCGTGTGGTAGCCCATCTTAGGCTTGAGACGCCCCGCTGGCACATTCCACAGTTGCTCGGCCTCTGCACGATGCTCCGCGTTCTCCACCAATCGCCCACCGGGGAGAAAGTGGCACATCGTTCCCACCTCCCTCGCGGTGCCACACGCACTGGGCTGACCGGTCAGGGAGGTGGGAGCGTCGCCTGGTTTGCCAAAGTGTCCGCTCAACAAATGGATGGAGTGACAGAGCCGATTGATGTCCGTCGCCCGGTTGTGCTGGTTGAACCCCATGCACCACGTGCTGGTGATATGCAGATCCCGGCGGCCAAAGAGGTCCGCCAGCATGTGAATCTGCTCTGCTGGGACGCCGGAGAGCTCTGCCACATGCTCTGGCGTGAAGGGTGCCAGAGCCATCTTGTACTCCTCAAAGGTCATCGACTCCCCGTTCAAGGAGGCCGCAGTCTTGTCCTGGCGGAAGTTGCAGTGCTGCTCCACAAACGCCTTGTCATAAGTCCCGTTCTTAATGAGCAGATGGGCGATGCCATTGGCAATCGCGAGATCCCCGTTGGGCTTGAACTCCAGGTAGTGATCGGCAAACTCCGAGCTTCGGGTGCGCCTCGTGCCGAGGTCGATGATCTTCACCTTGCCCCCACGGGCACGCCGGTCAATCACCCGGCTGAAAAGCACCGGATGCATCTCTGCCATGTTGTTGCCCCAGAGGATCAACACATCGCAATGATCAAGGTCATCATAGGCGCCGGCCGGCTCGTCCACACCGTACACGCTGAGAAAACCCGTCACCGCACTGGCCATGCACAGCCGCGCATTCGGCTCGATGTGGTTGTTGGAAAGGCCAGCCTTCATCAACTTGTTGGCCACATACCCTTCCGGGATGGTCCACTGACCGGAGCCGTAGATCGCAAATTTGTCCGGTGCCGCGAGGACGCGCTTGGCCACCACATCCACAGCCTCCTCCCAGCTCACCCGCTCCATCTTCCCGTTCTTGCGCAGCATCGGGTGCGTGAGCCGGTCTCGCCCGTACAGGGCCAGCCCCACATGGTACCCCTTCACGCAGAGCAGGCCTTTGTTCACCTCCGCGAGCGGCTCGCCTTCAATGGCCACCACCCGATCCTCCTTCACCCCCACCCGGACATGGCAGCCCGTCCCGCAGAACCTGCAGGGGGCCTTGTCCCACTTGATACCGGCATCGGGATTAGCCGCCGTCACTCCTGACGGCGCGACCGGTGCCGCCACGCCCGCCCGCGATGCAGCCACCGCCGCCGCTCCGGCCAGGGCGGAGAGTTTCAGAAGTTCGCGTCGATCCAGCGTCGCATTCATCTTCATGGGAGTGTTGGCAGATCAGGCAGCTTTGCAGTCTGTCAGAGCGTGTGGCGACGAAGTCTGCTCGCCATCTTCAAAATGAACTGACACCACATCGACAAACACCACCCCCGGCAGCTTGACAATCCAGTCATGCACCTCGCGGCTGTGCCTTTCATCGCACCCGTCCACCGCGACAGGCAGCCACTGCTGCTGCAGCTCCCCCAAGAGGATCTCACGACGGGATTGCAAACGCCGCACCACTTCCGCAGCCACGTGTTCCTCTGTGGACAAGGTTAAGAGAAGTCCGCTCACGGGCATGATGATGCAACAGTCCCCACTGTGAAGATGGCTATTTTGACTCCTCCAACCCCTCTGCGGATGTCCCGCACGCAGAGCTGGCCCGGTTCTGTCTTTTAACGCACGGCAGCTCTCACATTGTTTTGTTTACACGATGTCACGAGTCGCGCTATTATTCCCGGTAATTAACCACTGCGCAAGGATAATGATGATGGCGGTTTCCAAAAAACAGGCCCGCGCCTTGGTCATCTTTTCAGGTGGCATCGTACTCGTCTTTGGTGGCGGCCAGGTGTTCCATCATGTCTTCGCCAGCAACAGGCAGGAGCCTGTGGCGGCGGGCGCTGCGGCCGGGCCAGCCGCCCCGGCTCCTGAGCCCGCCACGCTGCACCCCGTTCACTACCGGCTGCCTTCTGGAGCCCCTCGTGTAAGCACTGGTACGACCGACCCCGGCGGCCAACCCGTCGCGGTGGCATGCAGCACCTGCCACACCACCACCAAGCCCAACTTCCAGACTCATAGCGGTGCCCAGTTGGTGCAGTTTCACCAGGGGCTGAACTACGTCCACGGCAATCTCACCTGCCTCAGCTGCCACAACGATCAAGACTACAACAGCCTTCATCTGGCCAACCACCAGCGGGTGGAGTTCACGGATGTCATGCAGCTCTGCGCTCAGTGCCACGGCCACCAGTGGGAGAGCTATCAACATGGTGCCCATGGAGGCATGAACGGCCACTGGGACCTCACCCGGGGAGCACGTACCAGAAACATCTGCACCAACTGCCACGACCCGCACGCGCCCAAGTTCCCCCTTGTTCAGCCGATCTTCCCACCGCGTGACCGCATCTCGGTGCCGCTCCCCGGACACCAGCTTCAGGAAACCACCTCTCTGAAACCAGCCACATCTACATCCCCACCCCACCACGGCACACCATGAGCAGCAACGGTCCCACGGGCAAGGAAGGCAATGGCGGCACGGACGGCGGAGGCGGCGGCTGTGGCAAATCTGACTGCGGGTGCGTCTCCCGCCGCACCGTCATGAAAGGCGTGGGGGCCACCCTCGGGACCGCCGCCTTTGCCCGCGCCATCGCCCCACTCACTGAGTGGGCGGCCAACATCTCCGCAGATGAGTTCCTCCAGCGTCACTACAAGGAGCTCTCCCTCGTGGATCTCAACATTGTGCTGCGCCGCCTGGAAAAGGAAACCAAGGACGACTACGGCGCGGAGGTCACCATCTCCGATCCGAAGCCTCAAGAGGGCGTGAAGTTCGGCTACGCGCTCAATCTCAGCGTCTGCAACGGCTGCCGGAAATGCGCGGAGGCGTGCCACATCGAGAACAATCACGACCGCCCCTCCCACCAGTCCTACATCCGCGTCTTCGAGATGCAGAAGGGCACCATGGACATGGAGCAGGGCAATGTGAACTACGACAAACCCGTGCCCCAGCCGGACAAGTTCTACATGCCTGTGCAGTGCCAGCAATGTGAGCACCCGCCCTGTGTGGATGTGTGCCCGGTGGAGGCCACTTGGAAGGAACCGGACGGCATCGTGGTCGTGGATTACAACTGGTGCATCGGCTGCCGTTACTGTGAGGCCGCCTGCCCCTACCACGCCCGTCGGTTCAACTGGACCAAGCCCGAGATCCCCAAGGAGGAGATCAACCCCGACCAGGGCTACCTGAGCAACCGCATTCGCCCTCAAGGCACCATGGAGAAGTGCACCTTCTGCCTGCACCGCACGCGGAACGGCCGCCTGCCCGCCTGCCTGGAAGCCTGCCCCACCGGGGCCAGGGTCTTTGGTAATCTCCTCGATCCCAAATCCGAGATCCGCTGGGTGCTGGAGCATAAACGTGTCTTCATTTTGAAGGAGGACCTTGGGCTCAAACCGCAGTTCTTCTACTTCTTCGACAGCTGACCGGCCATTCCTACCCCGCTCATGAGCGATCTTCCGCCAACCAGTCCTGTTGTCCCCCGCCCCTTCTCCTGGCGGAGCTTTGGCCGATTCTTGGGCAATGCCGCCCTGGAGTCTCTGGATGGTGGGAAGGTCTTCTACGTCTGGATGATCTGCCTCAGCGCCGTCTTCCTCGTCGGAGCCAATGCCTGGGCCGTGCAGGTGCGGGACGGCATGGCGCTCACCAATATGAGCGACCACGTCTCCTGGGGGCTCTACATTGCCAATTTCACCTTTCTCGTCGGACTGGCCGCAGGCGGCGTCATGATGGTGATCCCCGCCTATCTGTACCACGATGAGGAGATGCACGACATCGTGATCATCGGCGAACTGCTTGCCATCGCCGCCATCATCATGAGCCTCATGTTTGTGGTGTGCGACCTCGGCCGCCCCGACCGCTTCTGGCACCTGCTGCCCCCTTTTGGCAGGCTGAATTTCCCGGTCTCCATGCTCAGTTGGGATGTCATTGTGCTCAACGGTTACCTCTTCATCAACGCCTACATCTGCGCCTATCTGCTCTATACCCGGTACTTGGGCCTCACGCCCAATCCCCGCTGGTACGTGCCCTTTGTCTTTCTCTCCATCATCTGGGCCATCTCCATCCACACCGTCACGGCGTTCCTGTACTGTGGCCTTGGTGGACGCCCCTTCTGGAACACCGCCCTGCTCGCCCCTCGTTTCCTCGCTTCTGCCTTTGTTTCAGGGCCTGCATTCATCGTGCTCGCCATCCAGGTCATCCGGCAGGCCGTGGGCCGCCACTTCGGAGACGGCCCCATCCGCACCTTGGTGAACATCATGCGCATCACCATTTTGGTGAACCTCCTCATGGTCGTCTCAGAGGTGTTTACGGAGTTCTACACCGGCGGGGCCCACACCTCCTCCGGACGCTATCTCTACTTCGGCCTGCACGGCCACACCGAGCTGGTCCCCTGGATCTGGTGCTCCGTTGGGCTCGTCATCGTCGCCGCCGGCCTCCTTCTCTCTCCCAGCGTCTTCACAAATCCCTGGGTGCTGAACACCGCTTGCGTGCTCGCCTTCATCGGCATCTGGATTGAGAAAGGCATGGGCCTCATCATCCCCGGGTTCGTGCCCTCCACCCTGCACGAGATCGTCGAGTACCGCCCCAGCGCCATCGAGTGGAAAGTCACCGCCGGGATATGGGCCCTTGGTCTTATCCTTTACACCTTGTTCATCAAGATCGCCGCGGGCATTTTCCTGAACCGGACCAAGCTCCAGGCTTTGCCGGACATCCAGCCTGCTCCAGCTCCGGCAGAAACTCCGTCCATTTCCGCCACCTCATAGGAAACCCTTCCCGCTCAATTCTGTCTTGTTCACCAGACGCGAGGTACGTACTCTTAAAAAATCAGCGAGCTGCCTGCCCTGCGAACTTATCAACCAGGCGCTTGCGCCGTCTCAACCAGCGTAGCGTCTCAACAGCCGCGCAGCGGCATCTCAACTTCCCCTCCCCTTCCTCCTATGAACCGCACGGAAATGCTCAAGTCGGCCCAGGGTCATCAAGGCACCTGGGACATCGTCATCATCGGCGGCGGAGCCACCGGCGTGGGCGTGGCGGTGGATGCCGCCACCCGGGGCTACAGTGTGCTCCTGCTGGAGCAGCATGACTTTGGCAAGGGGACATCCAGCCGCAGCACCAAGCTGGTGCACGGCGGCGTGCGGTATCTGGAGCAGGGCAACGTTGCACTCGTGATGGAAGCCCTCAAAGAGCGCGGCATGCTCCGGCAGAACGCCCCCCACCTGGTCACGGAGCTGCCCTTTGTCGTGCCCAGTTACTCCTGGTGGGAAGGCCCCTTCTACGGCATCGGCCTCAAGCTTTACCAGATGCTTTCCGGCAAGTACGGCTTCGGCCCCTCCCAGTTTATTTCCAAGGAGGAAACGCTGCGCCGTCTGCCCAATGTGAAGACCGAGGGACTCGTGGGCGGGGTGGTGTACTACGACGGACAGTTCGATGACTCACGTCTGCTCATCAACATGGCGGCCACTGCCGCCACTCAAGGAGCGGTGTTGCTGAACTACGCTCCCGTCACCGGTTTGAGGAAAGGACCCGACAATCTGGTTCATGGCGTCACCTGGAGAGATCAGGAGTCAGGACAAACTTTCAACGCGGATGCCCATGTGGTCATCAATGCCACCGGCCCCTTCACCGATGCAGTGCGGAAACTGGCGGACGCGAACATCACGCCCATGATCGCCCCCAGCCAGGGCGCCCACATCGTGCTGGACCGCTCCTTCCTTCCGGGAGACACCGCCATCATGGTCCCGCACACCAGCGACGGCCGCGTCATGTTCGCCATCCCCTGGCATGGCCACACCCTGGTGGGCACCACCGATACCGCCATCGATCACGCCCCGCTGGAGCCAGTCCCCATGGACCAGGAGATCGAGTTCATGCTGTCCACCGCCGCCCTCTATCTGGACAAGAAACCCACCCGGGCAGACATCCTCAGCGCCTTCGCTGGCATCCGCCCTCTGGCCAAGGTGGGCGATGGCAAGAACACGGCCTCCCTTTCCCGGGATCACACCATCCATATCGACCAGAGCGGTCTCCTCAGCATCGCCGGTGGCAAGTGGACGACCTACCGCAACATGGCGCAGGATTGCGTGGACCAGGCCGCCACCCTGGGAAATCTGCCCGACAAGCCCTGCGTCACCAAGACACTCAACATCCACGGCTATCACACCCACACCGCCGATCTGGGGAATCTGGGCGTGTACGGTACCGATGCCCACGAGATCCAGGCCCTCATCGCAGAAGACCCCTCGCTGGGCGAGCCGATCGATCCCGCCCTGCCCTACACCTTGGCGGAGGTCCTCTGGGCGGTGCGCCGTGAAATGGCCCGCACCGTGGAGGATATCCTCTCCCGTCGCACCCGCGCCTTGCTGCTGAACGCCCGGGCCGCCTTCCGCATGGCCCCCCGCGTGGCCGCCGTGCTTGCAAGCGAACTGGGCAAAGACGCCGCCTGGCAGCAATCGCAAGTCGCTGAATTTGAATCCGTTGCCCGTGGCTACCTCGTCGCGCCGGAGCCCGCTGCCTCCGCCTAGCACAGAGGCACTTGCACACCCGCATCCACCGCTCTATGTGGAGCGGTGGAAAACACGGACAGCGACTACAAGGTTAAGCTCGAAATCTTCGAAGGCCCCCTCGACCTCCTTCTCTATCTCATCAAAAAGGATGAGATCGACATCTATGATGTCAGCATCGAGCGCATCACCAGCCAGTACCTCGGCTACATCGAGACCTTCAAGGCCCTCAACATTGAGCTCTCCGGTGAGTTCATCGTGATGGCGGCCAATCTCATGTACCTCAAGAGCCGCACCCTCCTGCCCAAGGACGTGCAGCCCCCCGATGAAGAGGCCGATGAGGAAGATCCCCGCTGGGAGCTCATCCGCCAGCTCGTGGAGTACAAGAAGTTCAAGGACGCCGCGCAGTTCCTGCACGTGCGCGACAGTTCCGGTGCGGAGTTCTTTGCCGCCAACCCCGAGATTCCTGACCTCACCGCCCCCGTGGAAGGGCTCCCGCAGATCGGCATCTTCGA
Source organism: Verrucomicrobium sp. BvORR106 (assembly GCF_000739655.1). Classification (GTDB taxonomy): domain Bacteria; phylum Verrucomicrobiota; class Verrucomicrobiia; order Verrucomicrobiales; family Verrucomicrobiaceae; genus Verrucomicrobium. The sequence continues at coordinate 114,342 of NZ_BATR01000094.1, read as the reverse complement.
CCTCATTCGCGCCTTCCAGAAGGTGCTCAAGAAGTTCGAGGACGTACACACCCTGCGTGAGATCGTGGATGACCGCTGGACCGTCAGCGACAAGATCGACTACCTGCTCTCCGTCCTCCCCGTGGGTGGCAAGGTCCCCTTCATGAGCCTCTTCACCGAGGCCACCAGCCGCAGTGAGGTGATCATTACCTTCCTCGCCATGCTGGAGCTCATGAAGCTCAACTTCCTGAAGATCGAGCAAGAGCGCGTGCTGGGTGAGATCTTCGTCATCCGCCCCTCCGACAAAGTCTTCACCCAGGTGCCCATGGACACCTTCGACGGTACTGACTACACCAGCCAACCGGCGTTGTCGGAATAGCGCGAAGGCTCTCAATCCCCGACCGCCCCAGAGCCGGGGCGACCAACCATTTCCACTGCCAAAAGGCGGCACGCACCAGCGTGCCGCCTTTTTCGCGTCAGGTGAGGCACGCTGCCACCACTTCATCCACGCGCACTTTTTTCCATCCGCCACAAAAACCGATTGCACTGTACCTTCCGGGCTTGAGACACCAGATTGGCGACCGAAGTCCCCGTTATGATTCCCCAGCTGGCAATTCTCACCCTGATTCTGATCGCAACTTCGTGCCGCATGCTCCCGCCCCCATCCGATGAGGCAACGGCATTCCACGATACGATCCCATGGCGGAAGGACCAAGTCGAAGGTCTCTCCGTGGTCTCATTGGATCCCCACCATTACACCTACATGTCCTTCAGCAAGGGAGGCTATGTTGCCGTTACCGCAGGCTCTGGTGGCAAGGTGACGAGCCCACTTATGGGATGGCGCCTCATCCGGGGCCGTCTATTTTTCCATGACCCGATCCACGACAAGCTTGGCGGCGAACTGCATCTCGTATCACTCACGGATGACCTGCTCACTATCAGAAGCACCGACGGCAAACTGCAGAAGTACAAAGTGACACACCCTACCCCGAACGAATAGCCCCCATCTCACATGACGGAAGCACACTTCTGGCAGATCATTCAAAAGAGCTTTGACGCCTGCTCCGGAAATACGGATGAGCAAGCCGGGACGCTCGCCAACGAACTTCACAAACTCCACGCTGATGAGATCGCCGCATTTGCCCGGCATTTTGCGACCTATCATCGCCAAGCCTACTCTTGGGACCTCTGGGGTGCTGCCTATCTCATCAATGGCGGTTGTTCGGATGACGGGTTCGCAGACTTCAGGTCCTGGCTGATCAGCCGGGGCAGAGAATGGTATCACCAGGCCCTGATCAGCCCGGACTCTCTGGCGGATTACCCCGGCCTGGGAGATCGGGACGCCACTTTCGAGGAGTTCGCGTACGTGGCCTCACAGGTTCACGAGAAACTTGCAGGTGACCTGCCTGAATCCTGTTTCTGCCCGGACCCAGATGATCCCGTCGGGACCATCTGGCAGGAGGATGACGAGGAAACGTTCCGGACTCGGTGGCCAAAACTGTTCGCCCAGTTTCCCATAGGTGGAAAAAGCGTCGCGCCTGACTCCTGGTTCAAGAAAATAATTTCATCCATCTTCTCAAAAAATCGAGCCTCTTCAGATCGCAGCTAGCTCCACTCCCAGCATGACACGCCAGGTGATTCCAGGCCCCATCGACAAGCACCCGGAGCCACATTCATCACTCAGGTGCCCATGGACATCTTTGACGGCACAGACTACACGAGCCAGTCGGCGTTGTCAGAGCAAGCAGACGCTTCGAACTGTCAGATCCCGGACAACATTCGCTGGTCTAGATCTGGCAGTGCTCGATGGCGGGCATTTGAACTACGGCTTCCAGCAATAGCAGACTGCCCGCTGATTCTCCTTATCCACTTTCGCACCTGAACGTTTCAAGGCTTTGTCGAAATTGTCGATGATTTCCTTCGGCAGCCCGTAAGCCCGACTGACGCTGCAGGTCTCGTAGATCCCGATGGTGGAAGATTTGGAGACTGCTGCCAGGGCCTGCCGGAACTCGGAATAGTTTCTCGTATCCAGCACCTTGCCCGTGGACTGAGATGCAAAAATATACCGGGCGAGTGGCCTGCTATCGGAACCTTGATTGATCAGGATGGCTCCGTAGTCATCCTCCTCATCGAGGAAAAACGGCTCTCCACGAGAATCGTCGTTCAAGCGCCAGAACAGCAAACGACCTGCATCATTCATTTCGCCAACTCGAAGGTGGAGACAGAGGGATCTCTCATGCTCTTCGTTCATCGCGGCGCGCTGCGCCAGCTCGTCACGGATACGCTTGTAGTATTCTTGACTACTTTGCGATTGTAGCCTCAAAGCCACTCCGACAAGGACGATGGCAATTGCCGTCGGCACCATCCAGATGATGTGGGACTTTTTTCGGGAGGCCATGGGATCGACAGTCTGCACCTATACTACCAAGGAGAAAATCGGCGCAAACACGATCTTCACCCTATCGTCACTCCCACCAATGTTTGAGCCATGCAATTGCCCGCTTTACGGCAGGAAGGCGCCACGATAAACTCCCCTCATGTCCTCCGCCTACGGCGATTTCTCCACCACCACCACCATGCGCTGGCTGCCGGAGCCCCGGGTGGTGCCGCTTGTTCCGGCCATTGAGGAGCGCGTCACCCAGTTCGCCGGTTTGATCCGTGCGGCGAACCTCCAGGAGTTCCTGGATCCCTTGATGACCCGGCTGATTCACGATTGCTTCAGCGATGCCGGTGCTCACGAGGGCGTGATCTGGCTCATGGACACCTCCGGCCGCAATCTCCTCTGCGCCCACCAGGAAGGGCCCGTCTCCAGTCGGCTCCTCAGCTTCCGCATGCCGATCGACAGCGGTGTCGCGGGCATGGTGCTCGCCACTCAGCAGGCCTTCTGCGAAAACAACCTCAGTTCCAACCCATCCGGTGCCAGCAAGCTGGACGAAGTCTTGGGCGTGATCGTCTGCAGCCGCATCCTCGCCCCGTTCTTCATCTCCGGCCAGATGCGCGGGCTCATCGCCTGCTACCGCACCAAGGCCAGCCCGGAAGCCCCGGAACCTCCCGCATTCGAACCCGAGGCCATGGAGGAAGTCACCCTCCTCACCCGACTCCTCGGCCGCCTGCTCGATCACAAGCTTCTCTGCGCCGCGATCGGCGTGGATGAGAGTTGAGCCCACGACACTGCCTGCCTGATTGATTGATCGTGGGTTCGTGGATCACACCGGAACAAGCCGCCGCCGCCATGAGCCGTGGTCGCGGCCATGGCATTCGTATCGCCGTGCTGGACTCGGGCGTGGAATGGAGCCACCCAGATCTAGCCAACGTCCGCCGCGCTGATGACCTTGTCATCGTAGAGGAAGATGGCCGTCTGGAGGCCGTGCCCGCCTCTCCAGGGGGAGAGGACGTGTTCGGCCACGGCACCGCCGTTGCTGGCATCCTGCATGAGATCGCCCCGGAGGCCGAGATCGGTAGTTTCCGCGTGCTGGACCTCCGCAATCAGTCCCAGAGTGAGATGATCTGCTTTGGCGCCCAGCTTGCCATAGAACGCGGCTACCATGTGCTCAACTGCAGCTTCGGAGCCCGGCTCAAGGCCCAGGTCCTGATGTTCAAGTCGTGGGTGGATCGCGCCTACCTCAGCGGCCACCATGTGGTGGCAGCCTGCAACAATGAAGACTTCCGCCGTGCAGAGTGGCCCGGCGACTTCACCTCGGTGATCACCGTCAACATGCTCGCCACACCCGAACGCGAGTGCCTCTTCCGGAATCAACCCGGCACCCTCGTGGAGTTTGCCGCGCTGGGCGTGAATGTGAACGTGCCGTGGAAGGGCGGGATCCGGCGTGATGCCACGGGCAGCAGTTTCGCCGCGCCGCGGGCTGCCGCATTGCTGGCCCGCATGCTTTCCATTTTCCCCCACCTCTCTCCGCTTCAGGCCAAGGGGCTGCTTCACCAGATCGCCAGCGGGCTCCCACCGCGCAAACGACTTCAACTTCCAACTGCCCTGTCACAGACAATTTCTGGTTGACATGCACTCTACAACAGTGCGTAGGGCAAAGTTCCTGCTCTCACCCTCGTACTTCTGCCATTCTCACCCCTACCGTCATGTCCGCAGTCGCCACCACCGCCACCTCTCTCTCGATCCTCGTTCCGGCCGCGCTGCTGCCGGGTGAAGGAGAGGATCTGTCCTTCAACGCCTTCGATACGACCGCTCCTGCAGCGGGTCAGTTGTTCAAGGTCTTCCAGCACTTCGCCGCCCCCCGCGCCGGCGAGTTCCTGCTCGACAACGGCGACGTCCAATTTAACGGCGAGCTGCATGAAGAAAGCAGCCTGCAGTTGATCCAAGTCTCCAGCGACGAAGATTCCGGCGAGCCCCATATCAACGTGCGCCCCGCGATGAGCCACTTCGACTGGGCGGGAGTCATGCAGGAGGTGTCTGACGCCCTCTTGGACGAACACTTCCTCGGCACGCCAGAAGAACTGGCCCGCGTCTTCACGGAAGCCGTTCGCGAAATGGCTGGCATCGCCGCCCTCGGCTTTGCAGGTGAGGCCGTACCGCTCCTTACCCTTCGCCAGCATCCTGAGACCCAGGGCGTGGGCGTTTCCTTCCTGGGCATCTGGCTGGCTGACAGCCGCACCATGGCGGAAATGCGCTCCTCCCTGCCAGGACAGTCCTGGCACGACGGTGCCGCCGCCGGTCAGAACCACTACATCCTGCTTGATGCGGCTGAAGTGGAAGGCCGCGGCCTCAAGGAAGCGCTGCTCAGCGCTGCCATGCTCGCCCTCGTCTTCGGCGGTGCCTCTGCCAAGGCAGATGACGGCGTCAGCGTCGGCCGTCCCACCGGCGGCAAGTTCACCTCCTTCTTCCAGCGCGAGACCCGCTCAGGGGAAAAACTTGAGGTGAAGACCCAGAAGCTCGTGCAGGACGGGCCCCGCTACTACCGGGACGTGCTGGACCGCGATCACTCTGATCTGCGCGTCATCGTCAACATCGGCGCCCAGCGCGCTTTCCTGGTGAAGGACGGCCAGATCGCCTTCGAGACCCCCATCTCCACCGGCCGTGGCCCCCGCATGACCCCGCGTGGCACCTTCAAGATCACCGAGAAGGTCCGCAAAGGCAAGATGTCCACCATCTACAAGTGCCCCCTTCCAGGCTGGATGCGAGTGGGCGAAATGCCCATCGGCATGCACGAAGGTGAACTCCCAGGCTACCCCGCCTCCCACGGCTGCATCCGCATGCCTCTGGAAAGCGCCCACTTCATCTTCGACCGCGCCCCTGTCGGCACCACGGTCCAAATCGTCGATTCCTGGACGCCTCCGGTCGCCGGCTCCACCACCCCTCTGGTGGCGACAGCGAACTGAGCCAGCGCTACCAATCCTAGCCTGACTTTCCCCACGAGCCCCTTCCACCCGGAAGGGGCTTTTTTGTTCCCCTCCTGATGTCGGGAGACACCAGACACCCGACCTGAAACAACACGACCTCGCGAACCTTCACCCAATACCCAGCCACCCCTCCCCCTAATTCCGTAAATTCTGTTAATTCTGTCTAAAAATCTCCATCCCCCATCCCCCAATTCCCCATCCTGTTAATCCTTCCAAAATCTTGTTAATCCTGTCTCCAAAAAACGCCCTCTCCTCCCGCGAAATCAAAGCTTGAACTTTGTCCTTCGCTCCCCACATTCCCCGTTCCCCTCACCTCGCGCATCGCATGGACCTTACCCGGATTGTTGAAGCCCTGCTTTTCGCCACACAAGAGCCCCTCTCTGTTGTGGAGATGGGTCGTGCCATCCGGGAAACTGCGCGCGAGGCCAAGGAAGTCGCTCAGGACAGCAACGTCGAGCCGGATGAGCAGAAGGTCGCGATGGAGGCCATCACCGATGACCAGGTGCGCGAGGCTCTGGCACAGCTGGTAGCCCACTACGAGCAGGACGGCCGGTCCTTCACCATCATCGAACGCACCGCTGGCTGGCGCCTTTGCGCACGTGGCGAGTTCGGCGAGTGGTGCCGCGCCCTCTATCCCGGCAAGAAGCCAGCCCGCCTCAGCGCTCCTGCACTGGAAACTCTGGCCATCATCGCCTACCGCCAGCCGATCACCAAGTCAGCCATCGAGGCCGTCCGCGGCGTCTCAGTGGACGCCATGGTGCAGCAGTTGCTCGATCGCAACCTGCTCAAGGTGGACGGTCGCGCCGATCTCCCTGGTCGCCCCCTCCTTTTCTCTACCACCGATCTGTTCCTCGACCATTTTGGCATCCGCCATCTGGACGATCTCCCCAACGCAGCCGAACTCCGTCGCGTCAAGCTCCCCACACCCGAGGAAACCGTCGAGAGCCCCTCCCCGGAACAGGCCGAGGCCAAAGAGAAAGAGAAGAAGGCCGAGAACGCCATGGAACTTGGCCTCTAGAGCTCCCGATCCGCCGAAGTTTAGTTGGGTCCGTCGTCAGGCATAAATGCCTCAGAGGCCCAGCCATGCCCTCCCCACGGCGTCAGTTCCAACACCTTGACCACTGACGCACTGCCCACTGACGCACTGACAAAGCCCTCTCACGGCTGAGAAGAACCCCACGGGAGCAACCCATCCCACCCCGCCATCACCCTAAACAGGCCCGCTGATCCACACTTGTTTCAGCTTGATGCATTTTCTGCTTTCCTCCCTGCAAAGCCTTGCTCTTAATCGTGGCGGATTTTTCGCACACGATGACACTGGAAGAGGTACGCACACACATTGACCACGTTGATCAACAGCTACTGAGGCTGTTGAACGAACGGGCCGATCTCGTGCACCATGTGGGCGAGATCAAACGCAAGGAAGGCCTGGAAATCTACGCCCCCGACCGTGAAGAGCGCCTGCTGCGCAAACTGGTCGAGTCCAACAAGGAGCACAAAGGCCGCCTTCCAGAGAAGTCCATCCGCGCCATCTACCGGGAAATCATCTCCGCCGCCCTGGCGCTGGAGCAGGATCTGCGCATTGCCTTTCTTGGGCCCGCCGGCTCCTGGACCCACCAAGCCGCCATCAGCCGCTTTGGGAACAGCGTGCTCTATCTCCCTGAAGCCAGCACGGAAGACGTCTTTGAGCGCGTCGCCACCCAGGAGGCTGACTACGGGGTGCTCCCCATCGAACACTCCACGGAAGGTGCCGTGTATCACACGCTGGACCATCTGGTGGAATCCCCCTTGCAGATCTACGCTCAGTTCCTCTGGCGTACGGAGACTGTTCTCATGTCGAACGGTCCACGCGATACGGTGGACTACATCTACGGGCATCCGCAGGTGATTTCCCAATGCCGCAAGTGGCTCGCGGTGAATTTCCCCGACGCAGAACTGCGGGAAGCCCCCTCCACCAGCCAGGCCGCCGCCTTCGCTTGTGAACACCCCCACTCAGCGGCACTGGGCACCGCCCTGGGAGCTGAGCTCCAGGGCTTGAAGATCATCGCCACGTCCATCGATGACAGCGCCTCTCAGGCCCGCTTCATCATTCTGGGCCGCCGCCCCGCCCCCCCACCGGCAACGATCACACCCTCCTCATGGTCACCGCCCGCGATCGCGTGGGCACCCTGCTGGAGATTCTGGAAGCGTTCGTCAAACAAGGCATCAACGTCCGCCAGATCGAAAACCGGCCCGTCCCTTCCGATGAGTCCGCTGCCCAGAGCCACGTGCGCTTCTTCCTCGAAGTGACCGGCCACTGCAATGACGACAACCTCAAGACTGCCCTCGACGAGGTGGTCAGCGATGGCGACGCCATCAAGATCCTCGGCAGCTACCCCGCCTCCAACTGGGCGGAGTGAGCCAAGCCGGTGAATGGTAAGAGGTAAGTGGTGAGCGGGTAAATGGTAAACTGCCACCGCTGAACCAGGTGACACCGGCTTCCAGCCGGTTCAGTACAGTTCTACGCAACCCAGCACGCTCATCGTCGTGAAGCGTCCTGCAGTGCCGGTGGCTCGACACCGCCTTCTCCTGCCGACAGGAGATCCCCCCACTCCATCAGCAGAGCCAACAGCCCTCGTGGCAAGCAAGTGGTCACAGCGCAACTTCCCGGCGGCGTGCTTGACGCACAACCGCCGCGCCCGGATCAACGACCTTTCCCAGACTCCTTTACCCCCTCAATAATTGCCACCTGCTAGCAATTCACCAGGACATGCTCAAGCGTCTTGATGGCCTGAGTCACACTCCCATTCCAGGAGGTCACGGTGGGATACACCTGGGCGGTGTTCGAGAGGAACACCCGTCCTGCCACCAATTCCTCAGGCGGACGACGACCGTTGTACCCAGTGGTGTACAAGGGCTCCACGAAGGGGGCACGGAACACCTGCCGACGCTCCAGATCCTGGTCACGCAAGTCCGGGAACAGCTTTTTCAGCGCCACCCACCACTCAATGGAGAGCAGGTCCTCATCCTCCCGGAAACGAGGATCATCCCGGTGCATGTACTTCGTGAGGTACACCACATGGCGGGCCCCACGGTCTGTCTCCTCCGTGAGATTTGAGGTCTCAATCACCCCATCAAACGGATAGGTGGACTCCGGTGTGGCCACCCAATAATGGGGGCTCAACGGGCGGCGCAGGAAGAGCAGGCAGTTCGTCACGCCCTGATAATCAATGTTCATGTCCAGCGGTGGCAACGCGCGGCGGAGGTTCGCCCCCAGCGTGCGGTCAATGCCCTGCCACGGGGTGGTGATCACCACCTGATCATATGATGCCTCGCCACGGGAGGTCACCACCAGCGGTCGACCCGCACGGTCCAGATCCAGCATCACCATCCGCTCACGCAGACGGACTGAACCCCCCAGGGAAGTGATACGATTCCCAATTATTTCCGCGATCCGACGGTAGCCGCCACGAATGTACCCCTTCACCTCCCCTTTCTTGTCCCCCTTCTCGCGATTGAACCGCGACCAGAACCACAATGCTGGCACCGCCTCATAGCGGTCGCCAAACTTGGCCTGCAGCATCGGCTTCCAGAACACTTCGAAGGCCTTGCGGCCGGAGAGCTTGGTGAGCCACTCCACCGCCGTGATGTCATCCAGCCCTTCGCTGGAAATCCGACGCCCTTGCAGGCCGGTCAGCCCGACACGGATGCGATCGGCAAAACCCAAAGGCGCGAATTTAAGCAGATCCAGTGCCTTGTTGAGGGGGAAAATTGTCGCACCACTGGCATAACCAAAGGTAGTCGGTTTCCAGTACACCTCATCACGCAGGCCCAGATCTGAGAGCAAGTCCAGCAGCGGCCCATCTGTCGGCAGCATGCAGTGATAGAATTTTTCAAAGGTGCGACCATCATGATCACTGGTGCCACCCAGGCCACCAAGCTGGTCAGTAGCCTCAATCAGAGTCACTTGCCGGCCAGCCTCTGCCAGCCGCAGCGCACAGACAAGCCCGGCAATGCCGCCACCGATGATGGCCACCGTCCGGGGTTGTACACCTTTGTTGTCAGGTTGTGGGCTTGAACCGGCCAGCGCCGGCGTCGCAGATGAACTCGCCACGGGTTCAGGGAAAGAAAATTGTGTCACGGGATGCCTCAGTCGAAGTGGAGGCACTGAAGCACAAACTCAGACATCCGCCACCAGCAACAGCAAAGAACGTTGCCACGCGCCCGCAGTCACCTGCATCCAAAAACGGCTCACCACGGATCCATACTGTCTGAGCGTACGCATGATGCGCAATTTGCTCACCCCCTGTTTCTCATCGTAGCGAAGGGTATAGGGAATTTCTTTGGCCGGAGCACCCACCGCACGAAGCTTGGCGAGGATCTCTAGCATGCAGGCAAATCCGCTCACCTCGACAAGGCGGTCGCCGTATTTTTCCACGAGAGCACGAATGGCCGCCGGGCTGTATGCGCGGAATCCTGTCGAATAATCCCGCACCCCCTTATAGGGCAGCACCAGCTTCATGGCCAGGAAGCAACCCCAGCTCAAGATCTGGCGATGCCACGGCACCCCCTGCACCTGACTGCCCGGCCGGAAGCGGGAGGCGATCACCAGCCCCATGGATTCCCGTTCCAGCACCGCCACCATCTCTGCGATGTAGCAGGGGTCGTGGGAATTATCCGCATCCATCGTCACCACCACGCCACCAAGTTCCGCCGCAACGGTCAGACCCGTCTGCATGGCCCGCCCCAGGCCCTGGTTCACGGCATGCCGCACCAGCCGCACCGGCATGCGTCCGGCCGCCTCTTCGGCAATCTCTGCCGTGCGATCCTTGGATCCGTCATCCACGATGATGATCTCATACTGCCGCCCGATGGCCTCCAGCGAGACCTGCAGCCGGTCGAGCAGACGAGGGAGGTCCTTCTCCTCATTATAAGCAGGCAGGACCACCCGAATGGGAGAGGAAGACGGATGGGCGGCGTTCACAGTGAGGGAGCTGAGGTTCAAGGAGGTTTTAGGGAGAGGGGGGGGTTATGGGAAAGAACAATACGAAGACCGCCGCCGCGCGAATCGAGACGACCTTCTGCACGAAACAGGATCAGGCACCCAGCGCATCTTCGGCAAAGACCGGACGCAGCGCCTCCACAGGCAGGTGCGCCTGCGCATGCTCCGCCACCGTCCCCGTCTGCCAGTGGCGAGTCAGGGATTGCAGAGTGAGGTCCACCAGCGTCATCTTGCGGTCGGCAGGCATCCGCATCGCGGGGAAGAACTCCATCTCCGGAACATCATTCGCATCCAGGAAGTCCGTGGGGTGCAAAAGCAAGGAAGGCCCCACCCCGGAGGCACGGCAGAGCCCCACCGCAGTGTGCCAGTACAGACGGGCCAGCGCCTCTGATCGCTGAGCCAGGAAAAGCAGGTAACTCAAATGCATGGGCACCCGCGCCAGAGGCATGGTCGTCACCGGCACTTCCATGAAATCCCCTTCGATGGCATGTGGACACAGCGTGCGAAACGCCCCCGCCACTCCGCCATAGAGGCTGGAGCGCTTTTTCTTCTCCTCCGCAGACAGGTTTGAAAAGTAGTAGAAATAGAGCCGCGCCACCGGCCCCAGAAACGTGGGCAGGGAGGAGGCATCATACTTGTACCCCCGATGGAAGAGCACCTCTTTCATCAGCCCGGACATGCAGAAGCCCGGCCCGCGAAAGCCAACTGGCATCTGCCCCGTGGCGTCCTGAATGGCCTCCTCACTCCGCGAGAAATCCCGGTGCAGCTCATGCCGGGAAAATCCGGGCAGCGACACATCATGATCAAAGGAATGATTGGCGATCTCGTGACCGGCATCTGCGATGGCGCGCAGCGCCGACCAATTCTCCACGCGGGAGGCATCCCGGCCCACGATGAAAAAGGTCGCCTTGATCCCCGCCCTCTCCAGCCGCTGCAGGATGCGCGGCGTGACCTGATCGAGATACGAGGGAAAGGTCTCCCACCCCGGCTCCCCCTGCGTCTTCAGGTAGCACCAGAGGTTGTCCAGATCGATCGAGACGCTCGCAGGCTGCAGAGACATGGCGCAGGGAGGTTAAGGTGAGAGACGCAGGAAGACAGATCAGGCCGCGAGACGCAGCTCCTGCACGGCACGCACCAGGCGCTGGTTCAAGATGTCCACGATGTGGCGGGAGCTGTGCCCGTCGCCAAAGACACTGTGGCAGTGGCTGGCGCGAACAAACCACTCCACATCCGTCATGGCAGCTTCCAGCATCTGATGAAGGTTTGCCGGGCATTCGCCCGCCAGGCGGGCCGCCCCGGCTTCGACCGCCTCCGGCCGCTCCGTGTTGTTGCGCAGCACCAGCATAGGCTTGCCCAGCGCCGTCACCTCCTCCTGAATCCCACCAGAGTCGGAGACAATGAGCCAGACGTGGGAAAGCAGGTGCACAAAGTCCGCATAGCCCACCGGCTGGGTGAGTACGATGCCGTCATGCCCGGCCAGCTCCGCCATCGCTGCCTCGCGCACATTGGGATTGGGATGCACAGGGAAAACCACACACACTTCCGGATGCGCCGAGGCAAACCGGCGGATCGCCCGCAGGTGCCCCCTCATGGTGGTGCCGAAGTTCTCCCGCCGATGGGTCGTGACCAGCACCATCTTGCGCTGCCCCACGCGGTTCAGGATATCAACCAACTCTCCCTTGGGCCGGCACATCACCAGCGTCTGCCGCAGGGAGTCCACCACAGGATTCCCCGTGATGTAAATCTGCTCTGCGGGCACCCCTTCACGCAACAGGGTCCGCGCATTGTTGTCGGTGGCGGCAAAGTGGAAGGTCGCCATCCGGGAGATCATCTGGCGATTCATCTCCTCCGGGAAGGGGTTCATGGGATTGCCGGACCGCAGCCCCGCTTCCACGTGACCGATCGGGATGCGATGATTGAATGCCGCCATCGCGCCCATGAGCGCGGTCGAGGTATCTCCTTGCACCAGCACCACATCCGGACGCTCCTTCGTAAGCACCTCATCCACCCCAGCCAAAATGCGTGCACCGAGACGATTGAGCGACTGCCCTGGCTCCATCGTGGCCAAGTCATACTTGGGCTTCACCTGAAAGTGTCCCAGCAACGGAGTGAGGAGATCAGAGTGCTGTCCGGTATTCACCACACAAGCCTCCATGCCAACACGCTCCACCTCACGGACCACTGGACCCAGCTTAATAAGCTCCGGCCTTGTTCCAAATACGATAGCCACTTTTGCGAGCGTTCTCACAGGAGCAATATATGGCAGTCATGAAACGCAAAATCAATAACTTTCGTAAAAATGCGCTTAGTTTATAAAGAATATTTGCAGCGATTAAATAAATAACCGCCTCTGGAAAGGCACTTGGCTATCACTTTCTTTCTCATCCTGAGCAAGATATGAACGCAAAAAGCAACGTGGAATAACCATAATTACTGCTAATGAACCCGCGCTAGATCATCAAATCCTTGGGTCCATTAGCTGAAAAGCCACTGCTGCCGGTGGTTCACGCCGTCCCAACCGCCTCTATTCTGATAATTTTCATACTTTAGGCGCCTTTTGGAGCGCACTTTTCTCCGCCACCCCAACCTCTGCATTGTCCTGCATCCTGAGCCGGTCCGTGAATCATCCCCTAGTTCGCGACACAGTCAGTAAGGTCACCCCCCTCTCGTACAGAGGATCTCTGCGCCGTACGCGTTGCAGCATTAGCCAGCCTCCTATCCTTCACGGCAGTCCCAGATCCAAGGTCCCCTTCCGATTTCGCAGAACTTGAGCAGCCATTGCGTCGTGTCTCGCAATATCTGATCTGGATCATCCCGGTACGCCAAGAAGGTCTCCCTCCCATCCCTGATGGCGTTTTCCACAGTGGGAGCCCCAGCACTGATCCCTTCCGGCTCCCCAGCCTTGGCGCAACACCGCAGGTACTTCATCATCTCGTGCTTCATCGGCTTGCCAAGACCATTATCGCGATCCGCCAGCTCGAGACAGCCGAGGGCCTCAATGACAAACGGAATGACGTATGGCGTGGCAGAATACAGCGTGTGCTGATGAAACACGCTGCTCCAGAGGAAATGACAGATCGCCTCCGTCCGGTCCTCCTCCTTCTTTGAATCAAGAGCACGAATCCACGTTGGTGCGTCCGTCGCTGCTCCATAGGCATGACGCAGGCTCGCCCAGGGAATCTTGTCCAGGTCTTCAAACATGCGAGTTGTTCATGAAAGCACCTCCCCTAGCATCTCAGGTCTTCTGTTCTTCGTCTTCCAGTCTTTTGTCTCCGCTCCGGCGCAGCCGCCCCACCACCGCCAACCGCCCCATCTACAGGCACTTGCGCACAATCGGTCAGGGTGAAATCGCATTATTCTTGACCAAGAATACACTACGGCTAAGATACAAACCTATGACACAAGTGCCGTAGGAAACACAGCGCGACGCAGGAGCAACTTCGCTTCCTGATCCTCTTATTCGTCGCGAATTCAAGTGCACCTCATCTGCGGGAAATAAGCCCGCAAATACTGTCACCCAGCCCTCGTGGCTGCGAGTACACCGAAGCAACGACGGAGACGCGTGCGCCAGTGCATACCCATGCCTGCACGCTGCTCTCGAACTGCGGGCACTCGCAACCTCGCCGACATCGGCATTTCGCGGTGACAGGGGATGGCCCACCATCCCACGTCTTCAGCCAATAACCCCCTAGTTCATTCCATCCATGACCAAGACACTGACCATCACCACCACCGTAGCCGCCGCTCTCTTGCTCGCGAGCTGTGGCCAGGAGAGATCATACAACCGCAATCCCGGCCCCCCTTCCAAGAACACGGCTCAAAAGGAAGACGAGGACGACGACGATACCCGGGCAGGAGGTGGCAGAGGCAGTGGCGGTGGCAGCTACCACTACGGTTCATCGAGCAGCGGCGGCAGCGGCACCAAGAGCAGCTCCTCCAGCCAGAGCTCGGTGTCGCGAGGCGGCTTCGGCCACTCCGGCAGCGCCGCTTCATAACGCAAACCGTCAACAAGCTCCCGCAACTCGACCGGTCGGCGCAGCCCGCGCTGATCGGTGAAGGGAGGCTGTGCCGCGACACCTTCTATTTTCCTAAACCCCCCATCATTCATGAAGCGAACTTCCATCCCGCCCCGCCGCGACTGGCGCCCAAAAGTAGAAAAGCTCGGTCTGGTGTTTCACACCATAAATGACGCCTGCTACTGGGACGAAAGCGCCTTTTACACGTTCACTCCGCAGGAGGTGGACGCTCTTGAGCACGCAACGAATGAACTCGCAGGCATGTATGCGCAGGCCATCGCCCTCGCCATCGAGAAGCGTGTGCTTCCTGACCTCGGTGTTCCCGATTGGCTCGTGCCCATGGTGGAAGACTCCTGGCACCGCAAGGCACCCAGTGTGTATGGCCGCTTTGACCTTGCCTATGATGGCAAGGGGCCCGCAAAGCTCATCGAGTTCAACGCAGATACGCCTACTTCCCTTCTTGAGGCCAGCGTGGTGCAGTGGGAGTGGCACAAGGACACCCGCATCGGCAGCGACCAGTGGAACTCCATCCACGAGCGTTTCATCGCTCAATGGGAGAAAGTGCGCCCCTCCCTCCCCGGCGGGCTGCACTTCACCGGCTGCTTCGAATCCGCCGAGGACTACATGACGCTCACTTACGTTCGTGACCTGGCTTTGCAGGCAGGCATCAAGACCTCGGAGATCCCCGTGGAAGAGATCGGCTGGTGCGCCCTCCGCAGGAAGTTCGTGGACGCGAAAGACGAGGTCATCAACTCCATCTTCAAGCTCTACCCCTGGGACTGGATGATCCATGATGACTTCGGCCCGAGGACCGCGCAGACCAACGTGAACTGGATCGAGCCTGCATGGAAAATGCTGGCCAGCAGCAAGGCTCTGCTCGCCCTGCTCTGGGAAATGTTCCCCAACCATCCCAACCTCCTCCCCTGTTACATCGGCAATCCGTGCGATCTGAAATCCTACGCGCGCAAGCCCTTCTTTTCCCGGGAAGGCGCAAATGTCCTCCTCGTCCGCGATGGCAACGTGCTGGATGAAACCGGCGGCAGCTACTCTGCTCAGGGGACTGTGTATCAGCAGCTCTACGATCTGCCCAATTTCGGAGGTGGCTACCCCATGCTTGGAAGCTGGCTCGTGAACGGCGAATCCGCCGGCCTCGGCATCCGTGAAAGCGAGCGCCGCGTCACCGACAACGGCAGCCGGTTTGTGCCCCATGTGATGAGTTGATCATGGTACCGGCAGTTTCACAATATCCTCAAGCGGACAGCGTGGCCGACACCTCCTTTGAGGCCGTTGCTCTTGGAGCAGCGGCCAAACAGGTTGCCACATGGCCTCCGAGCGACCTGGACGCATGAAAGGCGTCGAAGGGAGCCAAAGACACGCTCAGGTCTCCTGTCTTTCGCCTTACAGTCTTTTGTCTCCGGCGAAACCGGCCGGTCTCAGCCTGAGCTCCACATTCCGCCACAGCACGGCACTCACCACCACCCACTCCAGCGGTGTCACCACCATGGCATAACGGATCAGCGCCGGCGGCAGCGTGCTCCCGCCCAGGTACACCAGTGCCACCAGCCCCAGCAGGGAGATCTCCGGGGGGACCGACTTGGGACGCACCAACCACACCACGGTTGCAGCCATCAGCAGGAGAAGCAGAGGCGCATTAAACGCCACCATCACACCCCGCGAGATTTCCTCCGTCATGAAGGCCCGGGGAAAACCCAAGGCCATGCGGCAGACGTTACAGAGCCAGTTGTACGCCAGGCGCTGCGGCGGCACGGTCCGGAGGTTTTCCATGGCTCTCTGCGTGAAAGCCGCCTCCCTCTCCAGCACCGGGAGCTTCATGACCCGCTCATAGAAGGCCCGGTGATTGGGGGCCAGATCCGGGTGGTTCAAGGCATCATACTCACAGTACCAGAAACCGTTTTCACCGGGATTCGAGCTCGTTGCCCAGTAGAGGAGTTCCCCGCTATTGGTGGACCAGCACCAGGTCTTACCAGTCTTTTCCTTCGTGTACGCCAGATAGGGCAGGCACATCGCCAAGCCCAGCCCCATGATCACGGCGGTGCGGCCGAAGGGGCGGCGCAGCTTCTTCAAGAAAGGCAGAGGCAGGAGCAACGCCGCCAAGCTCAGTATGAGCATGACCGTCGTCACGTGGCCAAACATCACCCGCGTCATCACCATCGCCATAAGGCAGAATGCTGCCAACAGACAGTGCCAGAACACCCGCCCCTCAGCCCGCTGGGCCCGGCAGAACGCCCAGACAAAGACTGCGACACAGAACATCATGAACGCCTCCGACATGAGAAACGGCCCCAACCGCATCAAGCTGGGCTGCAAGACCGTCCACAGAGCCCCAGTCACCGCCCAGGCGGTGTTGGAGTAGCGTCGGATCGTCGCAAATAGAAAGACACCGCACAGCCCAATCCACACCGCATTCATGGCCCGTGCCCAGTACAGTGAAACCCCGGCCTTCACAAATGGAGCCAGCACCAGGGGATAACCCGGCCCATTCACAAAGTCCGGGTTGTCATCCGTCACCAGATAGCCCGCACAGATCCGCTTGGCACAGTCCAGATAACGCTCCTCATCCATGGTCAAAATGTCCGGATGAAAAGCCACCGCACGGGCAATGTAAACGGCCAGACAGACGGCCATGATGACCGTCGGCCAGATCCAATTGCTCGTCTTAGTGCGGGGGCTCGCCATGCGCCATTCTTGCGCAACAAACCAAAAGCGCAACGCGACTAAGATTTTGCCTCAGCCGCAGGCAATTGCCGCAGGCGATACCACGCCGCTTCCACCGGGAAGAACTGGGAGTAGTACAGCCGGTCATACTTGTAGTGTCCCAGCACGGCACGGATGGCATCGCGATGGGCCGCGACCACCGCCGGGTCTGGGCACAGAGTCACCACCCAG
The DNA here is from genome assembly GCF_000739655.1 of Verrucomicrobium sp. BvORR106. Lineage (GTDB taxonomy): Bacteria > Verrucomicrobiota > Verrucomicrobiia > Verrucomicrobiales > Verrucomicrobiaceae > Verrucomicrobium. Next base: position 97,092 of record NZ_BATR01000094.1, on the reverse strand, counting down.
GCGGCATAGCACGGTTCGCGGACAAACGAATGCTCCTGATACCGCTGGGGCGAGAGCTTGCCCAGCTCCTTGACCTGAAAAATCGCCACGTCCACTGCCTCCTGTTCAGAGCGCTGCGGCCTCCACCACTGGTTCAGCACCCGCCAGTCGTGATGAAATTTCTGTGGCGCGTCTACCTTGAACTTCGCATGCATCTCCAGCCCCCCGGCAGCCAAGGCGGCACTGGCGGCCAGTCCACGACCATAAGCCGCCTTTACTTCTGGATCCTGCTCCAGTTCCCACAGCCCGCGTAACACCGTCACCCCACTGGCACCGGTCCAGCTTTGGCGGTGCTTCTCATTGTCAAAATGCATGCCCGCTTCGCAGAGCTGCAGGCGGGTCCGCGCGGGGGTTCCGCCGCTCTCCCGCAGCAGCTTCTGGTACAGCGCATCCCACTTGGGTTTGCCAGTGAGGTGATGCATGACCTTGCAGAGGAAGAGCAGACGAGGTGCCCCTTCCCAAGTAAAGGGCGCGTAGCCACCGCGGAACGGAGATGGCGCCGGCGGATTGCACGGCATCAGCCAACCCGTCGCTTCTAGCGCCGTTGCCACTTCCTCCATCTTCGCCACGATCTGCTGGCGCTCTGCCGTCTCCGGGATGCCGCTATCTACGTACCGCCACAAGCCGTAGAACCAGGGCGAAGTCTGATCATTGGACCCCATGGGATAGGGCGTCTTGCCATCCGTCGCCACCCCTCTGCCGATGAAACCCGGGACCTTGCTGACGGAGGCCAGCAGCATCAGCCCCTGAGAGACCTTGCGAGCCTTCCCCCGGTCCTCCTCCGCTTTGGTCTGCTGCCAGCGGAGGCATGCCGCCTCCATGTAGGAGCCATTGAACATCGCGCCGTTCTCGATCGGCGTCCACCAAGCCAGGGCATTGGGCTTGCCCTCCCGACACTCTTCAGGCGTCGGCCGGTCGTACTTGCCGTCTAGTTCCGTGGAGTCCAGCAGCAGGTGGTACGGATCCATGAAACGACGCCAGATCTCGCCGTGTGCTTTTTCCACGTTCACAGCCACCGGGTCAGTCGCGTCGGCCGCATGAACAGCGGCACCCAGAAACGCCCCCACTCCGAGAAGAGGGATCACCATTGAGGAAAGACGAAAAATCAACATCCCAACCCCTACGACACGAGATGCACGCAACTCGCAACCCATTCGCAAAACAAAGCCCTCCCCCTTCCAGTTCGCCTCCATCAATGAAAACTGAAAACTTGAAACTGAAAACCGCCCCCTCCCACCGTACCCTCACCCGCATGACCTACATCTCCCACCGCATCCTCCCTGTGGCGGCCGCGCTTGCCGTCGGCTTCAGCTCTGCCGTAGCCGCAGATCAGCCCGTTGTCCTCAAGCTCTGGCCCCAAGGAGCCCCTGAGAAACCCGGCTTCAAAATGGATGCCGAGAAGGAAATCCCGCCGAAGAACGAGTCCGATGTGAAACGCGTGACCAACGTCACCGACCCCACCATCACCGTGTACCGCCCGGAGAAGCCCAACGGCACGGCGGTGATCGTCTGCCCTGGCGGCGGCTACAGCATCCTGGCCATCGAACACGAGGGCTCCCAGGTGTGTGAGTACCTCAACACCCTCGGTGTCACCGGCATTCTTCTCAAGTATCGTGTGCCCAAGCGCGACGAGTCCGATCCAGGCAAAGAACCCCTTCAGGACGCCCAACGCGCCTTTGGTCTGGCGCAGAAACACGCTGCGGAGTGGGGCATCAAGCCCGACAAGATCGGCATCCTCGGCTTCTCTGCCGGCGGGCATCTGTGTGTGAACGCCACCCTGCACCCGAACGACCGCACCTACCCGCAGGATCCCGCTCTGGACGTGGCCGATGCCACCCCGGCCTTTTCCATCCCCGTTTATCCGGCCTACCTCACGGAGAAAGGAAACGACTTCCAGCTCAAGCCCGAGTTCAAGGTCGGCCCCACGGCTCCCCCCATCTGCCTCATTCATGCCCATGACGACAAGATCACGCCAGCAGGCAGCGCTCTGCTCTACCTTGAGTACAAGAAGGCCAACCTCAGCGCTGAACTCCACATCTTCAGCAAAGGCGGCCACGGCTATGGGATGAAAAAAGGCCCCAATCCCGTGAACGAATGGCCTCAGCGCGTGGGCGAGTGGCTCAAGGCCAACAGCTGGGCGAATTGAGATGTTTTTGATTCCCTATGGAGGCGAAAATCTTCACCTCCATAGGGAAAAAGGCGTGCAGCTGGCCAGGGTTCCCCCTATTTTTGCCACCGCATGCCATTGCCGAAAAAACTCCCCCTGTTTTTTCTGGGCACGGTCGCTACGGTATCTGCATGGGCAGATGCTACGCCGACCGTCAGCCTGGATTCCCTGATCGGAAAAGATCCGGCCCCTCTTGAAAACTCCGGGGCGGTGACCCTGAGCTACGCCGCCACAGTACGGAAGTGCCTGCCCAGCGTCGTCACCGTACTAGCAGTGAAATATGAAGATCCAGGGGGGCAAATCGAGCCCTCCTCCGGAAGCCTGGACCTTGGTACCGGCAAAAAGGAGCCCCGAATGCTGGAGGCAAAACGGGGCAGCGGATCAGGGGTCATCCTCACAAAGGAAGGCCACATCATCACGAACAATCATGTCGTGGAGGATGCAGACACGCTGCATGTCCGTCTGGCGGAAAGTCAGCAGGACTTGGAAGCCACTCTCATTGGCCGGGATCCCCTAACTGACATCGCGCTGCTGAAAATCGCCGCGTTCGACTTGCACCCCATGTCGGTGTCGGACAGTTCCACCCTCCAGCGTGGCGATGTCGTCCTGGCACTGGGGAGTCCTTTCGGATTGGAACAGACCGTCACGCTCGGCATCGTCAGCGCCACCAGCCGCACGATGAACTTCATCAAAGGCGGCTATGAAGACTTCATTCAGACCGACGCCCCCATCAATCCTGGAAACAGCGGCGGAGCTCTGGTAGACGGCCTGGGGCGACTGGTGGGGATCAACACGGCCGCATATCCGGGTGGCGGCTGGCGACCTGCCAACAGCATCGGATTCGCAGTCCCAGCCAACCTCGCATTGAGGGTTGCCAATGATCTGCAGACGCGTGGTCATGTGGTTCGAGGTTTTGTGGGGCTTCGTTGGGTGGACACGGAACCGCAAGAGACCGCAGCCTTCTCGCTTCGCAACGAGCACCGCTTGGCAAAGGTGATAGAGATCGTGGCATCGTCCCCCGCCGACACGGCAGGCTTTGCGTATGGAGACATCATCACCGGGTTCAACGGAGCAAACCTTCCGACCACGGCGAGGCTGCGCTTCGCAGTGGCGGCCCTGCCCCCCGGGAGCAAAGCCACGTTCGACGTATTGCGTGAGGGAAAGAAACTCTCTCTCGAATGCACACTGGTGGAATCTCCGACTCCGGCGAAGTCAGCACCGTCTGCGCCTGCCTCTGAGACGCGCCTTACCCTCCGTGCCGGGCTCGAAGGGGTCGACATCGACCACATCACCCGCGCCACGCAACAGATCCCCGTGGACATCAAAGGTGTCCTGATCACCAAAGCCGACGAGGACGGCCGCCCCTTTGCCAAGGTCACTCCGGGTGACGTGATCACTACTCTGAACGGAACCAACATCAGCGACTGCCGGACACTCGATGAGGCATTGAAAAAGCTGCCCCCCGAAACTCCGCTCATGCTCAAGCTCTGGAAAAAGTCAGGAGCAGGGTTCGCCATGATCAAAAGGAAATAACTCTCATGCCCCCCATCCTCCTCACTGCTTCGTTTCGCCGGTTCCGCCGGATGCTGTCAGGCTCCTGCGGTGTGTTGTGCGCCACCCTGACAGGCTTCCTCATCGCTCCCGCCCAGGAGGTGGAGATGCCGTTCCCGAAGGTGGATTCCCCGCCTCCTGTCGTCGTCGACCCGCCCCAGGTCTCCGCACCAGGATTGGTCCGGTGGTTGGGCTCCCCAACCAAACGATCCGGTGACATCACCCAACTGGAATGGATGCCGGATGGATCCAAGCTCTTCACCAGCAGATCTGGCGGGCCCGGTCTCGACATCTGGCGGCATTGCGCCGACGACACTGAACTGGAGCGAACCGGCAGGCTCACCGGCGTCACCACCTGGAGCCTTTCCCCGGATGGCAGCCGCTTGTTTACCGTCTCCCCTGACGGAGCTGCCGCGCGCATGAACAAGACTGCTGACCTCTCTGACCTTTGGGCGGTGCGCGCCTCTAACATCCGGTGGAAGGGATTCACGGATCATGCGCAAACGCTGGTCCTCATCACGCGCTACTCGCCCGAAGTTCTTCATCTGTCGAGGCTCGATGCCACCACGGGAATGTTGAAGTCCCAATCACGCATTGCCAGTCCCAAAGAAGGGGCATTCGATGAAGCGGTTGCGTTTGGCCCGGACCAAATGCTGCTGGCACCAGTCTTTGATGCTCAATTCCGGATCACTCGTTTCACCGGGGAAAACTGGAACCCCACTCCGATAACTGAACCTTTTGACGGATGGTCGAGAGGGAGGCTCGTCCTCGCCAAAAGCGGCAACTGGCTCGTGGTCTGGGACGACGCTCGCTACGTAGTAATGCGATGGAATGGAGCCCGCTTCGATCAAGCTTTTGACGGCGGAATCAATCACGATCCCGACAGTCCCGTCACGATCTCATCACTCAATTCCGATGGTTCGAGACGGGGAATCAACCGCGTCACGCTATCGCCGGATGAAAGCACCCTGATTGTCTCCGGCGTCGGCATGCACAAGGTGATCCGGCTGGCGGATCGCAAAGTGCTGCATGAATCTCCCACTCAGTGCCTTTGCGGCGTGTTCTCTCCCTCAGGCAACCGCTTTTGGACTTCCTGCCGCCCGTTCACCCCCGTGAACACTCAAAACTGGGAACGCGTCCCCGACCGCACACCAGGGCATCGCGAGCGTCTTCGTCACCTGGAGTTCAGCCCGGATGGTAGTCGCATCGTCACCGGAGACGCTGAGAGCCTAGCCGTCTGGCGCACCCATTCCGGAACATTGGAATACACGCTGACCAGTTCCGGGGACGGCCCCATGACCGAATTCGCGTGGATGCCCGATGGCAAGACTCTCGTTGGCGGTGACAAGATCCAGCAACTGAAGTGGCAGATCCCGCCAAGCCCGCCGACTAGCCCCGCACGCAATATCGAGGGCACCCCCCTGTTCAAGCACTCGGTGGTAGCACAGGAGGACTTCCGTTATTCCTGGATCCGTCGGGTTCGCATGGACCCCAAGACCGGCCTCTGCCTCTTCTCCGCCAGCCGGAACGCCAACTACACCGATTTCCGGCATCCAGACCGCCCCAACGTGGTTCGAGAGCTCAAACTGCCCCAAGGTGCCCCTTACCCCTTTTATACTTCATTCTTTTCCTCCAACCGAAACGAGCTGCTGTACGCCACCGACGGCGTCATATACGGTTACGACCTGGAAAAAGAGTCCCTGCGCAAATCTGCCCATACGGTGGACGGATTCATCTGTGGATACTCCCGTCAAAAGAACCAACTGGCAGTACGTGATGCCAAGCGCATCTCCCTCGTTGATGGGGACTCCTTCGCCGTGCTCAAGGAGATCTTCCCTCCTGTGAACCGACATTGGAGTGAAGGGGCTGACATCTCTCCGGATGGTCGCTGGATGGTTGCCACACTTACGCCCAGCTACAACTCCCGCGGCTTCACGTTTTGCCTGGTTGATCTCGAAAGCGGCAAGCCAGTGTACGTTTCACCACCGCAGGAATATCCAACCAGCGTGAGCTTTAGTCCCGACAGTCAGGGGGTTGCAATCGGATTCAACAACGGTACCGCCTCGCTCTGGAGTGTCAGGGACATGGTCGCCGCAGGAGCGCCGCAGGACTTCCAGCTCGCCCAAGCGTCGGCATCTGGCCGGGTCTCCTGGGTTGAAAAAGGAACTACGGAAAAATCGTCTGAGGGTGATCAGCCGCCTCCACTGACCTTGAAGACCGGGGAGGAAATGATCATTGATCCGAATGGCACCATCGATTGCGATGCCGCCAAACTTCAATTCGGTCGGTGGATGATCAACGGCACCACTCCCACGGTGCACAAGTTCCGAACCCAAAAGGTCAACTTTCCCGCTGGAAACCAGCTTACTTTAAACTCGGACTTGGATAGCTCCATTCCTGGCGTGAGAATGCGCCGCACGCTCGTCGCCAGGTCTCAAGGACAGTTCCACTGGCGCGATAGCCTGGAAAACATTAGCTCCAAACCCGTCACGGTCACGGCGTCATTCGTGATTCAGCCGGGGGCCGCCGAGAAGGACTTGATTCTCCCCACGTCCCCCTCGAACACGCAGAAGCTGCCCTCTTCCGGCACTCTCACTGATGCCAGTGCCATCGCCTTCGCCGTCCGGCAGGGGGATTCTCAGCGGATCATTTTGGCCGGCCTCTCCACCCCTTCGGCTCCACTCCGCCCGGCCGTGAAGTGGGATGCCGGTCTCCAGGCGGTTGTTTCAACGTGGCACCTGCAGCTGGCTCCATTCGAGCGTCGGACTTTTGGACACATTGTCAACGTGACAAAAACCGCCGCGACACAGCCAGCGAGCCAGTCACTTGGAAATTGGCACCTCACCGATGCCGTAGTGAGTGCGTTCCAGTTCAATCTACCCTTTTTTGCCAACGTAACGCTGGAAGAGAGCTCCCAAGATACCTTCGATAAGGTGCTTCCTCCGAACGGTCCTTATGCGCCGGATGGCACAATGCCTGACACGCTTGGTTTCAAATGGCGCGCCTTGGGGCATGCCTTCGATGGGATGAGTTCCGAGCTGGGGGCAGAGCAGATCCTTGTCCCATGGCTCAACGGCGCGCCTGTGGGCATGTTGACGACAACCAACTTCGAAACGCGAGGAATAATTCCCCCGCGCTTCAATGTTGAAGCGACGGACCGCACGGCCACCACAGGCATCCGCCGCCGTTACGCGTGGTCCAGAGAGCTGGGACAATACATTGTCCACGATACCGTGACGAATCTGACAGACAAACCCTTTAAAAGCCGGATCGATCTGGCGGTGATCGCCAGTGATCAAATCCAATCCATCCTGGCTTCAGATGGTCGTCCGATTGACATCTCGACTCCAGTCGAAGTCTCCAAGATCGGCGGGAAAATGGCCGTCATCTTCAAAGGAGCCAACCAACCGGCCTTGCTGCTGGCCGCAGGTTCACCCTCGGGTACTTCTCAGGGAAAGCTCGTGTTGGAAGGCAATCGCGGCTTGTTCATTCGCTACGATCTGGACTTGGCACCCAGCCAAAGTGTCGCTCTGGTTCACATGGCGATGCCCAGGCCACTAGATGCCTTCGACAGCCCCCTTCAAGCCATCGCCGAGTTGCAACCCGAACCCGCCCTCAAGCAGTTTACTGAATACGGCTATCCTGCGGCGGCGAACTGGTCGCCAGGCACCAATACATCCGCCCAGTAAATTCATGACTGGCACCCCATCGAGTCCCCAGAAAGCAGGAACCCATCGGGCACAGTCACGAATGAAAAAGGAATCCCCCATGTCCCCACCTTACCCCCGACTTTCTCTCCGTCGTATTGCCCTCGCGTTTTCGGGCCCTTCCAGCATTCTCTGCATCGCTTTGGCATCCCTCAGTCCTGCCTCTTCGCAGGAACTGGAAGTCCCCTTCCCCAAGGCGGACACTCCCCCGGCTCTCGTCGTAGATCCCCCACAAACCACTGTTTCAGGACTGATCCGCTGGCTGGGTGATCCCACGAAGAGATCGGACGAGATCGAACAGACCGCTTGGATGCCGGACGGCACAAAACTGTTCGCCAGCAGCGTTGCCGGATCAGATATCGATATCTGGCAACCCTCCGTGGACAACCGCGAACTGCAGCGGACTGGAAGGATCTCAGGCCCCGGCAGTTGGGCGCTTTCGCCTGACGGCGGCCGAATTCTCACTCTGGGATACTCCACAGAAGCGAGAACCTCAGAGGTACGAATGAACAACACGGCAGATCTCAGCGGACTCTGGGCACTACGTGTCCCAACCGTCAGCTGGAAAGGTTTTACCGACCAGTCGGCAACGCTGGCCCTCGTCACCGAACACTCTGCTGGCGCCGTCCTCGTCTCCAAGATTGATGCCACGACCGGCTCCGTTCTCGCCCAAACCCAGGTGGCCACCTCCCCACGAGTGCTCATTAATGAGGCGGTGGCATTCGGCCCCCGGCAGGTATTGCTTTCTCCGGCGTTCGATCCCCAGCACCGGATCACCAGCTTCAGTTCTGAAAAATGGTCCCCCACCCCTGTCAGTGAGCCACAGGAGGACTGGACCGAAGGGAAGCTGACCCTCAGTGCCAGCGGCCGGTGGCTGGTGCTGTGGGACGACGGGCGGTACATCGTCTTTCAGTGGCAAGGGACGCAATACGCAAAGGAATTCGAAGGTGCCGTAAATCACGACCCCAATCAGAGGGTGTCCATCTGGTCTCTCACCGCCAGTGGCGGAAGACGCGGCTTCAACCGCATCACCCTCTCCCCAGATGAGAGCACGTTGGTGATATCAGGAATTGGCATGCACAAGGTGATCCGGCTGGCGGATCGCAAAGTGCTGCATGAATCCACGACCGAATGTCTCTGCGGGACTTTCGCCCCGTCAGGCCCGCGCTTCTGGAACACCTGCTACCCCCTGGTCGCGGTGAATACTGAAACCTGGCAGCATGAGCCGGACCGTTCTCCCGGCCATCGCAACCGCATTCAACACATGGCTTTTAGCCCAGACGGAAAACGGCTTGTTACAGCCGACACCACTGGCGTCGCCGTCTGGCGCACCAGCGACGGCACCCAGGAATACACCCTGGTCAGCCCAGAGCCCAGTTCTCCTACAGAAATGGCCTGGATGCCGGATGGCAGGACGCTGATCGGAGGAGACGTCAACCAACATCTGAAATGGCAGATCCCAGCCAGCAGCCCATCGCCCCCCTCTCCTCCCATCGTCGGCACTTTGTTGTTCAAGAGGGCACTCGAATCAGAGGACCCGGATCTCCGTAGGGGATTCCGCCGCGTCCGCATGGACCCAAAAACCGGCCAGTGCCTCTTCTCCACGGGCTTTCATGCCAGATTCACAGACATCCGGCACCCCGACCGCCCCGAAGTCGTCAGGAGACTTAAGTTGCCCAGAGACATACCGTACCCCGTTTACGCTTCGTTCTTCTCTTCCCTGCGCAACGAATTGCTCTACATGCACGACGGAACGTTTTACGGCTATGATCTGGACAAGGACACTTTCCGCCAGTCGGCCAACAAGGTCGATGGCAAGATCTTTGGCTACTCCGGTCAAAAGAACCAGCTTGCCGTCCACGACACGAAACACATCTCCATCGTGGATGGCGACACCTTCGCCGTGGTGAAAGAGATCTTCCCGCCGAAGACCAGCGGTTGGCAGTCGCCAAAATCGTTTTCGCCAGATGGGCGCTGGTTGCTGTCATCCATCTCCCCCAAGGACGGCACCAAGCTCTGCCTGATCGATTTGGAGAGTGGCAACCCTGTGTACGTTTCGCCACCGCTCCAGAACGACCCGAATGCATCCACCTTCAGCCCGGACAGCAAGGGGCTGGCCGTGGGTTTTACGGACGGCTCCGTCTCATTGTGGAGCGTCGCAGCCATGGCCGCACAAGGGGCTCCGACGGAATTTCAGCTTGCGACCGCCCCTGAACCAATTCGCTCCGTGAATTTTGAAAAGGGCTCTCCTCAGCGAACGGCAGAGGGACAGCCGCCACCTCCGCTGACTCTGAAAACTGGAGAGACCTTTGTGATCGAACCAGACGGCACCCACCGCTGCGACGATGCCAAACTTCATCTAGGTCAGTGGATCATCAATCGATCTCCTCTTCTGGTTCACAAGACCCAAAGCTCCAAAGTGAACTTCGCTTCCGGCAGCATGATTCTGTCCGGTTCGGATCTCGACTGCCCCGTTCCAGGACTTCGCATGCGACGATTCATCACCAGCAGGAACGATGGAAATTTCGACTGGCGGGACATGCTGGAGAACAACAACGCCAATCCTGTGGAGATCACCGCTAGCTTCATTACGAGGCTTGGCGGCTCTCCGGCGAACCTCATTATTTCCAGAACCACCGACAACGGCATGCAAGTCTCCCCGTTTTCGGGTGATTTCTTCGGTGCTGACGCTGTAGCCTGCGCCATCCGGCAGGGTGAAACCCAACGGGTGGTCATGGCTAACTTCGCCACTCCCTCCGCCACCCATCGTCCCGTCGTCAGCTGGGACACCGACCTTCGGGCAGTGATCTCGACATGGCATCTCCGACTGGCCCCCTTCGAGCGTCTGACCTTCGGCCACGTCGTCAATATCAGCAAAAAGGCCTCAACCGTGCCCGCGGATCAATCGCTCTCCTCTTGGAGACCTTCCATCGCGGCCCTGAATGCATTCCGGTTGCATACTCCCTTTCTCGCGAATGTGACGGTCGAAAAGGACGCTCAACAAGCCTTCCAACGCTTGCTCCCGCCAAATGGGGCCTACGCGCCCGATGGAATGATGCCCGACGCTCTGGGCTTCAAATGGCGCACCCTGGGGCACCCGTTCGACGGCATGAAGTCGGAGTTGGGGGCCGAGCAATTCCTGGTGCCCTGGCTGAACGGTGCCCCGGTTGGTATCATGGGAAAGACCAACATTGAAACTCCCGGCCAGTCTCCTCTGCGCTACAACTCCGACGCTGCGGATCGCGCAGGCACTACTGCCATCCGCCGTCGCCATCAGTGGTCCAAGGAGCAAGGTCTCTACGTTGTCCACGACACGCTCACCAATCAAACGAACCAGCCCCTCCAAACCCGGCTGGATCTGGCGGTGATTGCCAGCGATCAAATCGCCTCGCTCCTGCGAGCAGACGGACAACCGATCACCATCACGACTCCGGTGGATGCCTCAAAGACTGGTGGGAAAGTGGCCATAGTCTTCAAGGGAGCCAACCATCCAGCTTTGCTGCTCGCTACGGGTTCCTCTTTGGGCACCGCTCAAGGAAAACTCGTCCTGGAAGGCAATCGCGGTCTGTTCATTCGCTATGATCTCAACCTACAGCCCAACCAGAGCGTTGCGCTGGTCCATCTGGCCATGCCCAGACCGCTGGATGTGTTTGACAGTCCCGCGCAAGCACTCGCCGAGTTGCAACCCGAAACCGCCCTCAAACAATTCACTGACTATGGCTACCCCACCGCAGCGAATTGGATGCCCGCGGCAGCCGCAGCCGCCCAATAGTACCGTGACAGCCCCCCAGCGCGTGGGCAAACGGCCCAAGGCCAACGGCTGGGCGAATTGAATAGTGGAATTCAGCCCCGAATTTTCAGGGCCTGAACCGAGGGTCATCCCCAGCGTTGACCCGTGACACAGGGTGATCTGGCATGGTAAAATGCCTGATCACACTTTTTTGTGTCATGAAAACGGCACTGAACTTTCTGATTCCCGTACTGGCGGCGATAGTGACTACCCTTTCGGCGGCTGAACCTCCGCGCCCCGTACCGCCTCCCCCAACAACGACTGGAGAGGGGCGGGGCAGCGAATTCCAGGTCATCACCCCGCCCTTGCCCGCCGGGACCTACCATGCCGTCACGACAGGTGGGGTGTGCCTCTCGGGCATCATTGCCTCCCCAGGAGACCCCTCGTTCAGCAAGATGCCCACGACGCAGGCAACTCCACGGAGTCCGCGAGCCATGCCGAAGATTCGCACCATCGATCCGAATCTGCGGTACCAACGGCGGTGAACAAAATCGCTTGAAGGACAGATTCTTGTCCCAAGCAATTCGGGAGAGTCATAGGGAGGGAGGCATTTCCTCTCCTCAGACTGAAATACTCTCGAACCACCGTCGTTAACCCGCCATGCCTGCGCGCCCCCTCATTTTGTCCTGCCTGAAACTGGCTTCAGCCTTTGCCCTGCTGCTTCTGGCATCGCCTTCATTCGCTGCCGAGAAGAACATCGTCTTCTTCATCGCGGATGACATGAGCCCGGAGCTGGGCTGCTATGGCAACAAGGCCATCAAGACCCCCAACATCGATGCCCTGGCAGCAGACGGCACCATCTTCACCAACGCGTATGCCACCACAGCCAGTTGCAGCGCCAGCCGCTCCGTGGTCATGACCGGTCTACACAACCATGCCAACGGCCAGTATGGCCACCAGCACGACACCGGGCACTTCTCCTGCTACCCCAACGTCGTCTCCCTGGCTCTCCCCCAGGTCATGAAAGCAGCGGGCTACCGCACGGGCATCTTCGGCAAGCACCACGTCGCCCCCACGGAGATCTTCACGTACGATGTGATGGTCGCGGAGAAGGGCCGTAATACCCGCGAACTGATGGAGAACGCCCGTGAGTTCATCACGGCCAAAGACGACAAACCCTTCATCGCCTACATCGCCAGTGCTGATCCTCATCGCGGGGGACCGCAGCTGGACATTGACGGTAGCCCCAATGCCTTTGGCAACAAGCCCAATCGCGGCAGCATTCCAGGGATCACCGAGGTGTTCTATGATCCCAAGGACGTCGTTGTTCCGCACTTTCTTCCTGACACTGTCGAGTCCCGGGCAGAACTCGCCCAGTACTACCAAAGCGTTTCACGGGTGGACTTCGGCATTGGTCATCTGGTCAAGCTGCTCAAAGAGGCAGGCCTCTATGACAAGACGATGATCATCGTCACGTCAGACCACGGCATGGCTTTTCCCGGCGGCAAGACCACTGTCTATGAACCTGGACTCAAGGTCCCCCTCATTGTCCGCAATCCCTACGTGCAACAGCGCGGGGTAAGTAATGCCGCGCTGGTTAGCCACACCGATCTCACCCCCACCATGCTCGACTTCGCCGGCGGCCTGGACCGGGAGAAAAATGCGCCCATCAAACCCGTGGATGCCGACGCCTTCTGGAAAGAACGCGGCATCTCCAAGTACGAGAACCGCGGCAAGCGCTACCCCGCCTACCACGGCAAATCCTGGCTCAATATCCTAGGCCAGGAGAATGACGCCACCCGCACAGAGATCTTTGCCTCCCACACCTTTCACGAGGTGCAGATGTACTACCCGATGCGTGTCGTGCGGGACCAGAAGTTCAAGCTCATCTGGAACATCGCCCACCCCCTACCCTTCCCCTTTTCCACCGATCTCTGGGCCGCCTCCACCTGGCAGGCCCAGCTCAAGAAAGGCGAAAACGCCCCCTATGGCCAGAAGACGGTGGGACAATACATCCATCGCCCCGCCTTTGAGCTGTACGACATGCAGTACGATGCGGACGAAACCAAGAACCTCGCCCTCGACCCCGCCTTCGCCAAGACCCTGGAGGAATACAAAGCCCGCCTGAAGAAGTTTCAGGAAACCATGGGCGACCCCTGGGCACAGAAGTGGGAATACGAGTGAAAGACACCTGACTGCCAGACCCCAGATATCAGACTTGAGATCAGGGGCGAAGTGGGCATCCACAACCGCAAGCTGAGGCCTGTACTCAAGAGAACATCCCGTCCAACACCTTGCCCACTGACGCACTGGTTTACTGAATTACTGGACCTTCCGTCCGGGCACCATCCCTCCGCCTTGTTGGATGATCAGCCCCGTAGCCGGTCCTTCCTTCGCGCCATCAGGCCGGAGGAACATGACTTGGGCTCGCACGGCTTTGCACATGAACCGCCCGTCGTCGCCCTTAACCGGGTAATAGGAAAACTCCTGCTGCCCTTTCACCCGTCCCCTCAAGTCGCCGCTCTTGTTGTCCACCCGGAAGTGAATCTGGCCAAACGGCAACTCGTAGCTGCCAGCCACCGCGTCCAACGCCTCACGCGAGAGCTTGCTCGTCTCGGGCTCGTCAAACCGATCGCCTTCCAGGAGGGAGCCGTGCTGAAGCAGTTTCACATGATTCACCATGCCCTTTTCATCGCGCCGGAAGGTGAATGTGGCATCGACGCTGTCATTGCGAAACTCATCCACTCCGTGGTAGCGCACGGCTCCCCACGATTGGGCGGCGAGCCTGCTTTCAAGGCGGCCATCTCGCACGCGGAACCGCATCACTCCCAGTCCACCGAAATCAAACGGTGCCGCGTAGTCGGTGAGATGCACCCCCTCCGGCACCGGTAGTTCGCGGAAACAGGGTTGCGAGCCCATCTCCCGCCAGAGATGCTGCCGGGCCACCACCCCGGCAAGGGCGGATGCAGTTTGGCCACCGATGGATTCCAGGGTGTTGGAGAACACCACCACCGTGAAATTCTGTGCCGGATACCTGATCAAGATCGAAGAAAAGCCGGGCAGCCCGCCCGTGTGCAAGATTTTGGGCAGCCCCCGCTCCTCATCCGCCACCCAGCCATAGCCGTACTTTGCCGCCAGGCCGGTCATCTCCGCGCTGGCCTCATCTTGGGGTGCCGCGGGACGATGCGCCATGCTTAGAGACTCGGGAGACAGCACCTTCCCGTTGAAGACCGCCTCGTTCCATCGGTAGAGATCGCCCACAGTGGAGTAGAACTCCCCTGCCGCCCCGGCTTGAGACATGTGCCAATTCAAAGCCCGCCGCCAGCCTCCCTTTCCGTCCTCCCGTCTGGCATACCCGAGGGCCTCCCCTTGCAGGGCCAGTTCGGGCCGATGCACACCGGTGGAGAACATGTGCGCAGAGCGAAACACCCGCCGCTCCAGCAGGTCATCGTACTTTTCCCCCGATGCTCGCTTTACGATTTCAGACAGCAAGACATAACCCGAATTGCAGTAGGCATAGCGTGTGCCCGGCTCCGACTCCAGACTCATGTCACGGAAGGTCGCGATGACTTGATCCTGAGTCCGAGGGCCGGTGACCTGTTCAGAAAATGTGGGAAACGAGGTGAAGTTGCGGATGCCTGAGCGATGCGACAACAGGTGGGCCACCGTGATCTTGTCTCCGTCCAGGTAGCCTGGAAAATACTTGGTCAACGGATCCGAGAGCTTGAGCAGTCCGTCTTGCTGGCAAAGCAGCACCGCCGTGGCCGTGAACTGCTTGGTCACCGACCCGATGCGAAACACGGTGTCTGGGGTGATGGGCACACCTTTTTCTAGATCCGCCAGCCCGTAGCCCTTGGCATAAAGCACCTTCCCATCTCGGGCCGCCAACAGAGCAAATCCGGGACCTTTCTTCTTCACCGCAAGCGAGAGAACCCGATCCACAATTTCCTGGGGATCGGGGAAAGGGCGCTGCACATCCGCCCCTGCCTTCGCCAGCAAGTCCAGAGCCTCCTTCCTGCCATGGTAGGACGCGATCTGCCAGGCGGTCACGCCCAAGCCATCCTCCAGCTCATCGACCTTTTGCCCTCCTGCGAGCAAGCGCTCCAACTGAGTGAGATCCCCGATCCGTGCGGCTTCGTGAATCTCCTTTGCCGCAAGGGGAAGAGCAGTCGTGGCAATGCAGAAGAAGGCGGTTGCATGGACGAACTTCATGGCGGCATCCTAAGCGAAAGTGTTTGGCATTGTCACGCCCGGATCAACTGGGAACGATTTGCGCCCTCCCGAACCTCTCCGGGCAACCAGTCCGGCTCATTGTCTGACACTGTCGCCACCGAAAAACAGTGTCCACCGGTCGATTTCGATGTCACTATCAGTTCCCATGCTTCGCTGGCGCATCCCGCTCACCCTCCTCGTTTGCGCGATCAGTATCTTCGCGTTTCTGAGGCGGCCTGATACCACGCCAGTAGACTTTGCGGTGGGACTTCGCCTCTCCAGCACCTCGGTAAGCACAGGCCAGGTGGTGGTGCCAGAGCTGGAGTTGCGAAATGCAGGCACAAACACCGCCAGACATCTCGAGACTTCCATCCGCCTCTACATCAACGGTGAACGCTGGCTGGATGAACCCCTGCATCTGCCAGAGCCGGGCAAAACCGAAACCCTGACACGAAGCTCCGGCTGGACTGCACCCGCTCCCGGTAGCTACGAGTTTAGATTGGTTGTCGATGAAGCAAGACGGCTCAACGACACAAATCGTGGAAACAACTCTGTCACACAAACGGTGACGGTCACTGCACCAGGCTCATAGTCGATCTGGAACTTCCACCGACGCGAGAAAGGTGCCGCTTGCCAATCGGCGGCACAGCAGACTGCCAGTCCGCGCTACTTCTGAGATCTTCGTGCCTTTGTGTGAGGATAAGATCAGCGACCTCCACGAGCGCCCCACCGGCAAGATGCCGGTCCCACTCACAGCCGGGACGGCTGTGCCACCTCAACCAGGCGCAGCCGTCTCAACCAGCGCAGCGTCTCAACAGGCCGCTTGCGGCCGCCTCAACCCGGCGAAGCCGTAGCCGTCCTCACCAACCGCGCGGCATAGAATCCATCATATCCCTCGCGATCCGGCCGGAGGCTCAGCTCCTCCTCCAGCTTCCATTCCTCCCCATGACTGGCCAGGAAGGTTTGCACCTGCCGGTCATTCTCGCTGGGAAAGAGGCTGCACGTTGCGTATACCAGCTTGCCGCCGGGCTTCACCATGCGGCAGTGGCTTTCCAAGATCTCCTGCTGAAGTTTTTGGAGGCGGTCCAGCTCTTCTTCACTCAGCTTCCACTTCGCATCAGGGTTGCGACGAATCACCCCCAGACCACTGCATGGCACGTCCAGCAGCACACGGTCAGCCTTGTCTGCGAGACGCTTGATAGCCTTGGTATCCTCAATGAGGCGCGGCTCCACATTGCTCACACCATTGCGACGAGCCCGGCGGCGCATCTCATCCAGCTTCCACTTGTGCACATCCATCGCCACGAGGGAGCCTTTGTTTTGCATGAGCGCCGCGAGGTGCAGCGTCTTGCCGCCAGCACCGGCGCAGGCATCCACTACCCGTTGCCCGGGAGCCACTTCCAGAAACGGAGCGATCTTCTGCGAAGCCGCATCCTGCACTTCAAACAGGCCGTCCTGGAACGCCTTGGTGGTAAAAACGTTCTTGCGCACGCTCAATCGCAGCGCATCCGGCAACCCCTTGACGCGATGCGATTCCACGCCCTCGCCCTCCAGCCGGGCCTGGAGCTCGACAGGGGTGATGCGCAGGGTGTTGGCCCGCAGGAAAACATCCGCCGGCTCATTGAGCGCCTTCATCAGCTCTGGCCACTCCCTGCCAAACTCCTTGGTCCCACGCTCCTGTAGCCAGTCGGGAATGGAAAGCCGGATGGCGGGCAGAACGTCCGCGTCATACCTGGACTTGACGGTGGCATTCCAAGAGCCCCGACACTCCGCAAAGGGCGGTGCCTCGCCATGCTGCACCATCCAGTAGGCCGCCCACACGCGCCACACCTTGCCATCGTTGAGCAGTTCCACCTTGTTGTACTCCGAATCCGGCAACCCGGCGAGGTACCAGTACCAGCGCCACCAGCGCACGAGCTCGTAGGAGGTCTCCGCGAAGAATCGCCGATCCCGAGCGCCCCACTTCGGGTGCGCCTTCATCATCCGCTCGATGGCTTTGTCGGCATGCACCCCGCGTGCGAAAATCTCCGCAATGGTGGCAATGATCTGTTCGATGAGGTGACGATGGAGTTTCACAGGGCAGGAACCGCAGACCTGACTAGGCCGCGAACCGCCCACCAAAGCGCAAAATCTCCCTTTGCGCCAGTTTCTTCTTGTCCCGGCATCCTCCTCCCTCCCTGCGGCTCGACATTTTCCCATTCCACGCTAGTCTGCCCGCCCTATGTTAGACATCCGCCTCTTCCGTGAGAAACCCGACTACGTCAAAGAACGCCTCAGCACCCGTGGTGCCGGCCTTTCCTCGATGGTGGACGAGGTGACCTCCCTGGACGAGCAGCGTCGCGAAGCTGAGACGGAGCGCCAGAAGCTCCAGGGCGACCGCAACCGCATCAGCAAGGAGATCGGCATCGCCAAGAAGAAGGGCGAAGATACCAGCGCCATTGAGGCCCAGGTCCGAGGCATCGGCGACCGGATCGAGCAGATCGGTCGCGACGCCGACGCTCTGGATATCAAACAGCGTGAGATCATGCTGGGAATCCCAAACCTCCCGCATGACGCCTGCCCCATCGGCGACAGCGCCGAGCAAAATCCCGAGGTGAAAGTCTGGGGCGAGAAGCCCTCCTACGATTTCCAGCCCAAGGACCACGTCACCCTCGGTGCCCAGCACGGGCTCCTCGACTTCGAAGCAGGTGCCAAAATCACCGGCAGCGCCTTCGTCGTGTATCGCGGCCAAGGTGCCCGCCTGGAGCGCGCCCTCATCAACTTCCTGCTCGATCTCCACACGACCCAACACGGCTACACTGAAGTGAACACGCCATTCGTGGTGAAGGCGGACGCCCTCGTGGGTACCACCCAGCTCCCGAAATTCGCCGATCAGGTGTACCACTGCCAGGAAGATGATCTCTACCTTGTGCCGACCGCCGAGGTGCCGGTGACGAACCTGCATCGTGAGGAGATCGTGAAAACCGAAGCTCTCCCCATCCAGTATGCGGCCTACACGCCCTGCTTCCGCCGGGAGGCTGGCAGCGCCGGCCTGGGTACCCGCGGCCTCATCCGCATGCACCAGTTCGACAAGGTGGAACTCGTGAAGATCACGACCCCGGAGACCTCCATGGAGGAACTGGAGAAGCTGACCGCCAATGCCGAAGTCGTCCTTCAGACCCTGGGCCTGCACTATCGCATCATCGAGCTCTGCACGGGAGACGTGGGCTTTGGTTCGACCAAGACCTACGACATCGAGGTCTGGGCCCCCGGTCAGGGCTCCTTTCTGGAAGTATCCAGCTGCAGCAATTTTGGCGAATTCCAAGCGCGCCGCATGAATCTGCGCTACAAGGATGAGCATGGCAAAAACCGATTCTGCCACACGCTCAACGGGTCCGGCACCGCGCTCGCGCGCCTCTTCGTCGCCCTCGTCGAAACGTACCAGCAAGCGGACGGCAGCATCGCCATCCCAGCCCCGCTCCAGCGCTACTTCGGCTCGGAAAAAATCGGCTGATCCCGAATCGGCCCCCTCAGTTTCCCCGTCGACGCGTCCCCACGCGTCGACGGCCCTCACCCGGCTGGAACGCAAAGCCCGCACCACCCTGCGGAATCTTCAGGCAAAACAGCCGGAGCTTTCCCTGGATGCGCCGCAGCTGGTAGGTGTCTCCGGCGGCCGGGACTCCGTGACGCTGCTGCACTTCCTCTTCTTGCAGGGATACAGGAAACTCATAGTCTGCCACCTGAATCACCAGTTGCGCGGTGCAGAGTCCGATGGCGACGCCCGCTTTGCGAGGGATCTGGCCGAAGCTCACGGTTTGCCTTACGAGGAAGCGACCGTGGACATCATCGCTCAAGCCACGCGTACCAAGGCGTCGATGGAGACGGCCGGACGAGACGCCCGTCGGGCATTTTTTGACGAGGTCGCCGCCCGCCACGGGAGTCGCAATGTCTTTCTGGCCCACCATGCCGACGACGATGTGGAAACCATCCTGCATCACCTCTTCCGCGGCAGTGGTCTGCGCGGCATCCGGGGCATGGATCCCATCTCCAGCTCCCCCGGAGGTCTTCTGATCACACGACCGTTCTTGGAAATCACTCGCGAGGACATTGATACCTACATCACCGCTCACGGACTCACATTCCGGGAGGACTCCACCAACGCAGGTTCAACTTTGGGAGCCCCCACTCGCAATCGGATCCGTCACCGCGTGCTCCCCTTTTTGAAGGAGATGTTCCAGCGAGAAGTCGCTGGCACCCTCCAGCGCTTTGCTCGACTGGCTGGCCGCGACGAAGACTACCTGCAGTCTGCCACCAGCGCCTTTCTCAAGGAGCATCAGCTCCTCCAGCCTGATCGCAGTCTCACCGTCACTACCGCTCTCAAGACCGCCCATCCCGCCCTGCAGAGCCGCATCTTCCGGTGGTGGCTGCGTGAAGTCCACGCCGTGCCCAACATCGGCAACGCCGAAATCGAAAGCGCACTGGAGCTCCTCACCTCCCCTCACGTGGCCCGCGTCAATCTCCCCAGCCAGCTCCGCCTGCGCCGCAAGGCAGGGCGGCTATTCCTGGAGAAAGCTTGAGAGAAGGATGCTGGAAATAACCACAGAGACACAGAGAGAGGCAAAAATTAGGAATTAGGAATGCTGAATTTAAAATACTGCCATCCCATCGGCAAAGCTCCTTCAGAATCCCCCAGACCAGCTTTGAAGGGGAGGCTTCATTTCTAATTCCTAATTCATCATTCCTAATTCCAGAAGCTAGGAGAACCAGCTCATCACGGTCTCTTCCACAAAGACAAAGACACTGTCCACCCGCATCGCCATGTCACGGAGCGTGAAGCTATTCACCGCATCCAGGGTCTGATTTGCCCCCTTTGGCGTGTGAACCATAAAGCGGGCTACAACCACGACGATGGCGATTTTCAGGAGGAGTTTCATGATGCCTTGGACGGTGAGTTCGCAGGTCAATTCACAATAATGGTAATTATGGTAATTGCAACCACAAAGGCGTACAACCACTTTGGTAGTCTGGCAAACTCAACACAGGTAAAGAGCATAACCTGAAACAACTAGAGTCATATTGTCTCTTAACAAGGGCGATGCAAAATTTCACTTAAGAGTCTTTTTGTCTCTTTCCATACAGCAGGTCGAGGCTCCCAAGGAGTGCCTCAGGTCTCGTTTCACCTCATTTTCAACGTCTTACACCCATCACGATGCCGATGGCACGAGGCTTGCGGGAATAGGCCACGTAGACATCACCCTACTAAGACAACTCTTAGGTCCAACAAAACAAACACCATGAAACTTACCCGCTACAATCATCCTGCCTCCAGCCTCGAAGCCTGGCTCAATCACCCGTTTGGCAACCTGCCCGCCTTCGCTCGCGTGTTCGATTGGGACACTGCCTTCGGCGGAGCAGCCACCGGACGCCTCGCCACGGACATCCACGAGGACAAGGACAACTACTACGCCACCTTCGAAATTCCCGGCGTGAAGAAGGAAGATGTGAAGGTCGAGTTCAACGACCGTCTTCTCACCGTCACCGTCGTGCGAAAGGAGAAGAATGGCGAAAGCGAATCCAGCTTCACTTCCACACGCTCGGTCTCTGTGCCGGACAGCGTCAAATACGATGCCATCGCAGCCAAAGTGGAAGACGGCCTTCTGACGGTCACTCTGCCGAAAGCCGAAGCGCACAAACCTCGCA
This sequence comes from Verrucomicrobium sp. BvORR106, assembly GCF_000739655.1. GTDB lineage: Bacteria > Verrucomicrobiota > Verrucomicrobiia > Verrucomicrobiales > Verrucomicrobiaceae > Verrucomicrobium. The sequence goes on along the minus strand of NZ_BATR01000094.1, from coordinate 76,007 downwards.
GTATTGAGGTTCAGTGATCGCCACCTAACCGCTGAAAATCCCCATCCGCGCGTCGGGGCGCTGCCCTTGAGCCCCCCCCCGGCCGCGGCGAGTCACCAAAGCACAAACGAACCTACGGCCAAACAAACCCCATTTTCCCCCAACTCCTACGACCATGACCACTTGCACTCCTGCCAGCGCCTGCGCCACCGACACTACGAATACAAACACGACCGCGCAGTCGCAGAACTTCGTGAAACCGCGCTACTCCGTCGACAGCGCCAAAGACGCCTACCAAGTCCGAGTGGACCTTCCCGGCGCAGCCAAGGACAGCGTCCAGGTCAAGCTTGATCAGGGCGTCCTCACCCTCAGCGCTCAGCGCAAACCTGTCGCCCAAGATTCCTGGAAGTCCCTTCATCGGGAACTTGGCAGCTCCAGCTACAAGCTCCAGCTCAAGGTCACCGCCAAGGTGGATGAGGCCGCGCTCACCGCCAAGCTGGAAGACGGTGTCCTTACCTTGAACCTTCCCGTCAGAGAAGCCGCCAAACCGCGCGTCATTGCGGTGCAATAAAGAACCCCCGTGCGAACCACCCGGCCTGTGAGAGGGCCATAAAAAAACACCCCCCTAGGCCTGCGATGCCGCTCCGGCGCATCGCAGGCCTTTTTTTGCTTTTTGCGTCTTCGATCTGGTAAGCCGCCCAAAATCACCATCCTATCCCAAACACCCAACACCTGATCCTGCGCAGCAGGATTTTGGGACTGCGGTGAGCATCACCGCTTTGGCTACGCCTTGTGACAACCTTAAACCTGATGCCGGACGCCGAAGACGAATGAGGCCACGCGCTCCGCCAGGGCGCTTCGTTAGTTCGACCCACACAGGACTCCCGAAAGCGGCGATGCTCGCCGCACTCCGAAAGATGCTTCGCATCCAGGTGTTGGCCTCCAATCGCGACACATCCTCGTCACACCTTCCAACACCCCGAGCCCCCTCACCCCCTTCACCGCCATTTCCCAAGAAGAAACGCGCCCGCCCTCCAGTATTCCAAATACTCAACCGCGCTTCCCTCATGACTCCCACCCGCCTCTTAACCCGTCGGACATTCGCCCTCAGCGCCACCCTTGGGGCCGCCAGCCTGGCCCTTTCCCTCTCTTTGACCGCCGCCGAATCTTCCACGCCAGTCAAAAAGTGGTACAAGGGCAACACCCACACCCACAGCCTTTGGAGCGATGGCAATGACTTCCCAGAGATGATCACCGACTGGTACCAGAAGAACGGCTATCAGTTCCTCGCCATCTCTGATCACAACGTCCTTCAGGCCAAGGAGGTCTGGGTGGGGGAAGAACTCGTAAAAAAACGCCAGACCGCCCCCGGCAGCACACCTGCTCTGGACAAGTATCTGGCCCGCTTCGGTTCCCCATGGGTGGAGACCCGGGAAAAAGACGGGATTAAGGAGATCCGGCTCAAGAAGCTGGAGGAGTACCGGCCCAAGTTTGAGCGCCCAGGTGAGTTTCTCCTCATTCAGGCGGAGGAGCTCAGCGCCAACTATGCGATGGAACTCAAGAAACGGGTCCCCATCCACATCAATGCGATCAACATTCAGGAGGCCATCTTGCCTCCGGATGGCACCAGCATTCAGGACGTGATGCGCAAGAGCCTGCAGGCCATTCACGCCCAGGGCAAGGCCACGGGACGCCCAGTGCTCGCTCACGTGAACCACCCCAACTTTCGCTGGGCTCTCACTCCCGAAGACCTCGCCGCTGTCCTGGAGGAGAATTTCTTCGAAATCTACAATGGCCACCCCATGATCCACTACCAGGGCGATGCCACACGTCCCGGACACGAAACGATCTGGGATGTCGCCAACACCCTGCGCCTCACCCAGTTCAACGCCCCACCGCTTTATGGCGTGGGCACCGACGATGCTCACCACTACCATGGCGAAGACAGCGCCCCTGGTCGCGGCTGGGTCATGGTGCGCAGCGAATCCCTGGAGACTGACAAGATCATCGCCGCCATGCGGGCCGGTGACTTCTACGCCTCAAGCGGTGTGACCCTGCAGGACGTCACCTTCAAGGATGGCGTACTCAAGGTCCAGGTCGAGCCCCAAACAGGCGTCACCTACACCATCAAATTCGTCGGCACCCCGGTCGGGTTCGATAAAACTACTACCACCGTCAAGACGCCCCCCGACGACTTCCGCCCCGAGCGGATTGTTTACTCGGCCGACGTGGGCAAGACCTTTGCCACCGTGGAAGGCCCCGTGGCTGAATACCACCTGAAAGGCGAAGAACTCTACGTCCGCGCCATTATCACCTCAAACCGCCCGCATCCCCGCCCCAGCTACGAAGACCAGAGCGAAATGGCCTGGACGCAGCCCGTAGGATGGCAGTCACGGTTGAAGGAAACCAAGTAGCCCACCCAGCATTGCCCCCTCGGGTTGGCCCCTCCAACCCGAGATCCCATCTTGTTAATCTTTTCAGAATCTTGTAAATCCTGTCTAAAACGCTTCCGCATTTCCTAGAACTCCGCAATCTTTGTACTGACCTGCCCCTTGTTGGACTCCAGGTCATGCAACGGTGAGGACGGGTCAGACGAAAGTCTCGTTGGGGTGCCATACTTCCTCGCCTCCTCTCGTTGGGCGGCTTCCGGCTGCCCGGAGGAGGTGGGATCACTGGAAGCGCAGCTTGAAAGCAGGCTCGTGGCGAATAGGACCAGCGCGGAGAAGACCAGCGTCGTTTTCATGAATCAGTTGTTGAGTCAGTCTAGCCAGACGGTTCCGCAAACACGAGCCTAAACTGGCCCTTGTTTGGAAATCAGCTGCTAAAAGCTGGCCAAGGCCACACTGGCAGCACTGCCATTGGACTCCACATGATATAAGGGCGAGGTGGGATCCTCCGAAACCGGTGTGGGCGTGGCGTAGATCTTCCGTTCGGCCCGGTCAATGGCCAGAGGTTGAGCAGGCGTGCCACTGTCGGCCACAGTCTTGGTGGCACAGCTTGGGAGGATCAGTGCGACTGCCAGTGCGGCAAGAAGGTGCGTTTTCATGCGAGTGATTTGAGCTTGGTTAGATTGAAGAACCTGGGGTCTTTGCCTCATACCCCCGACGCAAAAACTCCGGGGATGCATCCTTCAGTGCATAAGCCGCGCCATCAGCCCAAACGAAACACCAACACGCTCACCTTCAACACATTACAATCACAACACCTTCACTCCATGCGGCCTCCATGCGGCCTCCATCGCCGCAACCTGCAGGGCAACCTGCCCGGCACCTTGCAAGATGCGAGACGGGATGCTCGTCGTGGGCGGGCTTGATGAGACCGGGCATTCAGCCCTCATGGGTTGTTTGGCCATCGATTCCTTGGGTGTTGCCCAAGGCTGCTTTGGAGCCGGACCTTCGGCCCTTCTGAAGGGGCATTGGACTTCAGTCGGCGGTGATTGACGATCAACCACTCTGCACCTCCGCGCATACCTCGAACCACCGGCAGGATGCCGGTGGCCCTCAACGCCCCAGCGACCCGAGCACAAACTCCACCTCGCCGCCTTTCGCTTCATCCAGCACCTTCAGGCTCACCGGAGCACACAGCGTAAGCAGGGCCGGGACGTCCCCATACTTCACGGCACCCGGCACGAAGTTCACATCCCACACGTCCTTCAAACTCCCAAACCGGAAACCTCCCGTGGCAACCACCCCCTGATCCACCACCGACTTCGCCTGGGCCACGGTGGCCGCCGCCACCTGGCCAGCACCCTCCAGCCCAGCCACCAAGATCTGGTCGGTGTGATACTTGTCATGGTCGCGAATCATCGCGATCACCGACAACGCATCCCGCACCCGCTCGGCAAAGACGCTGGGATTGTAGCCGTAGTGATAGCCCGCATAGCCTTCATAGGTCTGCAGCTTCCGTTTCCCGTACACATTGGGGTTACGGGAGGCTCCGGCCAGGTACGGCACCGGGCACGCCACGGCGTAGCCCTCCGCCACCAGCTTGCGACCCGCCTCCGTTAGATCGCCCTGCGCACTCACCAGGGACTCCGGCCCCTTCCCACTCAGCCACAGGAGTGCCTTGTTGTTCCAGTTTTTGGGATAGAGGAAAGTGACGTCAATGTGATCCGTGTCCTTGTAGTGCACTTGACCACGAATGAGGAAGTGATCCCCCCGCTCCTCCTTGGTCCCGACATCAAACGAGGTGTCCCCCTCGCCCGGCAGGGCGCGCCCCACCAGGATGCGCCAGGCCTCACCCACCACCTCGTCGGTCTTGGCGAGTTCCGCATCCGTCTTCGCTTTCAGCAGCGGAGCCAGGTTCTTCGCCGTTTGCTCCTTGAACCATTTGCCCACCGCCACCTCGTGCGGCTTCCCCACCTGGTCGCCACTGGGTGCCGGATGCTTCGCATCCCAGACGCTCAACTCGTCCTTGCTGGAGAGTGCAAAGTCTCGCTCCAGCACCGGCTCCGTCAGCCCCAGCTTGAAGTGTTTGTTGAAGAAGTTGTACATGGCGGTGCGCGCCACGTGGTTGTAGTTGTGCGGGAAGTGCGTGGCGAACAGCGCACTCACATTCCCCGGGCTGCCCGTCATCTGGTAGAGCCCTTTCAGATCCGGGAATCCTTTGGTCTCCAGCTCCTTCGTCCAGTCGTTGGCAGCCGTCAGGCCCAGCGGTCGCGGGGCAGCGAGAGCGGCGATGTCAATGTTCCCCTGATTGATGCGCAGATGGTTCGAGTTCTCACAGGTGCAGCCGCCCTGCATGGATGTGGACACCATCACGCATGGAAACTCCGCCGTGATCCGGGAGTCAATGCCCGCCAGCACCATCGTCTGCGTGCCACCGCCACTCGCCCCCGTGCAGCCCACACGGGTGGGATCAGCCCCCGGAACGGAGAGCAGGAAGTCCAGCGCCCGCACGCCGTTCCAGATCTGGAGCGGGAAATATCCGTACAGATTCTGCTCCGCATCCACACTCACAAAGCCCTCCTCCTGCGGCCCGTGCCGGTGCTCGGGAAACTGGAGGCTGTCCGCATACCCGAGCATGTCATAGAAGAACACCGCGCACCCCATGCGCGCGAGTTGCACACAACGGGCCTGCAGGGGTGAACGCGCCCCGTTCTCCCAACGCTCCGCCCCGGTGGCGAGCTCCTTTTTCACCGTCGCATCATCGGCGTGCATGAAGCGTCCGTTCGGCCAGTGACCGTGCGGACAGAGCACCACCGGCAGCTTCGCCGGAGGGTTCTTGGGAAGGTACAAGTTTCCTGTCACAAAATGACCGGGAACGGACATAAAGTAAACCTTGTCCACGGTGTAATCATCCCGTTCAATGCGGCCGTGAATGACGGCATTGAGAGGCGGACGTTCCGGCATGGGCCACAGCCCGGACGCCAGCCGCACCCGGTGCTCGATTTCCGTCCGACGTTTCTCCCAGGCAGCCGCATCCTTGACTGGTGTGAAAGGAAAGTAACTGGTATTTAAATCACGTAGCGCGCGGGGCGGCACGGGCTCCTGCGCCGGTCCTTGCAAACACCAACCAGAGAGCACTATTCCCAGGGTCAACAGGCCCCTGCCCGCCTGACAAATTGTTGGCTTAAAAAGCGTATCATTTTTCATAAGGCGGACATGAGTTTGATGTCACAAAGAACACACTCACAAGGCCCTTTCTAACGCAACAACATGAAGAAATACAACGTCGGAATCATCGGATATGGCTGGGCCGCAGGTGCCCACATCGCGGCGATCAACGCCACCCCGCACGCCCAGGTCACCGCCATCTTCTCCTCCCGCAAGCTCGACAACGCAGAGGTCAGCGCCCGCCACGGCTGCCCGGTGAAGACCTACACCGACTTCGACGAGTTCCTCGCAGCCAACATCCAGGTGGTGGACATTTGCTCCATGCCGGCCCAGCATCGCGACCAGGCTGTGGCCGCCGCCAGCGCAGGGAAACACCTGATTATCGAGAAACCCCTGGGCATGTCCCTGCAGGAGTGCCGGGACATCATCGCCGCCGCCGAGGCCAACAATGTGCTCGGCTGCGTCTGTTTTGAGTGCCGCTTCTCCGGCCAGTTCCAGTCCACCAAGGCCATTCTCGATCAGGGCCTGCTGGGAGAGCTTCACTATGGCGAAGTGGACTACTACCACGGCATCGGGCCCTGGTACGGCCAGTTCCGCTGGAACATTGGCAAGGAAAACGGCGGCAGCGCCCTGCTCACCGCCGGTTGCCACGCCTTGGACGCCCTGCTCATGGTCATGGGCAGCGAGGTGGAAAGCGTCACCAGCCTCTCCACCAAGTCCAAGAGCGACATCTTCGCCCCCTACGAGTACGACACCACCAGCGTCACCCTCGTCCACTTCAAGGACGGCAAGGTGGGCAAGTGCTCCGCCGTGGTGGACTGCCTGCAGCCCTACTACTTCCACACCCACCTGTGCGGCAGCGAGGGCAGCCTGCTGGACAACCGCTTTCACTCCATGAAGCTCCACACCAACAAGGCGGGCTGGAGCAACCTCAACATGAAGATGCTCGACAGCGGCGATGTGAGCGATCACCCGTACCAGACGCAGTTTGAGACCTTCTTCGCTTCTTTGGAGAAGGGCGAAGCCATGCCCCTCACCAGTCTGCGTGAGTCGTTCAAGAGCTTCGAAGTCCTCTTCGCCGCCGACAAGTCCGCCCAGGAAGGCGGCCGTCCCGTGAAAATCAGCGAGCTGGCCTAGCCCCGCTCCCCTCCCGACCTCTCTGCAATGATCCGACTGCCACAGACCACGCGGCCCCTCATCAAGGCGCTGGCTGTGGCAGTTTTTGCGGTGACCATGGTGTCCTGCGCGTCCACTCAAGAGACGGATCGCCAGAAGGGCTACGGCGAACTGGCAGAGTGCATCAAGCCCGGCATGTACCGCCGGCAGCTCTACGCCGTGCTGCCTCCCATGGAGAAGCCAGTGGCCACTCCCGTTGCGGTCGCGGCTTATTCAATATGGACCTACCCATTCGAGAAAGAAACACATCGACTGGATCCGGAGCACTTTCTGGAGGTGACTTACTACGTCAGAAACCCGCTGGGCAGAACTTCATCGAAACCCAAGCGTTCCAGCAAGGTTCCAAGCCCAGATACCATTGACGGATTCATCGAAGACGCCTTCGGCCCTCCCAGCAAACCGGGCCCATCAAAGGAAAGCCCCGACGACGTGATCGCCTCGATCTCGCCAGTGCAGTTCAAACGGCAACCCTTGCCCCCTGCGCCTATCTCCAAGCGGCCGCCTTCGCTCCCGCGCTGAAGCCCATTATCCCTTCCCCCTCTTCCCTTTTCCTTCTCCCCAATGCCTTCCGTCCTCGCCATTTTTGCCCATCCTGATGACATCGAATTCGTCGCCGCCGGCACCATGCTCCAGCTCAAGGCCCGGGGTTGGGACCTGCACTATGTGAACCTCTGCAACGGCCATGGCGGCTCCGTGCAGATGGACGGCCCCACCACCGCTCGCAAGCGCCTTGATGAAGCCCAAGAGGCCGCCCGCATCCTTGGGTCAGCATTCTACCCGCCCATCAGCGACGATCTGGTTCTTACCTACAACCCGGAGGCGCTCAAAAAAGTCGCCGCCATCGTGCGCGAGGCCCAGCCGCGCATCGTGCTCACCCACGCTCCCAGCGACTACATGGAAGATCACATGGCCGCCAGCCGCCTGGCCGTCACCGCCGCGTTTACCCACGGCATTCCCAACTTCATCACCGATCCCCCACGCGACGCCTATTTCCATGACGTCACCGTGTATCACGCCATGCCCCACGGCCTGCGGGACCCGCTGCGCAAACGCATTCACGCCGGATCTTATGTGAACACCGCCCCGGTTCATGAAATCAAGCGCAATGCCCTCGCCGCCCACGAGAGCCAGAAACATTGGCTGGATGTGAGTCAGGGCATGGACTCCTACCTCATCTCCATGGACGAGGCCGCTCAAAAAGTCGGCACCCTCTCAGGCAAGTTCACCCACGCCGAAGGTTGGCGTCGCCACCTCCATCTCGGCTTCAGTGCCAGCGACACCGACCCTCTCAAAGAAGCCCTCGGCGACGACTGCCTCATCAACGAGGCCTGCGAACGCTGGCTCGAGGAATAGCCGACCGCTCCGCTGTCGAAGCTTCAAAATTCAAATTCCAAACTTCACTCTTTTCTCTCGCCAAGACACACAATCGTCCCCTGCCTCAGACTCCCCACTTTTAACTTCTCACTCTTAACTTTTCACTGCTCCCCAAATGCCTCGCAAACTCAGCCACATCGCCCCCGACTGGTGGGACTACACCACCCTGGACAGCAGCCTCATCAACGACGCCGCCAAGCTCACGGAGAAGGATCTTCGTCAGCTCTCCCGTCCGGGGTTCAAGGTCGTGATGTATGACACGCTGGAGGACTTCTATTTGGCTGAGGCACTGGAATACATCGCCGCCTGGCGTCAGTCCACGGCGGACAATCCCGTGGGCGTTTGCGGTCCCATCGGGCCCACCGAGCAACTCCCACTCGTCGCCCGTCTCATCAACGAGTTGGGTCTCAGCCTGAAGACCTCCCACTTCTGGGGCATGGACGAGTGGTACGATGTGGAGACCAAGAAAGAAGTGCCAATCACCCATCCCCTCTCCTTTGAGAAGGCCGACCGTGAGCTGCTCTTCAACCGCATTCAAAAGAAGCTCGCCATGCCGGATGCCAACCTCCACTTCCCCAAGGGTGACGTGAAGGAATACGTGCAGAGCTGGAACGCCGGCGTGCGCTGCGCAGTCATGCAAGGTGGCCAAGGCGACATCAAACACTGGGCCTTCAACGATCCCCTCAAACGCACGGGCAAGTACAAGAACGAGCCCCCCACTCCGGAGGAGTATCGGAAACTCGGCACTCGCATCGTGGAGCTTCACCCCATCACTCTGGCTCAGAATGCCCGCACCAGCGGCGGCGGAAACATCACCATGGTGCCGAAGACAGCCATCACCGTGGGACCGAAAGAGACTTGGCTCGCAGAGAAGGTCAGCATCTGGCAGGCCGGCACCCACGACAACCCGCTGGGTCAGCGCCTCACTGCCCTCATGATCTCGAAGGGCCTGGCCGACTCCGCCGTGCCCATGTCCCTGCTGGCGGACCATCCCAATGTCCAGTTCAACTACTTCCGCGGCGGCTTGGGCTCCTGCGCGGTGGAAATGCACTAGAAAAACACCCGTCCCTGGGGCGATTCCCGCCCCGGGGCACATCTCCGTTTGCAAAAGGTGTAAAAAAGTGGGATGACATCGGATTAGGGGTTCTTCTATCTAGTGCCCCCCTGTTCTTCCCCATCTATCGCTCGTGAGCCAATCGACCAAGACCAAACCCTCCCTGCTTCAACGAATCACGTCAGGGCTCAAACGCCTCACGGGCCTGGGCAAGAAGAAAACCGCTGACGACAGCGCGAAGCATCACGAAAAACACCCGGAGAAATTACACGCCGCGAAGGCCGCCACCCGCAAGGACGCCGCCGAACATCGGCCCAAGGTGGAGCGCGAACGAGACCGTGACGGCAACCGCGGACGGGACCGCCAGCGTGAAGGCGGTGCCGCCAGACCTCCCCGCAGCGGAGACCGGGAGCAGGGCCGTGACCGTGAACGCCCCCGTTCCGGCCGCGACCAGGATCGCCGCCCAGCCCGTGGAGGTCGTGAACGCGATCGTGACCGGGCTCCCCGCGAAGAACGCGAAGCCGGAGACCGCCGCCATGCTCCCGCCGTCGCCGCCGAGCCGCCACCGCCCGCCCCTCCCGTTCCCGAAGGTCCTTATCCAGAAGCATTTGAAGTTTTGGGGCTCTCCCCCGCCATTCTCGCCGGGGTGCGCGACATGGGCTACCAAACGCCCACTGAAATTCAAGCCCGCACCGCCCCCGTTGTTCTCGCCGGTAAAGATGTCATCGGCGCCTCCCAGACCGGTACTGGCAAAACTGCCGCCTTTGGTCTGCCCACTCTCTCCCGCCTCGGCGCTCCTGGCAAACTTCGCTGCCTGATCTTGGAGCCCACCCGCGAACTCGCCGCCCAGGTGGTGGAAGCGTTCGACAAGTTCAACCGCCACACGGGTCTCCGCACCCTCCTGGTTCACGGCGGCGTCGGTTACGGCAAGCAACGCGAAGGTCTGCAGCGCGGGGTGGACATCGTAGTGGCCACTCCAGGCCGCCTCCTCGATTTCATGAGCGATGGCACGGTGAACCTCGCCGACGTCGAAGTGCTCATTCTGGATGAAGTGGATCGCATGCTCGACATGGGCTTCCTGCCCGACGTGCGCCGCATCGTGAGCGAGATCCCCAAGTCCCGGCAGACTCTGTTCTTCTCCGCCACCATGCCCCCGCAGATCAAGGGCCTGGCCGAATGGGCCCTGCGCGAGCCCGAGAGCATCGAAGTGGGCCTGCGTTTCTCCCCTGCGGAAACGGTCAGCCACTACATGTACCCTGTCGCGAGCGATCAGCGTGAGGAATTGCTGCTGGCCCTGCTGCAGAGCACGGAGTTCCACAGCGTGATGATCTTCACCCGCATGAAGGTGCATGCCGACCGTCTCTTTGCTGCCATCCAGCAGACCAACAAATACAAGGTGGCAGTGATGCACTCGGACATCAATCAGCGTGACCGTGAGAAAGCCCTTCAGGGCTTCCGCGATGGCGCCTTCGACATCATTGTGGCTACCGACCTTGCCGCCCGCGGGCTCGATGTCAGCGGCGTGACCCACGTGATCAACTACATGGTGCCCGAGAACCCGGAAGACTATGTGCACCGCATCGGCCGTACCGGCCGTGCGCAAAAAGAGGGCGATGCCTTCACCCTTTTTGCTGCGGACGAGATCTCCTATGTGCACTCCATCGAGCGCCTCATCGATCAGAAGATCGAGCGCCGGAAGCTCGACGGCTTCAAGTACAAGTTCACCACCGTCTTGGACAACGAAGACAAAGCCAAGGCCATCATGACCGGGCGGAAAACGGCCAAAAGGCGTCGGTAGGCGCTGAGTGGTTTGAAAGCTGGTACGCTTCGTTGATGTTGCGTGCCATTGGGCAGTGCGTCAGTAGTCAGTGCGTCAAGGCGTTGGACCGTGAATCGTCCAACGCCCTTTTTTTGGCTTTCGAGTGACACCGGCATCTTGCCGGTGCGTGGTATCGGCGTCCCGCCGGTTCAGTCCGCATTGGTAGGACAGGTTTCCAACCTGTCGGTACCAGCAGGATTTCATCCTGCTTCAGCCGTTCAACGCATTTCTTGCCTGCGAGTAACACCGGCATCTTGCCGGTGCGTGGTACCGGCGTCCGCCGGTTCAGTCCGCGTTGGTAGGACAGGTTTCCAACCTGTCGGTATTGCAGGATTTCATCCTGCTTCAGTCGCAGCCTGAGCAAATAGCACGACGTTCTGTCGAAACAATCCCACTCCCCTTCACATGCACTACTCTCGCCGCCAGCTGCTGACCGCATTATCTCTCATTCTCTTCATCGTGACAGCAGGCACCACTGCCCTCCACGCCAAGCGCGTCGCTCCTCCTCCGGTTCCGCCAATCACCCTCAACGGCGTTAAGTTCACTGTCGACAATCAGCCCGGCACCATGGGCATCGTCACGGCAACAGACATCCGCACCGGCAAGAAGCTGTGGGAAAAGAAAATGTACACCGTCCTGATGAATCCATTCCTCGAGCAAGACGTTCAGTGGGTATTCATCAAGAAAATGGAGGTCCACTGGCCTACGGGAAGCCCCTCGAGCGGGAACGTCACCCTTCGAGTCACCAACGAGGAAGGCAATATCTACGAAGTGGATCCTGCTACCGGCCAGTCGAGGAAGCTCAAAGGCTGAGTCTGCACCGTCACTTTTCCCCTATGCGCGATATCTTCGACATCTTTCTGGGCATCATTGCCTCCTCCATCACGCTGATGGCCTCAATCGTGGTCTGGGGATTGATCTTCGACAGCGACGGCGGCGAGCCATTCGCCGACACGCTATTTGGAATCATGGGCGCCTTTCCATTGATCCTTCTCCTGATCGCCATTGGCACCGGAGGATGGCTCGCTACTTCAACAGTCAAAGGCCGGGCAAAGAGCCTCGCGGTCGTGGCGCTGGCCATGCTGGGCTTCCTTGCCCTGGCAAGGTTCTCTTGACGATCCACACCGTAACTCCGCGAACCCCTTTCATTCCGTTTGCAGCCACACCAACTCCCATTCACCCGATCTTGTTAATCTTCTAAAAACCTTGTCAATCCTGTCCCCAGAAGCCCACGCTCACCCCACCACCGCTTTCACCACCCTGGCTTCCTCCACGCCCGTCAGCTTTTGGTCGAGCCCCTGGAACTTGAAGCTAAACTTGGAGTGATCCACGCCCATCTGATGCAGAATGGTGGCGTTGAGATCATTGATGTGCACGGGGTCCTTCACGATGTTGTAACTGAAGTCATCCGTCTCGCCATAGGTCGTCCCGGCCTTCACTCCGCCGCCGGCCATCCACATGCAGAAATTCCGTGGATGGTGGTCGCGACCGTAGTTGTCCTTGGTCAGGGTGCCCTGGGAGTACACCGTGCGCCCAAATTCGCCGCCCCACACCACGAGGGTGTCATCGAGCAGACCGCGCTGCTTGAGATCCTTGATCAGACCGGCGCAAGCCTGATCGACATCCAGGCACTGCGCCTTGATGTTCTTGGGCAGGCCACTGTGCTGATCCCAACCGCGGTGCAGGATCTGCACCACTCGTGTGCCACGCTCCACCAGACGACGGGCCAACAACGCGCTGGAGGCAAAGGAGCCCATGCGCTGCACATCCGGCCCGTACAGGTCCAGAGTGGCCTTGCTCTCTGTGCTCAAATCCGTGAGTTCAGGCACACTGGTCTGCATGCGGAACGCCATCTCATACTGGGAAATGCGGGTCTGAATCTCTGGATCACCAAAGCGGTCAAAGCTCTGTTGATTGAGCTTGTTCAGCGCGTTCAGCATCGTACGCCGGTCTCCGCCTTCCACGCCCGGCGGATTCTTGATGTACAACACCGGATCGCCCTGACCGCGCAACGCCACGCCATTATGACTGGTGGGCAAGAAGCCGCTGGACCACATGCGCGTGAACAGCGCCTGTGCATTGCCTGTGGACGGGAAGGTGGGTGTGAAGACGACAAACGCTGGCAGGTTGTTGCTCACGCTGCCCAGGCCATAGCTCAGCCACGAGCCCAGGCTGGGCTTGCCGGGCACCTCACTGCCCGTCATGACAAAGGTACAAGCCGGGTCATGATTGATGGCGGAGGTGTGCACGGTGCGGATCATCGCCAGGTCATCTGCCACGGTCTGCATGTGCGGCACCAGCTCGCTCATCCAGGTGCCACTCTGACCACACTGGCTGAACTCAAACATGCTAGGTGCCACCGGCAGCCGGGACTGCCCACTAGTCATCCCGGTGATGCGCTGGCCATTGCGCACACTGTCCGGAAGATCCTTGTCAAAGTACTCCCGCAACCCCGGCTTGTAATCGAATAGATCCAGCTGCGACGGAGCCCCGTTCATGTGCAGGTAGATCAGACGCTTCGCCTTCGGCGCAAAATGCGGAAATCCCGGCTGCGGAGGATGCACCTGGGCCACGGGTCCCACGCCAGAAGCTCCCAGCAACAGGCGATCCCCCAAGCAATAGCTCAGGCCGAGAGCACCCAGTCGCAAGCCAGTGCCCTGGAAGAAGCGGCGGCGCGTGGTCTGCTGGTGATAGTCAACAAACGGGTTCATGGAAGCAATCAGTTCCGGGTGAGGGTTTCGTCCAGGTTCAGCAGCAGGTTCGCCACCATGGTATAGGCAGCCAGCTCTCCGGGGTCCAGGGCCGGGTCGGGCTTCGACTCTCCAGCACTGATCACCAGCTTCGCGGCGTCCGGGCTGGAGCGGTAGCGGTCCAGATGCAGCTTGAGCGTATCCTGAACCACGGCCATTTCATCATCCGTGGGTAGGCGTGAGGTGGCTACCCGCCAGCCCCAGGCGAGGCGCTCCCACCCGGCACGACCGCCTTCCTTGATCATGCGCTGGGCAAACTGCCGCGCCGCCTCGAAGTGCTGCACGTCGTTCATGAGCTGCAGCGCCTGCAGGGGCGTGTTGCTCCGCTCACGCCGGGTGCAGCTCTGCTCGCGGTTCGGCGCATCGAACGTGGTCATGCTGGGCGGCGGGGCGGTGCGCTTCAGGAAGGTGTAGAGCGTGCGGCGGTACAGGGCACTCCCCTTGTCCTGCATATAGTTGCGGGTGTTGCTGCCCCCAAAGCCGACCGGCTCCCAGATGTTCTCCGGCTGATAGGGCTTCACCCCCTTGCCACCCATGGTGGGATCGAGGAGCCCACTCACAAACAGAGCGTTGTCCCGTAGCTGCTCCGCGTCCAGACGGAAGCGCGGTCCCCGGGCCAGCAGGCGGTTTTCCGGATCCCGCGCCAGCAGTTCCGGAGTCACCCGGCTGCTCTGACGATAGGTCTGGGAAGTCACCAGCATTCTGACAAAGGCCTTGGTATCCCAACCACTCTCACGATAGGTCACGGCCAGCCAGTCCAGCAGTTCCGGGTGGCTAGGCGGCTCCCCTTGGGAGCCGAAGTCCGCGCTCGTCTTCACCAGACCGATGCCAAAGAACTGCTGCCACAGGCGATTCACTGCCACCCGTGCCGTGAGCGGATGTTCCGGGCTCATCAGCCAGCGAGCGAGGTCCAGTCGATTGTAGTCGGCCGCCCCATTCCCCGAATCCTTTTTCAGCGGGGGCAGGATGGCCGGCGTACCGCGCAACACCTTTTCTCCAGGCTGATCGTACTGGCCCCGCTTCATGACAAAGCTGTCCCGCGCAGTGGGCATGTCTTTCATCATGAGCGTGGCCGGGATCGCCTCATCCAGCTGTTTCCGAGCCTGCTCCATCGGCGAGCGTTCGGCCTGAAGCTCCGCGACCAAGGCCCGTCCTGCCCGGCTCACCTTTTCCAGCCAGTAGGTGTGCAGCCGCTGTTTCTGCTCCTCCGTCCGCTCCTCGGGCTTCTTGGTCCGCAGGATGTCGCGCACGTCGTCTGGAGCCTCAGGATGCCGCTTGCCCTGCCACTTGGCCAGCCAGGCGGACTCAGACTCCTCCTCTGCGGTCACCGGATCCACCCGGCTCTGCACGCCAGCTTTGTCCCAGTACACGGTGCCGCCCTGCTGCGTGAAGGCCAGCCCGGTCACTTTCGTTCCCGCCTTGAGCTTGAGCGCCTCCATCGGCACCTCCAGACGCACCCACTCGCCAGCCTTGGGCAGCGGTCCCATGCTCTTGCGCTGCTCCGTGTTCACCTCGCCAAAAGGGATCGCATTCACATCACCCCACACCGCCCGGTGGGACCAGCCATCCACATGCAGTTGCAGCATCACCGCCTTGGGCAGGTCCGCGGGTTCGAGGTACACATGAACAAAGATCCGGCCGCCTGCTGGGATGACGAACGGATCCTTCACCCCGGAGAAGAAGTCCTGCGCCAGCCCCGTGTCCTTCCGCATGATGACTCTCTTGCCACTGAAGATCTTGCCCGCAGCGTCGGCGATCCATTGCAGAGGGTGCTGCCCGGCGTGCTGCGCCGCGGCTCCTGCGGGAAAGTCGTCCTCCACCCACACGGTCTCCGACTCCTGAACCGGAGGCCGGGGCTGGACCGTCGCCGGGTCCGTGTACGGCATCTGCGCGAGTATCGATGTCGCGCGCGCGCTCAGGGCAGCGATTTTTTCATCGTACTCCTTCAACTGGCGGGCCTGCTCGGCGCTCGTCAGCTTTAGCACTGGCGGGGTCAGCAGAATGTTGCCGTCCATGGCAGGATCCGCCGCGCTGTTGAAGAACGCATACAGGGAATAGAATTCCTTCTGCGAGATGGGATCAAACTTGTGGTCATGGCAGACCGCACAACCCGCCGTGAGCCCCATCCAGACCTCCACGGCCGTGGAGGCGCGGTCCACCGCATATCGGAAGATGAACTCCTCGTTGATGCTGCCGCCCTCACTGGTGGTCACGTTGCAACGGTTGAACCCTGAGGCGATCTCCTGATCTCGAGAGGCCTGGGGAATCAGATCCCCTGCAAGCTGCCACTCCGTGAACTCGTCGAAGGGCAGATTCTCGTTAAAGGCCCGCACCACCCAATCCCGATACGGCCACATGGACCGTTCATTGTCCAAATGCAGCCCATGCGTATCCGCATAGCGAGCCAAATCCAGCCAGTAGCGCGCCATCTGCTCCCCATAGGCGGTGCTGTGCAGCAGCCGGTCCACCACCCGGTCATAGGCTTGGGGTGTGGCATCCTGCAAAAAGGCCCCCACCTCCATCGGCGTAGGCGGCAGACCAGTGAGATCAAAGGTCACACGGCGGATTAAAGTCTCGCGATCTGTCCCTAAAGATGGCTTGAGGCCTTCGGCGGCAAGACGTGCCTGCACGAAGGCGTCCAAGGCCCCGACAGGTACGGCCGTCTGCGCAGCCGGAATACCGGGAACCTTCGGCAAACTGGGTGCGATGAAAGACCAGTGAAGCTCATACTCCCCACCCTCTTCGATCCAGCGGCGGATGAGTTCCCGCTGCTCCGGCTTGAGCGTCTTGTGGGAATCTGGAGGAGGCATGAGGTCATCGGCATCGGTCGTAATGATGCGCTGCCAGGCGATGCTGGAGGCCAAATCCCCCGGTTTGATCGCCACCTGACCATCGTCATTGGGCTGCCTGGCACCTTCCACCACATCCAGACGAAGACCTGCCTTCCGGTGCTTGGCATCGAAGCCGTGGCACGCAAAACAGTTGTCGGAAAGGATAGGCCGGATATCCCGGTTGAAGCTGATGCGCCGAGCAGGGACATCGCCTGCCGCGAGTAGGGCTGCGGAGGATGCCACCAATAGGGTGGTCACCAAAGAAGGCATCTGGAAAGCCATCATGGAAAAAGCGCGGAATTCGCGTGAGAGAGGAGGCAAAAATACGTCGCAACCCGGCTATTCTTGCCTTTTGCTTTTGTTGCATCCTCCCCCCGTCCAATCCCAAAGTGGATGCGTATTAAGGCATGTGCGCCCGTCCCAACCCCTTTGATACCCAAGAAAATCTCATTTAGGCATAAAAAAGCGATCCCGCTGGGTTGACTCTAGGAAAAAAAACCCCCAAAACCTAGAGGACAATGATCAACGGGATCGCTTTGTGCAAAAATACCTACTTACCCTCTCTGTGCAAAGAAAAATCTCTACATTACAGCTCCTTAACCAAAGATTTCCCGTCAATGACCCCTCATTGTAATCACTCCGTCCTTACATGTGCCGCTGTTTTGTTGGCGATCGCGAATTTTTTGTCTTCCGGACGAGCATATTCTCAAATTCCCAACTCGGCACGGCAGGTGATCGTGGCCGTGGCCCCCAGTTGGGAGAGCCCAACCGCCACCCTCCAGTGCTGGGAGCGCCCGACAGCGGAGAGCGGATGGCGGCCGGTCTTTAAAAACGCGTGGCCGGTCAATTTGGGTCGGAACGGACTGGCATGGGGGCGTGGAGTATTCCAGCCTAGTAACCCCGAAATCCCCTGGAAGGTGGAAAAGGACGGGAAGGCCCCTGCCGGGGTTTTCGAACTGGGTCGCCTCCACGGTGCAGCCACCGCCCCACCGAAAGGTGCCTCCTGGCCCTACCTGCAGGTCGGCCCCTGGGATGCCTGGGTGGACGATCCCCGCCTGCCTCACTATAATGAGCACGTGCGGGTGGATCCCCGGAACGTGCCCCCGTGGTTCGAGAGCCAGCGCATGCGCCTGGGAGATGACGCCTACAAGTGGCTCCTGGAAATTCGCCACAATACCAACCCCGCCTCACCCGGGTACGGCAGCGCCATCTTCTTCCACGTCCGCCGCGGCCCCACCCGCCCCAGTGCCGGCTGCACCACCATGGCGCTTGAGAACCTGGAATCCATGATCCGCTGGATCAAGACGGACAAATACCCCTACTACGTCCTCCTCCCCCAGAGCGAGTACCAGAAAATGCGCGCCGCGTGGAAGTTGCCGTAATGAAACCGGTTAGAAGTTATGAGTTATGGGTTATGAGAAAAAAGCTCGCGGCATGAAGCAATCAGACGTGACACTTCTTTGCCCGGTCTCCTAACCCTTAACGCCTAACACCTAACCTCGTTCCCCCATGACCTCCGTCACCTGCCCAACTTGTTTTGAGGAGTTCGAGGTTCCGGCCCCGCATTTTTCTGAAGTGCCGTGCACGGTGGACTACGACTGTGAAGTCTGCTGTCGCCCCATGAGCATCTCCTTCTGGGAGGAAGACGAGGAGATTCTGGCGGAAGCCTATGGGCTGGGCGATTGAGAACAAAGGACCCGGCTCAGAAACTCAAATCTTGAGGCTTCTCGTCCTGGGTTTGCGCCAGAGCGGCTTCCACCTCCCGCAAACGCTCCTTAAATCGCTCCGTCGTGGGTGTGGGCTTGAGCTTTGGCTCCTCCAGTTCCAGCTCAAACACATACTGCCCACCCTGCAGCGTCACGCGGGCTCCTAGTGCGCGAAACCAGTCCAGCACAGTGTAGTTGTCTGGCAACACCACTCCAAAGAACTGGGTGATGCCAGCTTCGCGGGCTCGCACCCACAAGAGGGCAAGGAGCATGCTACCTACCCCACGATGCTGCACCTCATCGGCGACCGTGAAAGAGATCTCAGCCCGCCAAGGCTCCTTTTCCAGCCGCCAAAAAGATCCCCCTCCCTGCCCCGGTTCATCTGGCAGGGCAGGATCAAGAACGGCCCAGGTCTCGTGCAATCCCGGTTCGGGATTGAGAAATCGCGTGAGCAGCGAGTCAGGCAGTTCGCGGTGCTGGGTCCAAAACCGGTAGTAATGGGAATCCAGTGACAGCCGGCGGAAGGCCTCCTGCACGGCGGCCCGGTCTGCCGGGGTGAACATCCGCAACAGCACGGGAGAGCCATCACGGAGGTTCAAAAGCAGACGGGGGGCGGGCGGAGGCGTCACAAGTGGAGATGGAGGTTCACATCACGATCGAGACTCGAATCAAGATCCAGATCCTGCCCCACCTCTACACGAGACCGGGCCTCAAGACTAGATCTTGATCTTGAACTCGTCGTCCGGACCCACGCTTTCGACAAACGCGACCAGCACATCGATGACCTGCTGCACGTCCTTGAGGTTCGCCATCTCCACCACCGAGTGCATATAACGCAGCGGCAGGGAGATCAAGGCGCTGGGGATGCCGTTCCCCACCGTGAAGATGCTGTCGGTATCCGTGCCGCTGTAGCGGGAGGAGGACTCGTGCTGGATCTCCACCTCGGCCTTCTCCGCGGAGTCCATGAGACGCTGGACCACCATGGGGTGGTTGCAGGTGCCGTGCGTGATGCTCGGCCCGCCGCCCAGGGTCACGTCCCCGTGCTTGGCTTTGTCGATGCCCGGGGTGTCCGTGGCATGCGTGACATCCAGAACCACGGCCACATCCGGCATGAGGCGATTGGCAATCATCTTGGCTCCGTTGCCACCGATCTCCTCCTGAATGGCATTTACCGCCACCACCGTGGCGCTCGGGCGTTTTTTCTTCGCACTCAGGCGCTTCATCACCTGTGCGATGATGAATCCGCCGATGCGGTTGTCCAGCGCCCGGCCCAGAATGAGATTCTTGCCCAGCAACTCGGCGCCGTAAGAATACACTGCCGGATGCCCCACGCGGAGGCCCGCCTCAGCCACCTCCTTCGGGTTCGAGGCACCAATGTCCACATACAGTTCATGTACCTGGGGCGCTTTTTCGTTCTCACGATCGCGGATGTGAATGGCCGTGTTGCCAATGATGCCGCGCACCACGCCCTTGTCCCCTAGGATGTCCAGCCGACGTCCCCGGGCCGTCGCCGCATCGGAGCCCCCTACTCGGTCCAGGTACAGAAAGCCGTCCTTGGTGATCGTTTTTACCATGAAGCCGATCTCGTCTGCATGGGATTCCAGCATGATCTGCTTGGGTTTCTTCCCGCTGCCTTCCAGGGTGGCCCAGGCCGTGCCGTAGGCATCGCTCTCCACCTTGTCGGAGAACTTGCGTACATAGTCGGCCCACTTGCGCTGACCGCGCCATTCGAAGCCGGTTGGGCTGGGGGTATCGAGGTAGTCGAGGAGGAACTCTTTGGCGGAAGCTTCAAGCATGGGGCTCAGGCGGTGGGTAGGTTGTTGCGGACGGGCAGCGTCCGGAGGTTGTTTCTATTTCGTGATCTTGCACATTAAAACCAAAAGCTGACTCAGGGCACAAGGGCAGGAATCAATCAAGCCCCAGTGTTTCGCATTCAGCGCGAAAGCACCTGCAAAAGACGCTACGACGAGCCCTTCATCGGGGATGTCCTTGGTGTGAGCATGAGGAAGTTTCGCACCCGGCCAAACTCACTCTCGCCACGAGCCTCTCCTCCGGAAGTCCGCCACCAGAGGGCGGTGGAACTGCCGCCATCCAGATTCAGCGCCCGCTTCACCGGCATTTCCGGGAACAAGCCGGGCGTGGCCAGGAGCGTGGCCAGTTCTTGCAGAGAGACGCTCTTGCAGGTGCCAATCGCCCACTTCCCTGCCTGATCCGTCAGGACAAAGGTCCGCGCCCGCCGCTTGGTGGGCTCCAACCCCTGAATGGCCTGCCCCGCGTGGACCAGGCGCGGCCCGGCCTGGAGCAACTGGGTCACCCCCTTCTGCTCCGCATACTCATCCCGCCAGAGCAGTGAGACCCTACCCTGCCGCACCACCAGTACCCCACCCAACAGAGGACCGCGCCCCCAGGTACCCGTGCGCACGCCATCACCCACCTCCAGCCCCAGAGGCTGAAACTCCGGGGTGAAGTACCCGCCGTTGCACCCCGCCACCGCGCCCAAGGCTTTCATCTTCGAAGCCAGCGACACTGCCCCGGCCCGATCAGGCTGGGTCACCACCCGCAGGTCATATTTGGCCGCGCTGAAGACGATGAGGTTCACCTGCGCCTCGACGGGGCCGGAGACACCTCGCTTCAGCAGCACCGCCCCACCTACCAATGTGACCGGGGCCTCCTGAGAGCTCACCCTCCACGCCGACTGAGCCGAAAGCGGCCCGGAAACCCAGACCATGAAGAGTGTAACAAGGAAACAAGACAGCCGGGCCGACAGACGCATGCCAGAAAGGAACGGGAACCGCCCAGATTTACAAGCGGGAGTTCTGGTGCGGAACAAGAAGGATTAGAGGTCCGGCATCATACCAACCTGGCGCACCGCCCAAGGAATGAATGCCTACCTCATCAAACCTGACCGCGACACACATCTGCGATGGCACCTTGCTGCTTCATCCATTCGTCCAGATTCTTCGCAGTGCCCCGATTCCCCTGAGCGTTCACCACCAGACTCACCCGGGACGAGTCAAATGTGATCACCTGAAACCGCACCGCCGCAGCCGGGTTTCCCGCGCTCCCCACCGATCGACGAACCAGAGAAGCACCGCGGCCCAAGGAAACAACAGTGTCCAGGGTAACGACCTCCCGGTCCGCGGCCAGAAGCGCTCTTGCCGGCAACCACGACAGAGCCAGTGTGAAGCACAACACCAACAACACGGAAGGCCGACGAAATTTCATACGCTGGCCTTCCATTTGCACTTGTCGGACTAAGATTGCTCCGCCAGCCAGGCCACCACCTTGGCGAGGGCCCGTGAGCGATGGCTGAGCTGGTTCTTCACCTCCACTGGCAACACGCCGAAACTGCTGTCATGCCCCTCAGGTACAAAGAGGGGGTCATAACCGAAGCCACCTGCGCCATCCTCCGTCAGAAGCAGACGGCCTTCCACCGCACCATCGAACACGCCCAGCACCCGGCCATTCTGAGCGAGCACCATGCAGCATCTAAAGCGACCTGTGAACAAGGGTGACTCCGTCTGCTTGGCGATCTCCGCGAGCTGCTCCTTCAGCAGGGTGCGATTGTCGGCATCCGTCGCATTGGCACCAGCGTAACGGGCAGAAATAACTCCAGGGGCACCGTCCAATATGTCCACTTCCAGACCTGAGTCATCTGACAGCACCAGCGCGTCTTCGAGTGCCATGCTCGCCGCGAGCGCCTTGATCGTGGCATTGGCTTCAAAGGTGTCGCCAGTCTCCTCCGGCTGTGGCAGATGCGGATGGGCGGTCATGTCAGACACCTCGTAGGCATCCCCCAGCATGCTGCGAATCTCCCCCGTTTTGTGCGGGTTCCCTGTGGCGACGAAAAGTGATTTCACCCTCTTGTTCTAACACCAAAATGTGACGCAAGACAGGCTAAAATCTGCGGCATTCTCCAGTGCCCCGGAAAAACTCACAACCTGTTGAGCAAGAGCGGACAAGCACATGACCTCTGCAACAGGATTGTGACTTGATCTAATACAGAAATGCTTGTACGGGGACGGTCAATGCAAAAACTCCCGAATTTTTCGAGCACAAAAGAATCATTTTCCCGAAGGTCTCCCCTCAATGCTTCATTTATGGCATGGCCGATGCTCTGAGCATGACAACCCGAACCCCTTTGCTCATGACACGAAACCGGCCCCCCCACCATCCCACCCCGTCCCGTGAAGCAGTTGCCGTCGAACGCCTTTTGTGCGCCGCCCGCAGCCCCCGCCGCCACAGGGAACGCCTGAATGTCCTCCGGCTGGCCCTGATGGGCGAGCGGAGTCTCACCCGCCTGGCCGACGCTGGCACTATGTCCCGCGCAAGCGTGGCTGGCTGCCTGGCCGCCTGGCGCAATGGCGGCTTTGCCAAGCTCCTGGACAGCACAGCAGTCTCACGTCTCCCCCAGCACGTGGTGCTCGCTTTCCGCGAAGGCATCGAGCGCCATCAGTGGCAAAACGTCACAGAAACCCGCAAATGGCTCATGGAGAAGTTCGAAGTCTCCGTTCCTCTTCGCGCCCTCCGCTACTGGATGATCGTCGAGACAGCAGGTGCCAACTTCGTCGCCCCCGCAGCCATGGAGAACGATCTCAGTGCCGACGCCCCCACCCGGCGCATCGTCCTGCCCGGTCAGCGCGCGCTCACCACACCGCTGCCTGTCAGCCGCCGCGACCGTCTTGCCGCAACGCTTCCCGTGACCATGCGGGCGCTGCTCTAGGAGTCCAACACCAGCAGCACTGGTAGATCAATCAGGCTCCAGCCCACCCCGCTTCCTTGCACAAGGCGCGGGTTTTTTTCTGCCCTGCCACCGTCCGCCAAGGTATTTCCTTCAACCGTTGTCCTTGCTGGAGGCATCATCGCCGCCCCTTGACTTGGACTCCCGCCCCGTCAGGATGTGAACACGCGCATCCTCATGGGTCTTCTCACTTTCATTGCAACCGCGACGTCCACGTCCACCGCAACGACACTTCCGTCTCCGTGGATGGTTCTCCCTTTCGTGGTGCTGCTGCTCTGCATCGCCCTCATGCCGCTGTTCGCAGCCCGGTTCTGGGAGCATCATTACGCTAAAGTCGCCATCAGCCTGGGCCTGGTGACCACGGCCTACTACGTCTTTGGCCTCCACCACGGCAATGCCATACTCCATTCGATGATGGAGTACCTCAGCTTCATGGCCCTCATCGGCTCCCTCTTTGTCATCTCGGGCGGCATCAACATCCGGGTGAAGGGTGAAGCCACTCCGGCAATCAACACTCTCTTTCTCCTGGTGGGCGGAGTCGTGGCCAATCTCGTGGGCACCACGGGCGCCTCCATGCTGCTGATCCGCCCCTGGATCCGGATGAACAAGTACCGCATCACGCAGTTCCACGTGGTGTTCTTCATTTTCATAGTTTCCAACGTGGGCGGCGCACTCACTCCGATCGGCGATCCCCCTCTCTTCCTTGGCTTTCTCCGCGGGGTGCCATTTTGGTGGGTGATTCAGCATGTCTGGCCCGCATGGCTGCTGGCCATGGGCCTGCTCCTGGCGCTGTTTTACATCCTGGACCGGCGGAACTATGCCCGGGCGCCCAGGGGCATCGCTGAGGAGAACACATCTAACGAGACCTGGCAGTTTCGCGGATTGCAAAACGGCGCGCTTCTGCTGGTCGTGCTGGCGGCAGTGTTCTTTCCACAAACCTGGAAAGTGGGCACAGAGCATTTCTCGCTGAGCATCGGATCACTTGTCATGGTCGCCGCTGCCACGATCTCCTACTTCACCACCGCCCGTCCGGTGCATGAAGCCAATGATTTCAGCTTCGGCCCTGTGAAAGAAGTGGGCTTCCTGTTCATCGGCATCTTCCTCACTATGGTGCCTGCCCTGCAACTCCTAGGTTCCGGTCAGGGACTACACCTCAGCACCCCGCTCCAATACTACTTCACAAGTGGATCGCTCTCGGCGTTTCTGGACAATGCACCCACGTATCTCACTTTCCTCGCTGCTGCCATGGGAAATGCCGGACTGGATGTCGGCACTGTCGGCGATGTTCGCGCCTTCCTTGCCACCCACGCTCCGTTTGTGGTCGCCGTGTCGTTGGGCTCCGTGTTTTTTGGAGCTGGCAGTTATATCGGCAATGGCCCGAACTTCATGGTGAAAGCCATCGCGGAAAAGACCGGCGTGCACACCCCCGGCTTTCTGGGTTACTTGTTCGGGTACTCACTGCTCATGCTCGTGCCCGTGCTCGCATTCGTCGGGTGGGTGACGTTCGCGAGATGAACTTCCTCATAAAGCCTGTTGGGCTTCCCCGGCTCGCACCAGTACAGGTGGTTTAGAGTATGCCTGCGGAGAGGAATCATCATCCCGCGCTCAGGCCACCAGCCGGGGTGCCCCCCTTGTCCCCCACTCCTCATCTCGTTCTGGGCGTAGCTCCTCTTCTGCCATCGCACCACGTCAGCGAGGGTTCCCTGAGAAGCGATTGAATAGCAGCAGAGAACGGAGGTCAGCGAAGATTTCTCGATCCTGCCCGTGAAGGTATAGCGGCGCTCGGTTTCGTGAGTCAACAAACCCACCGCCTCAAGTTGCAATCCGAGTTCTTGATGGTGCGATTGCAAGGAATTGCGCAGTTCTGGGGCCAGAGTGGCGGGATCCAGCTCCCGAAACGAGGAAGTAGCGCTGACCGAACACCATCCGTGCCACAGTTGCCAAGGCCAGATTGATGCCAGGGGCAAGACCCACAGAATCAGCAACGTCGCCGCGATGATGTAAGCCCAGTGTTTGATATGGCGCTTCGCGTGCACGCCTGACCATGTCTGCCACGTAGAAAAATACAAGTGCGGCTCAGCCCGAGAGGAATTCTCGCCAAGGGGATGGACAGTCCGCACCACGACTGCCCCTCCACCAACTCCAGCACCCCCAATTCTCGCGAAGCGTCTTGGAGTACGGTGGCTCGACACCGTTTTCTAACCGTGATCCTCGGTGACCTGCGACTATGGCTGAGCGGAGGTGAAAGCAGATGGCCAGAGAGTAGGCCACGGCTCCAGCGAACAACACCTCCCTTTACCCGGCGAAAAGCGGCGTCAAGCCGCCGACACTCCAAGACACTGTCGTGAAGCTTGTTGGTGCCAGCCGACAGTGAGAGCGAGGAAAATCTCGAACCCATCGCATGCTCGCGATTCAGCTTCCGCCGACTGCAGCCCTTCCACCACCCCCAGCATCCCCAAACCTCGCGAAGCGTCTTGGAGTACGGTGGCTTGACACCGTTTTCTAACCGCGGTCAGCAAACGCACCACGACAATGGTTGAGCGGACGTGAAAGCAGATGGCCAGAGAGTAGGCCACGGCTCCAGTGAACAACACCTCCCTTCACTCGGCGAAAGCGGCGTCAAGCCGCCAGCACTCCAAGACACTGTCGTGAAGCTTGTTGGTGCCATCCGACGTTGAGAGCGAGGAAAATCTCCAACCCATCACTCCCTCGCGGTTCAGCTTCCGCCGACTGCAGTCCCCAAACGCAAACTGGGACGACTCATCGTCGCCCCAGCTCATAAAGTCTTTCGTCTTGCTTAGTCCGCCGTCATCTTTGGAGCAGCGATCTTCACGGCCCCAGGAGGCGGTGGCGGCTGTGGCTTGGGCGGGGTGAAGTTCACCTCATACTCGGCCACGTTTCTCTGGTAGTAGGGGTTGCCGTAGAGCTCCCACACCACGGGCACGCCTTCGGTGTCGGCATAGTCACGGGCAGCAAGGAAGGCTTCCACCGAATCCTTGAAGACGTAGAACCACATCACAGTGTTGGGCTCGCTCTTGAACTTGCGGACCGCACGCTGATACGTGGAGGCCGGGTTCTTGAACTGCTCGACGCTTTCACCTCCTTGGGGATTGGGAGTGAGGCGCATGGGCATACGGGGGGCATTGGGCGCCTCCACCAGCTCTACCTTCAGATCGCGCACCGGAAGCCGTAAGTTCACGAAGTGCTGCACGATCTTCTTCTGGTCGAACACGGTCTTCATCTTGGGCACGTCCTTGCCGCGCACCTTCTCCATAACCGGGTTGCCAAAGGTGTCTTTCACCGGCACCTCACCGAACACGAGGCTCTTCTGATTCTTCTCAATCTCCTGCACGATATATTTCATGAACTCGATGTCGTTCAGGTAATACACCTTGCCGCCGGTGACGATAAACCGCTGCACCGTGGCGTTCTCTGGAATTTCACGCGGGTTGGGCAGCTTCACCACCGTTGCGGGCGGGGGCACATAGCGCGGAGTGGTATCGATGGCCTTTTTCAGCCGGTCCAGTTCAGCCAGGAGCTTGTCCACGTCCTCCTTGCTGGTGTCGCGCACCTTCTTGCGCTCCTCAAGCTGCTTGCGGAGCTCGTCCAAATCCATGTGCTTGGCTGAGTCCTTCGTAGTCGAAAGATCCATGGTCTTGAGCTCTTCAGTGGCTTTCTTAAGAGCCTGCTGAGTCTCCTTCATCTCTTCTTCGAGCTTCTTGGGATCTTCCTTGGGAGTATCCTTGACCACCACCTTCTTCAGCTCTTCCAGCTGTTCTTTAGTGACGGGTGGCAGATCGGAGAGAACCTTGCGCACGGCCTGGGCAAGGCTGATACCGATCATCACGAGCACGATGATCAGCACGCCCACCACGTTGGTCATGGTGTCCATGAGGGCGACGAAGGGCAATTCTTCGTCATGAGCTTCTCTGCGTTTGGCCATGGCAGTAAGGGGCTGAGGCTGAAAATTAGGGACTTGCCGGGGCCGGACTAGGTACCAGCCGGCTTGGGAGCGGTAGCAGGAGCAGCGGCGGGGGCGGCCGTTGCAGGGGCAGGGGCCGGCGCGGCGGCAGGCTTGGGAGCAGCTGGCGGAGCCGCCGGGGTGGACCCGGCAGGTGGCATCAGCTTGGCATCTGCCGGTGGGGGCAGGGTGCCGAGGAAATCCTTGAACATCTGAAGATCCACGTCCCCACGGCCCGGCAGGAGCAGCTTGCCGATCTGAGTCACTTGATAGCCATAGGTGGCCTGAGCCCAGCCTGCAGCGTTGTTGAAGGCACCGGTGCCATCATCACGCATGAGGAAGATGATCTTGGAGTTGGGCACATTCTTCACCTCCTTGAGGAAGTGGTTGTAGGCGGCGTCTGCCACAATGACCTCCGCCGCGGCACTCACCTGAGTGCGTTGTTTGGCATCCCAATAGAGAATGATACGGCCACCGCCTGCTTCCACAAAGAAGACCTTGGCACCCTTCGCCAAGCCGGAGCCACCGGGCTGAACCATCACCGGCGGGGGCTTCTTGTCCGGCGGAATCTGGAGCTTCTTCAGCTCATCCATGAGCGCGGCGATCTCCTTTTTCATCTCCGCCTGTGTCTTGGTCAGGCCTTCGATTTCAAGGAGGAGGTTGTCCAGTTCCTTCATCAGGTTCTGGCTCAGTTCCTCATTCATCTTCTGAATGTCCGCCCCGGTGCTCAGCAGCTTGCGCAGCTTGGCCGAGCGCTCTTCCTTCTCTTGAAGCTCTTTCTTGAGCTTCTCCAGGGCGGCGAGTCTTTCCTTAATGAGCGTCTCCGTGCTGACGTCCTGCTTTTGCTGCTTCTGGAGTTCCACGAACTCCTTCGACATCGCCAGCTCCTCTGGCGTACGGCCGTTGGTCTGCTGGGACTGGGCCACGCACAGCACCACAATGATGAGGATCAGCACCCCGATCAGGGAACACAGAATGTCCAGGAAGGGAATTAGGAGAAGCTCCTCAGTCTTGTGGCGGCGGCGGCTCATGGATCAGCAATCAGCGGCTCAATATGCACGAAGGGAATGTCAGCACGGGCACAGGGAAAGAAATCAATCGCGGCCGAACCAGCCCTTTTTCTTCACCTGCTGGACGATCACCTGCTTCTCACCCAGCTCTTTGAGCACGGTGTTCAAGCCGCGAACGCCCGTCTCCAGCGCGCCCATGTACTGGGAAACCACTTTGAGGGAGTCCTTGAGGGATTCCTGCATCTCCGTGCGCATCTGGGTGGTGTTGTTGATGAATTCCTTGGTGACCACCTGTTGGAAGGCGTCAGAGCGTTTGTCCAGATTGGCGGCGTATTCGTTCATCCGCTTGGACAGCTCGTTGAGATCCACAAGGAACTCCTTCTGAGCACCGGCCAGGCCACGCATCACGGAATCAGCAATCGCCGCCACATCGCCACCACCCGCACCAGCGCCGTCGTTCAAACGAGGCAGGAGCACTTCGTTGCAGAAGGCGTCAATTTCGTTGAGCATCTCGTCCTCGTTCTTGGCGAGGGCGTTCATCGGGAAGTTCAAGAACACGGCAAGCACAAGGCCCAGCAGCGTCGCATCGAACGCCGTGCCGAGACCGCTCGTCACCGCACTGATGGATCCCACGATGGCGCTCACGTCATCCATGTTGGCGAAGCTCATGCCGCCGATGGCGTGGGACAGACCGATAACGGTACCGATGAAACCCATAAGCGGAATGGCCCAAAGGAAGGCCTTCAGCATGATATAACTGCCGCCGATACGAGCACCGTCGATACTGGACTGGCTGGACATCATGGAGCCGACATCCGGTGTATTCTGGCGAACTTCGAAGAGCTCCAGCGCCTTGCGAATGCGGTTCACCATCAAGCTGTCACGCAGACGGGTCGGCATGTTGTAGAGGTGGTCAATGAAGCTGCCAACGTTCTGGCCGTTGATTTCGCGCCCCAGTTCTGCCGGGAGCACATCAAGGAACAACGCTTCACGCTGATGCTTCAGCTTGCCGAGCTTGAGATAGAGAATGGCAGCCGCCCAGAAGAAGAACATCGTGTTGATGAAGCTGATCAGGAAGTGCTTGAAGAACACGTTCGCGATCGTCTCCATGGAGCTGTACTCCGCCACAGCCTTGGCAGCCGGAGCCTGGAAGGGATACACAATGCCGAACCACGCAATGGTCAGCACGACGCCGATGGCAAAGCTCAGGTAGCCATTCGGGTTCGTCGGATCGCTTTCCTTCCATCCAAGACGGTCAGGCTTCTGCACGAAGTTATCCAAGCCGCCACCAATGGGCGGCGGGGCTGCGTCTGGCAGAGGAGCGGCACTGCTGAAAGAGGGAGCGGACGCTTCGGCAGCAGGCGGGGGTGCACCACCAATGTTCTCAGGAATCTGCAGCTTTGTATTGCAGCCGGGGCAACGGACCACTTTGCCAGCCCACTCCGGCTCGGCCTTCAGACTCATGTCACATGATGGGCACTTGAACTTCACGTTTGGGACCTCCTGGGATGAACAGTTAATTTCGAATGATACATTTATGACGAATGCGAGACCACGAACGCGGCACACATCGGCGGGACCTTAGCTCTCCGTTTGTACCCTGTACATACCGTACAAAACGCGCATAAAGGGGCGCGTCCGCAGGGTAAGTGAACTACTGGGCATGGGGCTGAAGTCGAGCATGAGAGAGAAACTCAGGGTGCTCCAAGGGCGGAGCGCGCGGGAGCTTGAAACAGGCAAGCACATCTTGCAAGCGCTTGATCCCACTAAATCACGAAAGCACCAATAGTAGTATTCAGCGTGTTAGAACAAGAAACAGTCACACTGGCACCCTGAGCGATCACTCCATGTCCACGTGATTTCCAAAATCATAGTGACTACGGTTTCAGTCTACTTCTGGACGCGGGTCCCGACCGAGCAATTCCCTTAGTGCGAGCTTCGGTGATTTGTTCTGGTAGAGGACAGCATACACTTCGTCCAGGAGCGGGGTGCGCACCTTCGCAGCCCGGGCGGCGTGCCAGAGGCTCTCCGTATTAGGCACGCCTTCTGCCACCATGCGGGTGCTGGCGACAATCTCCGCCAGGGGCATGCCCTGACCAAGCAACTTACCCACCCGATGGTTCCGGCTGTGCTCTGAATAGCAGGTCGCCACCAGATCTCCCACCCCGCTGAGGCCATAGAAGGTCTCCACCTGCCCGCCTGAGACCACGCCCAGACGCACCATTTCCGCCAGTCCACGTGTGACGAGGGCCGCGATGGCATTGTCGCCAAGATTCAACCCCTGGGCGATGCCCGCGGCGATGGCGTACGCATTCTTCAAGGCCCCTGCCCACTCTACACCCGAGACATCTTCGCTGGTGTAACAGCGGAACCACGGAAGCGTGAAGCAGCTCTGCAGCGCCACAGCAGACGAAGTATCCGCACAGGCCACCACCGCGGCAGAGGGCATTTTGCGCGAGACTTCCTCGGCATGATTCGGCCCGGAAAGCGCCGCAAGATGGTGCTGAGGAAAGTACTCCCCCAAGAGCTGTGACATGCGTCGCCCCGTGGCCAGCTCGATTCCTTTCGTGCAGGAAACCAGCACTTCCGCACCAGAAAGCACCCCGGCATCCCGCAAGGCCCCCGCCACGTTGCGCATAGCCTTGGACGGGGTGACAAACAGGACCAGATCCGCCGGCTGCAGACGGCGGAGATCATGCGTAGCCTCGACCTCACCCTCGATGATCAGGCCCGGCAGATACCGCTCGTTGCTCCTGCTGGTCGCGATCTCCTGCATGAGCGCCTCGTCGCGCCCCCAAAACTGCACCTTCAGTCCCCGTTGAGCCAGCATGGCTGCGAGGGCGGTGCCCCAACTGCCTGCGCCCATCACGATCGCACGTTCCATCTTCGCCGTTTCTGCCCCCATGACTATAGATTCGCGCCCCCCTTTTTGCCCTTGGACTTGCGATCAAAGCGGCTCTCGGTCCCGGCCATCATCCGCTTGATATTGGAGCGGTGCCTCACCACCACCAGGATGCCCATGACCAGCCCCAGAGCCAGCAGGATGTAAGCCCCCACATTGAGCCCGCCGCCCATGAGCATGATGACATACATGGAGATCGGCAGACTGATGGCCGCACCGATGGAAGCCAGCGCCACATAACGCGTGGTAAAGAAAAGAACCAACCAGACCACGAAGGCCACCAGCAGTGCCCATGGAGCCAGGCCCAGAAACGCCCCCGCCGAGGTGGCTACGCCTTTGCCCCCCTTGAACCCGAGCCAGAAAGTGAAGCTATGCCCAATGACCGATGCCGCGGCGCACAACACCGCCACCGTGGTGACCATGGTCCCGGCAGCTCCGAGACTGCTCAGCCAGGCCTGGGCGAAAAGCGTGGGCAGCAACCCCTTCAACATATCCAGGATGAAGACCGGAATGCCCGTCTTCTTGCCCAGCACACGGATCACATTGGTCGCACCGATGTTGCCGCTGCCATGCTTGCGAATATCCACGCCCTTCATCAATCCCGCCCAGTAGCCAAATGGCAGTGAGCCGCTCAAATAGGCCAGAGCGATGGCAATGATGGCAGCAACCCAGATATTCATGGCGTCTCTATCGCAGCGAGACCGCAGGCAGCAAGTTCAAAAAAGACACAAGACAGAAGACCTGAGCTGGGACGCTGGAGAGCGCCAGAGAAGACTGCGCCTGAATGGCACCCACCCTGGATTGCTGCCAACCCAATAGATAGGGACACCCCTGTCCCGGCTGGTGCCATGCCTCTTTGAGATCGCCCCCCTCTGCCTCAAGCCGCCACCATGTCGCCTTTCGGGGCACTCTTGCCCTGATGCAGGACCCGGTGGACCACGGCCGCCACGTCGGGCGCGAGGTAGGGCTTGGGCAGGATGTCGTCGAAACCCTGGCAGATGTAGCTCTCACGAGCCTCTTCCACCATGCCACCGCTGGAAGCGATGACCCGGGCTGCGGGGTCCAGAGCCTTGATGGCCTTCATGGACTCCTCACCGTTGAGGCCGCCTTTCAGCGTCAGGTCCATAATCACCGTGTCCACCTGCTCGCCTTCCAGAAGAAGGCTCCGGTAGGTGGAGACTGCCTGTTCCCCGCTCTCGGCTTCGTACACCTTATAACCGCACTGCTTGAGCACGGCCAGAATCACCTGGCGGAGACGGTTTTCATCATCCACCACGAGCACCGTGCCCACACCAGATTGCAGGCCGCGAGAGGCAGGCTTGGCAGGCGCAGCAGCAGGCTGCTTGGCGCGCGGCTGGGTAGCCGGCAACCAGAAGGTGATTTCCGTACCGACGTTCTTCATGGACGAAGCCACGATGTGGCCGGCGTGCTCCAGAATGATGCGGCGGCAGGTGGTCAGGCCGATGCCGTTCCCGTCTGCCTTGGTCGTGAAGGATTCCTGGAAGACGCGGCGGGCCACATCCGGATCCATGCCGCAACCGCGGTCACGCACCAGCAGCTCCACATAGGGCCCTGGCTGCAACTGGTGATGCCCCTGAGGCACGACCACATTGCGGGCCAGCACGTCCATGTAGCCATGGTTGTTCATGGCCTGAATGGCATTGATGATCAGGTTCTGCAGGACCTGAGTGATCTTCGCACCGTCCACCACCGACCACCAGAGGTCCTTGGGCAGATGCATGTGCAGAGTGACACCGCTACCGCTCTGCGCCACACGGGAGGTCTCACGGATCAGGTCAGCCATGTCCACCGGCTCACGTGAGGCGGGGATATCCTTGGCCATCTTCATGGTCTGCTGGATGAAAGCCCGGGCCTGCTGCGAAGCCGCCAGGGCCTCGTCCACGTGATGCCCCACCGCCGGAACGCCACCCGGGGAAAGCCGGGCCGCCTCAGAAAGGTTGGTCATCATGATGCCCAGCAGGTTGTTCAGGTCATGAAAAACCCCCAGGGAGAGAGTGGCCAGATTGTCATTGCGCAGGCGGCGGCTGTCATCCACCTCCACCACGCCAGGGCCACCAGCCGGGCTCGCCGCCGGAGCAGCCAGCGCGGGGGCCACGGTGAGGGTGTAATTATAGACACTGCCGTGCTCATCCTGCACCGCGCGGATCCGCCAGGCACAGCGTTGCGTGCCGCCCCCATAGAGAGTCTTCAGGCCGCCTTCCCACTGGGAGGCACCCCCCTGCTTCACAGCCCCACGCAGTGTCTGCATGAGATCGTCCGCCTCACTCTGGGAGGCCACAAGCTGCGTGACAAAACGCTCCCTCAACCCAGACTCGGGCTCGGCCCCCACCATGGCGGCCATGCGGGTATTATGAAGGAGGATGCGGGGTCCCAGGCGATGCGAAAGGTTCGCCTCCACAATCATGATGCCTTCGCTCGCTTGATCGAGCGCGGTACGCAAAAAGGAGTTGGCCAAATGAGCCGTCTTCAACGGATCTGCGCCCGTGTCGGCAGCTGCGCAGACGCGCGAGCGGGGAGTTTCGACGGCGAGGGCGGACTGGTCGGCCATAATAGTTAACAGTCCTTAGCTTTTAGCATGTTGCGAGCTTTTGGGCAAAGCCATTTTTTCGCTCTCGACCAGATTATGGTAAATGCGACGCAGGCGTTATTGAAGTGCGGGATTTTTATGGAAACAGTCTCCGTTCCCGCCACCCAGGCGGAAAGGATCTTGCCTAGCCGGGCAGAATTCCCTTGCGTCGCACCTCTTTTCCCGTATCCTCGCGACCCCTATGTCCAAAAACGCAGGCATCGCCAAAACGCGGAAAGCAGTTTCCAAGCGGTTCAAAATCACCGGAACGGGCAAAGTGCTCCGTCGCCGGCAGGGCAAGCGTCACTTGCTCCAGAATAAGAGCCGCAAACGGAAACGCTCCCTCGGTAAGACCGTCCTCGTGGACCACACGGACGCCGCAGCAGTCAAGGCCAACATGCCTTGGTCCTGATGCTCGCTTCCAAGTGACCATGAAGGCTGCTATTGCAGCCACGACGACCCGGCCTGGTTTCGCTTCTTTTAGCGAGACCTTCGATCAAGTGAGGCCACCGTCGAGATCCAAACCAACAGCTTGATCCAGGAAAGAAGAAAATGCCAAGAGCCACCAACGCACCCGCCAGTCGCGCCCGCCGCAAGCGTACCCTTCAGAAAGCCAAGGGTTTCCGCGGTTTCCGTTCGAAACTGTTCCGTTACGCCAAGGACGCCGTCCGCAAGGCGATGACCTACTCCTATCGCGACCGCAAGGTCCGCAAGCGTGAGTTCCGCAAGCTGTGGATCCAGCGTATCAACGCCGCCACTCGCGCCCAGGGTCTGAGCTACAGCCGATTTACCGAAGGCCTGAAAGCCGCCGGCATTGAGATTGACCGCAAGGTTCTCGCTGACATCGCTGTCAAAGACGCCGCTGCTTTCACCTCCATCATCCAGCAAGCCAAAAAAGCCCTGGAGAAGAAGGCTGCTGCTTAAGCATCCGGTGCCAACCTTGTAAGGTGTGCCGGTTTCGCGACGAAAAGCACACTTTACCCCTCCAAAAGATTCAACGAAAGCCGGGGCTGCTTTGCTCCGGCTTTTTTGTTTTTTGGCCTTAGTCCTCCCATCCCCTTTCCGCTCCCTTCCCAATGCTCGCTGAACTCGACACCATCCAGCTCGAAGGCCTGACCCTCCTGGCCGCCGTGACCGATGAAACCGCGCTCGAAGCCCTGCGCGTCAATCTCCTGGGCAAAAAAGGCCGTCTCACTGCCGTCGCCTCCCAGATGCGCGACGTCCCTCCCGACCAAAAGGCCGCCGTCGGTGCCAAACTCAACGAGGTGCGCACCGCCCTGACCGCTGGCATCGAGGACAAACTCGGTGCCATCCAGGCCGAGAAGGACGCAGCCTCCGTTCAGGGCATCGATGTCACCCTGCCCGGCCGCCCCTCCCCCGGGGCCACGCTCCACCCGCTCTCCCGTATCCGGGACCGTGCCATCCAGACGCTCCGCCGCATGGGCTTCGCCGTCGCCGATGGTCCAGAGATCGAGACCGAATGGCATTGCTTCGATGCGCTGAACACGCCCGCCGACCACCCGGCCCGCAATGAGAAGGACACCTTCTACCTTCCCGACGGTCGCCTGCTGCGCACCCACACCTCCTCCGTGCAGATCCGCACCATGGAGTCCGTGAAGGCGCTTCCCGTGCGCATCATCGCCCCCGGCGCCGCCTATCGTCGTGATGAGATCGACGCCACCCACCTCAGCGTCTTCAATCAGCTCGAAGGTCTGTACGTGGACAAGAACGTCAGCCTCGCTGACCTCAAGGGCACGCTGGAAGCCTTCTTCCAGGAGATCTTCGGCCCCCAGACCCAGGTCCGCTTCCGCCCGCACTTCTTCCCCTTCACCGAGCCCAGCTTCGAGATCGACATCAAGCTCGAGGTGAAAGGCCAGGAAGCCCGCTGGATCGAGATCGCCGGCTGCGGCATGGTGGACCCCGCCGTCTTCCAGGCCGTCTCCCAGATGCGTGGTGACACCCTCTTCAACCCCGAAGAAGTCACCGGCTTCGCCTTCGGCATGGGCCTCGACCGCCTCGCGATGATCCTGCACGGCATCACCGACATTCGCCACCTCATTGAGAACGACGTCCGTTTCTTGTCCCAGTTCTAGACAGGATTAACAAGATTTCGAGAGGATTAACAGGATGGCTCCTTTTGATGACGAAATAACGCGCCAGATCATTGGATGTGGCATGAAGGTTCACAACGCCCTGGGTCATGGTTTCCTTGAATCCGTGTACCACAGGAGCATGGAGATTGAGCTCGCCGCCCACGGCATTGACTTCGAGTCGGAGAAAAAACTCAACGTGTTCTATGAGGGCAAGATTGTACGCAACTTCATTGCCGACTTTTTCATTCCTCCGAAGTTGATCGTCGAGCTCAAAGCCATCGAGACCATCAACCCTGTTCACGAAGTTCAGCTGGTCAACTACCTAGCCGCCACCGGCATCGATGTCGGACTACTTCTCAATTTCGGCTCCGAAAGCCTGCAAACAAAACGAAAATTCCGGAAATTTAAACAGAAGCAAGCTTTGCGCTGATTCAGACCACGTTCGTCATCGCCAAGCTCCAGAGCTTCCGAAGCTGCCCCTTACCTAGGAAACTATCCTGTTAATCTTTTAAAATCCTGTTAATCCTGTCTATGAAAGTCTCCCTCTCCTGGCTTAAAACGCACCTCGACCTCTCCGGCACCACCGTTGAAAGCATGCGTGATCTCCTCACGTTCGCGGGCATTGAGGTGGAGGACATTGAGGTTCGGGGTGTTGACTCCGACAAGATCGTGGTCGCGCAGGTTCTTGAGTCCGTGCAGCACCCCAATGCCGACCGCCTGAGCGTGTGCCAGGTGGATGATGGCAGCGGCACCCCGCGCCAGATCGTCTGCGGCGCGAAGAACTACAAGGTGGGCGACAAGATCCCGCTGGCGCTGCCGGGGGCGATTCTGCCCGGAGGACTGGAGATCAAGGCGGGCAAACTCCGCGACGTGGTCTCCAACGGCATGATGTGCAGCGGCCGTGAGTTGGGTATTGGTGATGACCACGCAGGTCTCATGATCCTGGATCCTTCTTTGAAGGTGGGCACGCCGTTCACAGAAGTTGTCCCTCCCGATGTGGTGTTCGACCTGGAGATCACCCCCAATCGTCCGGACCTGCTCAGCCACACCGGTCTGGCCCGTGAACTGGCCGCCCTGACCAAGAGAGGTCTCGAACCAAAGTCCCCCGTACCCCAGGCCACCGTCAAGGAGGCCACACCGGACCAGGTGCGGCTGGACGCCACTGATCGCTGCCCGCTCTACAGCGCCCGCATCATCAAAGGCGTGAAGGTGGGCCCCAGCCCGGAATGGCTGCAGCGCCGTCTCCAGAGCGTGGGCCTGCGCCCCATCAACAACGTGGTGGACATCACCAACTTCGTCCTGCTCGAAGTCGGCCAGCCCCTGCACGCGTTCGATCTCGACAAGCTGAACGGCGGCATCATCGTCCGCCAAGCCGTGGAAGGTGAGACAATCGTCGCGCTCGATGCTGCCACGTATGCGCTCACCACGGATGACCTCGTCATTGCCGACACCAGCGCTCCGGTGGCGATCGCTGGCGTCATGGGTGGCGAAGCCTCCAGTGTCACGGAAACAACCACAGACCTCCTGCTGGAGTCCGCCTACTTCACCCCCAGCTTCATCCGCCGCTCCGCCCGCCGTCTGGGCATCAGCTCAGACTCCAGCTACCGCTTTGAGCGTGGCGTGGACCCGCAGGGCGCCCAGGCGGGCTCTGACCTCGCGGTGAAGCTCATCCTTGAGATCTGCGGCGGCACTGCTGAGGCAGATCTGCTCGTGGCCGGCACCGCCCCTCAACTCACCCAGGACGTCACTTTTGACGAAACCCGGGCGCGCAATCTCATCGGCATCCCCGACCTGAGCCGCGAAGAGATGCATGAAGTGCTCACCGGACTTGGGCTGGCGAAGAAGAGCGAAACAGACACCACCTCCCTCTGGCACATCCCCTCCTACCGTGGGGATCTCCAGCGCTCGGTGGATCTGGTGGAAGAAGTGGCTCGCGTCATCGGCCTGGACCGCGTGCCCAGCCGCACGGCAGCCGCCTTCTCACCCAGCCTCGCTCCTGACCGCACCTACGACTTCACCATGACCCTCCGCCAGGCCCTGGTGAACCGGGACGTGTTTGAGGCTCAGACTCTGCGCCTGATCTCCGGAGCCCAGCTTGCCGACGTTCTGGGCCCCGCTCTGACGCCGGAGAAAGCCGTGGGAGTGAAGAATCCCCTTAGCGAGGATCACACCCTCCTGCGTCCCAGCCTCGTGCCAGGACTCATTGCCACCGCCGCCTTGAACATCCGTCAGAGCCTCCAGCGCCTGCGCTTCTTTGAGATCGGTCGCGTCTTCCTGAAGAACCCCAATGGCAGCACTCGTGAGGAAGAGCGTTTGGCCCTCCTCCTGAGTGGCCCCACCCTGCCACCCAGCTGGCATGCCAAGGAAAGCCCCGTGGTGGAATTCACAGATCTCCGCGGCGTTCTCGAGTCCCTGCCCGGCCTGGCCGGACTTGGACTGGAACTGGTGCCCAAGCCCCTCCCGGGCTGGCTCCTGAGCGCTGAAGTGAAGCGCGGTAGCAAAACGCTCGGCTGGGTGGCGCAGGTGCATCCTGCCCGCGCCCGCACGCTGGATGCCCGCAGCCCTGTCTTCGTGGCAGAGCTTGCCATCAGCGCCCTCCAGCAGGGGGCTCAAGGCGTGGCCAAGTTCACCGATCTGCCCCGTTTCCCCAGCGTGACACGCGATGTCGCCCTGGAGGTGCCGGCGGACCTCGCCACGGCCAAAGTAGCCGCCTTCTTCAGCACCCTCAAAGAGCCGCTCTTCTCTGGAGCCACGCTCTTTGACGTGTTCACAGACGCCACGGGACAAAAGCTCGCCAGTGACAAAAAGTCCGTGGCGTGGTGCTTGACGTACCGTGCGTCCGACCGCACCTTGGCGACGAAAGAAGTGGATGAAGCGCACGCTCGTGTGCTGAAAACGCTGGTTGGCACGCTCCCCGCTACCATCCGGTAAGAGCCCTTCTTGGAGCTCTCCCTCCGATCTTTGACATCAACTTTTCCGGAAACGGAATCCCCTCTCCTGCAGTGTTCGTTTTTACAGACGCACATGGCCCGAACCGATAATTGATAGCAAAGGGGACTGTGCTTTGGGTACCGCTGCCACGCCTTAACTGGAAGGCAAACGTACTTTTTGCAGGTCCCCGCCCTGTCGCTTTCCTTGGGAACGGCAGCCAGCTTCTGAGACGACACAAGTGGGACTCTAAACCGCTCTGCTGTTGAGCCTAGCTCCGGCGGAGCGGTTTTATTTTGTCGAGACGGTTTATCGACACCATGTCAAAACGAGCATGTGGGTGGCACCCATGCCTCACAGCACAAGCACCATCCACAGCGTCTCAATTCAAAGCGCCAGGCAATATCCCCCAGGGAACTTGAGAAACGGGGGCTGACAAGGGTTACTTGGGTTTCTGTGTAAACATCTTGGGCATGAGCACGCAACCAAGAATCGAGTTCTTCAAATCTCCCCAAACCCAGTCTGAATAACTCTTTATGGGCAAGCGGTCTTTGTGTTTGAACTGGACGGCAAACTTCTTCCACTTCTCAAACTCTTCAGGAGTGAAATCCGTCGCATCAAGTTCCGGGATGATCTTGAAATCCCGGTTCCGAAAGCTCACTACCGTCTGACCATCTGTGGAAGCGAAGATCATCATGAACCTCTTTTCTCCACCGTCATCTTCCAGCTTCACAGTGATTCGATCTCCTGTTCGAATCTCAATTTCAGGAGAACGTTCTTCCCCCACCGACCATCTGTGAATGAGCATGCCATTGATGTAAAGGGTCGCCCGATCATCGACCGACACATAGAATGCCCCCTTGGCCGTTTTTTGGTCGAAATGGCCAACCGTTTGCCCTGTGCAAACAGAGGCAAAGGCCAGACTCAATAGGGCAAGGGAAAGCAAGTAGCGCATGATTTAGAACTTGGGGGAGATAATTAAACTGGATCAGGCGAATGTGACCGACACACTTTTAGCACGTATCGGCAAAATATTCCGTGGTTTTTACGCCTCCCTTGGGTTCATTCTTGCTGAATTTCTCTTTCTCAAAATCGTTGGCTTTTACACATTTCGAAAAAACTCTCCTGATGAGCATCCAGAATTGCCAAGGAGATACGGTCGGCTCTCAGCTCGCATATCTCAAGTTTCCCCAGAACTCGGCAAGCCCTCTCTCTTAGATGACGACTTGCAAAGGACAGCCTTGCCGGTGCATCTTGACCCCGTCACTCGCATTCCCTAAGATGTTCGACCAAAGCATGGCACCGGAGCTCGCCAGAAATCTCATCTATACGATTGGTTGGCCGCTTCTGGCGGCCATCGCAATTCTGCCGCCCTTTCTCTACTGCAAGTACGGCGTTGGAAAACCGAAGTACCTTCGACGCATCGGCGAGTATCTGGCTCTCAGAGGCCTGACTTTGACTGCGGGAAGGCGCTCTCAGCATGCTCACGCGG
Organism: Verrucomicrobium sp. BvORR106; assembly: GCF_000739655.1. Classification (GTDB taxonomy): domain Bacteria; phylum Verrucomicrobiota; class Verrucomicrobiia; order Verrucomicrobiales; family Verrucomicrobiaceae; genus Verrucomicrobium. The sequence continues at coordinate 36,049 of NZ_BATR01000094.1, read as the reverse complement.
TCTTGGATGGGGCGCTCTATACGATCCGCTACCGCGACGCGGAAGGGCAGGAATATGAGGCTGTCGCATCCGTGACTCCTATCGCTGGCGTGTTCATCGGTGAACAGAAGCCCCTCAACTCCAAAGAAGAAGCCCCCCCGGATCAGGCACCGCAGGAATACTGGGCCCCCATCTACACGCCAACCTGCGCGATCAACCTGCCCTCAGAATCGGATCTGCAACATCTCCTCAGGCTTCAGGAGGAAAATCGCCTCTTGAAACACCGTCTGGCAGAGCTGCAGAGCAGCGAGGAACCTCGACGCCACTCCACAACGGCATGACAGCTGACGTTCTCCATGTGTTATTTCCTGCATTCTGGTTGCTCATGGCGGCCCTGGCGGTCCTCTGCTACAGCGAGTTGAGTCGAAGAAGCCGCCGATTGATCGATCACCATGTGACGGCCTTGGGACACACCCTCCTGTCATGCAACTCCGAAGCATTCCTCAATGGGAGAAGTCTGTATCGCACCTACAGGATCAGATATCAGGACCAGACCGGCCGGATTCATGAAGCCCTTGCGCAGACCGGCCCCCATCGCCATGTCATGATCCGTCACGAGAGGGTTGTGCAATCAGGTTCCGGCCCACCACCTCTCCCCATTTACGAACAGATCCGGTTGCTGGAGAATGAGAACGAAGCTCTGCGGCAGGAAATCAAACGTCTATCGGTCGGCTCAGATTCGCGAACCTCGCCCTCCTGAAGCACTCACTCACATTCAAGACTTGTCAGTAAAAACTGTCCAAAGCTCTAGCCCGGCCTTGATGAGGGCTGAACTTCGTCAAGCATGCCTCAGATCTCCTTCGTGGAGCCCCAACGTCTGTCGAATCTTGGTGACGTGACGCGAAGGCGAAGGTTGCAGGCGCCTTAGCGAGTGCCTGCCAGGGAACCTTGCATGCGAAAGGCCGTCAGACCGCCACAACTCCTTCGGAGTAGAAACCTCCCGCCCTCATTCCCAACGTAGGCTCGATGGAAACCCGCCACTAGGGCACAAGCAGAAGTGACTCCTGCGAGACCAGCACCAAAGAAACTTACGTCGAACCCCAACTGACGCACTGACCTACCGAGTTACTGAATCACCGACCTACCGCTTCCCCTCTTCCTCCGCATGACCGTGGGGATGCAGATGACTCACCGTCTCCTTCAACCCGGCAAAATCGATGGGATGCGAAGGAGCGTGATACGGCTCCGACTTGGCGTGCAAACGCAGCACATAGGTGCGAGCGAGCTGATCACCCCAGCGCTGTTGGCCATCAATGGCGAGGAGGATGAACTCCACCACGGGAGCCAGCGGAATGAGCGTGATGCCGGTACGAATGGCACACTGCATGTAGGAGCAAGGATGACGGGTCTCCGCATCCACCACCCGCAGTCTCAGCAGGCGTTTGCCCAAGGCGGCCCCGCCGAAGACCGCGTCGCCCAGTAGACGATAGGTAAGCAGAGCCACCAGGGCGACGAGGTACAGCAAGATGGCAAAGTTTCCTGTCGCCCCTACCAGAGCTGGCAACATCCAAATCCCCATCATCACCGCCAGGTCAATGAGATGCGCCACCACCCGTTGAGCGACAGACGCGGTTTCCAGTTCAGTCGGTTTGATGATCTCAGTCATGGGGAAAATCGCAGGTGCCAGGGTATTGCTATCTGATCACGGGCAACGGCCACACACACGATAGGCCCTTCCCCGCTGACTTTTTTCATCGCCGATTCTCTACAGGTTGGCGGCATGTTGCAGCAATTTTGTTGCCAACACCCCAAAACCACCCTCGCCATCCTCAGCTCTTCTTTGCCCGCGCTCTCGTTTTCCGCAAGGGTGGTGGCGACGGGTTGCCCTGCAGCACCTCTGTTCGAGCGAGGAAATCCCCCAGACGTCGACGCTTGTTTACCAAAAGCAGGAACACGTCCACCAGCCCGATGAAGGGGATGAAAATCGGCAACGCCCTCACCATAGACTGACCCAACACACAAGGCTTCCCCGTCGAGACAGCCACCACATGGATTCCCATCCGTCTCTTCCCGATCCCCTGACCACGCATGATACCATCCGCCAGCAACCGGTAGGCCAGAGCCAGAAGAGCCCCGAAGATTCGCAGCCCTTCCGCCAAATAGCGGTTCACGCCCTCCATCGTCCCCGCAAAAATCACGAACGCCAGCATGACGGCGACCATGATGCAGCTATCAATAAAATGCGCTGCCAACCGCTGGTAAAGCGTGGCAATCTCGGCATCCGAAAGGGCTTTTCTTCGCATGGTGGGGGTGCCACCGTCCCACCGACCGCCCGGGGAATCCACCACCAAGTGACAAAGGTTTCGCGAGGAAGGAGTTGATTTTTTCCGTCCATGCGCGTTGCTAGCCGTGCCGGAGGGTCCGGCAATGCATGTCAGTACACCTAGTGCCCCGTTGGCAGCGCACCGTGTTGCGCTGGTTTTTAGAGCGACAACTCCGCAAAGGAGTGCGTTCTCTTCCCTGTCCCCAATGTCAGGGGAGTATTCCCACCCCGCATCGGCTGAGCGATGAAATCCTGTGGGAGGCAGTCGTTACCTGTCCAGCATGCGGTCACGCGTGCTCCGTCCTGGAAACCGCCTCCTACCGCCACAAGAGAGTCAAAGAAGAATTTGCCGGGGAGCACATAGAAGAGAGCCCCCCGGCCACCTCGCACATCCATCACGAGCACAACGGAGCAACTCACACCTGGACGCTGCCCGCGCCCAAGAGTTGGAACCCGCTGCTCAAATTCGGCACCCTTTGGACGGCGTTCTGCGCCTTCGTCGCGTTTGCCATTCTCTCTTCTGAAAAAGCCGCCAGTCAGGGGTACGTGCCACCCCTGATCGTCGTGGGGTTTGTCCTGCTCGGCGTCGGACTGCTCATCGGCGGACTGCTCCAGAGTTTCTCAAGCCATGTCTTGTCACTGGATGCTTCAGGACTGGTCCACGAGAGGAACGTCTTCGGCTCCACCAAACGCCAGTTTCTTCCCCGTGAGGACATCGTCAGCGTGGAGCTGGAGCGCCTGTACTCCCAGAACCGTCGTCCCGTCTATGTGATCGAAATCAAGGGTCGATCAGGGAGGATTCGGTTCGGCAGCGCACTCCCTCCCGACGAAAAATCATGGCTCTGTGGCGATCTGCGTCGCACCCTCCTGGGGCAGCGCCGGGACCCCGTCTCGTCAGAGGTTACAACCACGGACAGCCCCGGGTCAGCACCAGCACCCCGCATGGTCATCGAGACTCCCGGACAGGGATGCGTCGTTCACGTGGCTCCGGGGAAGTTGGGCAAAGGGATCATGATCTTCGGCAGCGTGATCTTCGCCTTCACGACCTTCTTGCTGATCATGGCACGGGGCCTGTGGTTGCCGCTCTCGGGATCCTGGCCCCTGCCCTTTTTGTTGATTTGGAACGGCCTCTTCATCCTCTGGTGCCTCAGCGTCATCCTGTTCGTGGGCTTGGGGTTGGGCACCCTTCTCACGGGTTATCGCATGCTGCGCACCCACTTCAAGATCACCGCCAGCCCCCAGGCTCTACAGGTGCTGGAGAGCCGTGGGAACTGGCAACATGAAACACTCGTCCCTGCCTCAGGCGTGAGGGACATCCGCACCAGCATCTATTTCACCATGGCTTCCGGTTCGGACCGGCAAAGAGCCACCAAGGTGAACCACTGCGCCCTTATCGTCCTGCAAGATCGCGTGATCAGCTTTGGCGGTGAGTGCAGCCTTTCTGAACTCCAATCCACCACGACCGCGCTCAAGCAAGCGCTGGGACATGAGTGACCTTCCCCTGACCGATCCCTGCAAGCCCTCCCCGGGCCACAGCGGTTCTGCCAGCAGATCAAATCCATCCCCCATGGCCCCTCCAGCGAACCAGTTGGATCCATCCCATGAGGATCATCATTTCAGTAACAAGCCATTCATCTGACAACCATGTCAGTCCAAACTCTGCCCCGTTGGCAGCGCGCCGTGTTGCGCTGGTTCCTCGAACGTAAAATCCGCAAAGGAAAACGCTCTCTCCCCTGCTCCCAATGCCAGGGTGCCGTAACTCTCCCGCATCAGTTAAATGATGCCGTCTGGGACATGCTGGTCACGTGCCCCCACTGCGGCCACACGACATCGCTCATGGAAGTCGCCGCAGATCGCGACAAGACTCCCGAGGACTTGCTGGGAGAAGGACGGCTCCAATCCGTCCAGCCACCCAGTTCCCGGATCACTGTCGAAGACAACGGCACCACCCGTACCTGGACGGTTCCGGCAAAGGGCGGATGCAGCGGCATGCTTCTGTTCGGCATCATCTGGTTCCTGTTCTCCTCCTTATTCGTAGTCGCCATGCTATCGGCGAACAAACCGGAGGGCATTGACCTCGGAGCGATCTTGATCGTCGGCACCTTTGTTCTGATCGGCGTCGGGTTGATCTATGCCGGCTTGCGTCAAACCCACAGCTTTCACGTTCTGCAGGTGGATGCTGTGGAACTCATCCATGAACGTCGGACGTTGGGTCGACCGAAGCGCAAATCACTACCTCGTGAGGATATATCGAGCATCGAGCTTGTGGTCTTCTACACTGAAAACTACAAACCGGTCCACGGCATTGAAATTAAGGCTGGCCCCAGGAAGATTAAGTTTGGCAGCACGCTGACGGCGGAGGAGAAGGCCTGGCTTTGTGAGGAACTGCGTCAAGCCGTGAGCCTCCGCCACACGGCCGCCCCCCTGGCAGCATCTGCCGAGGTCCCTCTGCGCGATAACACTTCCATACTGGGCCCCGCCCCAAGCTCACGGATCAAAGTGGAACGCCGGGGCCGCGGCAGCGTGGTCCACATCTCTCCTGGAAAGATCGGTAAGGGCATTCTGATCATGGGGACTGCCTTCGTGGCGGTGGCCACCTTCATGATCGTGATGGGAGCACGCATGTGGATTACCTCTGCAGATGGTCCACCACTGTTCTTCAGACTCCTGTGGAACGGATTCTGCCTCTTCTGGTGCGGCGGAGTGGCCACCTTCGGCGTCATGGGACTGGGGGTCATGATCACAGGCTGGCGTATGAGCCGCACGCATCACCAGATCACGGCCACGCCTGAGGCGCTGCAAGTCCTGGAAACCTGCGGAGCTACCCAGCATGAAACCCTCGTCCCCGCTGCAGAGGTTCAGGACATCCGCACCGGCATTTTCCAAACCATCCAATCCAATTCTGGAAATCAACAGACCACCGAGGTCCAGCACCGTGGCATCATTGTCCTCAGCGATCGCGTGATTGGCTTCGGTGGAGGATGTAATCTCCAAGAACTCAACACAGCAATCGCGGCTCTGAATCAGGCATTGGGGAGGGGTTAAGTGAGTTGCCTAGGTCCGGCGAGATACGCATCCAGGCCTTCCATTCTCTTGGAGCTGCCCAAGCCCGTCACTACGCCGAACCTTCCCAGATGGTGGCACCTTCAATACAGGGATTTCTGAGGTCGGGGCCCTAGAAGTTCATCCCGGATCACATAAGTACGGGCGAGTCTGTCGCCAAGTCGCTCCTGCCTCCCCAGCAACAGAAAGAGGAGATCAAGGAGATTCAGCAACGGGATGAAGAACAGCACGTTCCGAAGTGCACCCTGCCAGAAAGCACAAGCTTTCCGAGTGGTTGCGTCAACGACCTTAATTCCCATCCGCCTCTTCCCAATCGCGCGCCCACCCATTAAAGCATCCCCGAAAAGCCGATACCCCACTGCCAAGACCATCGTCCCTACCAATGCAGCGTTTTCCGGAAGCGGACTGTAAGAGCCCAGCTGGGTAAACAGGAACATGAAAGCAAGAAAAATGGCGATCATGATCACGCCATCAATGAGATGCGCGGCCAGTCGCTCCCAGAGCGAGGCAAACTCAAAAGCGGCAGGAGAAGCGTTTTGTTCCATAGGAGGCACTAAAGCATTTCACGAACAAATGGGAACTGCCGCATCGGAGAACTCTCAAGTTCTTCACTCCACTCGCGAACCAGCGGTTCAATGTCTGGCGAGCAAGCTCTAAACACAAAGCCTCCCGCACCAGCCGACTAGCGGCACCGATGCGGAAGGCTTCAAACTCAGATCTCTGATTTATTGACTCGGATCGACGATCAACCCACTTCGTAGTTCACGGGTTCTTCCGTGATCACGATATCGTGCGGGTGGCTTTCCTTGAGACCGCCGGCGGTGATGCGGACGAAGCGGGCTTTCTCGCGCAGTTCGTGCAGATTGTCAGCGCCCACGTAGCCCATGCCGGAGCGGAGACCGCCCATGAGTTGGAAGACGACGTCGGCAAGCGGACCCTTGTAGGGAACTCGGGCCTCGACGCCTTCAGGAACCAGTTTGCCAGAGGAGTTCTGGCCGTAGCGGTCGCCAGCGCCTTTGCGCATGGCCTTGAGGGAGCCCATGCCACGGTACTCCTTGAAGGTGCGGCCCTGCCACTTGACCATGGCCCCAGGACTTTCCGCCGTGCCCGCCAGGAGTGAACCCAGCATCACCAGATCCGCACCGGCGGCGATGGCCTTGACCACATCGCCAGAGAAGCGGATGCCGCCATCGGAGATCACCGTCACACCGCGAGGGCGGCAGATTTCAGCCACTTCCTGCACCGCGCTGAACTGCGGCATCCCCACGCCGGAGATGATACGCGTGGTACAGATGGAGCCTGGGCCCACACCCACTTTGATGGCGGACGCACCAGCGTCGCAAAGGTCTTTGGCCCCGTCTTTCGTGACCACATTGCCAGCAATAACTGGGGTGCCATCGCCCAGCGCTTCACGCAGCCGGCTGATCACATTCATGACACGGGAGGTGTGCCCCGTAGCAGCATCGATGAAGATGGCATCTGCACCCGCAGCCTGCATGGCGAGGGCGCGATCCACGCAGTCCTCGCTCACGCCCACCGCGGCGCCAGCACGGAGACGGCCTTGGCCATCCTTGGCGGCGCTGGTGAACATCTGGCGCTTTTCAATATCCTGCTTGGTGATCAGACCAGCCAAATGCCCGGCGGCATCCACCAGCGGCAGCTTCTCAATACGGTTGATATAGAGGATCTTAAGAGCTTCTTCCCAGTTCGTATCCGGCTCACCCACCGCCAGCTTCTCCCGGGGGGTCATCATCTTGTGAGCGGGAGTGGACTCGTCTTCGAGGTACCACATGTCACGGCTCGTCACCATGCCCACCAGGACGTTGTGCTCATCCACCACGGGGAAACCGCTCACGCCCTTCTCACGCATCAGGCGGGCCAGCTCGGCCAGGGTGGTGTCGGGGCGGACTGTGAGCGGCTTCTGGATCACTGTGTTCTCAGAGCGCTTCACGCGGGCCACCTGCTCTGCCTGAAAATCGATGGTGCAGGCGCGGTGGATGACCCCCATGCCGCCTTCGCGAGCCAGTGCGATGGCCAGTTCACTTTCCGTGACCGTGTCCATGGCGGAGGACAGCACGGGAATGTTCAGAGGCAGCGCCTTGGTCAGCTGCGTACCCAAATAGACTTCACCAGGAAGCACTTCGCTTCTGCCAGGCAGCAGAAGCACGTCGTCGAAAGAGAGAGACAATGAGATTTCGCCCATAGGCGATGAAATTCATTTTAGCGCCCCTGTCAAACACGAGTTTTGAGAAGGTGCACAAGATCGTCTCTCTTTGTCAATAATTTCTGGAATACTCACCCCTCTCTTTCTCTACAGCTTCGCCAGCGGATTCTCGCGATCAATCAGAGGCAGTGCCACTCTGGCTCCGCCCAGCCGGTGGGATTCGAAGACCCCGGCCACGACTTCCACGGTGGTGCGCCCCTCTTCCCCGCTACAGAGAAGTTCCCGATTCTCCCGAATGGCGGCGATCAGGTCCGCCGCGGCCGTGAGGTGACCTCCTACTTTCTTGCCGAGATCTGCAATGGGCTCCGGCTGACCGATGCCTGCAGTGGTGATCGGCTGCCAGGCCCGGGCCTCCTTGACCGGACGGAAGGGATTGCCTGGCAGAAAATGGGCGAGCGGTTCCACATCAATCCGGAAATCGACGATCCCCTTGGTGCCGATGATCTGGAGGCCAAAGGCCGCTTCCTTCACTCCGGCGTTCTGGATGGAATCAAAGTAAACGGTCATGCCCCGCTCCATCTGATAGCGAGCATGCACCTCGTTCCCGGCCAGGAGGCCAATGCCCTCGGCCCCTTCCACCACGTCCGCCTTGGTCACCGGCTTTCCGTTTTGCAATACGACCGCGGAGCACTCCAGGGGTTTGCCCCCAAAATAGCAGGCCAGGTTCATCACATGAGTACCCAGCACCCAGAGATCCAGCCCGCCCCCACGCTGGTCCTCCTTGCCCCGACCACGCATTTCCAACACCTGCCCCACGGTCCCGTCATTGATGAGCTTCTGCACGACCGGTAGCACGGGGTGGAAGCGGTTCCGATGCGCGATGGAGATCTTTACGTTCTTCGCCTTCGCCGCAGCCAGCACTTCATCCGCCTCAGCGAGCGTGCGAACAAACGGTTTCTCAATGTAGATGCCCTTGGCACCAGAATTGATGGCGGCGATCAGCATGTCGCGATGCTGGTCGACGTGACGCGGCCCGATGGCGACGATGTCAGCCTTCACCATTGCCAGCATCTTGGTGTACTCCGCAAAGCCCTGCTCCTCCTTCAGCTTGAGCTTCGTCACGGCACCAGTCAGCCCTTTTGCATCCGCATCAGCCACCCCTACGATTTCCGTCTCCGGTACCTGCAGCCACATGGTGTCCAGTCCGTGCCCGTAGGCACCGCGCCCCGAATGCCCGACCACGGCCACCCGCAGCCTGCCTTCCTGGGCGGCATGAAGGGAGGGCAGGGATGCCGCAGCGGCAGCGGTGGCAGAGAGAAAGTGTCGGCGCGTCATGGTGTGTTGGAGGTTGCGAACAACCACCATACGAAAGAGTCGGCCAAATATTCCATCCTCATGCCGCTAAACCGTCCTGCGAGAGACTCCTGAATCTCGAATCTCCGCACCGGGCGTTGACACGTTTGGCCTTCCACGGGTAGAGGGGGCGGGCTGTCATGTCCGCTCTCATCCTTGCGTCATCGCTTACCGTCTTTTGGTTTCTCGCAGGATTGATGCTGCCGGGATACGCCCTCCGGATCCGGTGCGAAAAATGGATCCCCTTCTCCTCAGCCGCAGGAGACACCGCAGTGCACGCCATGGCCCTCGGCCTGCTCTGGTCCACGTTGCAATTCTTCGTGGTGCATGCCCTGGCGCTGGATCTAAAGGGCCAGCCTGCGACCGCCTGGCTTGTCAAACAAGGGACGGATGCGGCCTTGATCGCTCTTTGCAGCCTGTCCAGCCCGGGATTCTGGAAGAATTACATCGGGCTGCTGACGGGTCTGGTGAGACAGCTTTGCCAGCCTCTCAACCTGGCAGGGATGGTCCTTGCACTGTCATTTGCCGCCTTTGCCATTTTCCAGTTCCCTTACGCTTCGGACAACGCCGCCCTGTATTGGATGGCGGGTGCGGTGATGAAGCCCGGCGTGAGCTTTCTGGCGGCCCAAGGTTCACCGGGTTACATCGCCTGGCTCTACTGGCCCTCAGTGTTATTGGCTCCAACCATCCCTGCGGCCACGGTCGCAGCCGGGAGCAAACTGGTGCTCAATCTTCTGGCATTCTTTTGTTCCAAACGCCTGTGCGCCTTCCTTCCCGGTGCCAGCCGCGCATGGGCCCCGGTCGTCCTCTACATCCTTTTCCTGACGACCATGATGGGGGACTACGGGCTCTTCATCAGTGCCAAGGAGACGCCCTTCGCCGTGCTCTTCCTGTTTGCCGGAATGGCCAGGTGGGTTTGGGCGGCTGCGCGGGGTGAGTCAGGCCAGGCCGGGGTGGAGGCCGGGGCCCTCTTCAGTCTGGCCTTTGGGTTTGGAGCCATCACCATCCCCTATCTGGCGGTGTTTCTCTGTCTCGTGCTCGTGCTCCAGCCCCTGCCGCGGCCGGGCCGGCATCTGCTCGCCGTCGCGTGGTGGTGTGGGCTCCCCCTCTCCTTCTCACTGGCCACCATGCTGCACCAGCCCCAATGGCTTGCCGGCGTGGGCACCGTGGTAGGGGTGGCAGCTCTCTGGCTCTTGAGCAAACCCATCGACTCCATCCTTGGCTCCTGGCATCAGCGGGTTCAAGGAAAACAAGCTGGCATGGGCATGGCGGTACTCGTAGCCTCCATGGCGGCCTGCTGGCTGCTGCTGCCAGTGGAGTTCACGCCCTGCTCCCGCTCGCCCCTGGACGGGAAGTCGGATTTCACGCACGTTTTCTTTTTGAACCACTGGGCGACACGTCCGTATGTGGGGGTGGCCCTGGCGGGCATGCTCGTGATGCTGGTGCACTGGCGTCGCCAGCCTTGGCAACCAGGCCTGGCTGCCATACTTGTATTCCCGTTTGCGGCGCTGCTGCCATCGCTCGTCGTGGCCCATCTGCCCCACGTCCCCCTGCCTTTCCACCCCCAACACCTCTGGGATCTGGCCAAGGACATCCCCAACTGGTGCTGGGGGCCGCTAGCCACGTTCTCCGCACTCGGAGGCCTGCTGGTTGTCGTGGATCGCGGCAGCAGGATCCTGGTCAAATCAGAACGCTGGCAGCCACTGCTCGCGGGCAGCCTGAGCTTCGTGTTTCTGGCCGCACTCGGGTGGCATCAGTTTGGCCGGGGCCGAGGCATCATGATGTTCCGCCTCGATCAAGGCGCCCATTTCAGCGACCTGGGAGGCCATCGCCATCTCGAAATGTCGCTCTATTCGAAAGCAGTCCTCAGCCAGATCGGCACCACGCTCAAGGAGAGCCCCGGCAAGCCATCTGCCGAATTCCCTCTATTCACCTACTCGGAGGCCCCTGATAAGACACCCTATCTCGAACTGAACAGCAGCTATACCAGGTTGGTGTACAGCCCTCAAGGCGGAGCGCTCTCACGCACCGCCGTGCTCAATCACCCCGCTGAAAGAGGGTTCATCATCGCCAGCCGCCAATGGCATGAATCCACCCTTGAAGCGATGCACCCCCAGATGTCTCTCATCGAGCTCGTACCTCCCGTGAAAGGCGAAGCTGGAGACAGCCTCTTCTTCTTCCGCAAGACCCCTGGCAGCGCCTATCAAGTCCAGCTGGGTGAGGAACGCCTCTTTCGTCTGACGCCCCCCACGCTGACTCAGAACCTGGGGCTGCAGCCTCAGATCCACTGGGGTGACTTTGCTTCAACCAAACCCAGGACCAAAGACGGTCATCTGCTTATTTGGGGCAAACAAGAGGGCACCCTGTGGCTGGAGCTGCCTCGCCATCTGATAGGTGAACCTGTGCTGAAGTTGCGCGTGCGATTTATGGGAGAGAACCGCAGCCAGTCCGCCCTCACTGTCACATCCCCGCTGCTCTCAGCTCCGGTGGAACTGACGCAGACCAGTCGCTCCCTGAAATCCCCGGTGCAGCTCCCCTCTACCGGTGACCCATGGGTGCCGGTCCACTTTAAGTACACGGGCGATCTTGATACGCACCCCACCCTCGGTTACCTGAAGAGTTATTACCTCGATGAACTCCGTCTGGGAGATGCCATCTACCTGGAATAGGCCGGGCCTTGTGCCCTTCAAAAACGTGACCAGCGCCGGCTCGGTGGGCGACCAACTCGAGCCGCACCTTCACTCACCAGAATGACCCGCTGCGGTTCAAAGAACTCACGCCTGCAAAAAAGGGCGTAGGACAGCGACATCAATCCCACAACGGTGCCCAGCGGAAAACTCAGAAGCAATACGGCACCGTAAACCACCGCGAACCAAAACGCCCACACCCGCCGGTAGCGCAGCTTGATCAGGGCGAACAAGAACATCGCCATCCCCAACATCCCGAGCAAGCCCCAGATCATCGCGCTCTGAGACGCCTCCCCCAACCGTTGGGCGACCTTCGAAATGCTTTCGACCACCGCGCCGGTGTTGTCAGGATCCTCGAACCGCATGTCCTTCACCGCGCGGTTCATCTGCACCGACATGATCGCAATCCCCACCAATGGGAACACCTGTATCCAAGCACCAGTTACCGCCAGATAGTGAGATCGCTTCGACATGGGGGAGCACAGTTTTCAGTTTTCGGCAAAACAGCTGTTCATGCCGATAGTCTCCTCCCCCCTCAAGATGCAACCCAAATCCCCATCTTGTTAATCCTTCAAGAATCTTGTCAATCCTGTCTAAAAAACGCCCCCCCGCCCCTGATCACCAGGCCATCTCCTGCCGGTCCGCGATGAACTTCCCGCTTAGACTCTGGGGAGCCTCCACCGCCAGCCAGACGATGCTGTCTGCACCTTCCACCGCCGACTTGGTTGCTCCGGAACCGCCCATGTCCGTCCTGCACCAGCCGGGAGACACAGCATTGACGGCGATGTGCGGACGCGCCACCGCGAGCTGGGTGGTCACGCCATTGAGTGCCGTCTTGGAGACACTGTAGGCGGGTGCCCAGTTGCCAGGGTCACTGAGCTGACCGGCCCCGCTGGAGACATTCACGATCCGCGGCGCGGTGCTCTTTTCCAGAAGAGGCAGGAACACCTGGATGACCCGCCAGACTCCTACCACATTCGTCTCCAGGGTGTGCCGCAGCACCTCCACCGAGACCTCCGCAATGTCATCCGCCCGGTCCAGGAGGACGGCGGCATTGTTGATCAGCACGTCCAGCCGGCCGGAACGCTGCTCCACCTCCGCTGCCGCAGCCCGCACGGAGCCGTCATGCGTGACGTCCAGGGTGAGCGCGTGCGCCTGCGGTCCAAGGGCCTCCGCCACCTCCGCGGCTTGCCCGGCGTTGCGCGCTGCCACCCAGACTTCCACCCCCTTCTCCACCAGCAACCGGGCCACCTCCCGGCCAATGCCTTTTCCAGCTCCAGTGACGAGGGCAACTCCGGGCGTCTTCATTCCTCCATTGAAGCGCCCCCGGGGGAAAATGCCAATCGCCATCTTGGGCCAATCCTGCTCAAAATAGGGTCGGTTTCTGACGTTTCCCATGATCTGTTTGCAAACCCCGGCATCCAATCCGACAATCGCGAGCTTCCCATTTGGACTCCCATCCTCCTTCCTCAACCGACCATGCCCAAGACTGCCAAGACCAAGACTGCCGCACCTGCCGCCGAGTCCGCCGCCCCAGCGATCCGGCCGATCAAAAAGCTGATGGTGGCCAACCGGTCAGAAATCGCGATCCGCGTGATGCGGGCAGCCACGGAACTGGGCATCCGCACGGTGGCGATCTACGCCAATGAGGACCGCTTCTGCCCCCACCGCTTCAAGGCGGATGAGGCGTACCAGCTCAACACGGAAAAAGGCCCCCTGGGTGCCTACCTCGACATCGAAGGCATCGTCGCCCTTGCCAAGGAAAAAGGCGTGGACGCCATCCACCCCGGCTACGGCTTCCTTTCTGAGAACCCGGACTTCGCCGCCGCTTGCGAGCGCGAAGGCATCATCTTCATCGGACCGGATCCAAAGGTGCTGAACATGATGGGTGACAAGACCGCGGCCCGCAACGTGGCGGACAAGCTGAAGGTCCCCACCCTGCAGGGCACGCACGACCCGATCGACAACCGCAAAGAAGCCCTCTCCGCTGCCAAGAAGATCGGCTTCCCGCTCATCATCAAGGCCGCCTTCGGTGGCGGCGGTCGCGGCATGCGCGTGGTGCAGAAGGTGGAAGACCTGGAGCGTCTGCTGGACGAAGCCCAGACAGAGGCCAAGCGAGCCTTCGGCAACGGTGCCGTTTTCCTGGAGAAGTTTGTGGGCCGCGCCAAGCACATTGAAGTCCAGATCCTGGCGGACAAGCATGGCAACGTGCTGCATCTGCATGAGCGCGACTGTTCCGTGCAGCGCCGCCACCAGAAGGTCATCGAGCAGGCCCCCAGCTACGGCATTGACCAGAACATCATCGACGGCCTTTGCGCGTCTGCGGTCAATATCGCCAAAGAGGTAAACTACTCCCACGCCGGCACGGTGGAGTACCTCGTGGATGTGGACTCCGGGGACTGGTATTTCATTGAGATGAACCCCCGTATCCAGGTGGAGCACACCGTGACGGAAGAGGTTACAGGCATCGACATCGTACGCTGCCAGATCCTCATCGCCCAGGGGCACAAGCTTCATGAAGAGCCCATCGGGCTGCCCGCACAGGATCAGGTGGAAAAGAGCGGCTATGCCATCCAGTGCCGCATCACCACGGAGGATCCAGAAAACAACTTCACGCCTGACTTTGGCAAGATCCTCACCTACCGCAGCGCCGGTGGCTTCGGCGTGCGTCTGGATGGTGCCCTGGGCACGAACAACGCCGTCATCACGCCGTACTATGACTCCATGCTGGTCAAGGTCACCACCTTCGGCCGTACCTACCAGCAAAGCCTCAGCCGCATGGACCGCGCCCTGCGTGAGTTCCGCATCCGCGGGGTGAAGACGAACATCCCCTTCCTGGAGAACGTCATCTCCAACCCCATCTTCTCCGCTGGCCAGGCCACGACCCGCTTCATCGACAACAATCCGCAGCTCTTCCAGTTCGAGAAGCGCAAGGACCGCGCCACCAAGCTCCTGGGCTACTTGGCCGATGTCACGGTGAACGGCAACCCGAACGCCAAGGGCTACAAACCCGCCAAGGCCTTCGCCGCCGCCCCCAAGGTGCCGTACAACCACCTGGAAACGCCACAGGAAGGCACCAAGCAACTCCTCACTAAACTCGGACCCGAGAAGTTCGCCGAGTGGGTGGGCAAGCAGAAGCGCCTCCTCCTGACGGACACCACCATGCGGGATGCGCATCAGTCCCTGCTGGCCACGCGTGTGCGCAGCTATGACATGCTGGCCATCGCCGATGCCGTGGCGCGCCGCGCCCCCCAGCTCTTCTCCATGGAGATGTGGGGTGGGGCCACCTTCGACACTGCCATGCGCTTCCTGCGTGAGTGTCCCTGGGAACGTCTGCGCGATCTGCGCGAGCGCATCCCGAACATTTGCTTCCAGATGCTCTTCCGCGGCAGCAACGCCGTTGGCTACACGAACTATCCTGACAACGTCGTGCGCGGCTTCATCAAGCACGCGGCGCAGAACGGGATGGACATCTTCCGCATCTTCGACAGCCTCAACTACCTGCCGAACCTCACCGAAGCGATGCAGGCCGTCCGTGAGGAGACGCAGTCCATCTGCGAAGGCACCATCTGCTACACAGGCAACATCCTCGATCCCAAGCGCGACAAGTACTCCCTGCAGTACTACGTGAAGCTGGCCAAGGAACTGGAGAAAATGGGGGCCCACATGCTCTGCATCAAGGACATGGCCGGCCTCTGTCGCCCCATGGCCGCCAAGAAGCTGGTGAAGGCGCTCAAGGAAGAGATCGGCATCCCCATCCACTTCCACACGCACGACACCAGCGGCTTGAACGCCAGCAGCATCCTCATGGCTGCTGAGGCAGGTGTGGACGTCTGTGACGCCGCGCTTTCCAGCCTCTCCGGCTGCACCAGCCAGCCCAACCTCAACAGCATCGTCGCCGCCCTCCAGCACACGCCACGCGATACGGGCCTGGATTCTGACGCGCTTCAGGAGTTCAGCGACTACTGGGCTGCGGTTCGATCCTTCTACAAGCCCTTCGATACCGCCGAGCCCTACGGCACTGCAGAGGTCTATCTCCACGAGATGCCCGGCGGCCAGTACACGAACCTCAAGGAGCAGGCCGAGAGCATGGGCATCGGCCACCGCTGGCCGGAGATCGCCCGCATGTACGCGGAGGTGAATGATCTCTTTGGCGACATCGTCAAGGTCACCCCCTCCAGCAAGGTCGTGGGTGACATGTGTATGTTCATGGTGACCCGCGGCGTGAAGTCCGGCGAGGCCCGCAAATATCTGCACGAACTGCCCTCCGGTACCAGTTTCCCGGAAAGCGTGATCGACATGCTTCAGGGCGGTCTGGGCCAGCCCATGGGCGGATGGCCTGCCGATGTGCAGAAGATCATCCTGGGCAAACGCAAGCCCTTCACCAACCGCCCAGGCGAACGCGCCGAGAAGGTTGACCTGGCCAAGACCCGCGCCGGTCTCGCCACCACACTGGGCGTGGCTGCAGACGCTGTCACCGATGACGATCTGTACAGTCACCTCATGTACCCACAGGTCTTCTCAGACTTCGTGAAGTTCCGCAGTTCCTACAGCGATGTGAGCGTGCTGCCCACCCCGGCCTACTTCTACGGACTGAGAGACAAAGAGGAAATCACCATCAACCTCGAGGCGGGCAAAACCCTCTTTGCCCGGCTCCTCAACATCACCGAAGCAGACCCCGCCGGACAGCGCACCGCCATCTTTGAGCTCAACGGCTACCCCCGCCACATCCAGATCCGGGATAAGGCCCTGGGCAAGGAAGTGAAGACCAACCTCAAGGCTGATCCCGCTGACCCATTGCAGGTGGGTGCCCCCATGCCGGGCATGGTAGCCAGCATCGCCGTCAATGTGGGTGCCAAGGTCAAGGAAGGGGACGCCCTCCTGACGCTTGAAGCCATGAAGATGTTCACCACCGTCACCTCCCCAGTGACCGGCGTGGTGAAGGAAATCCTCGTCACCGTGGGCAGCACCCTGGAGAGCAAGGACCTCATGGTGCGGCTCGAGAAGTAAGCAGGAAACAACTGCCCATCGTCAGATTCACAAAACGGCGCCCCCTCACCGGGACGCCGTTTTTTTGCGCCCCTCCGCGCTCTGACTTCCCATTCGCCCTGTGTTCCCAACCGTCGCGAAGCGTCTTGGAGTACGGTGGCTCGACACCGTTTTAGCCAGCCGGAAGGGGGTCGGCTCAATTGAAGGCAGCCACCGGGTAGTGGTTGGAGCTCGGTAGCGCCTTGTTACTACGAGCAGACTGGAGACATGCCACTTCGGCCAGAAAACGGTGTCGAGCCACCGTACTCCAAGACGCTGCCGCGAGGTCTGCACCTGCCCTTCCTGCAAAGTTCATCGTTCCCCATCCGGCGCAGTGCATCGGACAAAATGTTCACAATCAGAGAACATTCGTTCGCTTTTTGCTAGCAAAGTTGCGCAGGCAACCAAGACCAACGCTCGACCTTGCCGATCGGCCCTACCCCTCATCTTGGGATCCAAGCATCAGGGGTCGGCAGACTATCTGGACGTCTGCCGTATCAAGCGGAACACTGCCGAATATGACGCAGTCGGCACAGTGAGCAGCTCTGAAGCGGTAGAATTGCGGGGCTTCACCAAAGAACTCCAGGAGGAAGTCCTCCAGTGGCTCAAGATTCACTGCAGCCACTTGGTGTCATAGGACTAACTGGTCACTACGATCATTGATTAGGGCGTGTTTGAAGTTTGAAGGGGGCGCGAGAAAGGTTCGCGTGCTGTTGGATGAGCATGCACTTTGAGGTAGCAACCATCTCTCGTGCCTTTGCATGGCACAACTCTTGTACGGCACCGATACCCTTCCCACCCACCCTGAGACTTTCAACCGTCGCGAAGCGTCTTGGAGTACGGTGGCTCGACACCGTTTTCGCCAGCCGGAAGGGTGTGGGCCTAATTGAACGCAGCCGCCGGGTGGTGGTTGGAGCTCGTATCGCCTTGTTACTACGAGCAGACTGGAGGCCTGCGTCTGCGGCCAGAAAACGGTGTCGAGCCACCGTACTCCAAGACGCTGCCGCGAGATTTGAACCTGCCAACGGCCTCACGAGACGATTATCCCATCCATCACTGGGCTACTGGTTCACCGAATTACTGATTTACCGTTTTACCGAATCACCGACCTCCCCGGTCCAATGCATGAACAACCAGCGCCGCCAGCACCAACCCCACCGCGACGCAGCAGACGCCGGCCCACTGCCAGTGGGCCCACGCCGTCGCGCCCAGGAAGGAACCCAAGGCTCCCCCGACAAACCGGAACACCATGTAGAAAGTGTTGAGCCGGCTCCCGGCATCGGGCACGAGGGACATCACGCGAGTCTGCGCGGCCACTTGGATGGCCTGCACCCCCAGATCCATGAAGATCACCCCCAACACCAGCATGGGCAGGCTGAGCCACAGGGACATGCCGACAAAGGAAAGAGCAATCAGCAGCAGCGAAACGGTCACAGTAAAGCGGGGGCCGCGACGGTCTGAGACCCTGCCCGCCAGCGGTGCGGCCAGCACGCCCGCCAGACCAATAACCCCAAACGCCCCGGCGGCTGAGGCGCCCATGCCAAAGCGATCCATCAGCAGGAATGAAAGCGTGGTCCAGAACGCGGTGAAGCAGCCAAAAGAAAGGCCGCTCACCGCGGACGCAGTCCACAGCGCCGGAAGCCGCGCCCAGAGCTGGAACATTTCTTTCATGAACCTCCCGTAGCCCATGTGCGCCGCCACCGGCGGCCGGTGCGGCAGCCCCCGGTACAAGGAAACGAGGATGACGAGCATGACGCCGGTCGCCAGGAGGTACACCGTGCGCCAGCCGATGTGCTCCCCGACAAAGCCAGAGACCACCCGGGCCAGCAAAACGCCGCAGAGCAACCCCGCCATGAGTACCCCCACGGTGCGCCCCCGCTCCTTCGGCGGGGAGAGCTCCATGCCGAAGGGGATGAGGATCTGCGCGTTCATGGTGGTGATCCCGATGAGCAAGTGCAGCCAGATCAGCGTCTGCAGGCCTGGCGCAGCCGCCGTGGCGGCCAGCAGCGCCGTGCACAGGCTCATGAGAAGCAGCACCACCTTGCGCCGGTTCAGCAGGTCCCCCAAGGGCACAAAGAGGAAGAGCCCGAGACCGTAGCCCACCTGCGCCGCAGTCGCCACCAGCCCCGCCTTCGACGGGCTGGCCTGATAAGCGAGCGCGAACTTCCCCAGCAGGGGCTGGTTGTAGAAGATGTTCGCGGCTGAAGCCCCACACGCCGCCGCCATCATCCACAGAGTAGAACGGTGGAGGACATCAGCCGTACGGGCAGTTGAAGAGGAAGTCATGGGCACGCGCAAATTCAGTGCGCCCTCTTCTTACACCACTTCCGAGGCGAGCGAGGAGGATTTCCCAGGTTCCGCACTCCCATGCTAAGCCGCGGTGGTTTCCTTGAGTGAAGCCATGTCGATCACGAAGCGATACTTCACGTCGCTCTTCAGCAGGCGGTCATAGGCTTCGTTCACCTGCTGGATCTTGATCAATTCGATGTCCGACGCGATGTTGTGAGTGCCGCAGAAGTCCAGCATCTCCTGAGTCTCGGCAATGCCGCCAATCAGTGATCCGGCCAGTTGACGACGTTTGAACAACAGGCTGAAGGAGGACACGGGCAGCGGATGCTCCGGAGCGCCCACCAGCGTCAGCGTGCCGTCCCGCTTCAGGAGATTGAGATAGGCGTTCAGATCATGCTGGGCGGACACCGCATCCAGAATGAAGTCGAAGCTCAACGCGTGTTTGTTCATCTCATCTTCATCCTTCGAGATGATCACCTCATCTGCACCCAGCCTGAGGGCATCCTCCACTTTATTGGGGGAGGTGGTGAAAAGTACGGTATGCGCGCCAAAGGCATGGGCAAACTTGAGCCCCATGTGTCCCAGCCCACCCAGGCCAACGATGCCGACCTTTTGCCCCTTCTTCACCTTCCAGTGACGCAGCGGGGAGTAGGTGGTGATGCCGGCGCAGAGCAGAGGCGCCACCGCGGCCAGATCCAGATTGGCGGGCACCTTCAGCACAAAGGCCTCATCCACCACGATGCTGTCCGAGTAGCCGCCAAAGGTCTGGGTGCCGGAGTGCTTGTCAGGGCCATTGTAGGTGAAAACCGGGGCGTGGTCGCAGTACTGCTCCTCCCCTGCCTTGCAGTTCTCACACTCGCGGCAGGAGTCCACCATGCAGCCCACAGCGGCCAGATCCCCTTCCTTGAACTTCGTCACACTGCCCCCCACCGCCGTCACCCGGCCCACGATCTCATGCCCAGGCACGCAGGGGTAAATCGTGTTCTGCCATTCATTGCGCGCCTGGTGCAGGTCTGAGTGGCAGACTCCGCAATAAAGGATCTCAATTTGCACATCATGAGGCTGCGGATCCCGGCGCTCAAACGAGTAAAAATTGAGGGGACTGTCAGCACTTTGAGCGGCGTAACCACGGGCGGCTTTCATATGAGAATGGATCGGAGGAGGGTTTGTGGGTCGGATTGCAGCAATGTCTAAAGAAGCAGGCGGCGGGAAGAGTGGCCAGACAAAGTTCGGGCTCCATGCCTCAGCCTGGAGCCCGAATAATTCGTCTTACCGTTTGCCGCCGAAGCTGACAAAGTCTTCTGCGTCCAGCAGGTCGAACCACGTCAGAATGTCCTCCCGGGTTTCGCTCACCGATGCCTGGAGCTTGATGAAATAACCTTTCGTCTCCACGTCGGAAGGGGTGCGCTGTTCCTGGTGTTGGGTCCAGTGGGCGATTTCCCAATCCTGAGGCTTGGTGGTGCTATTCTCGGTGATCCAGTTCAGAACCTCTTCATCACCCGCTCCAGTGGCGAGCAGATCCTTCAGCTTCTCTTGGTCGATGCCGGCAAAAGCCAGGAACCGTTGGTCCAGGGGACACGCATAGTGGTATTCGCCGCTCTTGCCGATGAGCGAAGCACGCCCTTTGTCGAGCATGCGAGGCAGGATGACATAGCCTCCGAGACGGACGCGAGGACTACGGGGTGGGCGCTGGGTGAGGTCAGGCGCGTGAGAGAGGGTGCTCATGGTTCGGGATGTCTCTGTCAGTGAAGTGGCAATTATCAGTGTTCTTTGGTGGGGAATCGTTGGGGGCTCAGGCCAGAACTGTCACTTCTTCCAGCGTGGGATAGTCGGTGTAGCCCTTAGGCCCCTTGCCGTAGAAGGTGGAGGGATCCGGGGCGTTCAGAGGAGCGTCCTGGCGGAAGCGTTCCACGAGATCCGGGTTGGCAATAAAGGGCACGCCGAAGGCCACGGCATCTGCCTCCCCGGCGGTCAGCACCTGCTCGGCGGTTTCCTTCGTGAAGCGCTCGTTGGAGATGTACACGCCCCCGAAGGTGCGCTTGAGGGCCGGTCCGATACGTTTGTCTCCCAGCGATTCGCGGGCACAAATGAAAGCGATGCCCCGGCTGCCCAGTTCCTTGGCCACATAGGCGAAGGTGGAGAGCGGGTGGCTGTCCCCCATGTCATGAGCGTCCCCACGCGGAGCCAGATGCATGCCCACGCGATCTGCTCCCCACACTGAAATCACCGCGTCCGTCACCTCCAGCATCAGACGGGCCCGATTCTCCACACTGCCGCCGTACTCATCCGTCCGCAGGTTTGTTTTGTCCTGAAGGAACTGGTCCAGAAGATAGCCATTGGCCCCGTGGATCTCCACCCCGTCAAAGCCTGCCGCCTTGGCATTTTCCGCACCTTTGCGGTAGGCTTCGATGATGCCGGGGATTTCATCAAGCTCCAGCGCACGCGGGGTGACGAATGCTTTCTCAGGGCGGATCAGGCTGACGTGCCCGGCGGGTTGGACCGCACTGGGAGCCACGGGCAACTCCCCATTCAAATACACTGGGTCCGAGACACGTCCCACGTGCCAGAGCTGTAGGATGATGCGCCCCCCCTTGGCGTGGACGGCGTCGGTCACGCCTTTCCAGCCTTCCACTTGGGCTTCCGACCAAATTCCCGGGGTGTCAGGATACCCCACTCCCATTGGGGTGACGGAGGTGGCCTCGGAGATGATGAGTCCTGCGTCAGCCCGTTGCGCGTAATACTCCTGCATCATCGCGTTGGGCACCCGGCCCTCGCTGGAGCGGCAACGCGTGAGCGGAGCCATGATGATGCGGTTGGGCAGCGTCCAGGCGCCGACTTGGAGAGGATCTTGAAGGGAAGGCATATGATAATGAATTCCCAGCAAGTTCGAACTTCGTCGAACCATGGACGCATCCATTCCGTGAAAAAATTTCCATCCATTGTCGAACTCCACCCTCAGTGGTAAATCAAAAGTCCGAAAGAAATGAAAACGTACCACCACCCTGCCATGGAAGATGTCACCCTGCCTGCTGTGATGCAGGCACTGGCGGATCCATGCCGCGTGGCGATCGTGCGGGAGCTGCTTTCGCGAGATGCGTCCCTGGCCTGTCATGAAGTGCCGCTGGAGATCTCCAAGGCCACCCGGTCACACCACTTCGACGTATTGCGTCAGGCCGGCATCATCCACACACAGTCTGAGGGCACCCGCTGCATGAGCTCTCTCAGGAAGAAAGAGCTGGACGAGCGGTTCCCCGGCCTTTTGAAATTGGTCGAGAAAGAGACCTAGCCAAAAGAGAAACTATAGTTTCTTAAGCCTCTCCATCATGGAGAAGCTGGATGCATTAGCAGGATGTTTGCATCGAACATGCAATAATTGTCATGATGCAATTATATGAAGATTGGCAAGAGATCGATCAATGATCATGATGGGAATTTAGCCCACGCATGTTCATAGCGCCGCAAGACACGCCCTCCAGGTCCGCCACCGCGACCAACCAGCGCCCTCCTCTTCCGGGTTCCCTTGAGTTTCTGTTCACCCTTCTGGACGAACAAGGAGATCAAGCCCGGTACCGGTCTGCTTATGGAGAAATTAGTTTCTTTAACGACCCAACTGACATCCGCAATATCCTGCAAAGCCAGAATTTTGTCAGGACACCGCTGGTGACCGTCTTGCTCGGGCAAGGGTTGCTGGCCAGTGACGGCCCCTACTGGAAATCCCAGCGAAAGCTCATGCAGCCGGCCTTTCGCGAGCCTTGCGTTCATTCCTTTCTTCCCGTGGTCAGACGTTGCACGGATGATTGGCTCAGGCGCTGGGAAAGCGCAGCCGGTGCGGAAGAGGTGATCGATGTGTCGGCACACATGCGGCAACTCAGCCTCGATATCATTCTGCAATGCCTGTTCTCCACGGGGCTCGGAGAGGATCTGGCCCGGGTGGACCGATCAGTCACCTCGATCATCGACGACTTGGGACAGCTTGCCGGGACCTTCTTCAACCAGCCCCACAAGTTCTCCCCTGGAAGGAACACAGACTTCAAGTCAGCCCTGGCGGAGCTCGACGCTCTGGTGCAGGGCATCATGGAACAAGCGAGGAAACAATCGTCGGATGGCGTGCACGAATCTCACCTGATGCCGCTGTTGATGGGGGGAATCGACAACACCACGGGCGAGCCGCTTACGGAAAAACAGATCAGGGATGAGGTGGTGACCATGATCCTGGGCGGTCATGAAACCACGGCCGTGATCCTCACCTGGGCGTGGCACTTGCTGGCCTCTCATCCCGAGGTGGAGACCCGCTTGGTCCAGGAGCTGGAACAGACGCTGATGGGAGCTCCGCCGTCTCATGCTGATCTGGGCCGACTCACCTACACCCGTTGTGTGTTTCAAGAAGCGATGCGGCTCTATCCTCCAGTGTGGTTCATGATGCGCAAATCGCTTTCAGCCGCCAGCATCGGGGGGCAGGAGATCCCTGCCGGAGGTTCGGTGCTCATCTGCCCCTACACCACCCACCGTCATCCGGTGCACTGGGATTCACCCTGGGAGTTCCGCCCGGAAAGGTTCGAGGAAGCACCCTCCTCCACCCGGCACAAGTACGCCCACCTGCCTTTCTCAGCAGGCCGGCACCAATGTCTCGGCATGGGTTTCGCCATGCTGGAGGGGCCGCTCATTCTCGCAGCACTGGCACAGCGCTTCCAGGTGGTGCCCTGTGCCCATTCGGTGGAAATCGCCCCCCTCCTCACCCTCCGACAGAGGCATGGCCTGCCCAGTCGCATCCTGCCGCGGAAACCCTCCATCGCCGCCTGATCTTGCCAGCCTTGTTCGCCAACTCCGCCTTGCCCGATACCCCCGGTCTATCGCCCTCGTGCACCTGGGTGGAGCACCTGCAACGTGCCGCGGCAGCCCACGGTGACTCTCCCGCTCTCACCCTCCTGGGTGATGGTGAAAACGAGACCGCAAAAGTCACCTATGCCGAGCTGGACGAGAGAGCGCGATCCATCGCGGCGCATCTCCAGGCTGCGCAGATTCTGCCGGGAGAGCGGGTGTTGTTGCTCTACCCCTCAGGCCTGGAGTTCATGGTCGCGTTCTTTGGCTGCCTCTACGCCGGCGTCATTGCCGTGCCCGCGTTCCCGCCGCGAATGAACCGCAACTTCCAGCGGCTCCAGTGCATCTTCGACGACGCCCGGCCCACTTGCGTCTTTACCACCACCGCCATGCTCTCGAAGAGGGATGCGGCACCAGAGATGCAGAGCATCCCCTGGATGGCCACGGAGACGCTATCCATCCACACGGCCGGGCATTGGCAACCACCTGCTCTGCACGCCGGAAGCATCGCATTTCTCCAGTACACCTCAGGGTCCACTTCAGCGCCCAAAGGGGTGATTGTCACTCATGCCAATCTCATGGCCAATCATGAGATGCTGAGACATGCATTCGCCCAGGACGCGAGCTCCACCATCGTCGTCTGGCTGCCGTTGTTTCATGACATGGGCTTGATCGGAAACGTGATGCAGGCTCTCTATCTGGGTGCACACGCGGTGCTCATGCCGCCGGAGACCTTCGTCACCAAGCCGGTGCGCTGGCTCCGTGCCATCTCCCGCTACCGGGCCCACACCAGCGGAGGCCCGAACTTCGGCTATGACCTGTGCGCAAGAAAGGTCACCCCCGCGCAAATGGAGGGTCTGGATCTCTCCTGCTGGAAGGTCGCATTTAACGGGGCAGAACCCGTCCGCGCGGAGACGCTCAGAAACTTTTCCCGGGCATTTTCCTCTTTCGGATTCAGGGAGACCGCGCTGTATCCCTGCTACGGGCTTGCTGAGGCCACCCTGTTTGTTGCTGGTGGAACTCCCGGTCAAATTCCCGTCACACGGGGCAATGGAGCGAGTCCAGGCTCCGACAAGGTTTCCTGTGGACGAGGCTGGCTCGACAGCGAGATCCTGATCGTCGATCCCCAGCAATTGACCGAGTTGCCTCCCGACACCACCGGTGAAATCTGGGTGCGAGGCCCACATGTCGCCGCCGGTTATTGGAATCAACCAGAAGCAACCTCGCTCACTTTCCAGGCGCGGCTGGCCGAGGGCGATGACGCCCCGTATCTGCGCACTGGCGATCTGGGATGCGTGACGCAAGACGGACTGTGGGTGGAAGGCCGCCTCAAGGACCTCATGATCATCGCCGGGGAAAATCACCACCCTGGGGACGTCGAACAGACGGTCGAGGCAAGTCACTCCCGCCTGAGATCAAATGCCAGTGCGGCCTTCTCCGTTGAAGTGGACGGCACCGAGCGGCTGGTGGTCCTGGCAGAATTGGGACGCCCTGAAAAACTCCCAGAGAAATCCGTTTCTCCGCCCGCCGTGGAAAACGCAGAAACACTGCGGAACGAAATCCTGAAAAGCGTCCGCCAGGGCGTGTCCGAGCAACATGGCATCAGCGTGCATGACCTCGTGCTGCTCCCGCCCATGGGCGTGCCCAAAACCTCCAGCGGCAAGATCCAGCGGCACGCCGCCCGCCGCCTCTACCTTGATCAACACCTGAAAAGCAGACCCGTTTCATGACCAAAGAGGAAATAACAGCCTGGCTTACGACTCGTATCGCCACCATCCTCCAGCAGCCTGAGCGCTACATCGAGGCTGCGGAACCCTTCACCAGCCTCGGCATGGACTCCATGGCCATGCTGGAGATCACGGGTGACCTCGCCTCCTGGCTGGGAAGGGAGCTGCCCCCCTCCCTGCTGTGGGAGCACGTCACCATTGATGCCCTGGCCACCCATCTCAGCGTCTCTCCTGCCGAACTCGACGAACCTCCCATCATCCCCGTCGCCCGGACCTCCGCAATTCCTCAAACCTTTGCCCAGGAACGCATGTGGAGGGAGTACGTGGAAAAAGGTCCCGACCCCCGGCAAACCGTGCTGAGAAAGCTCACTCTGACAGGGGCTGAACTCCACCTGGAGCAACTCTCTGCAAGTGTGACCCGGCTGATCGAGCGGCACGAGGCGCTGCGCACCACCTTCACTGACGAGAACGGCATCCCTTCCCAACGCGTTCATCCTACGCCGTTAAGTCCCCTTGAGATTATTGACTTCTCCGACCAGGAGGATGCTGAACAACAGGCCAAGTCCCGGCTGATTCAACTCAAGCGCCTGCCGTTCGACCTCACGACCGGCCCCTTGGCACGATTCTATCTCATCAAGGTGGGTGAAGGTGACTACCGGTTCTGCATCATCCTCCATCACATCCTTTGTGATGGGGAGTCTGTAAACATTCTTCTGGAAGACCTCTCCCAGATATACCGGGAACGCATGGGAGAAGACAATGCGGCAAGCACGCCCCTGCCCCACCTCACGG
This sequence comes from Verrucomicrobium sp. BvORR106, assembly GCF_000739655.1. Lineage (GTDB taxonomy): Bacteria > Verrucomicrobiota > Verrucomicrobiia > Verrucomicrobiales > Verrucomicrobiaceae > Verrucomicrobium. The sequence goes on along the minus strand of NZ_BATR01000094.1, from coordinate 9,826 downwards.
TCCAGACTGCCGACTTTGCCAGCTGGCAGCGTAGATGGCTTGAACCCACCGGCCCGGCCTACAGCAGACATGTGAACTGGTGGAACCAACTCCTGGGCAAAAAGGAACCCGCCCCCGCCTGCACCGGACTCCGCTGGCAAAATGACCCACCCGCGACTCCGGACGTAAGCCAATGTCGGGTGAAGAACACGATTCCCCTGGAGGAGGTGCAACGCTTGAGAGATCTGTCCCTGGCTGAGGGCACCACCCTCGCGAACGTGATCTTCACGGCCATGCTCATTGCACTGGGCCGGCATGGCACCGCCCCCAGAGCACTCATCGGGCGCTACGTGACGGACCGTCGCCGTCCTGCGCTGAATCCTCTGCCAGGACTCTACGTCAATCTAGTGGTCATGCCCTTGCCGGAGTTGAAAGGCACCTTTCGCGAAGCGCTGCAAGAGCTGTCGGCTCTGGTGCACGAGATGACCCTGCACCAAGATCTGCCTTTTGAAGAACTGGTTCTGGCCCGCCAGAAGGACAACCGCTTCGCACCTCACCCGATGATCATCATCAACCACCGACGTCGTCCGGATCTGCCGGAAGAATTCGCCACCGGGTTGAAGTTGGGTAACTGGCGAACCAAGGAAGGCACACCATCCATTCCCTGGGGGATGAATCTCGTGGGGCTGGAGACGAACCAGAGCACGGACCTACACGCCCACTTCGACATCAAGATGTATGATCCCGCCAAGGTGAGGCTCCTGATGGATGACTTGGCCACCTTATTGAGAGATTTGGTCCGGCCGGTCAGCGCCCCGATCCCACCCCCTGCTCACAAGGGCACGTACTGGTCCAACTTTTTCCGCTGAGCCTCAGTGAGAGGCTCAAGCGTGATCTTCACGTTTGGCAGCGCCTGCTTCAGAGGCTCGACAGCCGCTTCAGGAAAGTCGGTTTCGTAAAGCAGGAGTGTTTTCAGAGCAGGGAGAGCCTTCAGCACCTTCACCCCTTCCAGGGTGAAGCGTGCTTCACCGATCTTCAGATCCTCCAGCGTCTTCATGCCGACGAGGGTCGGTAGCGAGGCATCGCTCAGGCTGGTGGCTTTCCGGTCCTTGCCAGGGAGACGTTGCCCCAGCTTCAGAGAGCGGAGATTGGGAAGTTTGGCGATGTGGGCATTTCCTGCCTCGGTCTGGTATGTGTGCCAGGTGGAGAAGTCCTTGAGCTGGGAGATGGTCGCAATGGCCGCGAATCCATCGTCTCCCATGGAGATTCCTGCGACGGTCAGCCGCTCCAGATTGGGACAGGCCTTCAGGTGCCCAAAGCCCACGCCAGTGAAGCCCGGCATGCCAAAGGAGGTGTGAAAGAATGACGCCTGCTTGAGGTTGCCGAACGCGGCAAAATGCTTCAGCCCGTCGTCGGTGACCTTGAGGCCATCGGTGCCGATGGCCTCGAGCTCTTTCAGGCCCGCCAGACTGGGCAGCGTTTCATCGTTCAACCCATGGCAACCGCCGTAGAGAGTCAGCTTCTTCAATGAGGTCACCTGGCCGATCAGCTTGAACTCGGCGGGGCCAAGCTTCTTGCAGTCCGTGATCGTAAGCTCCGTGATGGCACCGCCCTTCTCCACCAGCTTGCCGCCCAATGCGATCAGCTGCTCCTTTACGGCGACCGCATTGTCTGCGGAGGCCACGATGGAAAAGACCTGCAGGACGGCAATGATGGCGGCGAAATGGCGATGCATGATTCTCACAAACGCCACTTCTCCAAATCATCCTTCACCGCTTCAGCAGGGATTCGACTCGGAGAACCTAATTTGGTGACATCCCAGCCCTGTCGCGATTCTGCTCGCCCAAACGAGTGCCCGTTTCGTAATCTCCTGCCATCTATGAGCGCAAAAAAGATCCTCTGCCTGGCTGGTGACTTCGTCGAAGACTACGAACTGATGGTGCCCTATCAGGCGCTCGTCATGGTGGGGCATCAGGTCGATGTCGTCTGCCCGGACAAGAAGGCTGGCGACAAGGTGCGCACCGCCATCCACGACTTTGAAGGCGACCAAACCTATTCGGAAAAGCCCGGTCACAACTTCACGCTCAATGCGACCTTTGCCGAGATCAATCCCGCTGACTATGACGCCCTGCTCATCCCCGGCGGTCGCGCCCCGGAGTACCTCCGCCTTCACGAAGAGGTGCTGGTGGCCGTGCGCCACTTCGTCGAGGCGAAGAAGCCCATTGCCGCCGTCTGCCATGGCGTGCAGCTCCTCTCGGCAGCGGGCGGCTTGAAAGGGCGTAAGTGCGCTGGCTACTATGCCTGCGGCCCTGAAGTCACGCTGGCCGGGGGCGAGTTTCAAAACATCGCCGTCGATGGAGCCTTCGTGGATGGCAATCTGGTCTCCGCCCCCGCCTGGCCAGCCCATCCTGCCTTCCTGGCCAAGTTCCTGGAAGTGCTGGGCACCAAGATCAGCCTCTGATCAACGCCAGACGCGGTTTTGCATCTCTGAGCCGCCCCCTTTACCGGGGAGCGGCTTTTTCGTTGTGTCCTCGATCACACCAAGTTCGATGAGTTAACATCGCTCAATCTGGTCAATTATTCCCGATCCATAATATATTGGCGGTACGTATGCCGTCTCCAAACGGCCCTCTTTTTTGGTGCCAAAATGTCTCTCTATCTTTCCCAATACTTGAATACCTCATGATGAGAGGGCGTCGAAACCTGTGAACCAAGATGATGACTCACATGAAAACGACCCCCACACGATATCTCACGCCAGCTCTGGCGGCCATGCTGGCGCTGGGCCTGAGCGTCCCTCCTGCGGCGGAAGCGAAGAAGAAGGATGATGACCACGGCAAGAAGAAAAGCCGGTCCAGCGTGCAACACCGTGAAAACCGCGGTAGCCCCAAGACCGTCGCCCGCAAGTCTTCCACTTCGCGAAGCCACAGTTCAAGAAGCCACGCCGTGGCCAGCAACCGACACCGGCCCAGCCCGTCGCGCACGATCCACCGCAAGCCTGCCGAACGGCATGTGGCCTCGCGCTCCTCACCGCGCAGCCGTGCGCCCCAGCACCGTCTGGCTTCCGCATCCGTCCATCGACGTGACAATGATCGCAATCGCGACCACCGCGTGAGCCGCAGTTCCCCTCCCAAGAGGTCTTCTGCAATCTCTCAACGTGAGAGAGAAGTCCGGAGCCGTGCGCTGGCTCGCAGCAACGACCGTCATCGCGACATTCGCCGCGCCCCTGTTCGCCGGGATTCTGACCGGAACCACGTTGTCCGTCGCGACAACGATCGTGATCGGAGCCGGGATCGCAACCGCTACGTCAGCAGCCATCGCGAACCCCGCCACAGCCACAATGCCCGCCATCGTGATCGTGGGCACTATCACAGCCGTCATGAGCACCACTCGCACGACTGGTACCGCAACAACGGCTGGGACTATGACTACGACTACTATCGCGTCAACCACCGCCACCGCTACTACAACGACTTGATGGCCACGTTCATCTTCGACACGAGCGGCCCCACCTACTATGAGCCCAGCTACAGCTACCCGGCACGTTCGACCTATGATGGCTACGGCTATGACATGGAGACCCTGTATGCCGTGCAGGTGGAACTGGCGAACGCCGGCTACTACTACGGAGAGGTGGACGGCCAGATCGGCCCAGGCTCTCGCTCCGCCATCATCAACTACCAGCAGGACTACAACCTACCGGTGACCGGGCGCGTGGACAGTTACCTCCTCGAATCCCTGGGCATCCAGTAACGCTCGGCAGACGAATTAGTTTCTGAACATGGGAAGTAGAATTACCACTTCCCTGCCATCCAAGATTTAGACCATTAAACCAGTCCCGGAAGTGTCGACCTTGTGTCGGCTGCCCACAGGCCCAATGCCTGTGGCCCGGGGCTGGTTCGGTTTTGTGGTGAAGCAATTGCAACCTCGCCCTACCTTCAGTTTGCTTGACGGGGACTCCACAACCCGGAACAGTTTCCTCCAAAATCCCCCCTTATGCATTCGCAGAAATCCGGTAGAGTTTGTATTGTTGGCGCCTCCGGCAAATCAGGGCAATACATGATACAACACGCCCTCGACAGAGGCTATGAAGTGGTGGGAGTCTGCCGCCCAACCAGCGTCCCCAAGCTTGATCGATTTAAAGATCGCATCACCATCTTGCCGGGCAGAACGGACGACCGGGAAGTGATTCAGCAGGCAGTGAAGGGGTGCGATGGCGTGCTCACGGTGCTTGCGCCATGGGGCATGCAACACTACTCCTCTGGCACCGCCCAAGCGGTGCTGGACTTTGCTCCGCCTGAGGCTCGTCTGGTATTCTCCTGCGGCTGGCACATCACCAAGGACGGGAAGGACCAGTACTCCCGCACTTTTCTTGTGACCGTGAAAGTCGTGACGTGGTTGGCCCGGCTGCTTCGCGCCGTTGACATCGATGACCAGGTTGAAGCCTGTCGACGCATCTTCGCCAGTGGTCGGCGCTGGACGGTGGTACGCGGCAGTGACCTCGAAGAGGGCCCGAGCGAAGGCTTGCCTGTATGGCGCCATCATGTGGGGGATCCCGTGCTGCAAAGCAACCGCACCCGACGCACCGACTACGCTCTCTTCATGGTAGAGGCCTTGAGGAACGATGCCCTGATCCACGAGGCTCCCGCCATCGTCAGCAGCCAGTGCCCCTCTGCACTGGCTGCCAAAGCCGATGCCCAATAGAATCTATGATGCCTTCGTTTCACAACCGAAGGACAGGTGATTCCCATCTGGGTCCACCACCATGAAGTCCCGCATGCCGTAGGGGTAATCTTGCGGTTTCGTCTTGAGCTGCGCACCCTTGGCCAGGATCTGCAGGTAATAGGAGTCCACTTCATCGCAGAAGATGCAGACCGTACCCCCACCCACCGGGCGCTGGTGGATGGAATGCGCACAAAGGTGCACACACACCTCACCCATCGTCACCCCCGCGTACTCTCCAAATCGAAAATCCTCCTTGAAGCCGAGCACCTCCACGTAATGCTTGAGGGCGGCATCGAGGTTGGACACCTGAAACACCGTGGCTGATTGTTGGGCATTCATTGTGGCAGACAAAGAGTGAGTTCCAATAGGCGAAGCGCGAAGACAAAACCGCCACTTGTCCGGTTGTCAACCGAGGTGGCCTCTCTGCGGGCTTGTCGTTCCATTCTCTTCGAGGAAGAGCTTCGACCAAGCAGGTTGCGGTTCAGTTCGCAGCCAATCCCCGAAGGGGATTTGTAGCACAGCCCAAGGTTGGACGAGCCGTAAGCGAGTCTACCTTGGGTACCATCCAACGATGGAGCTCAGGTGGGAAGGCCGACAGCATCCGCTTTCTTACCCACCGTCTTCAACGCCTCCACGTCACTCGAATGTTTGGTTTGGTTGCCGCTCGCGAGGCCACACGCGGACTGACGTTCCCGGCAAGATGCCTGGAACAGCACGCAGGATGCGTGCGCTCCCCAGGCCTCGACGAACTCTGGTCCTGTCTCGCTACTCGAAAGGCGTCCACCAAAATGAAAACCCCGGCCGCATCATGCAGGCCGGGGTTTTCATAAATCGTTCCTATCTCAACGCGGCACCGGGCAACCGCTTATTTCTTGCCCTTGGACACGGCTGCGGAGAACCAGTCCACACCACCGCCACCGGAGCCGCCGCCAAAACCGCCACTGCCACGGTTCCCGCCACCACCACCGAAGCTGCGATTTCCGCCGCCGCCGCCACCACCACCAGGGCCTTGGCGATTGCCACCGCCCGCGCCGCCGCCGCCGGACTTCTTCTCAAAGTCGGGATTGGATTTCATCGAGAGGGCGATGCGCTTGCGCTGGAGATCCACTTCCGTCACGGTCACCTGCACCTTCTGCTGCACCTTCACCACCTCGCTGGCATCCTTCACAAAGTGATCTGAGAGCTGGCTCACGTGAACGAGACCGTCCTGGTGCACGCCGATGTCCACAAAGGCACCAAAGGCGGTCACGTTGGTGACGATGCCCGGGAGCTTCATGCCGACCTTAAGGTCTTCCGGCTTTTCCACGCCTTCCTGGAACTTGAACACCTCGTACTGCTTGCGCGGGTCACGCCCGGGTTTGGCAAGCTCGTTCACGATGTCTTGAAGGGTGGGCAGGCCGACCTCTTCCGTGACGTACTTCTTAAGGTCGATCTTCTTGCGCAGCTCTTCTTTGGTCAGAAGGTCACTCACATCGGAGGAGAGATCCTTCGCCATGCGGGTCACCACTTCATAGCGCTCCGGGTGCACGGCGCTGGAGTCCAGCGGGTTTTCCGCAGCACGGATGCGCAGGAAGCCGGCGGCTTGCTCAAATGCTTTGTCACCAAGACGCGGCACGTTGCGCAGCTCAGCACGGCTCTTGAAAGGACCGTTCTCATTGCGGTACGCCACGATGTTGGCAGCCAAGCTCTGGTTCAATCCGGAGACGTAGGACAGAAGCTGCTTGCTCGCCGTGTTCACTTCCACACCCACGGCGTTTACACTGCTCATGACCACGTCGTCCAGCCCGTCCTTCAGCAGGGTCTGATCCACATCATGCTGATACTGGCCCACCCCGATGGACTTGGGATCGAGCTTCACCAGCTCGGCAAGGGGATCCATGAGACGGCGGGCGATGGATACAGAACCACGCACCGTGATGTCGTGATTGGGGAATTCTTCACGGGCCACTTCACTGGCGGAGTAGATGGAAGCACCGCTCTCATTCACCATGAGGATGAGAATGGACTTGGGCAGACCAATCTTGTTGAAGAACATCTCTGTCTCGCGGCTGGCAGTGCCGTTGCCGATCGCCACGGCTTCAATCTTGAAGCGTTCCACCAGGTTGAGAATCAGGGTTCGGGCCTGCACAAGTGAGTTGCCCTCACCAAGCAGGTAGATCACGTCGTTGTGCAACAGCTTGCCCTGCGCATCGAGGCACACGATCTTACAACCGGTGCGGAAGCCGGGGTCCACGCCCATCACCCGCTTCTGGCCCAGCGGAGCAGCCAGGAGGAGTTCGCGGAGATTATCTGCAAAGACCTTCACTGCATCAGCGTCCGCCTTCTTCTTGCCTTCAAGCCGAGCTTCGGTCTCCATGGAGGGAGCCAGAAGACGCTTGTAACCATCCTGCACGGCTTCGGACACCTGCTTGGCGCAGGCGGTATGCCCCTTCACAAACTGCGATTCGAGAAGCCGGATGGCCTCACCTTCAGGTGCGGTGATGCGCATCATGAGGAAGCCTTCCTTTTCACCACGACGGATCGCGAGCATCCGGTGGGAAGGGATGGCCTTGAGCGGCTCACTCCAGTCAAAGTAGTCGCGGAACTTCGCGGCGTCCTTGTCCTCTTCCTTCCCAAACATCACCTTGGAGCTGATGGTGGCCTGCTCTGCGATGAGCCGCCGAATGGCAGCACGAGCTTCTGCGGCATCGCTCACGCGCTCTGCGATGATGTCGCGGGCACCTGCCAGGGCTTCTTCCGCATTGGCGACTTTCAGGTCATCCGCCACGTCTTCGGTCTTGATATAGTTTTCCGCTTCCTTGGCCGGATCAGCGCTGGAGATGGGCTGGTTCTGCTCGATGAAGTCGGCCAGGGGCTCGAGACCCTTTTCTTTGGCGATGGTGGCACGGGTGCGACGCTTCGGACGGAAGGGGGCAAACAAGTCCTCCAGCACGGCCATGGTCTCAGCCTTTTCGATCTTCGATTTGAGGGCATCCGTCATGAGCTTGCGCTCATCCAGGGACTTCACGATCGCTTCACGGCGCTCATCGAGCTGGGCCAGACGCAGCATGCCGTCGCGGATCCCGGTGATGGCCACCTCATCCAGCGAGCCGGTGACCTCTTTACGATAACGGGCGATGAACGGGACGGTGCCGCCTTCGGCGATCAGCGTGGCCGTGGCACTCACCTGCGCAGCTTTGACATTCAGCTCGCGGGCGATGGTTTCAACGTGTTTCAGATTCATGGATCAATGAGGGGGAGGAACGTGCAGGGGTGAATTAGCGACCCCACCCGCCAGCGGCAACCCAAAACGTGCAGGGGGGCGATTTTCGCTTGCCAAGCCTGACGGTAAACTCGCTTGACAGACGGCCCCCGACGGCCCCGTTTTCCCAGGTGCCGACCGCCCATTTCTCTGCATCACGTTGAAGTTGAGCTCCCTCGCGCAGGATCCGCCCTACCCCGCCGTCTACGCGAATCACGCGAGAGAACCTTCACACCCGCCCGACCCCACCACCTTGCCTGGAGCATTCGTGTCTTTGGCTCCCGTTGGAGTTTGCTTTTTGAATATTGAAGTTTCTTGCCCCTCCCCTCTGCCCCACCTCAATGTCTCCCGTTGTGATACATTAGTGCTCATCCACTAAGACCCGGTGCGAGTGGCAGCGTAGTTGCTTGAACTTGTCACCCGTTTGAACACTTCGCCCACGCCTGTCCGCCACTGGATTCTCGCCGTCACGACCCTCTCGGCGTTCCTGATGTACATCGACCGCGCGTGTCTGGCATGGATGCTGGATTCCCAGTCATTCAAAGACGAGATCCATCTCACCAACGATCAGGCGAGTCACCTGAAGAGCGCCTTCTTTTGGGCCTATGCCCTGGCCCAAGTGCCAGCTGGCTGGTTGGCAGAACGCTTTGGCAAGCGCACCCTCATGACCGTGCTCATTGTGTTATGGAGTGCCTTCACCGCCCTGTCCGGTTTTGCCAATGGCGTGGCGATGCTCTTCATCGCCCGCATCGGCTGCGGCATCGCGGAGGCAGGGGCCTACCCCATCAGTGGCAGCCTCCTGAGCCGCTGGGCCCATATCAACTGGCGGGGCTTTGCCAGCGGCGTGGTATCGCTCGGCGGACGGTTGGGTTTTGTGCTGGCCCCGCTCATCACGGTGAAAGTGATCCTCCTTTTCGGCAGCTGGCGCTGGGCGGGGTGGGCGTATGGGCTGTCGGGGTTGCTGGTAGCCTGGCTCTTCTGGCTAGCCTTCCGGGAGACGCCGGAGGAACACCCCGGCAGTAATGAGGCAGAGCGCGCGCTGCTGGCAGAAGGCAGACCGGTTCCCACTCCTGACGCTAATCCAGCAGGCACCGGCTACCGGTTTCCGCTCAAGGCGGTCCTTCGTGACCGCAGCCTGTGGATGATGTGCTTCTACCAGATGCTTACCAACTTCGGCTGGGCCTTTGTCATCAACTCCATGTCCACTTATCTGCGGGATGTGCGCCACCTGAGTGAGGACATGAACGGCTACATCTCGACGCTCACGCTGTTTATCGGCATGTTCGGCCTGCTCCTGGGTGGACTGCTCACGGACTGGTTGACGCGCAAGCTGGGCCTGCGGCTCGGAAGATTGCTTCCCCTGTCCGTCACCCGTTTCCTTTCAGCGGGCATGTGCCTGGCCTGCCTGTGGGCCGACAGCCCCTGGCTGCTCGCCGTGTGCCTGGGACTCATGGTCTTCTCCACCGACTCCGCCCTGCCTGCCGTCTGGGCCTGGGCCCAGGATGTCGGCGGACGCAACGTCGCCCCCATCTTCGGCTGGGCCAACATGTGGGGCAACTTTGGCGCCGCCATCCAGGCCGCCACCGCCGGATGGCTCCTGAAGACCTTCGACAAAAACGGTGACCAACAGGAACTCTTCATCGCCTGCGCGATCGCCTTCACCCTGGCAGGAATCCTGTCGTTTGGGATCAATGCCTCCAAGAAAATCGAGGAGGCATGATGCTATTAGCAGATGGCAACCTCACAAGACGGACTCACCTTTCCTAGAAGGTCTCAAACAGGGTTGGAGTTCCGCGTAAACGCAATGCCATCAGGGAAAAAGTGGCGTGGCCGATGACCTCCTTTTTTTGGGAAGGATCTGAGGGCTGAAAGCCCGGCGTG
>NZ_BATR01000095.1 GCF_000739655.1 Verrucomicrobium sp. BvORR106 | reverse complement strand
CCCCTCCGGAGCGGAAGCTGCCGGCGGCGCTCCTGAAGGCGCTCCCGAGTCCGCCAAGGACAAGGGCAAGGTCGTCGACGCCGACTTCGAAGTCGTGGACAGCGACAAAAAAGCTTAAGACTCCCCTCTTGAAGCACGTGGTATCTCACCCCTGAAAATTTGGGTCCGATCCCCGTGCTTCAACCGTATTCACCGTCGCCCGGATGGCGAATGCCCTGTCAGTAGAGAAAGATTTCCCCACAGCCGGTAGCGACACCGCATTTTTGAAAAACGGCGCGCTACCGACTGGGTGAACCAAACCAAAACACAACAGAAACCCGAAAAGCAAACAGCATACCAACCATGGCTACCAAAATCACACCTCTGGGCCGCCGCGTCCTTGTTAAGCGCGTAACGAGCGAGGAAAAGACCGCGGGCGGCATTTTCCTGCCGGACACCGCCAAGGAAAAGCCCCAAGAGGCAGAAGTTCTCGCCCTCGGCACCGGCAAGGATGACGAAGGCAAGGACGTGACTTTCACGGTTGCCGTCGGCAACAAGGTCCTCATCTCCAAGTACGGCGGCACGGAAGTGAAGCTCGACGGCGACGACGTGCTCATCATCAACGAAACCGACATCCTCGGCATCATCGCCTAATCACAGGCGCTTCCTCCCAGTTAACTCAAAAATCGAATACCTAAGAACATGGCTAAACAACTCAATTTCGACGAAAGCGCCCGCCAGGCCCTTCTCCGTGGTGTGCAAAAGATCGCCAGAGCGGTCAAGGCAACCCTCGGGCCTTCCGGCCGCAACGTGATCCTCGAGAAGAAATTCGGTTCCCCCACGATCACCAAAGACGGTGTCACCGTGGCCAAGGAAATCGAACTCAGCGATCCTTATGAAAACATGGGCGCTCAGCTCGTGAAGGAAGTCTCCTCCAAGACCAGCGACGTGGCCGGTGACGGCACCACGACCGCCACGGTGCTTGCCGAGGCGATCTACTCCGAAGGTCTCCGCAACGTGACCGCCGGTGCCAACCCGACCTCCCTCCAGCGCGGCATCCTTAAGGCCACCGAGGCCATCGTGGCCAAGCTGAAGGAAATCAGCCAGCCCGTGACCAACGCGACCGAAATCGCCCAGGTCGCCACCGTCTCCGCCAACTGGGACACCGAGATCGGCAACATCATTGCCGACGCCATGGACAAAGTGGGCAAGGACGGCACCATCACGGTGGAAGAAGCCAAGAGCATCGAGACCTCCCTCGACGTCGTGGAAGGCATGCAGTTCGACAAGGGCTACCTCAGCCCTTACTTCGTGACCGACGCTGAGAGCATGGAAGCCGTTCTTGAGAACGCCCTGATCCTCATCCACGAGAAGAAGGTCAGCAACCTGAAGGACCTCCTTCCCCTGCTTGAGAAAGTGGCCCGCACCGGCCGCCCGCTTCTGATCATCGCTGAAGACGTGGAAGGCGAAGCCCTCGCCACCCTCGTGGTGAACCGCCTCCGCGGCACCCTCAACATCTGCGCCGTCAAGGCTCCTGGCTTCGGCGACCGCCGCAAGGCCATGCTCGAAGACATCGCCATCCTCACCGGTGGCCGCTGCATCACCGAAGACCTCGGCCTCAAGCTTGAAAACCTTGAGCTCAGCGATCTCGGCCGTGCCAAGCGCGTGACGATCGACAAGGAAAACACCACCATCGTTGAAGGTGAAGGCGGCTCCGAAGCCATCGCCGGACGTGTGAACCAGATCCGCCGTCAGATCGACGAAACCACCAGCGACTACGACCGCGAGAAGCTCCAGGAGCGCCTTGCCAAGCTCGCCGGCGGTGTGGCCGTCATCAACGTCGGTGCTGCCACCGAGACCGAGATGAAGGAAAAGAAAGCCCGCGTGGAAGACGCCCTGCACGCCACCCGTGCAGCCGTTGAGGAAGGCATCGTCCCAGGGGGCGGTGTTGCCCTTATCCGTGCACAGGCCGCTCTGGCTGATCTCAAGCTCGTTGGCGACGAAGCCACCGGCGCTGACATCGTCCGCCGCGCCATCGAAGCTCCCCTCCGCCAGCTTGCCGCCAACGCAGGTCTGGAAGGCGCGCTCATCGTGGCCGAAGTCAAGAAGGGCACCGGCAACCAGGGCTACAACGTCGCCACCGGCGAATACGTCGACCTCATCAAGGCTGGCGTCGTCGACCCGACCAAAGTCACCCGCAGCGCCCTGCAGAACGCCGCTTCCATCAGCGGTCTTCTTCTCACCACGGAGTGCCTTATCTCCGACCTGCCGAAAGAAGAGAAGGCTGAGCCTGCTCACGACCACGGCGGCATGGGCATGTAATTCAGTGACTCGGTGAACCGGTAATACGGTAAACCAGTCAACCAGCTTAAGCGGGTCGCAGGAAACTGCGGCCCGCTTTTTTTGTTTTCAGCAAGAGCGGCAGCCCCCAAAGCACCAACCGGAGCCCAACAGCTGCAGCGAGCACAAGTGTCGCGAAGCGTCTTGGAGTGTCGGTGGCTCGACACCGCTTTCGCGGCTCATGCGATTACCTAGAACCCAGAGGCTTCAACAGGGCGCGCGACGCCCTCTCCCACTCGGCCTGCATCTACGCACGATGTGAGGAAAACCGGCCAACTGGCGCGCCTTTTGGGGAAGGGCAATCCAGGCACTCCAATCGCATACCGCCACTGGGTCGAAGCTCCTTCCTGGAAGAGGATGCGGCGACAAGCCCAACGTTGACGAGCTTCCAGCGAGTCTACGTTGGGTGGAGGAGAGAGGTGTCCCTACTCCGAAGGAGTTGCGGCGGTCTGATGATGGTGTCGCGCTACGGCTCCTTGGCAGACCACTTATGCCAGGCGGGTTGCACCCTCTCCAGCGTTTTGTGTCTCCCCGCGCAGCGGCTCTCACTTCAACACAAAGACCACCGTCGCTCCCACCAGCGCGGCAAGAGCCAGCCAGATGACCAACGCCATGACCGGATTGCCATTGGCAGCCGCGAGTTCACGATGCTCACGGGTCATGATGCTGCGCAGATGATCATCCAGTCCCGGTTGTTGAGAGAGCTCCAACTGCGACATCGTCACTTCACTCAGGAATGGATTGGGAACATCCTTCGGCTGACGCCAGGTGATCTCGCAAACATAGCCTGCGCACATCATCAGCCCCAGGCCCGCTCCGGGCAGCCACAGGGTACCTTCATACAACAGCGCGGCGTCTCCCGTGGGATTGGCCGCCTGTGAAGGAGAGATCACTTCCGATTCCTGGAAAGGATCTGTCACTGCGTCTTCCTTGCGCCATCCCGCGCCGGAAATGATCGGCTGCATGGTCAGCAAGGCCTCGTGCAGCGGCACATCAATGATGGGTTTGCCCGCCCAGCGGTACTTGTCTGAATCTTCCAGAGAGATCTGGTACAGACGCTGATGCTTGTCGAACACCAGCTCCAGATCCCATCCAGAGGTCACCAGAAAACATTCTTCATCCTCCTCCCATTCGGAAGTGTCCACGCCCTCTGCATTCAGCAATGCCTCCACCTCCTTGCGGGTCATTCCCGGCCGCAGTCCGCGCCACGATTTCAGTTCAGACAAATCATACGCGAGTTCGGCAGGGGCATTCATATCAATCAATCTCCAGGCTGAGCACCAGGCGACCGTCGTAGGACGATCACTCACGGTGCGGTTCTGCATCCTGCATGTGCATCCCCTGCTGCTTGTGACACCACCACATCACATCTTTGCCGTGCCCTGACACTCAGGCACGTGGAGCAGTCCATTTCTGACGGCTACTGATTCGCCCTTTGCGCCAGCGGCTTTGACGGCAAAGTCTCACCGGGCTTCAATGCCGGCTTCACAGGTCGTTTGATCGATGGCTTGGGACGACTCCCCGCCTTGGGCGCGGCGGATTTCGGCAGGTCCAGCGCTGTCTTGAGCGGCTCGATGTTGTCCGGCTCTTGCGGTCCGCTCATTGCCTCCTTCACGGAGGCGATGATGGACGCGGCACGTTCCGGCTGCTGCTCCGCGAGTACAGCAAAGAGTTGCTCCACGAGCATTCCCAGCACGGCATTGTCACGCTGAAGCTGCAGGATCTTCTGCTCCAGCGTCCAGGCCACTTGCGTGATCTGGGAGCGGTTCACCGTCGCTTCTATGGAAGCACGGCCCGCCGTCGTCGCAGCATCGTCGATCCTGGAGTCCTGAATCAGATCCGCCAGATCACCAAAGAGCAAACTCGAAAACTTCATCGTCCAAAAAGCTCCGTTCAAACCGCCCACCTGTAAACGGTCAATTTCCTCCTTCCACTCTTCCCCCTACCCGATGAACTACTGCTCTACCGAATTACAGAGTCACCGATTTACCGACGTACCGGCTCACCGGCCGACCGAGAACTTGCCGATCTCTATCACTTCCTTCTTGTCCTCCAGCCGGCGTGTCACGGCGTCACGACGCACCTTTCCTGCCTGATCAAAGGCCGTCTGGAACTCCACCTGCACCGTTGTCGCCCCCGCCAGCTTCTGCTGGGTGTTACCATAGTAGTTCACCTTCACCGTATAAGTGCCCGGTAGCGGACGACGCACGGTGAAGACCTCCGGACCGTAGCCCCGCGTACAGTCGGCACTCATGTATCCTCCGGTCTTGGTGCGGTTGTGATTGTAGATGCAGATCTCCCCGGTGGGGTCGATTACCCACAGGTCCATGTCCGTGTTGTCCGCGTCCCAAGTCAGCACCACCCGCAGATCCACGGGCACGCCCTCCAGCAACGCGGCCGGGATCCCCAACGCCTCCACATCCGGCCTCCGGTTGGCCGGGCAGTCCGCTGGCACCTTCTTCAGCAGATCATTGAGTTCGTGCAGCGCGATCAGCTCCACATCACGGAAACGGCCATCCCACTGTTTCCGCACCACCTCTGAGAGCAACCACGCCGCCCGGGCATAGTCTGGCTCCTTCCTCTCCGCCAGACACAGTGCCAGATCACGTCGGCTCTGCGGCTCCTCGCCGCGCATCTTCAGGACCGCCTCAAACAAAGGCACCGCCAGGTCATGCCTCTCAAGCTGCTGCAGGCGATAGGCCAGAATGCGCAACAGGGGCGCACTCTCCAGCTCCATCTCCGCCAGGTTCGAGAGCACACGCAACGCCAGACGTTCATCCTTCTTCTCTTCACGGAAGAAGTCCGCGCAATCCAGGAAGAAGGCGGAGCTGCTGGCGTTGGCCGTGCGCTCCTTCAGATACGCCGCATAGGCATCCTCCGCCTTGCGCAGCTTCTTCAGGTAAGGCGTGTTGGGATCCCAGGCTTTCACTTCGATCTGACTCGTCATGGCAGGTGGGGAGGCATCGCCACTCTCACCTACGACCGATTTGGCGCTGGCGCGACTCCGTGATGCCCCGGCAGGTGCCGGAGAGGCAGGGGACATCGGCATCACGGCCATGGGCTGGGCCGCGGTCGCCGGGCGGGGTGGCGGCGGAACTGCTCCGCCAGCAGCCCCGTAACTGTCCCTCGCTCCCCCCTCAGCCTCCTGCTTGAGTTGATCGTCAGATCCAGGCAACAGTTCAAGCCGCCGCTGCCGCAGCGCATCCACTGCCAGCATCACCTTGGTTGCTTCCTCGATCCATTGGTTCCGGCTCGCCGTCTCACGCCCTTCCTTCTTCCATCTGGAGTCAAGATCACGCGCCTTTTCCTTCAGGGCAGCGGCAGCGGCCGCGTCTTCCTGGCTCAACGCGCCCCGCTTTCCAGACTGGCCCACGGTCTTCCCGCCTGGCTGGCTCTCAGCAGAGAGTGCCGCATACAGGGCCGCCTCACGCTCAGCTGCCGGCTTCAACACCGTCTCCAGCCAGGGATGGCGCTTCTCATGCCATTCGGTGAACTCCTTCCACGCCTTCGCGACTGCCGCCAGATGCTCCGTCTCGTCCTTCTTGCGTGAGTCCTTGGGCTGTTTCTTCAGCAGTGCCAGGTACTCATCCCGCAACTCCGGCTCCGGAGGTTCGATCCCATGACGCACGTAGTCCTCCATCCGGTCCAGCACGATCAAAGACGTCCCTTCCGTCACCAAACGATGGGCCTTGCCCAAGGCAACAATGGTTGCCGCATTGCTGTCCGGCTCCAGGGAGAGCTCCGCGATCCGCTTCTGCGCCCAAGCACGACGGATAAAATCTCCTCGATCTGCAACCAGAGCCTGCTTGGGATCGAGCGTGATCTTCCGCGTCATCGTCACCTTGCCCCCTTGGCCGAACGTCAGTTCCACCTCACTGCGCCCCTCCACCCGTCCAGCCAGGGAAAACACCCGCCCCACCGCCTCCGGACGGCTGGGGCTCACCTCCGTCACCTTTCCGGAAATCACCCGCGCACCGAGGAATTGGAACGGCACTGCACTGAGCGACTTCACCGCATCCTCTACTCCCGTCGTCAACAGGTTCACCACCTGTCCTCCATTCGCAGCCGCCATCTGCTGCAGCCTCACCTGATCCACCATCGCCGCGGCGTGCACCGCATGCAATTGCACCGGCCGCCCGTCCTTGCGTGCCCGCACTGGGTTCGAGGTGTCAAAGTTGAAGAACCCGTCCGATACCAGCAGCGCCACATCTGACTCCATCACACTGAGCAGATCCACTGCCCCCAGCGAAGTCCCGCCATCCAGCGGCAAGTCGTCTATGGCTTCCTTCAACGCTGCCGTCTGACCGTTCTGAATGACAAAACGCCGCGGAGCATCCGCATCATTGCGGAACGCGATCAGATCCACCTCCACCGAGCCCAGGCTCTTGAGCCAGGAATCGAGGAACCGCCACTCCAGGACCCGGTCCCGTCTCGCCGCACTGCCAGAGGCATCATAAAACAGAGCGATGCGCCCCGGCTTGGCGACCGGTGTCACCTCTGGCACCTCCAGCTCCACCCGGCCATGGAAATAACCAATCGACGGCTCCAGCGCATCCGCCACCATCAGAGAGCGCGCGCCGTTCCGTTCTCCACCATTGGGAACGAGGAAACTCAAAGGCTTCTCCAGCCGCGCATTCTCCAGCGTCAGTTCTGCCACATAGCTGTCCCGCCACTTTTCAAAAGAGAGCACCGCAGAGTCCTGCTGGTCCGTCACAGGTGACAGCTCCTGCTTCACCACCTCCGCCCGGGCGTGAAAACGCCCCACCTTTTCACCGAAGGCCATGGGCAGATGGTAACGAAAGCTCTCGGTGCCCCCCTCACCCACCTGCGATTGCAATTCCTGCTCAAAGGTCACCGACACCCGCTTCGTTCCCTGGGCCGGGATGGGATACACCCGGGTACGGAAGACATTGCCCTTGGTCAACTCTGCCAGACCGGGATCAATGCCACGTCGCACCACCTCTTCAAAAATCTCGCGCCCCTTCTCCTTCTCCACCACCACTGCTTGGCGCATCTTTCCCTCCACCTCCAGCGCATAGCCCGCCACGGTCTGCCCCACCCCCAGAGGAAAGATCAGTTCCCCCTCCAGCACCCGATTGTTGGGATTGTAGAAGGCCATCTCCATGGTGGTGGTGGCCAGATGTCCCTGGACGCGAATATCCACCTTCACCTCCTGGACTGTCATGCCCTTCAGCCTGCCCTGTTGAGGATCCACCCAGATGACCGGTGGCCGGCGCCCCAGAGTGTGCTCATCCTCCGCCTGCGGCAACCGGGTGATGGGACGGTTGGGGCGCGGCGGCAAGCCATCCCTCTTGCTTTGCGCCCAGGTGGCGGTCTCAACCGACAGAACGGTCAAAAGCGCCAGAAGCAACGGCTTCATCCATAGTGAAGAAGGGCGAACGAGAGGATGCATGGCAAAAGGGGTTCAAATAGAGCGATTGGCGGAAGGAGCGGGTCCATAGAGCCAACTCCCGCCGGGCATCACGCATCAGCACCCCGGTTCTTGGGTGAAAAACACCCTGTCTCCAGGCTCTGACACGAGACCACATCCTGCATGTCAAAAGCCAAAAGATTGTGACAGGGGGGGAATGCCGTGCGCGTGCTCGTCAGGTCTGGTCAGGGATTTGCACCGCCGCGACGACCTTTTCATCCCGAACCCGAAGGGTTCACCATGAATCGCCACAGGTCGACCGAGCGGAGCGAGGGCTACCCGTGGTGGGCAACGGTTCGCATTCTACCGCGGAGCGGTAGGCCCATCGTGTTGCGATCTCCAGACGACAATCCCGCACAGCACGCCATCCGCCATTTGGCCCCGACTGGCCTACCACTCCGCGCTAGAGTTCCCAGCGCAGGTTTCCATGGGTAGTCCTCGCTCCGCTCGGCCGACCCATGGCTATGCATGGCGAACCCTCCGGGTTCATGACATAACACCGAACCAAGAACCTCTTACCTCCTTCTCCTCCGCCCTGCAACAGCCACCAACCCCAGCATCAACAACATCGCCCTACCGGGTTCCGGGGTGACGTTCAATTGCAAAATTCGTCCTGTGATATCGAACTGGAAAGTCCCAATCTTGCCTACCCCCAAACCGGTGACGGCAAAGTCGGTCAAGTCCACACCCGTCGCAGTCACGGCCAGATTCGTCCAGTCGATGAGGTCGTAAATGCCGTTGTCGTAGCCCACTCCGGGAGTGATGGCAAAAGTCGTGCTGCCCGTGGTGTTGGAGGTGAAGGTTCCACCCGTCATCACGATCTTGTCCGACGCAGCAGTCGTTCCAAGATTGTAATTCAGCACCGCACCGCCGCCTGCATTCAGCGTCAGCCCCCCTGCCAGCGTCAATGACCCTGTGCCCGCTCCGGCGCTGTCACCGGGCGATATGATTGCTCCACTGGCCACCGTCACCAAGCCCCCCACTGAACCTGTCCCTGCAAGCGTACCTTTGACGGTACTGCTGGAGAATCCAATGGCCACATTTGTCGCCCCCAAGGATCCCACTCCGGCCACGCCCACCTGTATCGTACCATTGCTGATGATGGTGTTCCCCGTGTAGGTATTTGCGCCCGTTAATACGAGTACTCCGGCCCCATTGCTGCTGCGAGTGAGTTGGCCGTTACCGCTGATGACGCCGTTGACCGTGGTGGAACCAACGCCTTGAAACACCAAACCGCTGGTCGCAGTACCCGTGAGCTTGATGTTTCCATTGACGGTCAGGCTGCTTCCGCTGTCCACCCCAACTCGTGTGATCTGCGTGGTATCGACGTCGATGTTCCCGTTCCACACGTTGTTTCCACTGCTGCTATAGAGCGCCCCCACACTGCCCACCCCGCTTCCAGAGATAGCGGATGTGGCGCCTGTCTCAGTAACGGTTCTTCCACCGACCAGCTCCAGCGTCGCGCCAGAGGCTACCGTTGCACCGCCCGCAGACGTCCCCATGCTCTGATCATTCAACACCCGCACGGTGCCGCCTGAGATGGTCGTGACCCCAGTGTACGCGTTCGCGACGGATAAAGTCAGTATCCCGGTCCCCAGCTTGATCAGCCTCAAGTTCGTGTTGGTCAGTCCCGTGCTCAAGTCGAACGTGCCCCCGGCAGCATTGGTGGTATCCAGTCCCAATCCGCTGCCGGCGACAAAGCCCATGTTCTGGAGGAGGAGCACGTCCGCCAGGGTGAACTCGTCGGTTCCTCCCACATTCAGAGCAAGAGCCCCGGCCGCCGCCGCCGTGATGTTGGTAGAGGTCCACTTGCTGGTATCCGCGTTGTAGAGGGACACTCGCTTCGCAAACTGAAGTATCCCGCCACTTATCGTCGTGATCCCCGTGTAGGTATTCACACCGCTCAGAGTCCATCGCCCCGTTCCTGTGGTGCTTTTGGTCACCCTTCCTGCACCACTGATGTTTCCAGAGATCACCCCGTTGCCATCCCCTTGCAGCACGAACTGGTCTGTTGCGTCCGAGCTGATGGCGACGTTTCCACTGATCGTCAGTGTTCCTGAAGTGGAAACTACCCGAGTAGTGGCAGAGCCACCCACCGTGATGTCGCCGGCCCAGGTGTTGTTACCGGCTTCATTGCGCAAGGCCCCCGCAGTTGCCGCGCCGTCGCCATCAATGGCCAGCGTTTCGCCCGTCACGGTCACACCACCGGACATCAACAAAGCGCCACCTGCAGTAACGATTGTCGCGCCGTCAGTGGTCCCCAGCCCCTGATTGTGACGCACGCTGATGGATCCGCTGCTGATGGTGGTGACCCCGGTGTAGGTATTGGCTCCAGCCAGCGCGAGAATGCCGCTGGAACCGGCGTTCTTGGTGATGCCGACGCTTCCACTGACGATGCCATTGATGATGCCCGAGGAGTTTCCCGTCACCGTGAGCGCATCAGACAAAGACACATTCGCGTCGATGATGATCTGAGGAATGGTGTTGAGCCCGGTCCCACTGCTACCGGTGGCGTTCAATGCCAACGTGGGGCCAGTTCCCCCATTGCTCACGAAATTCAGAGTGCCCCCTGAGATCGTCACTTTGGCGAAGTTTGTCCCCGTCCCGGTTCCCGCATAGCTCATGGTCAGCGAGTTGAGCACAAAGGGCGTCGCCACATCATTGTTCGCGGTCAGGACGTTGGTATTGACCAACCCCGCTCCAGCTCCAAAAACCAGCGCGGTGTCACTCGCGCTGACGGGCACAGCATCCCAGTTCGTACCGGCCGCCCACTGGGTGGTCGTACCGGTGGTCGTATTCGTGTAGGTGTAGGTCGCCGCACTGGCCGGCCCCGCAACTCCCAGCCACAGGCAGGCCAGAGCCAGGGAAGCTCTCACCTCCCAGAAACTTCGCCACACCGCCCCCATCCAGCCTGGATACAGAGCAGCAAGGCACCCCCCTGCCCCCGGATGGGGGGCAGGTAGAGGCGCCACCTTCGACAAAGAGGCGTCAGAATTCATGGCAAGAGGAGTCGGGAAAAGAGACTGAAGTCGCGAATCAGGCCCGGCACCCAGCCCCCCTCCGCCGTACCACTCCGGCGCCATTCCTACAGGATACCCGTCCTTGTATGGTCATTGTCGCCACAATCCGCAAACAGCACGGCTGCTTCAGATTTCCTGAAAAAGATTCGCTGCCAACCAGTTGGGTGGATTTTAACCTGGTCGTAAACACTGCAAAAACCACGCGTCTTAGCACCAAATGGAGACGCGCCCACGCTTCCACTCGCAACCCAGACGCACAATTTCATACCTCTCCAGCGCCTCGACCGCTAAGCTCCCACTACATGCCGCCCTCAATCGACGCACCGCCTAATGCCACCCTGCGTGCACTCGCCACCACCGTCTGCATGGCGTTGGCCATCCTCATAGGAACTTTCCTGCTCGAGGTGGAGCGGCAAAGGGCTCACGACGACAGGGTTTGGGGAAGCTACGGCACCCCTATTTCTGTCGCCTCCACTGACGATCTCGGCACTCCCACGACGGTGGTCCTTACGGAGTCGAGGATTGAAATGCCTCCGGCCCGTTGGTATGACAAATGGAGTAATTACTGGACTTGGTGGACGTATTCCGCCGAACGCGTCATCGAGGCGCCCTTCACCTCACCAGAAAAGCGATAGCCCCAGGTTTCGATGCAACCCTCCATCACACGTTCCCTAGCAATGGTCTCTGCCATGCTGCTGATTCTATTGCTGGGTACCCTTGGGGTAGAAGTGTATCGCCAGAGACACTACGAAGAGGAAAAGCTCCAGCGTGAGCTGCTGGCGTTGGCAGATCCGGCGATTTGCATCTCGTACGGCACTGCAATCACGGAAGGGGTGGTCAAATCCAGCAACGTTGAGACACCCCTCTCCAGCCTGCAGCACGACTTGAAAACGTGGCTCCGAATCACCCGCTGCGTCCTGCGCGCTCCGTTTGAGTCTTTGGACCGCCGCTGAGATCTGGCAATGCCGATGCCATCCAGTTCTTGAACTAACATCACCTCATTGCCCCCCGAACTTAACTTCTCTCTGTCGCCCCTCATTCCTCCCCATGGTTGTTGATCCGAATACAACACCACGACGCTTCACCTGCAAGGCAACCTCCAGGCTATGTTTTGTCGTGGCGACACTTGTGGTCGTGCTCAGCTTCGAAGCATCCCGCCAGATGCGCCATGACGAAACCGCACTGGCATCAGAGTTCGAGGGGTTCATAAACTACGGCACCCCTATCCAGACCTCTGGCGTCGATAGCTCAGGCCTGCCTATCAACGTGATCGTCACTCCATCGGCTATCGAAGAACCTGTGTTTCGCAGCAGCACTAGGTGGTTCACCCGCGCAGTAGATGCTGCAGCAAAGATTGCCAGACATCCATTCAGATCGCTCGCAGAACGGTGACATCGAAAGGCTAACAGGGCAGGCAGGCGGCCCATTCCCCCGTCGAACTCAATGTGTCATTCGCAGTGCACCATTAAAAAAAGAACATCTGATTGAAGACTAATCCCTCCCAAAACCGCTTCTTTCCCCGGGAAATTCCACAAGTCTTATCCTTTGTCGTCAGTTCCACGGTCCCGTGCCTGCATTTTCTCCTTTGAGCCGCGCCATCTCTGGCTAACATCGGCACATGGCTCAACCCGTATCTCTCCCCACGCTTGATCAGCTCAAGCAAGCTCTGGTTATCGCAGAGAAAATTCAGCGTCTGCAGACCGATCTCGCCACCGTCATTCGCTCTTCCACCCCCACCGCACCGGGACGCCGTGGACGCCCCAGCAGCAATGGTCCTGTGGATGTCACCGCCTTCCTGGCTGCCGCCACCCGCGCCGTCGCCACTGTTACCGCCGCCCCCAAGGGCAAGCGCGGACGCAAGCCCGCTGAGGAAGCGTCCAAGCGCGGCCGCGGTCGTGGCCCTGGACGCCCTCCTGGAAACAAGACCAAGGTCAAAGCCAAAGCCGCAGGCGGCAAGCGCAACATGTCCGAAGAAGGTCGCCGCCGCATCATCGAGGCTCAGAAAAAGCGCTGGGCTGCGGTAGCCGCCGCCAAGAAAGCCGGCGCTTAAGCGAGCCAGTCACCATCTCCCGTCACTCAAGGTCGATGCCCCTCAAGGCTTCGACCTTTTTCTTTTTCGGGCCCTCTCTGGCTCTCACGAATTCACCGTTATCTCCAATTCACTGCCAGACCGTTTTCACAATTCAAGTATATGGGGCGATGCAAAACGGCTTCACTATTAGCGCACCCCAGCCAGCGCCGTTTTCCCGCCCCGGCGGGGCGAGGGCTGCAGCCCTTGTGAACCCAGCCCTTTCTATCTGACATGGAGCCCACCCCCAGCGCCGCCGACCGCCAGATCGCCCCGGTTCCAACCCATGACTTCAAGTTCATCCGTCGCAAAGAGGCACTTCCACCTCCTGCCCAAATGGCGGGATCACAGCAGACTGCCACCCATGGCAGCCTCCCCGCATTCGTCATCAATCTCGCACGGGCCACCGAGCGGCTGGCTGGCTTCAGCACCGGCATGGCAAGCCACCAGTGGAACGTCACCCTGTTTCACGCCATTGATCGCCGTGATTTGGTAGTCGTTGAAAACAGCCCGACTCACAAGTTGATCCAACACCGCCGGGACAACAGCATCCGCTTGACCATGGTTCCCAATCGAGCAGGAACACTGTCACTCGGCCTGGGGCACATTGCCTGTGCACTGTCCCACATGGCCCTGTGGAAGAAGGTGGTGGATGAGGACCTGCCTCATGCCTGCCTCTTTGAGGATGACGCCCAGATCATCAGCCCCTGGTGGGATCGCCCCTGGCCCGCCACCGCCGACTTCATTTTCCTCAGCAATCGGGTGCGAGGTCTCGTCCCCCACCACATCCAGAGCACCGACAAGCTGGAGGCCCATCTGGCGGAGCATCCCTACATCCCCCTCGCCCCCGGCTGCGGGACAGAGGCCTACATCGTGACCCAACAAGGAGCGCGCAAAGCCCTCGCCATCATGGCGGAGATATACATGCCGGTCGATCTCCAGCTTCTGAGCTGCGCCCATGGCTCCCGACTCATCCAGCACTCCCTCCTGGCGGACAAGCTTCCCACCATGCCGGAGCTGGAGATGTGGACCACCTCCCATTTCTTTACCCAGCATGAGAACGACTGGCCCAGCTACGTCAATGAGCGATAAGCTCCCCGTCAGAGCTTATCCCTCTCCCGCATAGATCATTTTCTTCGTCATCCCCCCGTCGATCACGAAGTTCTGCCCGGTGATGAAACCGGCACGCGCTGACCCCAGGTAGGCCACCATTTCCGCGATATCTTCTGGATGCCCCACCCGTCCCACAGGGTGCTGGGCATTGTCCTCAGGACGAAGTTGCGGCGCCTTGCGCTCACTGCGCTTCTGCCACTCATCCACCACGATCCAGCCGGGGCTGATGCAGTTCACCCGCACGTCCGGCCCGAGGCTGATCGCCAGTGCATGGGTAATGGCCACGATCCCGCCCTTGCTGGCCGCATAGGCCTCGGTGTCCACCTCTGACTGCTGCGCCCGAGTGGAAGCGATGTTGACGATGGCCCCCCGCTGCTTGCGCAGGTGTGGCACCGCGTGCTTGCTACAGAGGAATGTTCCGGTGAGGTTGGTTCCCAGCACCCGGTTCCAGTCCTCCAGCGTCAGGTCCTCCACGGGGATTGGCTCCTTGGTCCCATGGCCGGCGTTGTTCACCAGCAGGTCAATCTGGCCGTAGGTGGCAAACGTCTCCGCCACCATGTCCCGCACCGAGTTCTCGTCCGCCACATCCGTCTGAATGCCAAAGACACGGTCCGGAGCATTTGCCCCCAGCTCATCCGCCGCTTCCGCGGCTGCGTCGTCGTCTTTGTCAGCAATTACCACCCGCATCCCTCGGGCCAGAAGCTTCATCACAATGCCGCGCCCGATTCCTTGGCCACCGCCAGTGACGATGGCAACCTTGTTCTCCAGTTCTTTTGCCATGACAAAATCCAGTGCAGAAATTCCAGCCAACCACGCTGCGAAAATCTCGCAGAAACCCTCCCGGATTGCAACGTCAGACCTCACCTCAGCAGTGGATGCCAGAGTTTCAGGTGAGATGCGGGAGAGAATGTCGTTTTAAGCGGAGGTAGCACTGGCTTTTGCCAAAAGGACCCTAGTGGCCACGATCCCTATTTGGGCTCAAAAGCTCCCTTGATGGGCCACACACAATCTGCCAAGTAGGGCGGCAGGTTCGGTGCGCTGACCACATCATAGAGGGCATCCATCACAGTCGTCATGGTGGAATCGATAAAGTCGAGGGTGCGTTGTTCCAGCCCCATTCGTGGGATCGCCTGCGCCAGTGCGGCGGCGATGTCTGGCAGGGGGGCGCTGCTCTGGGAGAATATCTGCCCGAACGCTGAATGCTGCTGCCCGAGGAAACCCAGAAATCCGACGGTCATGTCAATCGCATTGCGATGCTGCAGGTAGAACTCTGGAGCACACTCCCTCACGGTCTGAATCCGGCTCATCGCAGCCATGGTCTCAAAAGGTGTTGGCGGTTCCTTGCTTTTCTTGCGTTGAAAGAAGCTAAAAATACCCATGACAACTGGTGCTGTAAAATCAGAGTTAGAGAGAGCAGAACTCCAAACCTGCGCTGATCAATGCCTGCTCGCAGCAACCCATTGTCGACACCCCACTGGCAATCAAGCACACTTTGAGATTCCAAACACAAAAATGCTCACTCAAAAGGGAAGCACCCAAGCATCCGTGCCCGGAGTGTTCGCCGTGAGTAGCCATATGGTGGGGAAAGTGCCCCCTACTCAGCCAGCGCTCCCCGCCACGAGTCTTATCGCGTTTTCACTTCCGGTTCAACCTGCGTTCCGTCTGCCAGCAACACGACGTGTGAGTAAGCCAGCTTGCCACTCTCCGGGATGAAGGTGAATTGAATGTACCACTTGTCCGCCAGATCCGGTCCCTTCTTCGAGGTGGAAACACGACGTACACTGATGCCGTTCAGCTTGGCGGTTGGGGCTACTTCTGGGTAGAGCTTTGAGAGGGCCTGCCCTGCTTTTTCCAACATGGATGCCAGATCAAACGGAGCCTTGCCTCGTCCGTCCCAGCTTGGAGTCGCCGCCAGCAATGCGGCATCGGCTTTCCAGCTTGTCGTCTCGTTTTCCTTGGAGGCGGCGGTCAGAAAGATGTCTTCCGCCGTTGCCTGCCGGGGCATCACGGAGCAAATCCACATCCCCAGCAGCAGGGTCAGTTTGCGCCCCACCCATCGGTGGGGCCTTGAATTGGAGCGCGCAATAGTATGCATGGCGAGTTGGTCCAACGTTAGGACCGGCCAACTCTACAATCTACCAGTCGCGTGGCGCAATAATTTCTTCCAGATCCAGGTCGAACCCATAGGCTTTGACGATGAAATCGAAGTCTGCTGCGAGAATCTCCCGCGCATTGGTCTCCAGTTCACTGTCATTGTCTTCGAATTCCGAAGCCAGCTCATTGATCTCTTCTGTCGCGGCATGAGTCAGCTCCAGCAGGTCCGAATCTGTCGCGGGCTTGACTCGCTCAACCTCTTCGCAAAGTGCGGTCAGAATGTCGCGACACTTGTCCACGAGAAAGGTCGGAAAATAGTCGTCCTCGTACATTTCCTTGAGGAATGAATAAGACCGGAGCTGATCATTGGTAATGGCCATGGGAGTGGGCACAGTTGGGGTGTTGTTTTGT
This sequence comes from Verrucomicrobium sp. BvORR106, assembly GCF_000739655.1. Taxonomy (GTDB): domain Bacteria; phylum Verrucomicrobiota; class Verrucomicrobiia; order Verrucomicrobiales; family Verrucomicrobiaceae; genus Verrucomicrobium. The sequence continues at coordinate 15,044 of NZ_BATR01000095.1, read as the reverse complement.
TGGGTTGAGTACCGTCGCGCGCACCATTGAAACATCCCCTTCCGGTCGTCAATCTTTCAAAGTGGTAGAAGAAGTACAAAAGAATGACGTTCTGTGCTCCGAACAGCCGTCAAGATCAAAAGAGGGCACCCGATCTTGGGTTCGCGGAGGCAATGTTTGCCACTTCGCCACTCCATCCCTGGCAGTCGTTGACAGTCAGCCCCTGCGCCAGTCTCCTCACCCCGCAAGGACGTATCCGAGCCCGCGACCCCAGTTCCTCGTCAGCGGGATCAGTAGTCACACCTTGACTTCTTCCCACCCCGCCGTCTGTTTCTCCCCAGTATGGATCCCGTCATACTGGTAGATGTGCTCACCATGGCGCTATGTGCCTTGGTGTGGATGAACCTCGTGGTTATTCTTCACGAGCTGGCGCGTTGTCTGGTCGCCTGGACACTCTTAGTCCGCCCACGGTGCGTCCTCTTGGGCTCCGGCAGGACCTGGATCCGCTTTCACATTGGCTCTGTGGAGGTTCGCTGGAATCCCATTCCTCTTCTGAGCACCACCGCGCTCTCGTTCCCCATGCGCAGCTCTTTGGGCATCCGCTACTGCCTCTGCGCGCTGGCGGGACCGCTCATGGATGCCGTCATGCTCAATGCCCTGCTTCCCGTGGCCGCGAAATTGAATCTTCCATTCTCGGAAGTGGGATACTTGGGGGCCGTGGTCATCAGCTACACTGCGGCATTGTTCATGTTCGTGATGAACTTCCTTCCCTTCGGTTCATGGGACGAGCCTGAGTCAGGTCACCACACCCCCAATAGCGACGGCTACCTGCTGTGGCTCTGGCTCAACGGCTCACTCAGCCGGATGACCGACGGCGGGAAGCAGATCTATGCCAACTGGGTGCAATACTACGACCCCAAGTACAAGGCTGGCCAGGCACCGGCGGTCATGCAGGAACTGCCGGAGTACCTGAATCTCCATGACGAAGCTATGGATGACATTGAGGCTGGAGACTACACCAGTCTCATGAAGAAAGTCACGACGCTGGAAGAGCTAACCCCAAGCAAGGGTGAGCTGGTCTTGATGCTTGACCGGCTTGCCACGCTCCCTCTGGCGAATGATATGCCCGAGTATCTACCCTATGCCCTGGGATTTGCTGAAAAGGCCCACCTGCTGATGCCAGACTCTCTGACATTGCGAGCCACTCTGGGAGCCCTGCAAATCGAAAGTGGGAACACGGAACAGGGGATGGCGCTCCTGCAGGAACCTTCCAAGGCCAAACACGATCGCGCAGCCCGGTCAATCGCAGCCTGCTACCTCGCCTACTCACAACTATTGGGTGACTCCAAGCTCGCCCGCGAATGGCTCGCCACTGCCTTTCAGACCAGGGATCACGGCACTGTGTATGTCTACAACCAGATTGCTGCCCGCATTCAAAAATTGCGCGGCAGACCGGACGGCCGGGCATGACCATGACGAGCCGCTCCCAACGGCTCCGGCAGTCCGTTACGAGTCTCCTACCGAGTGAGCATCGCGCGACTTCTTCCACTTGTAGTAGATGATCGTGTTCCCAACGACAAAGAAGAGCCCCGCCCCCAGCAAGGCCTTCCACCGGCGATTCAGGTGATCCTCCATCACGTCGGCAAACGCCAGCAACGGCGGCCCCGCATCACCCACGCGAGTTATTTCCAGAATCACATTCCCACGATGAAGGGGAGCATAGATGACGCGCAAAGGGGCTCCATGGGGAATTCGACTCTCGAGGGCCGCCACCGGAGATTCCTCGGGATCGGTGTGAGACAACCGATCTCCCCCATCAGGAGGAGTAAGATGCAGGACAAAGGAATCACTTCCGCGTTTGGACACCTCCCGCACCACCTCAACCTTCTTGGGAACAAACTCCGCCACCGGAAAGGTCTCCTTTGATTGGAAGGGATTGGGCCCGATCAAAATCACCATCTCCAGTATGCACAGTGGGATGCCCCAAGCAAAGCTGGCCAGTTTGATGTCGCTGTGGGTGATCATTCGCCGAATCAAGCCGTGCGCCCCCACAGGGTCAACGCTGCAGGCGAGGAAACCACCGGGTATTGACACCGCCCTTCTCTCATCGCTTCACCCCCACCAGCGAAGTGGCACACCCGAAGAAATGCTCCTGCACCTCCACGAGCAACCCCGCACGCCTCAGCACCGGTGCCACATGGGCACAGGAGCCAAAGGCCGCCGTGTACTCCCCCAGCATGCGATAGCACTCAATGTCTCCCAAGCACAGCTTTCCCACCCACGGGATCACGGAGCCAAGGTACCATCGGTAGAGCGGTCCGAGCGTCCAGCCATCGGCCCTGGAGATCTCAATCAAGGCAAAGCGCCCACCTGGTTTCAAGATCCGCTCGATCTCCATGGCGAAACGGCCCAGCGCCTCCTCGCTCAAGGTCTTCAAACCAAATGCGGAAATCACGCAGTCCACTGAGGCATCCGGCAGGGAGGTCGCCGTCGCATTCTCACACAGAGTCCTGAAAGGACCCACGAGGCGTGCTCGACGCCGCTTCTGCCGGGCCACCATTTCAGGAGAAAAATCAATCGCCACCAAGGAAGACCACCCCGGCGGCAGGTGAGGCCAGCATTCACCCGCACCCGCCATCATGTCACACACCACATCCCCCGCCTGCACCTTTGCCCGGCGCACGCAAACACGCCGCCACAGCGATGAGAATCCAAACGAGGAGACCCAGTTCACGAAATCATACGTGGGCCCCATGCGATCAAAGAGCGCCCGTACATACTCATCCCTGTAAACCTCCTCTGTCACCTTGAGTGGGAATCTTCATATCTGCCCGTCGCTTTCCAGAACGCGAACTCCAACTCGCGCAACGGCCAGAAAACACCTTCCAACACCTGAGGCCACCCGTTCCTCACCTGCTCGAAAACTCCCAACAGCACGTGCTTCTCCGCCGCGAGTTTGGCACTGATGTCACGCCACTCCATGACGGAAGCTTTGATCCCGTTGCCCGCCGGATCCAAGGGATTGTAAATATTCATCAACTGACCGGAGCTCCTGAGAACACCGTACAAGGTCACGTAAAGCGTCAGCACTATCGCAACCCATGTCTTTGGCTTTAGCTGAGAGTTTTTCATGATATGACCATGCCCTCCTTCCTCAGCGAACCACCGGAGTCACAATCTTCTCCGGCACTCGGGACTCCCCGCTTGGCACCGGCAACTTGACCGCCTCTGCGCTCCACACGCCATCTTCATTGCAGCTGAATTCCCGGAAGGTCCCCTCCTTCACCAGCGTGTAGACAGCCCCGACCTCGCTGTTGAAGATACCCTTCAAATCTGGACATGTCGTCATGGTGCCAAAACCCTTGTAGTCAGCAATACCTACCAGCACGATCATGATCTCCTTCCCTCCAATATGCAGGGTGGATTCCATGGTATGAGCCACCTCGTAGTTGTCCGCCAGGTGTGCCGTCGCGGAAGGCTTCTCCCGCACTGCCAAAGGGGCCACGCCCTTGGCGCCACGCCAGTCCCGCATGACGGCCTCGCTGGCATCAATGTAGCCGCAATAGCGGCCTGCGCCTTGTTCACTCCAGTCCTCATTGAACTTCAATCCCAGCGCGTCCTCACCCACCTTGAAATCCTTGTTGTAGATGAGCGCCACCACCCCGTTGGTCTGCGTCAACTGACCCTTGCCGTCATCCTCAATCAATTGATAAGTGGGCGCAGGACTGGAGGCAAAGCGCCAGTACGCCTCCGTCAACGCCTGGCGCAATTCTGGGGTGATCCCATCCACCACCAGCGATGCGTAGCCGATGTTTCCGCAGGCAAAAAAGTCACCATCAAACCGGTCATAGGAAAACTCGAACGCGGCTTCCTCGGATTTCATCCACTTCTCCATCAGCTCCCGGGTCAAGGTGACGGAGAAGAACGCATCTCCCGGCAGGAAGTAGTTGTTGTGAGCCGATACCGGCAACACGACAAGACCGAACAGAGCAAGACTGACCAAGATGGTGCGCATGAATATCGCAGCTGAATAGTTGACCTTGATCAAGCTCCATCAAGCGACCAGCCCTTGTCAAACCTCTCTTCGAGTAAATTGCAAGTCTCGCACTCTCTCACCTCCCACCGCTTACCGCTTACCGCTTACCGCTTACCGCTTACCGAATCCGCGCTCTCTGCCTCCCCCGAATGATCTCCGCCTCCTGGTGGATGTTCAGCAGAGAAATCGCCGTGGCGCGGAACAAACACGCGCTGCCCCAGATCAATCCGCCAAAGCCTACAAACCCCAGACCCAGCCCCACCAGCACCAACCCCTTCAGCCAAAACCCCTGCTGCAACGATGCCAGCACGACCCCGAGCAGGGTGATGAACGTGGCACCAGCAAACGCCGCCAGAGCCAGATAGATGGAAAATAACGCCCGCATGAGCAGCGCCGCCTGAGCCTCCGCACGGTCCACCTGCTGGAGCAGCAACACCCCCGCCTCATCGGACTCCACGCCCTTCTCCGACTTCGCCAGAAACTGGGCCATCCGCTCCCGTGTGCGCAGCAAGCGATTGATCGTGCTCTGTGCCAGCATGCTGGTCGCATTCGTCAGCAACGCCGGCGCGACGATAAACGTCAACACCGCAAAGGGACTCTGAGTCAACGGAATGGCAGCGGCGGCATCCATGAGATGGAGAATGAACTGTTTAACCACAGGGAAAATCCAAACTTCAAACACCAAACGTCAAACCTCAACGCCGCTCGATCCACACCTTTCCCATCTTGTTAATCCTGTCTAGCCTTCTTCTCCTCGGATCCCCACCTCGTACACATGCTTCAGCAGGTCCTCAGGATCCGCATACACCCGGTAAGCGCCTGACTTCTCCAACTCCTCCTGTCCATACCCTCCGGAGAGCACCCCCACGCCCAAGGCTCCGGCGCGACGGGCCGCAAGCATGTCCCAGATGCTGTCTCCCACCACAATGCACTTGGTGATGTCTGCACCGAGTTTGGCGGCAGCAGCGAGGAACAGATCCGGGTTCGGTTTCGCATAGGAAACCTGATCACGCGTCACGATCGGCACATGCTTGGGCACCTCCAGCATCTCCAGTACCGGGCCGGCGCTCTCGAGCTTGCCACTGGTGGCGATGGCCCAAGGCACTTCCCACTGGGTGAGAGCTTCCAGCAGTTTTTTTGCCCCCGGCAGTGGCTTCACTTGCGGACGCTGGCGTGCGTAGCCCTCGGCATGGCGACGCTGCAGGCGCTGCGCCACCTCGGGTGACAGCTCCAGCCCCGTCTCCTGAATGAGCGCATTTACAAACAGTCCACCACTCATGCCAATGCGACGGTGAATGCGCCAGACGGAAAGCACAATCCCCTCCGACTCCAGCGCCTCCCGCCAGGCCAGCACATGCTGATAAACACTATCCACCAGCGTACCGTCGAGATCGAAGAGGAAAGAGGGAGGAGAAACAGAGAGAGGGGACATGGGGGAGAGAGTGAAAAGTTGAGAGTAAAAAGTGATAAGTGATGAGCTTCACGAAATAGCGGCGAGCCATCTCGGGCATTCCTAATTCATCATTCCGAATTCCTCATTTCATCAGCGCCCGACCATGCCCATCCAGGCCTCGGGGTAGCGGGTGCCGGCGGCGGCATCTTGCGGCACTATTTCATCGATCCTTGCCAGATCCTGTGCCGTGAGCTGCACTTCTACGGCCTTCAGATTGTCTTCCAGATAGGGGCGACGCTTGGTGCCGAAGATCGGCACGACGTCCCCTCCCTGCGCCAGGACCCAGGCCAGGGCCAGTTGGGAGGGCGAGCAACCCTTGTCTGCAGCCATCTGCTCAATCTGGGTGACGAGCTCCCGGTTACGCTCAAAGTTCTCTCCCTGGAACCGGGGTGAGTGACGGCGATAGTCATCCGGTTCGAAATCCTCAAACCGCTTGATCTGCCCCGTCAGGAAACCTCGTCCCAGCGGGCTATACGGCACGAAGCCGATGCCGAGCTCCCGGCATACCCCCAGCAGCTCGTCCTCTGGATCGCGAGACCAGAGGGAATACTCCGTCTGCAGGGCGGCGATGGGATGCACAGCTTGAGCGCGGCGCACCGTGTCGGGCCCGGCTTCAGAAAGGCCCAGGTGGAGCACCTTGCCCTCCTTCACCAGCTCTGCCATCGCCCCCACCGTCTCTTCAATCGGCGTGTCGAGATCCACGCGATGCTGATAGTACAGGTCAATCACCTCCACCCCCAGACGCTTCAGGCTCGCTTCACAAGACGCCTTCACGTACTCCGGCCTCCCGTTCACGCCTCGCTTGGTCGGATCATTGGGATCCCTTACAATGCCAAACTTGGTGGCCAGCACCACCTGGTCGCGGCGATCCTTGATCGCCTCCCCCACCAGCTTCTCGTTGGTCCAGGGACCGTACATGTCAGCGGTGTCCAGGAGCGTGACGCCAAGGTCCAGCGCCCGGTGAATCGTGGCGATGGACTCCACGTCATCTCTCTGCCCGTAGAAGTCGGACATGCCCATGCATCCCAACCCCAGCGCGGAAACGCGCAGCCCATTGTTGCCCAGTTCACGTGTGATCATAAGGAGGTCGCTTACCACTCAGTAGAGTTGACCGTCCAGGCAGGGGGCAGGCACTTCCCCACCCCTCTGCAATCTGGTCGGGGAATAGGATACGTTTGCTCCACAGGTTCTGGTTGGAACATCATTGGGGAAGGTGCATGCCCGAGCCAACGGCCATCGCCTCCCGTTTCCCAGTCTCCGGAGAAAGGCGATCAGGGCATCAGCGGCGCATACGCCCACAGTCGCAGCCCTTTTGGCAGCGCACGCTTGACCGGCGCGGCCCCTTTGTTCTCACCCTCCACCAGCTGCGCGCGCTCCAGGCGCACCTGGTGGCGATCTTGTTCTGTCTTCAGGTTTACTTTTGTCGTCTCTGTCTTCATAATTTGTTCAAAAATTGCTTTGGCACATCGGCCTAGACGCTCAATTGCTGGGATGCCTGGACTGGATGCGTCATTTCCTCGCTCCTCCGGGTCCGCAGCACTGCGGCCAGTGCCACCGCACACACGCTGGTCAGCACCACCAGCCCCAGCGCCCCGCGCAGGCCGATGCCCTCCGCCACAAAGCCGATCACGGGTGGTCCCAGCAGAAATCCTCCGTAACCCAGCGTGGTCACCGTCGCCAGTGCCAGCCCGGGGGACATCTCCTTCACCCTCCCCGCTGCGCTAAACACCTGCGGGATCACGGTGGCAAATCCGGCCCCCACGGCGGCAAATCCCAGCACCGAGGCATAAGGATGGGCTGTGATCAGCGCCAGAAGGAGACCGCCCGCCGCAAGGATGCCACTGCCACGCACGAGCCGCTCCGACCCCAAACGCACCGTCAGAGAGTCTCCAGTGAAGCGTCCCAGCATCATCGCCAGGGAGAAGGCCGCGTACCCGGCTGAGGCCAGCCCGTCACCCGCACCGGTGACTTGCTTGAGAAAGAGACCGCTCCAATCAGCCATGGCCCCTTCCCCCATCATGATGCAAAAGGCCAGCAACCCCAGCGCGATGAGGCGGCGCATATCCGCAGCGGGAATGGAGGCCAGTCCGCTCTTCGCAGGCAGCACCTCCTCGTTCGAGGAAATTTCACCCGTGCCGCTGCTGTCCACAGGATCATCTGGCAGCAGGGGGCGCAGCGCAATGAGCACGACCGTGCCCCCCAGCAGGGCGGCCACCGCCAGGAAATGGGTCTCCACTGGCACGGCCAGCCAGGCCATCCCCGCCCCCAACGTCGCTCCTGCCAAACCACCAGCGCTGAAAAGCGCATGGAATGTGGACATGATGGGCCGGTGGTAGCGACGCTCCACCAGCACGGCCTGGCCGTTCATCGCCACATCTAGGCCGCCATGACCAGCGCCGAAAAGAAAGAGGCCCAGCTTCAGCCAGAGCACACCAGGCGCAATTGCCAGACATGGCAGGACAGCGGCGTACACCACGGTCCAGAAGGCGGCCACACGCCGGCTCCCCAGTCGGGCAGAGGCCCAGCCAGACAAGGGCATGGCCACCAGTGCTCCCAGAGCCATGCCGAGCAACGCCACCCCCAGGGACCCGTGGGTCAGATCATGCCGCTCCTGCACCATGGGAATACGCGAGACCCACGTGCCAAACAGCACGCCATTCAGCAGGAAGAGCCACGATACCGCCCGCCGGGCCGCGGCAACGGTAGGGGATGGGGTTCTTTGCAACAACTCACTCATCGGTGGGCTTCAGGAAATACAAGGGAGCTGGCTCAGCCCAGCAGTGCGAGATTCGCGGCGTCATGCCGCCCTGCCACCGGGTGAAAGCTCACCCAGTCGGTGTGGATCTTGTCCCAGTCCTGCAGCGCCATGCCGTGATTGGCAAAAAGCGCACGGATCTGCGTGGAGTTCCAGTAGAGGACGTCCTCCAGGATGGGCACCAACACACTCAGAGCATTGTCACTGATCACCGTGCGCTGGGCAATCCGCCCCACCGCTTTGGTTTCCGAAACGGCAATCGTATGCCCATCCCGGCTGTTCACATGGTGCATGACATAGAGGTCTGAGCTTCCATCTCCCATGTAGATGGTGCGGTCGGGACTGATCCGCAGGGCGGCTTCAATACCCTCCAGCACGGTCACTTTGCCATACCCTGCCGGAGTGCGGGTCACGCTGGCAATTTCACCAGTCGCGGGATCGAAGTCGAACTCCGTGCCAAACACTCGCTCTGGCGGCACAATGCCCTCCAGCGCCGAGCGCACCACCTCGGCCGGACCGGCCGAGATCACGTAGAACGGGAATTCATACCCAGCCAACCCGAGCGCTAGCACCCGGCTCAGCAGATCCACCTGGTGCTTCAGCCGCACCCGTTTCCCCGCGGCCACCAGATGCTCCCGGCGCACACCACGAAAGGCGGGATCGTGCCGCAGCAAATAGGCGAGCTCCGCCCCCTGCTGGACGAGGTGAGTTCTCCCCAGTCCTGCCACCTTCTCCTCAAAGCCCGGCACGCCCAGCATCTCTGCCAGCACGAAACCGGAGTCGTTAAAGCTCAGCGTCTTGTCAAAGTCGCTCGCGACCAGATAGCGGCGGGCGCTGGAGGGCTCAGTCTCAATCGGCCTCACGGTCGTCTCCATTCTTGTCGTCATAAGTTCAATCATTTGGTTATAACAGCTCTTGCCAAGCTGTCTCAACTGTTGCTAAAGAAAGCACGATCGACGCGGTCTGCAATCCCACCACCGCTTGCGAAGCCTTTCGAAAATCTGGTCAAATCTGGGTACAGGCCTCCCTAAGCACGCCCTTGACGTTTCCAAGTTGTTATAACAACTTTAGGTGAATCTTCAGCCCTGACCGCAATCCTTCTGTGAAAGCCTCCAAACACCGCCAGATCCACGATGCTCTTCGCCAGGAGATTTTGCACGGCAAGTACCAGCCGGGGCAGAAGATCCCCAGCGAGGCGGCCCTTGTGGCGCGTTTTGGGGCCTCACGCATCACCGTGGGACGGGCCGTGCGGGATTTGCATCGCTCTGGTCTGGTGGATCGCCGCACGGGCTCTGGTACCTATGTCAGGCTTCAGCCGACGGAGTCCAGCGTGCCTGAGCAGGGCCTGACGTTTGGTCTGCTCATCCCTGACCGCGGCCGCACAGAGATCTTTGAGCCCATGTGCCAAGGGCTGGCGGAGTCTCCCCAGGCTCTGGGTCACGCCCTGCTCTGGTCCAGTTCGCTCTCGCGAGATCCCACTTTGTCCCGTGCTGCCCAGGCTTGGGAAGTCTGCCAGCGCTACCTTGGCCGTCGGGTGAACGGTGTTTTCTTCGCCCCGCTGGAGGAGGCCTATGATGAAGATCGCACGAATCACCGCATCGTCACGGCACTGGATCAGGCAAGCATCCCGGTCGTGCTGCTGGATCGCGACTTCCTCCCCTACCCGAAACGCAGCCGCCACGATCTGATCGGGATCGACAACCGTCGAACCGGCTTCGCCGCCACGCAGCATCTGGTGGAGCTCGGGTGTCACCGCATTGCCTTCGTCACCTACCCGGAGCCTGCGGCGACGATCGATGAACGGATCGCCGGCTACAGGGAGGCTCTTTACACCAACAACCTGCCGGTGATCGCTGCTCACGTGCAACGCATCGACGTCGGCGATCTGGAACAGGTAAGGAACCTGCTGAGCAGTGCCGCCTCTGATGGCATCGTGTGCGCGAACGACCGGACCGCCGGCCAGCTCATGCACAGTCTCATGCAGCTGGGGCACCGCGTTCCTGAAGATATCCGCATCGTAGGCATCGATGACATCGCCTACGCCAGCCTGCTGCCAGTCCCTCTCACCACCCTGCACCAGCCTGCAAGGGAGATCGGCCAAGCCGCGATGGCCACGATGCTCGAGCGTCTGGCACGCCCCGAAATGCCCATCCGGGACATCCTGCTGGAGTGTCCGCTGGTCGTGCGGAAGTCATGTGGGGGAGTTAGCGCTTAGTTGTTGGTTCTTGATTGGAGTCTTCAAAAAGTAGGCCCCCTCGCCCGCCCTGCTACGAACGATTCCCTACTGTCCCCTCTTCACCCCTTTCCTCGCCATGATCGAGACGACTTTCAAATCCGACTGGGCCACCTTGAAACGCCGCCTTCAGGAACTGCATCCTGACCTCAAGGAAGACGATGCATTGCCTCCCTCCGGAACCCACCCCGAGGAAGTCGTATGGCACATTCAGCGGCGATTGGGAACGAATGTCGAAGAAGCCCAGGCTCTCTTCGACGAAGCCAATCAGACCGGCGGTCCCTGCCCCGCGCAGTGAGGCCCGCTGCGCGGGAGAGGCAAGACTAGTCGACACAGATAGATAAGACCTGAAACCATCCCTTCCCCCATCTTGTCAATCCTTCAAAAATCTTGTTAATCCTGTCTGAAAACGGTCTCAATCGCCTGATCCAGCGCTTCCACGCGGACCGGCTTGGTCAGGTGCAAGGAAAAACCTGATTCATGGCTGTGGGCGACGTCCTGCTCCATGCCATAGCCACTGAGCGCGATTCCTCGCAAGTCCGGCTGGCGTGACTTCAGGTGGCGCATCACCTCATAGCCAGAACCATCTGGAAGACCGATATCGGAGATGACGAGATCGTACTGGCCACCATTTCCCAGGAATCGGGCCTCCTCCACATTGCACGCGGCAGACACCTCATACCCGCGCCGCCTTAAAAGCACCCCGAGCGCTGCACGAGTGGCATCATGATCTTCCACCAGCAGGATGCGCCGCCACACCGCCGGAGCGGCAGTTGCCCCGCGCTGCCCGGCCAGATCAGCCTCTCCCTCAACGTCATCGGTATTCTCACCATCAGCAGAGGCCGTGACCTTCACCAGCGGCAGCGTGATCACGAACGAGGTCCCGTGCCCCCTCCCCTCACTCATAGCCTGAATGCCCCCCTCATGTAGCTCCACGAGCATGCGGGTGATGGTCAGCCCCAGCCCCAGCCCGCCATAGCGGTGCGAGCCGCCCTGCATGGCATGCTCCCCTTGGGCAAAGGCCTCAAACACCCGCTGCTGCTCCTCAAGCGTCATTCCCATGCCATTGTCGCTCACCCGGATCGTCACCATGCCTGGCTCTGGCCCCAGCGCAGTGGACACCACAATAGCCCCATACTCCGGCGTGAACTTCACCGCGTTCTTGATCAAGTTCCAGAACACCTGCTGCAGGCGAACCTTGTCTCCCCACACCGTACGGGAGGGCGCGTGAAGAGCCAGGGTCAGTACCAGGTTCTTCTCCTCCGCATCCTGCCTCACCGTGTCCAGCGCATCGCGCAGCACCACATGGACATCCACGTTTTGCAGATCCATCGCGAGCTTCCCGCGGGTGATGCGGGTCAGGTCCAGGAGATCGTCGATGAGCCGCGCCTCCAGATCCACGTTCTTCCGGATCGTGTCGAAGTCCGCCTGCACGGCCTCCGGCACCTCCGGATTGGACGCGCCCTCACTCGCCAGCAGCAGCACCGGGCTGAGCGGCGTGCGCAGCTCATGAGAGAGGCGGGCGAGGAAATCATCCTTGGCCCGCACTGCCTCCAGAGCCTGATCACGCGCCTGCTCCAGATCCAGTTCCGACTGCTTGCGGTTCGTGACATCCGTCTGCACCAGCACAAAGCCCGTCACATCCCCCTGGTCTGGCAGCCACTCCGGCATGAAGACAGCGTGAATCCACCGGCTGCCCAGCTCATCGTGCGTGGACGGTGAGTGGATCTGCATTTCAAACTCCACCAATTCACCTGCCAGCGCGGCCTCGATACAGCCACGTGCTGCCTCATAGGCGGCCTCCCCCATCACCTCACGCATGGGGCGCCCCAGCAGTTGCGGCACCTCCAGCTCGTACTGCGCGGCATAGGGCCGGTTGGCAAACTTGTAGCACTGGTGCCGGTCCACCTGCGCCAGATACACCGGCGCATGGTCCGTCACGAGCCGTAGCTGCTGCTCGCTGGCCATCAGAGCATCCTCAGCATGGCGGCTCTCCGTGATGTCCTGGGTGATGCTCAGCGTGCCGGAGAGCCGCTCCTGGGAGTCCCGCAGGCCCACCACACTGTTGCGCACCCAGACCTCCACCCCGTCAGCCCGGACGAACCGGTTCTCCATGATGAAGGCCGGGCCCTCTCCCGCCAGGGCTCCATGGGCGTCCACGTAGTGCACCCGGTCATCCGGATGCGTGATTTCATGAACCCGCTGCCCCAGCAGCTCCTCCCGGGTGCGGCCGGTGATCTCGCAGTAGGCGTCATTCACCATCACATACCGCCCTTCGAGGTCTGTCTGGGCAATGCCGGAACCCGCCTGCTGAAACACCGCCGTGAGGTGCGCCTCGCTGCGGCGCAACGCTTCTTCCGTCTTCTTCAGCTCAGAGATGTCCAGATTGATCCCCACCCACTGCTGGAGCCGTCCAGTCTCATCCCTCACCGGCACTCCGCGCGCCAGCACCGGGTGCCAGGCACCATCCAGCCCGCGATAGCGCTGCTCACTCTCCCAGAACGTGGTGTCCGGCCCCGCTACACAGCGCCGCCAGGCCTCACGCACCGTCAGCACATCTTCCGGATGCAGCGCCTTCATCCATCCATCGCCGGCAAACTCCACCTGCGTCATCCCCACCAGCTTCAGCAGAGAATCGCTCGCATACTGGTTGCGTCCTGCGGCATCACAGATCCAGATGCCAAAGTTCATCGACTCCCCGATCGCACGGTAGAGCCGCTCACTGCGGCGCAGCTCAGCCTCATCCAGCTTCTTCTGAGTGATGTCCCGTGCGATCTTGGAAGCACCGACAATCACCCCCTGCTCATTGCGGATGGGCGAGACGGTAAGCGACACATCCACATGCGTACCATCCTTCCGTCGCCGGATGGTTTCATAGTGCTCCAGCCGGCTGCCGGCGCGCAACTTGTCCAGGATCACATGCTCTTCATTGAACCGGTCATCCGGGATCAGCGTCATGATTGGCCGCCCCACGATCTCCCGCGCCTGATAGCCGAAGAGGCGCTCAGCCCCCTTGTTCCAACTTAGGATGCGACCTGCCAGGTCCTTGCTGATGATCGCATCATCGGAGGACTCCACGATGGCCGCCAGGCGGCTCAGGGCGTGCTCCGCATTTGTGCGCTCCGTCACATCCCGGGCCACACTCAAGAACCTCGCCGCCCCTCCATCCCGCGCCGGGATCGGGGTCACCATGACGTCCCACCACTTGGGCGTCCCCGCAAAGGTGGGGCAAAAGCCGCGGAATCTCCCTACCTGCCCCGCATTGGCCTGGCGCAGCGCCGCCTGCGCCACCCGCTGGGAGGTCTCATCCTGCCACATGTCCAGCCAGGAGCGGCCGGCGGGGAGACTGGCCTCATCCATCTCCAGCATGCGGATGCCATTGGCACTCGTCCACTGCAGCCCTCCTTGCGGGTCCATCACCATGATGCAGTCCGCCGTCGATGAAATAACACTTTGCAGGAAGGCCTCGCTCTGCGCCAGCGCCTTCTGGGTGCGCCGCTCGTCACTCACGTCCAGCGCCACATTGATCAGCCCCCGGCACCTCCCGCGGGCATCGTGCAGCGGATCGGAGGACAGCGCGACCCAGCGCCGCGTCCCATCCGGCCGCTCTACCACCACCTCCGCACCACGGGAGGGACGGGCCTCCCGCAGCGCCGACACCATGGGGCTCTGATCGTGCGGGATGAACTGACCGTCCAGCGACCACATGCGATAGCTCCCGCACCAGCGCACCCGGTTCAGGTCCGGGGCACGGCCCCACAGTTCCCGCGCCGCATCATTGTAAAAAGTCAGCCAGCCGTCTTCATTGAGGGTGTAGCAGGCCATGGGCAGCAGGGAGAGCAGCTTCCGGTGCCGCTGCTCACTCCCCTCCAGATCCTCCTCCGCCTGCTTGCGCCCCGTGATGTCGATGATCACTCCGGGGAACCGCTCTGGATTCCCCGCCGCATCCCGCTGCACCCTGCCACGGGCCGTCACCCATCGCACCTGACCTGTGGGTGACACCACCCGATAGTCCTGCTCAAAGTTCCCTGTGGGATCTGCCAGCGCCACATCCATGGCCCGCTTCACCCGGCCCACGTCATCCCCGTGGATCAATTCCATGAACCTCTCCACGGGAGCACTCTCCTGGTCCCGCCCGTCCACAAAGAAGAGGCGCGCCATGTTCTCGTCCGCCGTCACCTGGTTTTTGCGAATGTCCCAATTCCACGTGCCAATCTCTGCGGCAAAGAGCGTCGTCTCCAGCCTCAGCCTCGTCTCACGCAACAGCTCCTCCGCCCGCTTGCGCCCGGTGATGTCCAGAATGGTGCCGTGCATCCGCTCCGGCTCCCCCTCCGGGCTGAAGGCGGTCTGCCCATGGGTCTCGATCCACCGCACTTCCCCGGTCGGGGTGAGTGCCCGCAGTTCACAGTTGAACATCCCGTCTCCCGCATGCGCCCGGTTCACCTCTGCCGCCACCCGCACGCGGTCCACGGGGTGCACGTGCCCCAGGAACCCGTCAAACGTGCCGTCGAAGTGGCCTGGCTCCACGCCGAAAATGCGATGGGTCAGCTCAGACCAGCCCACGACGCCCGTCCTCAGATTCCAGTCC
>NZ_BATR01000096.1 GCF_000739655.1 Verrucomicrobium sp. BvORR106 | reverse complement strand
ATTCTCACCGCAGTCCCAAAGATGCTTCGCATCCAGGTGTTGATTGACTGGGGCAGTTCTTAGACAGGATCGACTCGAGATATCGGAGGCGCTCAAACATCAATCGCTGCGACGAGCTACTGAACCGCCGTCGGTGGCCACTGGGGTGGCGACGTTTGATTCAACCGAGAACTTTGCTTGGCGACCAGCCAGTTGTACGTCGTGTAACCTGCCACGGTGGCGTAGGCGAATACGACATCCGAGACCAGCGCGATGCCAGCATCCACCAGCCAATTCTCGTACTCAGGGAAAAGCAACGCCGGCACCAGCAGGACTCCAAAGTAGAGGACCACCACCAGCAGGAAGAGCATCCCCAGCCCAAATAGCGGCCAAAATTGCCCTTTGGTCAGCTCAAAGCTTCGACGCATGGCTGCAGGACCCGAGATGCTCTCACACACCGCTAGGGTCTCCACCTGGGACAGCCGAACCAGGAGATAAATACCCGGGAGGATAAGGGCGACCAACCCGAGCACAATCAAGAGCATGGAAAGGAACCGCGACCACCACAACCTTCCCCATGCCTGGAGTCCTGCGGAGAACGAGCCCCCCAGAGTCACCCGCTGCCCGAGCGTCGAAGCATCCACCAGAGCCAAAGTAGCTCCGATGGCAATGATGCCGAAGAAATTGTCCAGAAACTGGTAAAACTTAAACGACCGGCGCATGTCTTCTGGATCAAAGACAAACGTGTCCATGTAGCCGCTCAAGAACTCCAGCGGCCCCCAAACAATGAGAGTGATCGCGGTGATGAGGACGAAGTGTTTGCGATAAAGTTGCCAGGCGTTGCCAAGAATTTCCGCGAGCATGAAGAGCAATGGAGGTTGTTGTGGGCGATTTTAGAAGCGCGTTCTGACAACGCAATGGGGAAAATTGGTTCTTGAGCCCCCCATTCCAGCGCAAGCAAGAAACCTCACCAGCACACCCATTACCTCGAACCCAAACTGACGCACTGACGCACTGACGCACTGACGCACTGACGCACTGACGCACTGACGCACTGACGCACTGACGCACTGACGCACTGACGCACCGGCTCACCCTCCCACAAACAACCGCACCAGCGGCTCAGCCACCGCGGTGCTGCCGAAGACCCCGATGAAGGAAACGAGGGCAACGACAACGGGTTGCTCATACCAACGGGCGAAAGCTCCGGCGCTGAGTTTCTCGATTTCTGCCAACTCTGCTTCGTGGGCCTGAGCCGCTTCGGCATCGCGTGGGGCGAAATGCTGGCGCTTCTCTTTCACCACGGCGAGGCAGAGTTGGCGCAGTTCCCGGGCGGCGAAGACGAGCACGAGCGAGATGCCGAGCAGCGACACCGCTCCCAGGCCGAAGGTGATCATGAGACTGGGATGCATGGACCAGTTGTCGAAGATGCGGAAGCGGGAGACGATCATGAGCAGCAGCACCATCAGGGGATAAAGCAGCGTGCGTCCCACGGAGGAGGTGAAGTCTGCCACGATGGCGAGAATGCGCGCCCAGTTCAGGGTGGGAGGAAAGTCCGGACTGCGATCACGCCGGGCTAGCTTCTTCAGCGCCCGGATGAGGTGCAGAGCCGAGAGATGGAGATCGATGCAAAACACCAAATGCACGATGTACATCGCCACTCCCAGTAGAAGGATGAATCGCTCCACTACGAAGGCAAAGTCTCCGCGGGCCGGGACAAACGTGGGCCAGCGCGCGAAGAGCCAGCCACAGAGAAGCAGATACACCACGGCGAAGACGGCCACACGGCAGAGCCGGGTGCGCTGGGACCGCACCAGCAGGAAGATCTTCTTCATGGACCGCGGGGGGTCCCCCTCGGGCAAGTTGGAGGGCACCCGATAGGGAGACAGCCCCACGGACTGGCGGAGCAGCTCCCAGCAACTGATGGCGATGGGCACATCCACCTTATCGTAGGCCTTCTCCAAATGTTTCTCCAGAGCAGCATCAAGCTCCCTTCGGCGGGTCTCCTGGTCTCTCAAGGCCGTCTTGAGCAGGCTGATGGCCAACATGAAAGCCACCAGTCGAATGAGGATGCTGGGCCAGATACTGGTACCAGAAGCCCAGGCGACATCTTCCAGGCCAAGATTCCAGTCAAAGAGGAAGGCGGCAAGAAGCAACACCAAGCTCGTGATTCCTAATACTTTCACGGTGACCAGCACGGCGTTCGCCAGGGAGGGCAGGCGGGTGTTGTTGAGCAATTCATCCACCAGCTTCAAGCACCACTCCTTCCGGCTCGCCGGCGCAGAGGGGGCACGCTCTCCCCTCTTCCTCCGCGGGACTGGTGCAGATGAGGTGTCGCCGTTGTTGGGGAGATCGCCCCCGCCTTCCTGCTCCGCCTTCTCCAGCAGCCTTCGGCGCTGCCGCTCCACGACCATGATGCAGCCCAACAGGCCGAGCCCCACAAAGGTAGCGAGGAAATAGAGTTCGCGCGACCACGCAGCCATGGTGTCATTGAGCCAGCGCAGGAACGGCAAGTCGCCGGGGGAAGGCTGCTGCTCCACCTCCTGACCCGCCGCGATTTCGTAAACACGGGCGGAGCGGTCCACCGTGTCCAACGGATGCTCTGTGCGGGACCCACGCAGGGCGTTCCAGGTCTGCTCCACCAAGATGGTCTGGTAGCAGTCGCGCAATGGTGGGAGCCGCCAGGTAATTTCCGGCATCCCAGCAGGTACCCTGGGCACCAGTCCGGCGGCACTGGCCACCACGAGATTGCGAGTGAAGGTCTGGAAGTCCCTCTGGAAATAGAGGCTGTCCAGATCCGTGGTGAAGAAGACGGCCGAGGGCAGCTCCGGCCGCACCGCCTGAAGCACCAGCATCTTGTCCCATCGATCACTGCCCAGCACGCCCACAGCGGCGATCTTGGGCTTGCCAGGTTCCGATTCCTCCCGGGCCAGGTGCTGGGCCATGAGCCTCAGGTAGTCCAGCTGGGAAGTGCCCTGGGCAGGTTCACTGATGGCAAAGGTGGGCGCCTCATACCGAGGCCCTCCGCTGCTTGCGGCACTACCTTGATCGACATTGCGTCTCTGGTCCGCCTGGCTGCCATCCAGCCCGCGCAGGTAGGTGCGGCACTCCAGATCCACTTTCTTGAAGGCAAAGAGCTTCTGCAATTCCTCAGTGATCGCGCGGCTGTAAAGCGTGTCGGACTCGATGAGGATGACCACCCGTGGGCGGGGCTCGCCCTCCCGGCGCTCCGCTTTGAGCCGGGGCACACGCAGACAGAGTTCATTCACGGTCGCCTTGGCAGTATCCGCATCGCTCAGGGTGGGCCGCCAAAGTCTCAACCAGTAGCCCGGATCCTCTGTACTGCCGTAGAGCCGGCGGGCAAACTGCCGGGCGGCCTCATCCGGAATGGTGGCTCGCAGGAAATGGGTCTCAAACGCGTCGGACAGCTCATCCTTGTTCCGCCATACGGAAGTGGGACTGTAGGCAAAGTCCACATAGTCGTCACTGTCCCCCAGGTGAAAAAAGACGCGGCGCAGGTCTCCTGGCAGATCGGAGTGCACATGACCTTCGCTGCAGAAGGCGGCCTCCAAGGATTCTTTGATCCGGGATGGTGGGACCTTGTCGGCAGGGATTTTGGATTTGTTGATCCAGACGACATGGGCCGACTTGATGGTCCGGTCAGCGCGCCGGGTAGCGCCCTCCCCGCGAGGGCTCCCTGTACCAAGAAACTCAAAACGTTCCGACCGCCCAATGACTTCTCCCTGCGCACGACGCTGGGCAGCATCGGATGCTTCTCCACGCTTCTCCGCCAACAGGACGAAGCTCTGCATCCTTTGCGTTTTGGACCAGTACCCGGCGGCCGAGAGGGCGGACGAGAGGGCGTAGCGGCTGCGCAGACGCACCTCCTTAGCCTCAGGAGAAGGGTCACCGTCGATCGCAACGGTAAGGATCAGCGTGCTCATTCGCTGTCCGGCATCCCCACGGGAAGCGGTCGCCGCGGGTGAGGGCTCGTGCCCATGAGGGGGTACTTCTGGGGTGGGAATACTTGGAGCGGTCGGTACAGCGATCTTGGTATCAGGAGCAGCAGCGGATTGCTCTGATTCGGCAGTCTCCTGCTTCCCAGGTTCTTCTTCGGACAGCCCCTCCAAAGGATCCTCCCAAAGCCGCTTGGAAATGGACCCGTCCCCTGCCTTGCCCGCAGATTCCGCCACGACATTGGCAGAAGGCGGACGGGAACTGCGGAGCCGGGTCTCCTGCCCCACCACGCCCAGAAGCACGGCAATGATAGCGAAGATCTGGGTGCCGATCAGCCAGAGGCGGTTGGATTCTTGAGGCATGACTCAGGCGGGATGAGCCAGGAACGCAGCGCGTCGAGGCAGGTGCGAAGACACCCCGCAGCAGTACCCAGAAAAGACCGGGAGATCGGCGATGGAGAGCGACCACGCCACCGAGGGATTGAATCCCAGTGCATGCAGACTCCCATCTCGACCGTGCCCAACTCCCTTGGGGAAATCCTACGCGGTGACCAATGTGATGAAAAAACGGGTGGTTCTCAGGTGGCGTTGGATGTCGCCTGGTGCTCAGCAGTTCTTTGATGGAGAACGCCCGGAGGACGCGGAGTCAGTCTCGTGAGAAATTATAATCGCTGCATTTTTTATTGTCAAGACCGTGGAATAGCGGCGTCTCATTCCCATCTAGCTGCGCCTCGAGCGGAATCATCCCGCGCGAGAACGGCGGAGTTTTGCTGCCCATCCTCTCATCCTCCGCAATGTCTATGCCCACCCGATAGGACTTGCCCGATGGGAGCTCATTGGAGAGGATGTCGCCGACATGAAAAACCCTCGCGTCCGCCATTGGATCTTCAGCGCCATGATCTTGCTCAGTGCCGTGAGCCTGCCGCTCACCACCTTGCTGGCGGGTGGCATTGCCCGTGTCGCGTCGCAGGGGTTTGTGGCCTACCACGGCGGCCGCCCCATGCCCGCGCTCACCCAAATCCTGGTGACAAATCAGTCCGGCTCAAATGCACCGGCGATCTGCGCAACCGCTTTTGCCGTGGCCATGGCCATCGCAGGGATTCGGTCTCTGCGGGACCCAGATTCCGGACATGAGTCGGATCGTCTTGTTCACGCCTTCCTTTGTTTCATCGGGCCCGCTCTGTCTCTGATCTACTTGGTGCTGGTGCTGCTGGCCATTGCGATGCCGCTGGTCAGCAAAGGAACCGTGATGGTGCCGTTGCAGGTGGACCCGTGAGGAGGAAGGTTGCACTGTATGAACGCCGATCTGATCACGCAGGCCCATCGGGCGACTCTCGCCGGCGGCACGCCTTTTCCGCAAATTGTTGCGCAATTGATCGAGGCGGGAGTGGAAAGCTACCATGTGGACTACCTCGCTCTGACGACAACCTTCCATGATGGGGTGGGTGCCGCGGTGATGACCACGATTTCCTACGAGTCATTGCCACCCGTGGCGCACGATTTTGATGCGGCCTCACTCGTCGCCAACATCCGCGACAGCCAGCAAAAGAACCAGCACTACCGAGACTTTACCACCCGGGCAATGAACGCAGGTGTGGCTGGATACCATGCGTTCCTGCTTGGACGGCGCGTGACATATTATGGACGTCAGGGAGACCAGCACACGGAATGGTTTCCAGGGGATTGATTCGGCAGCGGCAGACTGATCGGCTGATGGAGCGATAGAGGAGAAGCCAGCGCTGTTGGCAGGCGAAAACGGTGTCAAGCCACCGTACTCCAAGACGCTTCGCGCAGTTGAGGCTGGTGAGAAAGCACACCTCAGGAGTGGATGGAGACTATGACATAGCCCGCAGCATGACGCGGCACCTTCCATTACATCCGCCCCCATCGATCATCAATCGACACCCTCTGAACAATCCATCGAGGGAATCCTACGCGACCGGACGCCAGTCCGATAAATCGACGCCGAAGGATCGAGCCCCCTCAACCATGGCATCAATCGTCAGAAGATTCCATCGATTCACGGCATTCCATCCTGCGTCACAAGCGAATAGAAGCACCCTGTCTTCTGTTGTACAAAGGTCGTCCCGAGCAATGGCAAGACCGCGGAATCTTGCCATCACGGCCCTCCCTCCGACTAGTCGTGAAAACGCAAATCGGGGATCATCTGAGCTCTTGATGGAGGCCGCCAGCACCACCGTGGCACCCTCGATCATCTCCGGACAGGGAGACGTAGGTCTCTTCCACCTGATGACATAGTCTTGGGAGGGAAAGCTCTCACGATCTCGAAGATACTCTCTAACCACCTCCACCGAAGGGAACATCAAGATCTTTTGCCCGTCCCCCAAGTCATCCAGCTCGGATAGAATCACCTCGTCTGGGGACATCGACACGTACTCAGCCTCCATCTGAATCGCCTTTAGGTAGCGACAGGCAAGATCGTCCGTCGCAAACGCGATCATAGCAAGCCCGACCGAGGTCTTCATGTATAACCCGCCGGGAGGCTCCTTGGTTCGAATGAGGTACATGCTGGGTGAAACCTGGGGAAGCTTCTCACCGACGCTGGAAGTTGGCAAGATTGAGCGCCGAAAGTTGAAAATCTCACCTACCATCTGGCGGAAGGGCCAAGATTAGGCACAAGCTGCATGGGCAGGCGAAAACGGTGTCAAGCCACCGTACTCCAAGACGCTTCGCGCGGTTATGAGCAATAAGAATACACATATCAGGAGTGGATGAAGATTGTGCTATGGCACCCGTTGAGGCGCGGCAGCGTCTTGGAGTGCGTGCGGCTCGACGCCGCTTTCGCCGGCTATGTGGCGATCAGACACCCCGATCACTCGCCTGCAGACAAGACAACCATCTCGAACTCGGGAGCACATCGTCGCCCTCCCAAAAAGCTTTCCAACCCTCTTCACTGGAAAACACTGGAATCACCGCGTCCAACTCAGCGCCTCACACAACGGTTGTTTCCTCTAGTTCGAACTGCATTGTCGAGCAGCCAGCCGGAAATCTCGCTGTCATTGAGACACTTCATTGTGAACTGGAAGCGCCCCATCACGCTTGTCCAACACCAAGCCAGTTTCGCGGCCTAGGTTGTCCCCTCACGGCTCCAACCCCAAGGCCGTCCGGTGCTCTTCAATGGAAGGTGCAATCTTCAGGCTACCGCACTTTGTACAATAGAGCCCCTTGGCGCTTCGGTCGGCAATCATGAAGGGCATCCAATCTTTGCCCTCCAATCGGATCTGCAACTGTGAACTCCCGAACGAGGTCGCCAGAACGTTCCCCCAAGTCCGGTTGAGCGCGGCTTCCACCTCCACGAGGAGATCGCCACAGACAGGGCATTTGATCAGTGCTTCAGACATGTCAGCGCCTCATTAGTGATCTCACTTCTCTCCTCTACCATTCCCCGAACATGGACGACAGCAGCAGGACAATGGCGACCGCCCACAGCCAGAACCAGATGAGGCCGACAAAGTAGAGAAGGCCCACGTTGATGCCGAGGCCGACGAGGCCGTACACCAGTCGTTGCCGTCCGAGGGTGTCAGTGAACCATTCAAGCATATGCCGCGGGAAGGTATTGGGGAGTGAATCGGAACCACCGAATGATAGCGCGCTCACAATACCGCGTGCAACAAACAAAGTTGCCCTGTTCCGCCCTCCGCCGACAGCCCCTACCAAAAAAGCGCGGACCGCATCTCTGCGGCCCGCGCTCCCGGATCAGTCATCCCGATCCAAATTCAAAAATCGCTACTCCTACACCGCCTCGCGGACGCTCTTGAACATGTAGTATCCCCAGCCGTGGTCGGCATCGCCGTTCCAGTCTGGATCATAGTGATGCTGTTTCGCGGTGAAGCGCTCGGGGTGCGGCATGAGGCCGAAGACGCGACCCGTCTCATCCTGAAGACCGGCGATCTGCTGGCTGCTGCCGTTCACGTCGCTGGTGTAGAGCAGGGCGGCGCGGCCGTTCTGCACGTACTGGCCGGCGGCGTCATCGATGCCGACGAAGCGGCCTTCCGCGTGGGCCACGGGAAGCTCGAACTCATCCGGCAGCGCGTGGAGATACGGGCTGGCGGCGTTCTTCTTCAGGCCCGCCCAGCGGCAGATGAAGCGACCGCTGGTGTTGTGAATGAGGCTGCCTTCCGGAAGGAGGTGAAGTTGCGTGAGGATCTGGAAGCCGTTGCAGATGCCGAGCACGTGACCGCCACGGGACACGAACTGCTGCAGTCCGTCGCCCACCTTGGCCAACGTGTTGAGCTTGGCAAAGCGGCCGGACATCACGTAGTCCCCGTAGCTGAAGCCACCGGAGAACACCACGAGCTGGGTGTTGTCCAGCGCATGGGATTCGAGGAGGGCGATGGGCAGCACCTGAGTCTCAAAACCCACCGCCTCAAGGGCGCGGGAGGTCTCGGCGTCACAGTTTGTGCCGGGGTATTTCAGTAGTAGGGCGTGAGGCCGTTTTGCCATAGCGGTTTGAGTTCGGAAATGGAGGCGTTGATGAAGGTGTTTTCGTCATCGATGATGACGAGCTGGCCGTCAGCGGTGGTTTCACCGATGGCGGTGAAGCCGAGGGACTCGGCAAGGGCGGCGTGCTCAGGGGCCACCTCGAAGACAATGCAGGCCGGCGTTTCGCCAAAGAGGTACTCAGCAGGCTGAAGCTCCACGGTGGTGGGGATGTCACCCAGATTGACCTTGATGCCGGCCTTCCCGGAGAAGGCCATCTCTGCCAGCGTGACAGCCAGGCCGCCTTCGCTGATGTCGTGAGCAGAGAGCACTGCGCCCTTCTTCACCAGTTCGTTGTACTGCTTGTAGGAGGCGAAAGAAGCCTGCTCATCGAACTCCGGCGCATTCGGGAAGACGAGACCGTCTTCTTCAGGATCTTCGGAGCCCTGCATGACCATGCGGGCGAAGACACTGCCGGCGAGACCGCTGGCCAACTGGCCGAGAAGGAAGAGCTTGCTGCCCGTCTTGCGGATGCTGGAGCCCACCACGTGCGAGGCGTCCTCCACCACCCCGAAGCCGCTGACGAGCAGGGTGCACGGGATGGAGATCGGGCCTTCGTCGGTCTTGAAGTAGTTGTAGAAGGAGTCCTTCCCGGAGACAAACGGAGCACCGTAGATCTCGGCGGACTGGGCCATGCCCTTGGTCGTCTCCACGAGCGCACCCAGTTCATAGGCGTCGTCGGGGTTGCCCAGGCAGAAGTTGTCCAGAATGGCGATGCGGTCCGGGTTTGCACCCATGGCCACAAGCTGGCGAAGGCACTCATCCACACAGGCGCGGCCCATGAGGTGCGGGTGGGTCTTGCCCAGTTCCGGCAGAAGGGAGAGGCCCAAGGCCACGAGCTGGTTGCTGCCATCCACACGGATGACGGAGCCGTCTTGCGGGGCATCACCGGTGGCACCGGCCAGGGGTTTCAGGAAAGTATTCCCCTGCACCTCGTGGTCGTACTCGCGGATGATGGGCTCGCGGGAGACGATGGCGAAGTCTGAAAGCACCGCCTTGAGCATCTCATTGCCCGCCTCGGGATCTTCAAAGGAGATGTAGCAGCCTTCTTCATCAGCATCCACGTTCTGCCACTCCGTCTTGAAGTGGCGGCGGGGTGCCTCGTGCAGCTTGCGGCAATCGAGCTCACACACCATTTCGCCATGGTGCTTCACCTTGAGAATGCCGGTGCCGTCGGACTTGGCCAGCACGCAGAGCTCGGTCTCGTAGATGTCGGCGAGCTTCTGCATCTCCGGGAGGTCCTTCTCCTCGATGGCGATGACCATACGCTCCTGGGACTCGCTGATGAAGACCTGCCAGCTTTCCAGATCGGGAGCCTTGAGCGGGGCGTTTTCCAGCCACACTTCGCCGCCGGTCTCACTGAGCATTTCGCCCGCCGCGCTGCTGAAGCCGCCGGCACCGCAGTCGGTGACAAACTGGATCAAGCCCTTGGCGCGGGCAGCGAGGATGAAGTCAGCGACCTTCTTCTCTTCAATCGGGTTGCCGATCTGCACCGCCGTCTGGTCTTCCTCGTGGCTGGCGGTGGTGAGGGACACGCTGGAGAACGTCGCCCCCTTCAGGCCGTCGCGGCCAGTGCGACCGCCTGCGGCGATGAGCACGTGCCCGGGCTTCACTTCCTTCTGGATGTCCTTGATCGGGATCACACCCATGGTGCCGCAGAACACCAGGGGATTGTAAATGTAAGTGTCGTCAAACTGGATGGCCCCGCTGGTGGTGGGGATGCCCATGCGGTTGCCGTAGTCACGGACGCCGCGCACCACGCCACGCATGACGCCGAGGGGGTGGATCACGTCTTTGGCCAGGATGTCCTCCTGCTGGGTGTCCGGCGGACCGAAGCAGAACACGTCGAGCGAAGCGACGGGCTTGGCCCCCTTCCCTGCTCCCAAGATGTCGCGGATCACGCCGCCCAGGCCCGTGTTGGCACCGGCATACGGTTCGATCGCGCTGGGGTGGTTGTGCGTCTCCACCTTCAGGCACACGGCCAGCTCGTCATCCAGCTTCACAAAGCCTGCGTTGTCCGTAAAGGCGCTGAGCACGAAGTCGGGCTTCTTGGCGATGATACGCTCGGTGACCTGCTTGATGTAGGTCTTGAAGAGGCCGTCCACCACCTCTGACTCGCCGTCAACGGTGTGCTCAATGCGGGAGCCGAAGATGCGGTGCTTGCAGTGCTCGCTCCAAGTCTGGGCGATGACTTCCAGCTCGACATCAGTGGGCTCGCGGTTTTCCGATTTGAAGATCGCCTGCACGGCCAGCATGTCCTCGCGGGAAAGCGAGAGCTTGGAGCGCTGGCTGAGAGCGAGCAATTCATCACCCGACAACCCGGAGATGGGAACGTGTCGGTAAACAGCTTTGGGAGTGGGGTCGGGCATGTGAAAGGGAGGAGGAAATAAAGATCAAGCCGCCGTCTTCAGGACGACTTCCCAGGTGTGGATGGCCGGGTTCACGATGTCGCGAACGAACACGGAGGAGTCCGCGCCTTCACCGAACACGTAGATGCGGGTCTTGAGCGTGAGTTTCTTGAGCTCGAACCCGGGTGCCGCGAGTTTGCGGTAGTAGTTGAGGATCGTCTCCTTCTCCAGGTCCAGAGCGCCGCCCTTCATCCCGTAGTCGAGAATGAAGGTGGTGTTGTCCCAGAGAGGCAGCCCGTCGTTGTGGTATTCCTGGCTGATGGGGTCCACCAGCACCTTCTGCACAAAGGCATCCAGCGCCGCCTCACTGCCATCATACTCAAAGAGGTACCGCGTGGTCCGACGGAAGGTGAGCGGATGGGCTGGCGGAGCGTAGAGCAGCGACTGGGCATTGCCCTCGCTCTCAAACTTGCCGGTGATTTCGTAGGTCTTGGTCATGAAAAAGCGGGAGGGAGGGACAGGAAATGGGGAGATTTTTTAGACAGAATTAACAGCATTTACGAAATTGGATTCAAGCTTCCACAGCAGCGAGCCACGAGGGACGTTCGCAAGATCGTGGGCGTCATTCCAATTCTGTTAATTCCGTTAATTCTGTCTGGTTTAATCATCAGGACTCCGCCGGAGGACTAGATGGCGTTGGCCTTGCAATACTCGTCGAAGAGGCCGCGCTGGCGGTAGAAGTCCACTTCGGCCTCGCCGACTTCGCGGAGGGCAGCCTTGGAGACTTCCGGCTCCGTGTTGCCGAGCACGTGCTGGCGGATGATGTCCATCTTCTTCGCCTGCAGGGCGAGGAAGTCAGGATGCACCACCGGGGTGTGTGGCCACTTGCCTGCGGCCTGGCCTTCCTTGAGCACCTTCGTGAAAGGAGTGCCGGTCTTGTTCGCTTCCTTCTTCGCGTCGTTCACGCCGGCGAACCAGGTCGCTTCGGCGATCTTGTAGTAGTCGCGCATGGACTGCTTGTTGTAGTGCAGCACGATCTTCTTGCCTTCGGTCTCGAGGAAGGCGGTGGCGCGGAAGCTGTCGGTGTCAATGGTATCAACGAAGAAGAACTCACCCTCGTCCACGGCGAACTCCCACTTGATGTCCCAGAGGAGGAGGCCGATCTCATCGAGAAGCTGGCGCACGGCCCAGGCACCCAGGAGGCTCAGCTTGATGGTGCTGACGAAGGCGTCTGCCTCCATCCCGCTCATGAGGGCGGCTTCCTGCTTGGTCACGTTCCGGTCTTCCGGCTCGTGCTTGCTGGTGAGGTCGAAAATCGGGCGGGGCAGGAACTGCCAGGCCTGCATGGCCTGGGAGAGACCCAGCTCGTTCTCATACGTCTTCTTGTCGGCGTCGCTCAGGCTGGCGTACTTGCGCAGCACGGAGGATCCGCCGGTGATGCCGAAACGGACGATGTACTCCAGAGGGATCACATAGGTGGCCGCCTGGTAGAACATGGAGTAGTCGTACACGAAGGAGCCCAGGATGGGCTTCTGCACCGGCTTCATGACGGGGAAGCGGCGCACCACGTTGAAAGTGCTCGGGTTCTCAGGCATCCCTGCGGCGATCTCGCCGGTCACGGAGTCGAGCATGCCGGTGTGGTGGGTGTTGGCCCCACTCACCACCATCTTTTCCAGCGGTCCCACCAGGAGGTCTTCCAGGAAAGCCTTGGCCTCAGCGGAGGCTTCCGGCTTGGCGATCTCCTTCTGAATGGCTTCTTTGACCTTGAGCCACGTCTCGGGCTTGGCCATGCGGGTGTAGAGGGCGTGGCGGAACGTGGCGCGCGCCACGTCACTGCCAGGGATGTCGAAGATGCTGCCGACATCGAATACAGAGCCCGCATTGGTGGTCTCGCACACCATGAGGTCTTCGCGGCCCGGAACCGCGTAAAGCCGCTGCACGGAACCCACGTAAATGGGTTGGCCGAGATCAGACGGACGAACCACCGGAAGGTCAGTAGTAGTGGACATGCTCGCTAGATAAAGGAGCAATTTGCTTTAGCAGGGGGATTCCGGGACGCAAGGGATTTCCGGGCCGAGGGGCTCACCCCCACCTCTCCATGCCCCGTTTCCAGCGCTCTGCCCGCCTCAGAGATGAAGCGCACGAGAGACGTAATCTCCCCTCTCCGCCCGCCACTGAGCGACGACATCCTGATAATAGCCCAAGGTGGCATCCACCATCTGGCGGGCGTCGAAATGGCGCTGGGCATACTGGGCAGCCAGCTCCCCCAAGGCGGGCAACAACTCCGGCCTGGCAATCAGAGTCTGAAGCTGCCTGGCTAGATCGCCAGGATCGAAGGCTCGCACCAAGATGCCGCCATGACCCGGGACAGCAACCTCCGGGGTGGGCCCCACATCACTGACGACGGCGGGCAGGCCACAGGCCATGGCTTCCGCAATGACCAGACCAAACGTCTCTGCCCGGGTGGCGTGAACAAAGAGGTCGGCCGCCCGGTAGTGCTGGGCCAGCTCCGCATGGGAAAGGTAGCCGAGGTGGTGAACGGTGACTGGGCCGACCTGCTCCGTCCCCACCCTCCCGCCAATGACCGCCAGATGCAGCGGCCGATCTCCCCCTGCTGCAGGAGGAGGGTGCGTCAGTCGCTCCAAAGCAGCCTTCAGCGTGGGCCAGTCTTTGAAGGGATTGCCGGCACCGGCATGCGCGACGGAAATCATCAGCAGAGCATGCATCGGCAGGGCTCCAGACAGTGCCAGCGGCAAATCGGCTCGGGCAGCTGCCTTGTCACCGGGGTGGAAGACGGAAAGATCCACCCCGTTGGGGATCAAGCGGGCATCCGCCATGGCCGGAGCCAGGATGGAGCGCTGGGCGAGATCGAGGCTCCACTGACTGGTGCCGACGATGTAGAGCCGGCTCTTCTCGAAGATGCGCGCTTTGCGCCACCAGTTCAGCGCGGTGGCATCCCGCTCGACCGCCGGAGGCAGGCTCAGGTCTGGGCACTGACCACAGCCCACGTGTCGCTGCCAGCGCTCGCAATCGATGGGAAAAGCGCAGTGTCCAGTGGCGGTCCATGCGTCCTGCAGGGTGAGGAACACCGGCACCCGACGCGACAACCAGGGCAGCGCCCGCAGATCGAAGTAGCCGCCGTGGAGGTTATGACAATGAACCACATCCGGCACCGAGCCGGTGAGCTCCAGCAGGTGACGGGAATACGGGAACTCAAAGTCGTCCAGTCCGGCGCGTCGAGAGAGCCACTTCAAGGTCCGCTGCCGCCGCTGCGTCCAACTTCCGGCGAATGGCCGATAGTCGAAGTAAGGGCTGAGGTAAAAAGGCAGGACCCGCTCATGCGAGGACTTCTTGTCCCCGACAAGAAACCAGGAGTCGAGCCCCAGTGCGGCACAGCCCTCAAACATCTGCCAGGCGAGGCGTTCAGCCCCGCCCCCGTGGTCGGCGGTGTTCACCGTGATGACCTTGCACAGACCGCCTGCCCCAAATTCTGCAGGACGGGGCGACCTCATGAGCTGGCAGAAACTGCCCCCTCGGTCTTTTTCATCTGCACGGTGCTCCAGCGCTCCTTCACCGGACGGACCTCCAGCGCGGCAAGAGGGAAGCCCAACTCCCTGGGGTCTGCTTCGCTTCGCAGCGTGACCGGCACCAGGATGCAGAGCAGGCAGGAGCGTCCCTCGGGGGTTTTGGACGTGATGTCGAAGGACACCTTCGTCCGGTGATGGCGGAGGCTCTGTCGTCCGACGCGGTGCCGCCCCCAGTAAACGACGAACGGGAAACGGCAGTCCCCTCCACGGAGGCCTGCGGTGTCGAATGTCACTTCATAGTCCCCAGGAGGCAGTTCCAGAGGGATCACCCCCACCCCGCCCGTCCAGCGGAGCGGTGTGTCCCCATCCTTCTCCAGAGCGTGCACGCCCCAGGCACGCAGGCTGGCCAATTTTTCGCCTCGATAATCCCCCGCAGGATTGCCGTGGGAAAGGATGGCGGGACGACGGCGGCTCAGCAGCCACGAAACCCGGGTATGGTCCACCACGCGCAGCCAGAAGCTGGAGAAGGAGGCGCAACGCCGCTTCTCATCGAACCTCCAGATCTGGCAACCCCACCAACTCCTCCACACCGCCATGCGCGATCTCAAGCTGGAGCCAGCGCTGCCATAGCCCACCGTGATGGTGTGGAGCAGAAGACCAAGCCAGGCCCCGATGCGGGGCCAGCGACGAGGCCGCCCATGCGGCTGTACCTCCCGCATCAGTTCCCGGGCAACCAGTGGCGCAATGCGACGCCCCTCCCGGGGGGGAATCAATGCACTGGACGTCACTTCCGGCAGGCTGAAGTAGCGGTGGAAAAACTCCGGCTCCAGGTCTCCCGATGCCTGGCACTCATGGTAGGTGTAATCCCGCGCATGCGCGCCCAGATCCGCGAGAGAATGACTGTTGACGTGCCGCAGGCCGATCTCCGGCGTGACGGCCACCTCCACGCCGTGCTGATGCAACCGGGCGGCAAAAAGAGCCTCCGCAAACAAGCCGTGGCCAATGGGGAACCCACCCACCGCCTGAAAGGCACGCCGGGTGATGACAAAGCCTCGAGCACGCAGCTTGTTCCAGTGCCCTGGAGCATCCCAGACATCCCGATTTCCATCTGTCACCTGCTCTTCCAGAGCGCCAACATAGTTGTCGTTGATGTGTCCCCAGCCGAGCGTTACGCACTCCTTTTCAAACTCATGGATCACTTTGGCAGCAAGCTCGACTCCGCCGGGCTCCGCCACGCAGTGGTCCTCAGTGAACAGCAAAATCTTCCCGCGAGCCACCTCCGCACCCACATTGCACAGCAAGAACCGCTCTGTCCCCTGCGAGCGGACTAGGACATCCTGCGGACGCAGATGTTTGCCAATCTCCTTCTCTGTCTCCCGATAGCGCCCATCGGAAACCACAATCACTTCGTAGTGCTGTTCCGGCAGGGTCTGGCCACGCGTCCAGCTCAGCAGGTGATCCGGCTTCGCCCGGATGTCTTCAAATGCGATGACGATCGAGACAGCCAACTCATCCTCTGAAAGCACCCTCTGGCGGGCTTTGAGGATCTGAACAGGTGGACGACTGGGGTCGCCAGCGGCGTTTTTTTTGGGAGCCTCTGACATGGAAACAGACGCAGGTCCTTACACCCAATAATTCACGGGAGCGAGCAAAACTCTGTGACTAGACTACGACGCGCCCACAACGAGCAGACGCCATACCAACCCCAGCAGCCCGCCAGCCGCCACCACAGGGATTACATCCCATTTCCGCCACTGCATGCCGGCAAAGAGAACTGCCGCGAGACCGAGGGCGAATAGATCCAGGGAGCCGCCCGAGGGCCAGAGGGTGTGAATGCCAAACCAGACGGCAAGATTGAGGATGACGCCCACCACAGCCGCAGTGATGGCCGAGAGCATGGCAGATAGGCTCCGCACACGCCGGAGTCGCTCAATATAAGGAGCCCCAGTGAGCACAAAGATGAAGGAAGGCACGAAGGTGGCCCATGTGGTGATGGCCGCCCCCAGCGTGCCCGCGAAAAGCGGTGGGAGAGTGCCAGGATTCTGCCAGCCCCCGGCAAAGCCGACGAACTGCAGCACCATGATGAGCGGACCGGGCGTCGTCTCTGCCAGGGCGAGACCGCTCATCATCTGGGGGGTGGTGAGCCAGTGATACTGGTCCACCGCCTGCTGGGCCACGTAGGGCAGCACCGCGTAAGCTCCGCCGAAGGTGATCATGGCCGCCTTGCTGAAGAAGAGGCCTAGCTGGAACCAAACACTCTCCCACCCCGCGAGCATCCCGGCGAGGACGATGGGCAACCACCAGAGTACGACACCACCGCCGATCACGCGGACCGCATGTGCCCATCCGGATCCGCCACTGGAGGTGGCTGAGCCTTCGGGAAGATCCATATCCGCCGCGGCTCGATCTGGAGAAGCGGCAGCCGTTGTTGCAGTGGACGTGACGCCCTCGCTTTTCCCAGCCGGGGTGGCAGCTCGCGAGAGACCGAAGTACTGCGGCGCGAAGACACTGCCCAACCACCCGAGCCCCCCTGCCCCCAGCATGACCGCCACGAAAGGCACCTTGAACAAAAAGAGGGCAAGAAATGCGATCGCCGCCAGACCCCACAGGACCCAGTTGCGCAATGCCTTCCGCCCGATCCGAAGCACGGCCGCCGCCACGATGGCCATGACGGCCGGTTGCAGCCCGTAGAAGATGGCCGCCACCCAACTCACGTGCCCCAGGCTCATGTAGAGCCAGCTAAGCCCCCACAGGATGAAAACTGCTGGAAGCACGAACAAGGCACCCGCGGCAATCCCTCCCCTCACGCCATGCAGACGCCAGCCCAGGTAGGTGGCCAGTTGCTGGGCCTCTGGACCAGGCAGGAGCATGCAGAAGTTCAGCGCATGCAGAAACAGCGGTTCGCTGATCCACTTTTTGCGATCTACCAGCTCGGTATGCATGATCGCAATCTGTCCCGCAGGCCCGCCAAAACTGATGAAGCCAAGCTTCACCCAGAAGCGAAGCGCTTCCCGGAAGGAGGGCGCAAGCGGCGACGGAGCGACGACTTCAGACGGAACAGCAAGCGATGAAGAAACAGGCACGGGGAAATGAATAAATTGGCTGGAGTTTGCATCCCATGCGAGCGACAATTTCGCCAGATCCATTTGTGGTATGAAAACCTCATTTGCCCCCTTCGCTGTGGCCCTCACCGGTGCCCTCACCCTGCTGACCTCCACCTCTGCCAGCGCCGCTCCGCCCAAGAAGTCCGAGGCGGAAACCTCCAAGACGAGCTCCAAGCGCTCCCTTGAAGAAGGCAATCTCGAAATCCAGATCAGCACGGCCACGCTCTCGCGGATCCGGGAAACGATTCGCGACGGTTCAGGACGGATCGCACGCACGTCTGATGTGTCCCCCACGGGCACCGTCACCACACGGGATGGGTCGGGCAGGATTGTCTCAACCTCAAGCGAGGATCCCTATACAGGTACGGTCACCCATCGCGACAGCAAAGGGAGGATCACCGGCAACACGCAAAAGATGGCGTCTGGCACAGAAGTGACGAGGGACTCCAAGGGACGCATCGCGGTGACATCGAGCTCCACCAAGGCGGGCGACTCAGAGACCACCACCTATCGCGATGGTAGCGGCCAGATCCTGGGCACGAAATATGTGAGCCCGGCAGGCAATGTGACCTACCGGGACTCCAGCGGGAGAATCACGGGGCCAAACTTTAAGTAAGCCGGGACTGCGATGCGAAGGGACCGAAAGGCATCCCGTAAGCACAGCGAATGCGCTTTTTGCGAAGATAAATGCGCGATGTGAGAAGGCGCCTAAACAGCGCCGGGCAGGCGTGATCTTGCGCATCGGCTAGATTTCCAGTATCACGTGAACCCATGAAAATAGCCGCTTCGGGTGCTCTTTTGGCTGCGATTCTGATTTCCGCCCCGGCGGGAGCCGCTCCGTCGCCTGAAATGAGGGTATTCACGAGTCAGCAGGGCAGCACTCTCAAGGCTCGATTCTCTGCGGTCGCCGGTGATCAGGTCACGATTGTACGTGAGGACGGGCGCACCATGACCCTGCCCCTCAGCGCGCTGAGTGCGGCGGATCAGGAGTACGTACGCCAGCAATCGGGTGGCTCAGCCCCTGCAGGGATCGCGGAAGCCAGCCCCTCGGGATTCAAGCCCGCCCCCAATCCGAATGACAAGCTGACCGTGGAAGAGGTAAACAGCGTGGCGGGGCAGCCCTTGTTTTCAGACAAGCCTCTCTGGGAACGCCCTGCAGCGGAGGTAGCGGCTGCATTGGGGCTGCGCCAGGAGTCCAAGACCCCCACACAGAGCAGCTACCGCTCCTACCCGAAGGATGACTACCGGCTCTTCGGCGCACGCCCGTACTCCGTGGCCCTGTATGCCGCCGGCGATCGGGTGACGGCACTTTCGATCGTGTACGCGAACAAGGGCGACCTCTTCGGCTCCAAGGGAAGCGCGGAGATGCACTTCGACAAAGACACGCCCCCGGAAGAAGCAGCGAAGATTGTGAAGACGGCGATGGACAAGGATCTGACCTCGATCACGGAGTCCATGTCCGGCAAGCTCGGTGCCCCAAAGAAAGAACGGTTCGGCGAGGGCAAGGTGGGCCGCATGAACATGCAGCGCTGGGACTGGCGCGGCCAGGCTGTGCTGCTGGCCGAGGCCGAGGGCGAATACGTAGGCCTGCAGGTGGTGACGGCACAATTTGCCGACAGCGGCGGCAAGGTGGCGCGCACTTCTGATGCGGTGATCCGTGACCAGGCGAAGAAGCACCTGGAAAATCGCCCCAACGGGGACGTGGTCATCAAAGATATCCCCATGGTGGACCAAGGCCCCAAGGGCTACTGCGTGCCTGCCACGGCAGAGCGTGCGATGCGCTATCTGGGTGTGCCGGCAGACATGTACATCCTGGCCAATGCCGGTGAGACTGGCTACGGCGGTGGCACCAGTGTGAACGCGCTACTGCAAGGTGTGGCCCGACACATCAAGGCCAAGGGGCGCTCCTTTGACTCCTTCCAGGGAGATATGAAGATCAAAGATCTGGCCCGACACATCGACAAGGGCGTGCCCGTGATCTGGGCACTCTACAGCACGGATGGGTTCAACAAAACTGCCAACGAACGCACCGCAGCCCGCAAGGACGTGACAGACTGGGCCGCCTGGAAGCAGAAGGTAACCACTGAAGCCGCCGCGAATACACTCAGCAAAAATGACAAGTCCGCCCACGTGGTGCTCATCATTGGGTACAACAAGGACACCAACGAGATCGCCTTCAGCGACAGCTGGGGTGAGCGCTACATGGAGCGCTGGATCACGGTGGACGAGGCCAACAAGGTCTCCCAGAACTCGTTTTATACGATTGGGTTCTAGGAAGATCGGAGATCTGGCATGCAAAGTAGTGCCATGCCTTTGACGCAGGCAACTCGACTGAACAGTCCCGCATGCGGGACTGCGACTGCTTTGCCCAAAAGGAAAGACGCAAGCGGAGCAACACTCCAGCTTGCGTCTTCGAAACCTCAACGTCAGATCAACTCAGCTCTTCTGTCTCCCGCGCAGCCGGGTCAAGGCACCAGGAAGATCTCGCCCGTGCGCGGATCCTTCACTTTCTGGCCCGGGCGGAAGTCACGAACGTCGATCATGTTCTTCGTCTCTTCCTTCACTCCAGGCGGATACACGAAGCCCTGCTTGCCGGGAACCGGGCGACCATAGCGAAGGCCCCCATCGCCACCATTTGAGACGGAGCCTGCATCACCGGCTTTTCGCTCCGGCATGGGGGCCGGAGTCGTCGGGCTGACATTCCCGGGTTTCTTCATCGAACCCGACCCGGAGGGAACACCGGACTTGGGTTCATCCCCAAACGGGCTCTCGGAAGGCAAGGGAGCGGACCGACTACCGTAGTCATCTGGACGACGATCCGTCGGAGCACGGTACTCATTGCGAGGCGCACTGTAATCGTAGGGCGAAGGCGTGTAGGGATCGCGAGGAGCCCGTTCGCGCTCAAGATCTCGATCACGATAGGTTGGGCGGCGGATGCCCGCATCTGGGTAGGGCGTACCGTCAGGGTAACTCAGACCAGGACCACGGGGCTGACGGCGCTGCTCGTACCGCAGTTCCAGTTCCCAGTTCGGATCCTCTTCTTCCCAATAAGGGTCATCGCGATGCGGCGGACGACCGCCACCACGATAGCCGGGCGGCGGGGGCGGGACGGGTTCCATACGCCCTTCCACGCGGTCGGCGGCGTCTTCAATCTTGCGGCCAAGGCCAAAGAAGATCTCTCCAATTTTTTCGTGGATCTGGCGGCGACGTTTCTTCAGGTGGTCAATCGGCCCCTCCGCCTGCGCAGGCAAGGCTGGCAGAATCATGAGGGCCGCCAGTACGCCGAAGAGGCTGCGTACCAGAGGAGCAGAAAAGGGTTTCATAGGATGGGGGGGAAGAGAAATGGAGTCTTAAAGTGTGCCAGCCAGTGAGACGGGAATGCAGGCGAAAATACTCAACCGGGTTTCAAATGTCTCTGACCGTCACAGGCTGAATCGCTTGGCCCAAATGACGTGGATGCTTCCAGCCCGGCACCCTCCCCCTCCGATGGAATTGAGCTTGACGACTGTAGTAGACTCCACTCAGATATACTGTATACAGTTTAGAAATTCGCATTTTAATGATCTCCCTCGACGCCAGCGCTCCCGAACAAGGCCTGCAACCCGTCCGCCGCTTCACCCTGGCGGAGGAGGTGGCGGACCAAGTGCGCCGGGCGATCATCTCTGGTCAGATTGCCGAGGGCAGTGCCATCAGCGAACCCAAGCTGGCCGCCCAACTGGCCGTGAGCCGCGTGCCCGTACGGGAAGCCTTGGTGGAGCTTGAGCACGACGGGGTCGTGGAGTTCGACCACCGTGGACGTTGCCAAGTGCGCCAGTTCAGTGCCGAAGATGTGCGGGAAATCGTGACCCTCCGCCAGACACTGGAGGTCATGAGCGCCCGGCTGGCGGCCCAGAAACTGACCGCAGAAACCGCTGCATCCCTGCAAGAGAACGTGCAGGCCCTGGAGCAGGAGACGGACGTTACCAACATCAGCCGGCTGGATGTCGCCTTCCACGACCTGATCATGCAGGCTGCCGGCCACTCACGACTCCTCACCTGCTGGCGGACCGTGCGTGCCCAGTTTGAACTCCTGCTGGCCAAAGCTCATCGCTGGCAACAAGCACACGACATTCCCGTGACCGATCACGCCCTGCGCGGTCACCGCCCCATCCTCACCGCCATCCTGGCCCGCGATGCGGACAAGGCCGGACAAGCCATGCGTCAGCACATCGAAGACTGGGGCGAGCTCAACTACAAACTGGGAATGGACACAGAAGCCTGAACCATCGCCCCCTTCCCCACTTTTCACTTTTTACTCTTAACTTTTCACTGCTCTCCAATGAAACCCATCGTTCAAATCTCACTCGACCTCACCAACATTGACGAAGCGCTCAAGACCGCGGCTCTGGCGATCCGGGCTGGCGTAGACTGGCTGGAAGCAGGCACTCCGCTGATCCTGGCAGAAGGATTGCACGGAGTCCGGGCTCTGCGCGCATCCTTCCCCGGCATCCCCATTGTGGCCGACCTGAAGACCATGGATGGCGGCTATCTGGAAGCTGAGATGATGGCCCAGGCTGGAGCCACTCACGTGGTGGTGATGGCCCGGGCTCATGAGGAGACGATCAAGTGCGTGGTGAAGGCCGGCAGGGATCACAACGTAAGAGTTATGGGTGATAACCTTGGCTGCCCAGATATGGTGGCTGGGGCGAAGATGCTGGAAGATCTGGGTTGTGACTACGTGATCCACCACATCGGCTATGACGAGCGCCGTGGCATTGCCGCCGCCGGTCAACGCATGCCCAGCCCTCTGGACCAACTGCGCGAGGTGGTACAAGCCGTGAAGATCCCCGTTCAAGCCGTGGGCGGCCTCACTCTGGAGCAGGCCATCCAGTGCCCCCAGTACGGTGCCCCGCTCGTGGTGCTTGGCGCGCCCCTCACTGTGGACGCAGACGCCTTCAAGACGGCCGACGGCGACCTCGAAGGATCACTCCGACTGATCTGTGAGGCGGTGCACTCCCAGGTGGTTCCCGGGTTTAGTGCTTAATGCTTCGCGAAGATTCCTAACACTCCGCATTCCTCATTCCATGAAAACTGCTTCCGCTGCTGTTGTGAACTATGCCCCGGAGAAGGGGTCCGTTGAGATTCGTGAGATCCTCGCCCCGGAGATTGGGGACGACGACGTGCTGCTGGAGGTCGCCAATGTCGGCGTCTGCGGCAGTGACCTGCATCAATGGACGGCTGACCACAGCTGGCCGGTGAACTACCCGGTGGTACTGGGTCATGAGTTTGGCGGCCACATTGTGGAGACCGGCAAGAACGTGATCAACTGGAAGGAAGGTGACCGCGTGGTGAGCGAGACCGCAGCGGTGATCGACATCAACAATCCCATGAGCCGCCAGGGGTTGTACAATCTGGACCCCACGCGCAAAGGCTTTGGCTACGGCGTGAATGGCGCGATGACCCGCTTTGTGCGCGTGCCTTCCCGCTGCCTGCATCGCGTACCGGACAAGCTGGCCTTTGAACAAGCCTGCCTCACGGAGCCCTGCTGTGTGGCCTACAATGCTGTAGTGGAGAACAGCCGACTGAAGCCTGGAGATCGCGTCATCGTCCTTGGCCCTGGTACCATCGGCATTCTGTGCGCCGCAGTGGCCCGCCTGTGCGGCGCCGAGGTGGCCTTGGTCGGCCTGGAGAACGATCGTCAGCGTCTGGAGATCGCCAAGCTGTACGGTTGTGAAGGCATCATCGGCGATGCCACGGAATGGGCCAAGCGGCGCGATGGTCTGGGTGCAGATTGTGTGATCGATGCCGCCGGCTCCAGCGTCACGCTGAAGATCGCGCTGCAACTGGTACGTCCCAATGGCTGGATCACCAAGGTGGGCTGGGGCCCGCAACCGCTGGGCTTCTCCATCGACCCCCTCGTGCAGAAGAACGTCACGCTGCAAGGCAGCTTCAGCCACAACTGGCCAGTGTGGGAGCGAGTCATCGCCCTGCTAGCGGGCGGTCAACTGGACGTCAAACCCATCATCGGCGGCGTCTGGCGGGTGACCGAGTGGCACGAAGCCTTCGAGAAGATGCACAGCGGCGAGGTCGTAAAATCTGTACTGAAGCCTGTTTAAGCGCTGTATAGTTGGCCATGCTTCAACTTGTGATCCAATCTCTGGCTTCTGCCCAAGACGAGGGAAAACTTCGTTTTCATCTCATTGGCGGCTATGGTCTGGATGCGCACCACTATCACCGGGACACACGCGATCTGGATATCTTGATTGCGAGCGACGAAGCTGAGGTGGTGCACGAGATTGTTTCCCTATTGGGCTATGTCCAGCACGACAAGACCCCGGCATTTCTCCGCTATTGGCACCCCACGGATGCCAAGTTCCTTCCCATTGATGTGATGCTGGTGAACTCCAGCACTTTTGCCAAGCTGTCGTCCGATTCCATCACCCACTCGTTTCAAGGCGTTGAAGTCACCTGTCCGTCAGTAGCCAGCTTCATTGCGTTGAAGCTTCACGCTTTGAAAAACAATCCCGGACGGACCAGGAAAGATCTGAACGACATTGCAGCGTTGGTTGAGAAGAACCCAGGATCGGTAACGCTGCAGGAAGTGAAAGCCCTCTGCGATCGATACGCTCCGCCTCATATCTTCGATAAGCTCAAAGTCCTTCTTGAACTATGAACAGCAGCATTCTTGACCTGGAGTTGCCGACCGACTCGCCGAATTGGGATGAACCAGATGTGGATCTGGCAGCCCTGAACGAATGGCGAATGCAAGCGACCATTTGGGAACGTGAGCACGGTGAAGAGAGAGCGCGGGAGACTCCCAATGTAGAGCCATTCATCTGGGCAGATTGAAACACGGTCAGCCATTTCATCATGAACACACGACGGACATTTGTAGCCTCCTCCGTGGCGGCTACGATGGCGGGGCCATTGCTGGCGGCAGAGGGTACTGGTGCCGGCGCAGGCACAGGTCGCAAGACCATTGAAACGGACGTGCTGGTATGTGGTGGTGGCTGTGCCGGCACCGCGGCGGCCCTGAGCGCTGCGCGACATGGCGCAAGAACCCTGCTGGTGGAGAAGGCGCCCTTTGCGGGCGGGATCATCACCAGCGTAGGGTTGCCCTATTTCGATGGCATTTCCAATATTGGCGACCACCGCGTGGTGGTGAAGGGCATCGCCCTGGAGCTGCTGTCCAAGACCGGAGTGTGCGCCCCTGACGCCCAGGTGATCAAGCCACACAACCCGACGATCCCCAACACGTTTGAGTTCAAGGCACTACTGGACCGGGAACTGCAGGCGCAGAAGGACCGGCTCACGGTGTTGTACAACTCCTTCGCCTGCGCTACCGACTCCTCCAACGGCAGGATCAACAGCGTGACCATCGCGAACAAAGACGGTCTGGTAACGGTGCGCCCCAAGGTGGTGATTGATTGCACGGGCGACGCCGACGTGGCCGCCTGGGCGGGAGCCCCGACGGAGCAGAGCGCGGAGGTGCAGCCGCTGACCCTGCACTTCCGGATCGGCGGGGTGAAGCCCGTCAAGGGCATCGGCGGACTGTGCCGCGAGTCCCTGGTGAAAGCCCAGGCTCAGGGCGAACTCCCCTACTTCTATGGCCCCGGAGTGATGTTCCTCTTCGGCAAGGACGAGGTCTACATTCACGGCATCCGCGTCCCCGCCAATCCCACCGACGCCGCCGACCTCTCCCGCGCAGAAATGCAGGGACGCGCTGACGCCCTGGCCATGCACAAGGCCTGGAAGCGCGACATCCCAGCCTTTGCAGATTCCTATTTCCTCGAAGCCTATCCTTGGATCGGGGTGCGCGAGTCCCGCCGGCTCATTGGCCAGCACGTGCTGAATGAAAAGGAGATCATGGGCGGCCGCCGCTTCCCGGACGCCATCGCCACCGGTTGTTGGTATCTGGACCTGCACCCCAACAAGACCACCTTAGGCAGTGCCAACGACTTCAAGCCCGAGAAAGTTCAGCCCGGCCCCTACGACATCCCCTATCGTTCTCTAGTCCCCCAGAAGATCGAGAACCTCCTCGTGGCTGGCCGTTGCCACTCCGCCACCCGCGGCGCTCACGCCTCCACCCGCGTCACCGTCACTGCCATGGCCCTCGGCGAAGCCGCCGGCTGCGCCGCAGCCCTGAGCTTGAAGAACAGCACCAACGTTGCAGAACTGGATGGCCAGAAAGTGCGGGAGACTCTCGCCACCGCAAACGCAGGGCCGTTCACTGATGCGGCGTAGTCATCTGCAGTGTTCCGCCTAAGGGCGTCACTCTAGTAAGATCTCCGCTTCGGAACCCACTTATCACTTTTTACTCTAAACTTTTCACTGCATTCAACCCATGCGCCTCAAAGACAAAGTCATCATCGTCACAGGAAGTTGCACCGGTATTGGCAAGGCAATGGCCAAGCGGTTTGTCACCGAAGGCGCGAAGGTGGTGATCCACGGACT
Organism: Verrucomicrobium sp. BvORR106; assembly: GCF_000739655.1. GTDB lineage: Bacteria > Verrucomicrobiota > Verrucomicrobiia > Verrucomicrobiales > Verrucomicrobiaceae > Verrucomicrobium. The sequence goes on along the minus strand of NZ_BATR01000096.1, from coordinate 132,603 downwards.
GGAAGCGGATCTGGGCGCACAGGTGATTGAGGAACTGGGCGCAGAGAATGCCACGCTGCACATCGAAGATCTCACGACGGAAGGCGCCCCGGAACGCCTCGTGGAACTGGCAGTGAAGAGCTTTGGCAAACTGGACGCAGTGGTGAACAACGCCGCGATGGTCGTGGCCTCCAACATCCACACCACTGACCTTGCCTTCTTCCGCAAGATGATGGAGGTCAACACGGTCGCCCCATTTGCTTTGATCAAGGCCGCACTCTCCCAACTCCGGGCAACACGGGGAGCGGTGCTGAACATCGGCTCCGTGAACGCCTGGAGCGGCGAGCCCAATCTCCTGCCGTACAGCATTTCCAAGGGCGCTCTCATGACGCTCACCCGCAACCTCGGAGACACTCTCATGCGCGAAGATCATGTGCGCGTGAACCAGATCAACCCCGGCTGGGTGCTCACCGAAAACGAGGCCCAGCGCAAGAAGGAACACGGCCTGCCAGAGGACTGGTACACTCACGTACCACGTGTTTACGCTCCTGCGGGCCGCATCCTCTGGCCAGACGAGATCGCCGTCGCGGCGGTGTACTGGCTGGCCGATGAAAGCGGTCCTATCAGCGGTCAGGTCGTGGACCTGGAGCAACATCCCTTCATCGGCCGAAACCCACCCAAAGACTCCTCAACCATCCCGGTGAGCGGTAAGCAGTAAGAGGTAAGTGGTGGTTTCAGCCCATTCCGACTTCCTCATTCATCATTCCTAATTTTCCTTTTCCTCCCATGCCCAAACTCGCCGCATTCCCCAAGGCCTTCATGCAGGCACTCTGCAAAGACGGATCGATGAAACTGTCTGAGTGGATTGGCCTCGCCTCCAAACTGGACGTCCAGGGTCTCGAATGGTACGCCGGGTTCCTGGAAATGGCGGATGAGCGCAACTGGGCGGGATTCCGCAAGCAGGTGGAGGACCTCGGCCTAGTGATCCCCATGATGTGTTGCTCACCGGACTTCACCCACCCTGATGCCGCCTTTCGTGAAGCGCAGATTGTGAAACAGAAGGGCTGGATCGACATGACTCACGCCTTGGGCGGCTCATACTGCCGGGTGCTCTCGGGCCAGCGTCGCCCGGAATTGACCATGGACCAGGGCGTCAGCCTGGCCGCCGACTGCATCGAGGCCTGCCTGCCCTATGCTCAGGAGCGCGGCATCACCTTGATCATCGAGAATCATTACAAGGACGACTTCTGGGACTACCCGGAGTTTGCCCAGAAGATGGATGTCTTCTGCAAGCTGGTGGATCGCATCAACCACCCATCCTTTGGTGTGAACTACGATCCCAGCAACACCTACCTCGCCGGAGAAGATCCCCTCGAACTCCTACGCCGCGTGTCCCACCGTGTGGTGACCATGCACGCCAGTGATCGCTACCTGATTGAGGGTACCATTGAAGATCTGCGCAAGGAAGAAGGCGGCTCCGCCGGCTACGCCAAACGCCTGCGCCACGGCGAGATCGGCAAAGGGTTGAACGACTACGACGCGATCTTCACCGAACTGAAGAGCAAAGGATTCAATGGCTGGATCAGCATCGAAGACGGCATCGAAGGGATGGATCAACTCGAGCGCAGTGTCGCGTTCTTGAAAAAGAAGATCGCCGCGCATTGGTGATCCGCTTCGCGGGAGACAGAAGACTGGAAGACACCAGACGCCAGACTTGAGCTGGCGCCTGGACAGTTCGGTCAAGGTCCGTTGCTGCTCTCAGCTATTGGCAACCCGCACCCGCAGGCGAAAACGGTGTCAAGCCGCCGTACTCCGAAAACGCTTCGCGCAACTGGACACCCTGGAGAACACCCAGCCATCAGTTGATGGGCACTCTACAATTGCCCTCCCAGCCGCGCGCCAGCGTCTTGGAGTGTCGGCGGCTTGACGCCGCCTTCGCCTGGTCATGGACCATCGAATGATGAATCCACATCATCGGACGCTTGCGCCGAACCAGGACAAGAATGTCCCTCACTCCTTTTACTGATTCGCCGCGTCATCCGCGCCCTCTAAGGCGTCAGCTCAAGTCTGATGTCTGGCGTCTGGCAGTCTGGCGTCTCTGCCTCCATAGGCTGAAAGACTCCCTCCCACCTCCTCGTATCCTCCGCCCCCTCAACTGGTCAGACCATCAGATGATCACCCTTATTCCCCACCTGCCCCCGACCCCGCTTCCATGAAAATCACCGCCATTTCCCGGTCGCCGTCGCTGGTGGAGAAAGTGGCCACCCGCCTGGCGGAGCTGACGCGCGGGGAGGATGCAGAGGGAGGACGTCGCTTGCCCGCGGTGCAGGCCCTTTCGGAGCAGCTTGGCGTCAGCCGCAGTGTGGTACGAGAGGCGGTGAAGCGCCTGGAGACGCAGGGCCTGCTGGAGGTTCGCCAGGGTGTGGGGATGCGTTCCACGGACAATCTGCACAAGCCCCTGACCCAGGCGGTGGAGCTCCTCGTCCCCGATGCCCAGGAGCGTCTGCGCCAACTCGTGCAGGTGCGCCTGATGTTGGAGCCGGAACACGCCCGACTGGCGGCGCTGAACGCCACGCCAGAACAACGAACCCACCTGCAGGAGGTGTACGACCGCCTCGCTACTGCCGAGACCTTGAAGGCCGCGATCGAGGCCGACATGGCCTTTCATCATGCGCTGGCTGCGGCCTCGGGGAATCAAGTTTCCGCCATGATGCTCCTGTCTTTGACGGATCTACTCAAAGCCAGCCTATCCCGCGGCTACAGCCGGGTGACCACTGAGTCCGCCATCGTGGAGCATGGCATCATTCTCCAAGCCGTGCTGGCCCGTGATGCGGAGGCCGCGGAAACAGCCATGCGTCGACACCTGGACACCACCCTGGATGAACTGGCGCTCCCACCCAAGAAGCGAGTGGCCCGCAAGAGATCCACCCGCAACTGAGTCACTTCCCTCACCAGACAGCCTCCCCGCTCTCTCATGAAACTGGCCCCTCTCACCTTGCCCATGATGGCACTGTTGGCATGCCCCACCGTCCGGGCAGCCGCTCCCCTGAGTCCCGCACCCGCCTTTCGTGCCGGAGCCGTGGCAGTGGACATCACACCGCAGAAGTTCCCCGTGCGGGTGAACGGGAACTTCACAGAGCGTCTGGCCCAACAGGCGAACGACCGCCTGCACGCCCGCGCATTGGCGCTGGATGACGGCACCGTGCAAGCAGTGATCTGCGTGGTGGACACCTGCATGATGTCGCGGGAACTGATCGACAAGGCGAAAGCACAAGCCTCCAAGGAGACGGGCATCCCCACGCACCGCATGCTGGTGAGCGCCACGCATACGCACAGCGCCCCTTCCGCCCTGGGCTGCCTGGGCAGCCGGGAAGATCCTGAGTACGCGGCCTGGCTGCCAGGAAAAATCAGCGAGGCGCTGACGGCCGCAGTGAAAGCCCTCCAGCCGGCCAGGATCGGCTGGTCCTCCGTGGACGATTGGGATCACACCCATAACCGGCGCTGGATCTATCGCCCCGACCGGGTACCCACCGATCCCTTTGGCCAGCCCACAGTCCGGGCCATGATGCACCCCGGTCACGAGAGCCCCCAGCATGTGGGCCCCTCCGGTCCGGTGGATCCCCAGTTGAGCGTGGTGTCCGTGCAGACGCCCGGTGGCAAACCGCTCGCGGTACTAGCCAACTACTCTCAGCACTACTTTGGTGCCACCGCCGTCTCTGCCGACTACTATGGGTTGTTCTGCCGCGAGCTGGCGAAACGCCTGGGCCAGCCGTCGGGTGAAGGCCCCTTCGTCGCCATGATGACCCAGGGCACCAGCGGAGACCTCATGTGGAAGGACTACGCCAAGCCCGCGAAAAACGTCAGCATGGCCCAATATGCGGAAGAGGTCGCAGGGCGTGCCGCAGAAGCCCTGAGCAAAGTGAAGTATCAGGATCACGTCCCGCTCAAGGTGGTGGAGACCCGCCTGCCACTGCATTACCGCACGCCGGATGGCGACCGGCTGGCCTGGGCCCGCCAGATCGTGGCACCCCTGGGCGATCGCCTCCCGCAGAGCAAGCCTGAGATCTATGCGAAGGAGGCGCTCTATCTGCACGAGAAACAAAGGACCGAGCTCATCCTGCAGGCGTGGCGGATTGGCGACCTGACGCTGGCCGCCCTTCCCAACGAGGTCTTTGCCCTCACCGGGCTGAAGTTGAGGGAACAAGCACCACTGGGGGCTCACTTCAACATCAGCCTGGCCAATGGCGCAGAGGGATACATCCCACCGCCAGAGCAGCATTTTCTAGGCGGCTACACCACATGGCCCGCCCGCACCGCAGGGCTGGAGGTGCAGGCCGAGCCGCGGATCGTGGAGAACCTGCTGGATGCCCTGGAGGAGGCGGGCGGGAGCAAAAGGCGTTCGATGAAACATCCCGCCGGTGCCTACGCCAAGGCCGTGCTGGCAGCCGGACCGGTGGGCTACTGGCGCATGGAGGAAGCCCAGCTCCCCGATGCCCGGGAGGAGCAAGGCAAGATGGAACTGGATGCCACCATGGAGAACGGCGTGGCTCTCTACCTTCCCGGACCAGAGGGAGCGGGATTCTCAGGCGGAGAGATCAACCGGTCCATCCACCTCGCCGGCGGACGCGTGCGGGCGCTGCTGCCTGCCCCGCCAAAGGCCTACTCAGTGGAGATGTGGTTCTGGAACGGTCTGCCAGATAATGCCCGCCCCGTGACGGGCTACCTGTTCTCCCGCGGGAAGGATGGAGACGCCCAGTGCGCAGGAGATCATGTGGGGATCGGCGGCACCGTGGACAAGGACTCGGCAGGTCGGCTGATTGTTTACAACGGCAACCAGAGGAAACAACTTCTGCGCGGCTCCACGCGACTGGCGCTGCGGGCCTGGCACCAGGTGGTCATGGTGCGGGACGGAGATCGCGTGCGGGTCCATCTGAATGGCAACCCGGTTCCCGAGATCGAGGGTGAATTGCCCTCCACCCTTCCTGAAGGCCCCAGCGAACTGTTCTTGGGAGGCCGTTGCGACCGCTTCGCCACGCTGGAAGGGAAAGTGGACGAGGCCGCTGCGTACGCGAGAGCACTCACGGGTGAGGAAATAGCCAGCCGCTACAAAATCTCTGGTCAGACTCCTCCGTCGGCAGCAACGGCACCAGCAAACGAAACTGCGCCAACACCCGCTCCGGCATCCGCCGAAGGCACGCCCCCCTTGAGCCCTGAAGAATCGCTAAGACGCATCCACGTGCCAGAAGGTTTCACGGTGGCTCTGGCCGCAGCCGAACCGCAGGTGCTGGACCCGGTGGCCTTTGACTGGGATGCCAGAGGACGGCTCTGGGTGGTGGAAATGGCAGACTACCCGCTGGGCATTGATGGCAAAGGCCAGCCGGGCGGGAGAGTCCGCATCCTGGAAGATACCGATGGCGACTCACGCTATGACAAGGCCACGCTCTTTGCAGACGGCCTGCGCTTCCCCACCGGTATTCTCACCTGGCGGGATGGCTGCCTCATCACCGCTGCACCCGATGTGCTGTTCCTTCGTGATGAGAATGGCGATGGCAAGGTGGACGATGGCGGGCGCACCGTCCTGCTCACCGGATTTCAGGAGGGCAACCAGCAACTGCGCGTCAATGGACTGCGCTGGGGTCTGGACAACTGGGTCTACTGCGCCAACGGCGGTCACACGCCAGCCTACGGGAAGGAAGTGCAGATCACCTCCTCCAAGACGGGCAAACGCGTCGCCCTGGGCAGCCGTGACTTCCGGTTCAAGCCCGACACCGGCGAACTGGAACCCTTGAGCGGCCCTGCCCAGTTCGGACGCAATCGTGATGATTGGGGCCGCTGGTTCGGGGTCCAAAACAGCCATCCCATCTGGCACTACGCCCTAGAGGACCGCCACTTGCGGCGCAATCCGCACGTGGCGCCACCTTCCCCCAAGGTGCTGCTGACGGAGCCCAACGCCCGCGTATACCCCGTGAGCTCCCCGGAGCAGCGCTTTCACAGCTTTGACCAGGCCGGTCGCTTCACTTCCGCATGCTCAGTCATGATTATTGGAGACGAGCGGTTGATGGGCCCCACCTCCCCCGGCATCGAGCACGCCATGGTGTGCGAGCCGTTCCACAACCTCGTGCAGCATCTCGAACTCACCTCCGACGGCTCCAGCTTCAAGGCCCGGCAGATGATGGCAGGCAAGCACGACTTCTTTGCCAGTGAAGACCGCTGGTGCCGACCAGTGATGGTGCGAACCGGACCGGACGGAGCCCTCTGGGTGGCGGACATGTACCGCTACATGATCGAGCACCCCCAGTGGCTACCGGATTCAGGAAAGAACGCGCTCCTGCCCCACTACCGCAAAGGGGATGACAAGGGCCGCATCTACCGCGTCTTTGCAAAGGATCGTGCGCCCTCCACGGAAAAGGTGGCACTGGAGAAGGCAGCGCCCAAGGACCTGGTGACCGCACTGGAGAGCAGCAACGCCTGGCGGCGGGACAAGGCGCACATGTTGCTGGTTTGGAGCCAGGATCAATCTGCACTGCCCGTGCTGAATCAGCTGGCGCGTGAATCGCGGTCCCCACGGGCCCGGGTGCATGCGCTTTGGATCTTGCATGAAAAAGGGGCACTGGAACCCAAGTCGTTGATGCAAGCTCTCCAGGACCCCGCAGCCGCAGTGAGAGAGAATGCGGTACAGATGGCGGCTGGGAGGCGGGAGCAGGAGGTTATCTCTGCGGCTTGCGCCCTCGCCAATGATGAGGATGCAAAAGTCCGGTTGCACCTGGCCACAGCCCTTGACGGCTGGACCACCCCCGCTGGCGCGAAGGCCATGGTGACTCTGGCCAAGGCTTCGCAGAATGATCCGCTGCTCCAGGGTGCCATCCTGAGTGCCGCTCTGCCCCATCTGGCAACTTTGGCCCAGGCTTCAACAGACCATAGTCTACCCGCTCCGCTGAAGGCTGGCATCCTGCAAACAGCGGTGGGTGTTGGAGATGGCACTGCCTTGGCTTTGCTGGCGCAGCCCTTGTTCGAAGGCACGCTGCAGGACATGGATCCCAAACTGACCTCAAGCAGCATCGAGGGAGCAACCCAGCTCTGGCAAGCCCTGAAGAAGAAACAACCGGCCACCACACTGGAGGCCATCGTCCTGGGAAATGTCGCCAAGGCCGCAGCCAGTGGTGGCCCAACCGAAATTGCGCAGACGTTGCTCGCGCAGGAGAAGGAGGCCGTGCAGAAGATTCGGTCCATGGGGGAGGACGCCAGCCGTCCCGCCAGCATCAGGGTGTCTGCAGCCACAGCGCTCATGGCGTACGATGCTGATCCCTCCTGGGCGACGAGCGTGCTTGTCAGCGTCGTCGTTCCAGAGCAGGAGCTGGGCAATTTCAAAGCAGCCACGACAGCATTGCGGGGTGCTGCTGGCAATGCCGCATCCACGCCACTGCTTGAGCGATGGACACGCTACAGTCCTGCGCAACGTGAGGCCGTCGTGGACCTACTGCTGGACCGTCCCGAGTCAACAGGACGGCTGCTAGATGCCGTGGCGGACAAGCGCATTGCCTTGGGCGGTCTGGATGTGCAACGCCAGTCCCGCCTGCTCAAGCATCCGGACAAGAAGCTACGCGAGCGGGCAGCCGCCCTGTTGGGCGCTCCCTCCTCTCGCCAGAAGGTATTGGACACCTTCCGCCCCGCGTTGACTCTGCCCGGTGACGCCACGCGCGGCCGTCAGACTTTCGCCCAAGCCTGCGTGGCCTGTCATCAACTGGACGGCGTGGGATTGGCTGTGGGCCCTGATTTGCGCACCGTCGTGCAACATCCGGCAGACAAGCTCTTCGCATCCATCCTGGATCCCAGTGCGAACATCGAGCCCGGATTCACCGCTTATTTCTGTGAACTCAATGACGGCACCCAGCTCTACGGGGCGATCACCACCGAGGCGGGCGACAGCCTGACGCTCCGCCTTGCCGATGGGAGCAGCCGCACCGTCCTCCGCAGCGGCCTGAAACGCCTGCAGAGTGCGAATGTCTCCCTCATGCCCGACGGACTGGAGGCTCTACTGACTCCACAGTCTCTCGCCGACCTCATCGCCTATCTGAAAGTGCCCAAGTAACGGCTTGAATCCTCGCCCCCCTTCACTCACGCCCCACGCCATGCTTCACTCCATCTGTAACCTCGTACTCCGCCGCCCGTCCCTGCCTCTGGCGCTGACCGGCCTCTTGTTCGCAACCGGAACCCTCCGCGCCGCGGAGCTGCACATTGGCCATGCCACGGTGGACATTACTCCTGACCGGCCCGTGGCGCTGGCGGGACAGTTCAACACCCGCATCTCCCAGAAGGCCGAGACCCCCATCGTGGCCGCAGCCCTGGCCATCGAGTCCAGGGAAGGCGACAAGCCGGTGGATCAGGCGTTGATCATCACCTGTGATCTGGTGGCGATTCGGGACGGCCTCCAGGACCGTCTGCGCATGAACCTAGCTGGCAAGCTTCCCGGACTGGACCTGAAGAAACTCTTTCTGAATGCCACCCATACGCACACGGCGCCGGTGACACTGGAACTGGAGAAGGCTCCGAATCGCTATGAGATACCCAAGGAAGGGGTGATGCAACCGGATGAGTACACCGCATTCCTGCTGACCCGGCTGGTGGCAGCGGCAGAGCAGGCCTGGAAGAACCGGGCTCCCGGTGGCGTGAGCTGGACCCTGGGTCACGCCGTCGTCGGCCAGAACCGCCGCGCAGTGTACGCCGACGGACGCGCCCAAATGTACGGCAACACCAATGACGCCCGTTTCCGCGGCCTGGAGGGCGGCGAAGACCATGGCGTGGAGATGCTCTTCTTCTGGAATGCGAAACAGGAACTGCAGGCGCTGGCCGTGAACCTGGCCTGCCCTGCGCAGGAGGTGGAAAGCCGCAAGGCGATCAATGCCGACTTCTGGCATGAAGCCCGCGAGCAGTTGCGCAAGGAATTGCAGGTGCCCAACCTCACCATCCTCGGCTGGATCAGCGCCGCGGGAGATCAGAGCCCGCACCTCATGTTCCGCAAGCAGGCTGAGGAACGCATGCGCAAGCTCCGCGGCCTGACCAGCAAGGAGGAGATCGCCCGCCGGTTGACGGCCGCCGTGATGGACACAGTGGAGATTGCCCGCAAGGAAATAACCACCACCCCACCCTTCCAGCACCAGGTGGAAGCCCTCTCCCTGCCCCCGAGGCGCATCCTGCCGCGGGAGAAGGAGCAGGCCCAGATGCAGATCATGCAGTACGAAAACATGGGGAACTTGAACCCCTACCTGCTGAACATGCTGGAGCGCGAACGCGAGGTGGTGCGACGGGCCGAGGTCGGCGACAAGGCGCCAAACTACGAGATGGAACTGCACACGCTCCGCCTGGGCGATGTGGCCATCGCCACCAATCCCTTCGAACTGTATCTGAACTATGGCATCCAGATGAAATCCCGCAGCCCGGCGCTGCAGACCTTCTTGATCCAGCTCGCCTGCGGCTCAGGGCAGTATCTGCCCACGCCCGAGGCGATCGAAGGTGGCAGCTACAGCGGTCTTCCCCACACGAACAAAGTGGGCCCTGAGGGTGGCCAGATCCTGGTGGACCGCACGGTCCAGTCCATTCGGGACATGTGGCCAGCACCAGTTCCTGTGGGAGCTGCCGAGACCGACAGCGCGAAGAAGCCATAGCCTGGCTTGTTTATTTCATCCATTCATCGCAAAGCTGAATCCCCTATGATTCGTCACACCGTCGTTTTTCGTTTGAAGCATGCCACCGGTTCCGCAGAGGAGCAGGACTTTCTGAAAGCCGCTGGAGAGCTCGCCGCCATCCCCGGCGTGGAGAAGTTCGAGACCCTGCGTCAAGTCAGCCCAAAGAATCCCTACACCTTCGGCCTGTCCATGGAGTTCGCCAATGCCGCGGCCTACGCAGGATACAATGAGCACCCCGAGCACGTGAAGTTTGTGCAGGAGCGGTGGCTGAAGGAGGTGGCGGAGTTTATGGAGATTGACTACGAGAAGGCGTAGGGAATGCGGAAGGTAGTGCTAGGCTTTAGCCTGGCGGCGTTGACGTGGTTATCGCGCCTGAACAGGCTGAAGCCTGTGACTACTTTGGACTGCAGTCCTGTTGAGGGTCATAAGTTTACTGTAGGTCGAACCTGCTGGCGAAAGCGGCGTCAAGCCGCCAGCACTCCAAGACGCTGCCTCGAACCGGGACAGGCCCAGACTCGGAGTTCGCCCTCAAAAACGCGAAGCGTCTTGGAGTGCGTGTGGCTCAACACCGCTTTGGCGGATCTTGTGAGCACCTCGAACCTAAGAGGTCGAACAGCGGAGCATCACAGCGCCCCCTTATCGCCCACCTTGGCCGCTCAGCAAAAGGAGGCAGGGACTTTCCAGTCCCGGACCCGTGGGACGTTCCAGCGGGTGACCTCAGCGAGCGATAACTAACGTAGCGCACTGGGACATATGGAGACCATCTAACCAAGCAACCTCATGGGACGCTTGGCCAGAACCGGGACAGGAATGTCCCTCGCTCCCTTTACTGACGCACGCGCAGATCCCCATGGGGCCCAAGCTCCCACCTTATCCCTCTTCCCTTTCCCCTTTTCCCTCTCTCCCTTATCCCTCTCCCCGCGCCATCCAGCAAATGATCGCCTTCTGCACATGCAGTCGGTTTTCTGCCTCGTGGAAGATCACATCAGCGTGCTGCTCCAGAACTTCGTCGGTGATTTCCTTCTCGCGATAAGCAGGCAGGCAGTGCATGACGATGGCATCTTTGGCCGCATGCTGCATGAGGCCGGCATTGATCTGGTAGGGCTTGAGGATCTCGATGCGTTGGGCGCTTTCCTCTTCCTTGCCCATGCTCACCCAGACGTCGGTGTACACGACATCGGCACCCGCAACGGCCTTGGCAGGATCTTCCTCCAGCACGACCTTGTCAGTGCCAAGTTTTTCCATGAACTCCGCTGGGGGCTGGAAGGCCTTGGGCGCGCCGATGGCGAGATCAAAGCCGAGCCGGGCTGCGGCCCACATCCAGGAGCGGGCCACGTTGCAGTCGCCGTCACCCAGGAAGCAGACTTTCTTCCCCTGCCATCCGCCGAGGCGCTCGTGCATGACCTGAAGATCGGCCAGGATCTGGCACGGGTGCTCCTCATCGGTGAGGGCGTTGATAGTAGGCAGGTGGCTGTATTCCGCGAACTGCTCCACATCTGCCTGGGCATAGGTGCGGATGACCGCCCCATGCACCATGCGCCCCAGGACACGAGCCGTATCCTTCACCGGCTCTCCCCGGCCGAGCTGGGTGTCAGCCCCGCTCAGGAACATGACGCTGCCGCCGAGCTCGCGAATACCGACCTCAAAACTGACGCGGGTGCGAGTGGAGGACTTGTTGAAAATGAGAGCCCACGTCTGGCCTGTCAGCACCTGAGGGGTGGCGGCGCGGTTCTTGCGAAGGTCGGCACCGAGCTCGACGATGGCTGTGATCTCCTGGGCAGTGAGAGCCTCGATGGACAACAGGTTCTTCATGGGACGATGAGGGCTGAAAAGGGTGAAAGGAATGCGGGGCGGGAGTGCGAGCACATCTCGCGCCGAAGCGGGATCAGGCGAGAGCGGAGAGGACGGATTTCATGATGCTGAGGCCCTCCTGCGCCTCGGCGTCGGACGTATTCATGGGGGCGAGCCAGCGAATGACCTTGGGTCCAGCGGGCACGACCAGCAGGCCAGCATCCATGAGAAGCTTGGTCACCCAGATGGAAGGCAGCTTGCCGGAGGCCTTGAAATCCTCACGCGCCTCGATGAGGTCAGTGTTCAGCTCGAACCCGAGCATGAAGCCGAATCCACGGGTGGCGGTGAGGGCAGGCAGGTTCCATGAGGACACCTCCTGCACGATGCGCTCACCCATCACCTTGGAGCGGGCGATGAGGCCGTCACGAAGGATGACCTTGAGCGTGGCCAGGCCCGTGGCACAGGCCAGCGGGGATCCGCCATAGGTGGTGCCATGACTGCCGGCACCGAGCAGATTGCAAAGACGCACCGCGTCCGGCTCAGGTCCGATCGCACGATCACGGGTCCAGAAGCTACCGAGGGCATAGCCCGAGCCGATAGACTTGGCCCAGCTGATGGCGTCGGGCAGAATCTCATCTCCCGGAATGATGCTGCGCCAGCCGCCGGGTTCCCCGGTCCGGCCCAGGCCGCACTGCACCTCATCCAACAGGAGCAGCAGATCGTGCTGATCCCGCAGGGCTGCGGCGGCGCGGAGGAATTCCGGCGTGGCCACGTTCACCCCGCTCTCGCCCTGGACAGGCTCGAACAAAATGCCGATGGTGTTCTCATTCACCGCCGCCTTGAGGGCCTCCACATCATTGAACGGGATGTACTTGAAGCCCGGCAAGAGTGGACCGAAGCCACCATGGATCTTCTCCTGAGCCGTGGCCGTCATAGTGGCAAACGTCCGCCCATGGAAGCTACCGGTGCAGGTGATGATCTCGAACCGCGGGCTGCCATCCGCCTTGGGCCGGGTGGTGCCGAAGCGGCGGGCCAGCTTGATGAGGCCTTCATTAGCCTCCGCCCCGCTGTTGCTAAAGAAGCACTTCCCGGGAATGCCCATGACTTTCTCCACCAGCAACTCGGCGAGCTCGCCCTGCTGGCGAATGCAGTACCAGTTGGAGATATGGATCAGCGTGGCGGCCTGTGTCTGAATGGCCTCCACCACCTCAGGGTGACAATGCCCCACCGGGCACACCGCCACCCCACCCGCGAAGTCCAGATACTTCCGCCCGTCCCGATCCCAAACGTACGTGCCCTGACCTCGCTCCGGCCAGAAGTCGTAGCGGCCGTAGTTGGGCATGACGTACTTTTCGATCAGGTTCTGGGACATTTTCGTTTGGAGGTGTGGGGGTGGTTGGGAGTGGGTGGGTGGTTTGAGGGTCAAGGAGCAGCGATGCAGTGCATCGGTGCGTCAGGTTCGTCGTTTGTTGCTTGAATCAGGTCTGGAGTCTTACAATACAATTTCCGTGCCGATGCCGGTGTCGGTGAAGCACTCGAGGATGACGGAGTGCGGGATGCGGCCGTCAATCATGTGCACCTTGCCCACACCGCCGCGCAGGGAGTCCACGGCGCTGTCCACCTTGGGGATCATGCCGCCGGAGATGATGCCTTCCTTTTTAAGCTGGTCGATGGCGGCCGGGTTCAAGGAAGGAATGAGGGTGCTGTTGTCCTTGGGATCACGCATCACCCCCAGCACATCGCTCAGAAAGATGAGCTTGGTGGCCTTGAGTTTCTTGGCCAGAGCGCAGGCAGCGATGTCGGCGTTCACATTGAGCGTGGCGCGGGAACCGATCTCGCGGGCCACTGGAGAGACAACGGGGACGACCTCACCGGCAACGGCGAGATCCACAATCGAAGTGTCGCATTCCACGACCTCGCCCACATAGCCAATGTCCACGGCCTCGCCGGTGGCGGGATCGGTGCCCTTCATGCGCTGGCCACGAAAGACGGTAGTTCCCGCCAGACCGATGGCCTTGCCACCGGCGGACTTGATGCGCTCCACGAGGTCGGGGTTGATGATGCGGGCCAAGGTCTCCTCCACGATGCTGATGGTCGCCTCGTCCGTAACGCGCAGACCGCCCACGAAGCGGGCTTCCAGACCCGCATCCTTCATGGCCTTGTTAATGGCCTTGCCTCCACCGTGCACCAGCACCGGATTGATGCCCACGGCCTCCAGGAAAACGATGTCACGCAACAGGCTGTCCACCAGGGACTGCTCCTCCATGGCACTGCCCCCCACCTTGATGAGGAAGGTCTGGCCGCGGAAGTTCTGAATGTAAGGCAGGGCCTCCAGCAGCACGGCGGCCTGGCGGATGGAATCAGCGGACTGGCTCATGGATGGGAGAGGGAAAGAGGTAAGGGAAGAGGGAAAAGGAAATACAGATGCCAGCCAGTGGAGAAACCCAAAGAGGCTGGCGGGTCCTGAGAGCTCCTCTAAAAAAGGAGGGATCAGGCGAGGCCGGTCTGTCGCTTGGCGTGGATGGTCGCAGAGTACTCGCTGGAGTTGAAGTCCACGTACTCCTCGCTCAGGTCGGTGGTGAAGACGTTGTACGACGCGTCGCCGAGGTTCAGGTCGATGGTGACCGTGAACTTGGGCTTGGCGGTGACCTTCTCCAGTTCCTTGACCGGGGTGTTCGTGGCCAGACCGCCCTTGGTGGCACAGAGGCCGCCGAAGTAGATGTCCACCAGCTCTTCACGAATACGGGCCTTGGCGTAACCCACGGCATGCATGACGCGGCCCCAGTTGGGGTCGCCACCGTGCCAGGAGCATTTCACCAGCATGGACTTGGCCACCGTCTCGGCCACAGCCTTGGCGTCCTGATAGGTGCGGGCACCCTGCACGCGAATTTCCACGAACTTCGTGACGCGCTCGCCATCGCTGACGATCATCTTGGCCAGCTGCATCATCACGTGACGCAGCGCAGCGCGAAAGATCTCCGTGCACGGGGACTTGCTCTTGATGAGCGGCACGTCGCTGGCACCGTTGCTCATGACGATGACGGTGTCATTCGTGCTGGTGTCACCGTCGATGGTGATACGGTTGAACGTCTGCTCCACAGCGGCCTGGGTGGCGCGCTTGAGCTCGGACTGTTCCACCTTGGCATCAGTAGTGATAAAGGCGAGCATGGTGGCCATGTTCGGGCAGATCATGCCGGCCCCCTTGGCGATGCCGCCCACGCGGAAGGTCTGGCCCTCGCACTCGACCTCGATGGCGACGGTCTTGGGCTTGGTGTCGCTGGTCATGATGGCCTGTTCGGCCTGCTCAGAACCTTCAAGGTTCAAGGATGCAACAAGATCCCCCACCCGGGGCACGATCCGCTCAATGGGCATGGGCATGCCGATGATGCCGGTGGAGCACACCAGCACCTGACGCATTTTCACCCCCAGCTTTTCCGCCGTGGCCTTGGTCATCGCCTTGGCATCGCGGATGCCCTGCGGACCGGTGCAGGCGTTGGCATTGCCGCTGTTCGCAATGATGGCGCGCACATCCCCCACCTTCACATGCTGCTGGGACACACGCACGCAACCGGCCTTCACCCGGCTCGTGGTGAAGCAGGCCTCCGTGGCCGTGGGCAGGTCGGAAGCGATCAACGCCAGATCCAGACGGGTGGCCGTCGGATTCTTAATTCCGCAGGAAATGGCCCCGGCACGGAATCCCTTGGGAGCAGTGACGCCTCCAGGGATTTCCTTGAAGACGAAGTCGTTGGCGGTGTCAGGCGAGGTCATGAGAGTAGCGGGGATTTGTGAAAGGGGTCGATGCGGATGCGAAAGCCGGGGCGGGAGGCGTCACCGCAGAGCGGAAACGAACGCTGGTGCCGACGGCGGAGGAATCAGGGCAGCCATCGGGCAGGGCATGGCCCTGTCGTCGTGGGAGTCGGCTGCCTGGGAGCATCTGATTCATGGTGGAACGGGTCAGGAGGGAAAACCGAAGAATGGAACTGATTTTTTCACTAGAGAAGAAAAACTTTCCCGGGCGCGGGCGCAGAAATCACACCACCTGAAGGCCCGCGTTTTCCGCGAAGCCAAAGGCGAGGTTGAAATTCTGCACCGCCTGGCCAGAGGCACCCTTGACGAGATTGTCCTCCGCGCTCAGGAGCAGGAGACGCCCCGCGCCAGCGTCGTAGGCCCAGCCCACGTCGATGAAATTCGTACCGGTGACGTTCTTCGTGTCCGGGCTCTGGTTGCGACCGAGCAGCCGCACGAAGGGACGCCCAGAGTAAGCGGCGGCGTAGGCGGCCTCCACTTCCTCCAGGGTGACGCCTTCGCGCAATCCGGCGAAGATGGTGGTGCAGATGCCCTGATTCACCGGAATGAGGTGGGGCACGAAAGTGAACTTGACCGCACGGCTAGCAGCGAGATCCAGCTCCTGGCCGATCTCACTGACGTGCCGGTGGCGCGGGATGCCGTAGCTGCGCACGCTCTCGTTGCACTCACAGAAGAGGAAGGCGGTCTTGGCCTCACGTCCGGCACCGCTCACGCCGCTCATGCTGGAGACGGCGATCGGTGACTCGTCGAGCAAGCCCGCTTTCAGCAAGGGCAGCAGCGGAACCAGCACGCTGGTGGGGTAGCAGCCCGGGCAGGCAATGAGCCTGGCATCCCGGATCTCCGCGGCGCGCAGCTCTGGGAGGGCATACACGGCCTCCGCCAGCAACTCGGGCGATGGGTGGGCGTGGCCATAGTGCTCCGCGTACACCTCGGCACTGCGCAGCCGGAAGTCCGCGCTCAAGTCAATGACGCGCAGGCCAGCGGCAAGCAGGCCGACGGCAAACTCATGCGCCACCCCATGCGGGAGGGCAAGAAATGCCACCTCCGCCCCAGTGGCGGCGATGGCGGCTATATCCGGAGCCATAAATGAAATGGCATCCGCCTGGGCGATCCCTCGGAATCGCGGGAACTCAGAAGTCAGGGGCTTACCAGCCAGCGCGCGGGAGGTCACCGCAGTGAGCTCGGCGTGCGGGTGCAGGAGGAGAAGGCGCAACAGCTCCCTGCCGGAATAACCACTGGCGCCAACGACTGCGACTTTAACTTTCTGAGACATGAGGCATGAGGGGAAGGGCGGAAGATGGTTCGCATCGTCCGGGGTGCAAGATGCTTTTCGTGAGATTATGGGAAGGTAGTTAACAAGTGCTTGGTGCTTCGCGCTTGGTTCTGGGGTGAAGGATGCTTTTTGGCTCGCAATTGCGGGGCAAAAAGCAGACGCGCGATATGGGATACGGTGGAGGCGGATCGGAGGGGTGTTTGAGAAAGACTGAGAACTGCCTGTGGCCAGGCCAGCCGCACCCATCGGAGAGCAGGGACGATGCCCTCCCCCACCCGGTTCCAAGAGGTTCCGGCAGAATGTTTTGGAAAAATTGCATCTGGCACTTGAAATCTTTTCACAACGCGCCACACTGCCGTCCCGCCAAACAAACCGAATCTGCTCGCGGGCTGTAGTTCAGCCTGGTAGAACGCTTGCATGGGGTGCAAGAGGTCGTGAGTTCGAATCTCGCCAGCCCGACCAGATTCAGGTAAGTGAAACCGGAAAGCCAGGAGCCCGAAAGGGCTCCTTTTTTTGTGCCCGTGATCGCCACGAGTTTGCGACACCGCGACACCAAGTCTTCCCGAAAGCACTTGAACAATCACGAGGGTTCTTGAGACCCGGACTTCCACCAGTTCGCACCAGCGAGGGTGGGCGAGGTCCACCAAAATACTGGACGCCTGCGACACACAGTTATTTCATACATCCTAGTTCAAACCCTTCTCATTTTCCCCTGCTCAGCCCAGCCCCCGCAATTGGGTGCCGGGCCACTAACCCGTTGTACGCCGTGTTGGAGAGCTTATTTTCCAGGCATGCGGAACTACACCATTATCTTCATCAACGGAGAACGGAAGCACTATCAGGCGCATGGCCATGTTACAGGCCGGGAGGCGTTTGTTCTTATCCAGGACAACGGGGAACAAGTGCGCTTCCCCATGAACAAACTCAGAGGATGGCAACTGGTGACCACCCCTGCCCCAGCCTTGCGCGGCATCGCCTGAAGCCCGGCGTTTTTATCGCTGGTCAGAAATACCTTCAGGCCATGCGGACCTGAACAAGAACCGGGACGGTTCTTCTACCTTGGCAAGGGCTGCGTGACGATATTACGCTGACTCCAGCTTTGACTTGCCTGGACGACGACACCGGAGATGGTGAGCCTCCTTCTCACCGGGTGCCCGAGGTCGCATGAATTCAGACACGCATCATCCAGGTCCACGCCGATGGGACAACGAGCATGAAGAAATTCAACAGATCCTCCGTGACTATGGCCTGACATCGGCCCGCTCCCGGGTCGCCTGGCAGGCGGACATGCTCCACTGCTACTACTGGCGGCTCTTTGGCATCATGGAGACCCACGGCTGGAAAATGGAGACGGTCATGCAACACGGCCTCTGGCACTGCGTTCTAAATGGTGTCATCCGGTTGGTGGCGGAGGCCGCAGCATGCACCGCAGACCCATTGGGAGCTTTGGTGTTGGACGCCGTAGCCAACCTGGAAGAGCGCATCAAGCACTACGGCATCCAAGTGGCAGGGGAGATCGATGTCATGAAGATGGAGGTGGATCTACAGCGTGCTCTTGAAAATCTGGAGGTGACGCTGTCTGTCGTGTACGCCGGCATCCCCATGGGACGCCCCTACGACCGGAACGTTGAGAGTTCAGCCGTGCGACTTGGTTGGAGGGATTGGGAGGCAGAGTTGGAGTAGCCCCCAGACCCAGCAATCATCCGATCCCTGCCTCAAAATTCTTGCCAGTCGACGCGGCATGTCGTTCCCTCACCTCATGCACCAACTTATCGCATGGGAGAGCCTGGTCACTCCGTTGTGAGGCAGTGCAGCGAAGATCAATCAGCCCTCCTGCTCCGCCATGTTTGGAATTGATGAACTGGTCGCCGTCGTTCCGCCTCCGTCCACGCCAAACGTCAGAATGACGCAAGCGGACTGGATGCAGATCTTCACTCATATGGGCACCCGGTTGCCGGGTGACTTTGCGGCAGCATACGAGCGCTACGGAGAGGGGCACTTCTTCTCCCACAGCCACAAGACATCAGCGTACCTCTCCTTGTGCGCCGGGACGATGAGCATGCAGTATCTCAACTTTGTGCCAAGGCGGCTCTCGGACCTGCGGGTGCAGAAGGAAAAACGCCCGAAATCCGTTCCTCTGCCCCTCTACTGGGAACCCGGAGGATTGTTGCCCTGGGCGACGGCGGGCAACCAGATCGACCTCTGTTGGCAGGTACGGGGAGAACTGGTGGACAACTGGCACGTTGTCGTTCTGAGAGCCGCCCAAGGCGAACACCATGTGTTTGAGATGAGTGCCATGCAGTTTCTGGCGCGCGTCATCACGGGAAAAATTTCCTGCCCCCTGCTGCCAAAAGGCTTCCCAGGAGAAAAGGGAGTCGGGTTTAGGAGCATCCATTAGCGCAACTGAATGGCTTGACGGCCGCATGTGTCAGCATCGGCACAAACGTCCAACCCAAAATAGGTCCAGGACTGCTACCCTGACCCGGCAATCATCCGATCCATGCCTCAAAATCCTTGCCAGTCGGCACGGCATATCGTTCCCTTACCCCATGCACCAACCCGGCTGGTGGCCCGGCATGATCTCTGGCATGGCGTGTCTCTTTGCGGGGATGGGGCAAGTGATGCTTGATGCCGCCGACCCTGCACCCTCCTTCCCACTCATGACGACTCCCACCTTGCGCACGCTGGCTTCAGGTCCCGGCCCGGAGGATCTGGACCTCATCGAATGGAAGGGGCGCACCGCCCTGCTCACCGCCACCTACTCACGAGCCCGGTTTCCGAGGGAGCCGCACCCAAAACCGCGCGTTGGTGCACTGGAGATTTATCTCCCGGGTGAGGATCGGTTCCAACCTGCCCCCATGGCCTCAACACCGCCGGAACACTTCGCCCCCGTGGGTCTCAGCGTGGTGAGAAACTCTCTGGCACCCGGCCTGGAAGGCAAGCAACTGGCTTATGTCACGAACGCCTACCCTGGCAAGGGACTGCTGGCACGGGGTGGAGCAGTAGAGGTGTTCGAGGTGGATGATGACGCTGGGCAGGTGAAGCATCTGGGCACCCTGGGTGGTGGACGCAGCAAGCTGCTCCACAAGATCAATGGCATCACCGCCAGCCGGGACGGCACGGTGTACGCCACCACGTTTGGCACGTTCCCGGCCAAAACCGGGGAAGCAGAGCTCCTCGAACCCAACTCCCCCGCTGGCCAGACGCGAACCATCAACTCGGTCGTTTGCTTCACCCCTGACAAGGCCGATGCGACCAAGGGAACTTGGGGCGTGGTCGCGTCAGGGATCAACGGAGCCAACGGCCTGGCGCTGAGCCCGGGCGAAACGCTGCTCTACTGCAACGCCTACCACGGCCGGCAGATCCTGGCCTTCGAACGCTATGAGCAACCGGGTGGTGAACTCAAGAAATGTCACGGTGTTGTCTATCGCGGCCTTCCTTTCCGGCCGGACAACTTGAAGTGCCCACCCAACGGGGATCTCTGGTGCACCGGTCAGCGTTCGCCCGTCCCTACCTTTCTGCACCTGCTCAGCGGAGCGCGCCTGCCCTCACGCGGCGGAGTAGCGCGGCTTCACTGGGACGCCGGGCATTTCAAGCTCCGGCACGATGCCGAGTGGGTGAAGGACCTCGATGGCGACACTCATGCGCCGAGCGTGGCCGTGCCACTGGGCGACGCCTTCTACCTGGGTCACATCATGCATGCAGGGGTGACCGAAGTGCGCCTCCATCCGAAAAGACAGGCACCTGTCCATGCGGCGAGTCCTCCGACTGTGAACACGAATGCTCACGCAAATGCGGAAAAGCCGCAGAGTGAAGGGGCCGCGCGGTAGAAAAGCGAGCCCCGAATCGACCAGCCACCGAGTTCAAGATCCCATCTTGTAAATCTTCCCCCAAATCTTGTTAATCCTGTCTCGTGGGCACCCGCCGTCTCCTGAGCCCCGTCCGCTTTTTCACTGCCTTCGTCCGCCCCTTGGGTTCAAGGAATCCACCTAACATTTCCCGCCGGATGATGAGACGCAGGCTGATGAGCAGGGCGATGGCGGTGATGAGGTTGGAGATCTGGATGAACAGGTGCCATCTCTCCAGGGCGGCATTTCCCTGGATGGGGAAAAAGGCGTCCACCCAATAGTCCAGCACGATGGGCAGATACGGTTTGAAGAGAAACAACACCAGTCCCAAAGCCGACCACCGCCAGCGATAGACGGCAACCCCGGCTGCGACCACCAGGACGGTCTGGGTGAGAAAGTTAAGCACTGAAACGGCCGTCACCCTGAACGCCGCAGGAGCCACCGCCCCGGCCGCTCCTGCGACCGTCGTGGCCAGAAGATCTGGAAGCTGCACGGTGACGGCGAGGATGTTCATTCGGGGGGAGGGCGAAATGAGTGGCGGGGAATGGGTTGCGGCAGGGCGTTCATCCCGGCAAAGCCGGGCCATGTCAACCGCTCAGGAGATTTCAGTCCGCCAGCCTGAGTGTCGTTTTCAGGCGTATAGACCTCCTGAGTGAGCCTGCGGATTTCCGCCCAGCTTGCTTCCCGCCTTATCTGTGGCAAGTTGCCCACCCCTCAGTCTTCGTCCCCCTTGCAGAGCCATCGGCCCCTGCTCCTCCGTCTAGTTCCATGTTCGATATTCGTGAAAAACCCAATCTGGTCGAGAGCGCGTTGCTGATCAGTGTCTATTTCCGCAAGGAAGAAGCGGCGGAATCCAAGGACCTGCTCGACGAACTCAAGGAGTTGGTGAGCACCCTGGGCATCGGTATTGGTGAGGCACTCTGCGTGCATGTGCGGGAAATCACTCCGCGATACCTGACCGGCAGCGGCAAGGCCGCTGAACTCATGGCCCGGGCCAAGGAGTTGGGCTGTGACAGCATCATCTTCGACAACGAGATCTCCCCTGCCCAGCAACGGGCTTGGGAAGAGGAGTCCGGGCTGTGTGTGATCGACCGCCAGGAAGTCATTTTGGACATCTTCAACCTCCGCGCCCGCACCCGGGAGGCCCGCCTCCAGGTGGCTCTGGCGCGTATGGAGTACTCAATGCCCCGGCTGACCCGCATGTGGGCCCACCTTGACCGTCAGCGCGGAGCTGGTGGCGGCGGTGCAGGCGGCTCAGCCCGTGGTGAAGGTGAGCTACAGCTCGAAATTGACCGCCGGCTCGCGAACAAACGGATCGACAAGCTGAAGGCAGACCTGATCGAGGTGCGGAAGCAACGCGACACCCAGCGCAAGGAGCGCAGCCGCGTGCCCGTGCCACACGGCGCGATCGTGGGCTACACGAACGCAGGCAAGTCTTCTCTGCTGAACAAGCTCACAGCAAGCGATGTTCTGGCCGAGAACAAACTCTTTGCCACGCTGGACACCAGCACCCGCCGCATGGAACTGCCCGACGGTCAGCAACTCCTGCTGACGGACACGGTGGGCTTTGTGCGCCGCCTGCCGCACGATCTGGTGCAGAGCTTCCGCGCCACGCTGGAGGAAACGACGCTGGCTGACTTCCTGATCCACGTGGTGGATGCCAGCCACCCGAGCGCTCACACCTTTTATGAAACGACCACGGAGGTGCTCAAGGAGATCGGTGCTGGCGACAAACGCGTCATTCTGGTGCTGAACAAGATGGATCTTGTCACCGAGGAGTCCCGCCTGCATGAACTGAAGAACCAGTTCCCGGATGCCGTCCAGATGTCCCTGCAGACGGGCCAGGGCTTCGACGAACTGCTGCACAAGCTGCACGAAATGGTCTTCGACCGCGTGCTGCGCCTCACCCTGCGTCTGCCGATGAACCGCCTGGACCTCCTGGCTCTGGCACACGAAGAAGGCAAGGTGCTCAGCGAAGAGTACGAGGAAGATGTGGCCGTGGTCCAGTGTGTGGTGCCCAAGCGGCTGGCGTCGCGATTTGAAAAGTTTGCGACCAAAGCCAAGATTCAGAACTAGAGGACCGGTAGAAGGACTCCCCACGAACTAGAATGGAATAGCGGACATCGTCATGACACTCACCATCAACGGGATTGCGCAGGAACACGTGGAGCCACTCACCGTGCAGGCCCTGCTCGACGTGCTCGGGTTTGAAGGCAAGCCGGTGGTGGTGGAGCTGAATCAGCGCGCCCTCTTCCCGCGGGAGCTGGGAGAAACCGCACTGCACGATGGCGATGCGTTGGAAGTGGTTCAAATCACCGCAGGCGGCTAGGGAGTCACAAGGCTTCACACCGTGCCAATCGGCACGCATCCCCAGCTCACGCCCCGTCAGTATAAGGAGGCAGGGACTTTCCAGTCCCGGAGCCGTTGAACGATCCAGCGGTTTGCAACCCAAGCGATGCCGAACGCTGACAGTCGCCAGTTGCGTGGCAGATCGACTGGGATGGCAGAGGCACCATCATGGGACGCTTGTGGCGAACCAGGACAGGAATGTCTCTCGCTCCTTTTACTGCCTCCTCCGTCCGTCCCGAACCGAGGCGTGAGATGGAGATCGCACAAAAAGGTTTCGTATTGAGGCTTGGCAGCACAGGGACGTACCGATAGCCTTACAAGCTCCGGGGCCTGCACATCCGGCGGATGTCCTAACCCAAACCACCCACCCAACCTTCCATCTTATGGCCCGCGTCAGCACTTACCTGAACTTCCCGCGCAACACCGAGGAAGCCTTTGCCTTCTACAAGACCGTGTTCGGCACGGAGTACTCCTGCCACATCGCCCGGTTCAAGGACGTGCCACCGCAGCCCGGCCAACCGCCGCTCCCGGAAGAAGACCAGAATCTGATCATGCACGTGGAATTGCCCACTCTGGGTGAGCACGTGCTCATGGGCACGGACGCACCCGAGTCCATGGGGTTCAAGGTGAACCCCGGCAACAACGTCTACATCAACCTCGAACCCGACACCCGCGAAGACGCAGACCGCCTCTTCAACTCCCTGAGCGAGGGTGGCAAGATCGAGATGCCGATTCAAGACATGTTCTGGGGTGCCTACTTCGGTAGCCTGACCGACAAGTTCGGGGTGCAATGGATGGTGAATTGCCAGAACAAGTGAGGTGAATTTCGAAGCAGCAGCGCGGTTGATCTGGAATGATCGGCCGCGCTGTTTTGTTGGGGGGGAGATTGGCTGTAACAAACCCGTTGGACGAGAGCAGTCAGAGGCTCACTCAATCCGCTGGCGAAAACGGTGTCAAGCCACCCTACTCCAAGACGCTTCGCGAAATTTGCGAATGCTGGAAAGACGGACAACCAAATAAGATTGGCGTTCTTCGCACCTGGCAGCCACAACCGCGCGGCAGCGTCTTGGAGTGCGTGCGGCTCGACGCCGCTTTCGCCTGCCCATAGCAACCGGTTCGATGCAATCACATAGCCAGCAGGAGAAACATCGCCCATCGACTCCCCTGCAGTCCAAGTCCTCCCCCCTAGCCCCCTAACTCTTAACTCCTAACGTCTCTCCCACTCCCCTGCGAAAAACAGTCCCCAATCAGCGTTGAATAGCCCTTCCTGCCACCTCAGGCCAACCTTCCATGTCCAGCCCCACTCCCCTGCCCTCGTCGATCACCACCACCAAGACGACCCGCCGCGACTTCCTGCTGGCCACGTCCCTAACCTCCACGTCCGTGGCACTGGGAGCATCTGCGGAGCCACTCGAGCCTGCGCCCAAGGCGAAACCAAAGCCGACCGTATCCAAGGAGGAGCACGGCCCGGTACCCACCGTCACGCCTGTGCCCGGCCCGGCATTTCTGCACGCGGGCCCAATGATCGGTCACGTGACGCCCACCACCACCCGGCTTTGGGCTAAGGGTTCCAATCAAGGTCAACTCGCCTTCAAGGTGGGCAAGTCGCCTGATCTAACCGACGGTCGTACCGTGCCCGCGGCGGCTCTCTCGGAGCAGTCCTCCTTCACCGGTCAGGCGGAAGTGCCGGGGCTGGAGCCCGCGTCCACTTACTTCTACTCTCCTCTGCTGGATGGTGTCCCGGCCCTGTCCCGCCCCTACCCCAGCTTCACCACGGCCCCGGCAGCCGAACATCACGGGCGGCTCCGCTTTGCCTTTGGCTCCTGCGTAGGGAGACGCGGCTATGTCTCGGCCGCTGCCTTTGGCGAGATGGCCGCGCGCGACAACTTCGACCTGCTCCTCATGCTGGGTGACAACCACTATGGCGACACCACCGATCCCGCGCTGCTTCGCGACTTCTACCACATGAGCCGCACCGTGGACGGCTTTGAGAAAGTGATCCGACAGAAACCCACCTACGCCATCTGGGATGACCACGACTTTGGCCCCAACAATTCCGACGGCACCTCGAAGGGCAAGGAGGATTCCTTGCGCGTGTTTCAGGAATGGTGGGCCAATCCAGGCTATGGCGAGGAAGGCAATCCCGGCTGCTACCACAGCTTCTCCCGCAGCGGGGTGGATTTCATCATGCTGGACAGCCGCTACCACCGCACGCCCAACAAGGTCGCGGAGGACGGCACCAAGACCATGCTGGGAGCCCGCCAGCTTCAGTGGTTAAAGGACAAACTCTCCGCCTCCACGGCAACATTCAAGGTGGTGGCCTGCGGCAGCGAGTGGCAGACGATGACGCAGCCAGATTGCTGGTCCTCCTTCGCCCGTGAGCGGAAGGAGATTTTCGACCACATCATCAACAACAAGATCGAGGGCGTGGTACTGCTCTCCGGCGACCGACACTTCACGGCAGGTTACCAGATACAGGGCCGGTTCCTGGAGTTCACCAGCGGACCGTTTGGCAGCACGAATGGAACCCTCCAGGAAAATCCGGAGCGCTTCACGGGCGCGGACGACGGCAAGCTCTGGACGGTGCTGGATCTCGACACCAGTGCGACCCCACCCACGCTGCACTATGAGATCTGGCAGGCCGGAGGCGGGCTGCTGGAGCGCCGGGCACTGAGCATGGACGAGGTCAATGGCCGCAAGGCCATCGAGCCCTCCCCCTACCCACTGATCCCGGAGCGGATGGAACCGAAGAAGCCTGCACCCAAGAAAAAGCCGCAAGCAAGCTGAGCCTCCGGATGTCAACTCGGGTAGCGCAAGGAAAACACCGTGCAGATCGTGCGGAGGCTTCTCAGAAACCTTTGCTATCCATCGTCTGCACGGTCACAACCCGCCGCCCTCGGAAATCCACACGGCATGAAATCATTCCTCATTTGGCTCTCCGCCAGTTGCCTGTTGAGCCTCATCACCTTCTTCTGCGGTCGAGGCTACCAGAGCATGAAGAGCGGCTACAAGCTGGAGGTGTTGAAGGAAGAGCGTGTGGAGTCCACGTTGGGGACCTTGAAGCGTCTTCAAGTGATGGAAACCATCGGCCTCGGGTTCCTCGACACGGACACCTCGATCATTCAACTGAATGACATCACGCTTTACAAAGCCAGACGGGACTTTCAAGAAGGCTCGCCCGTGGCTCGTGATCTCAAGGCGGAGGGCAATACGCTAAGTTGGCAGGATGGATACCAGCGCTACCATCTCACGATAGAGAGCATGCCTAGAGAGACCGGGAAGACATCAACCACGGCGAACTGATAAACTGATTCACACCTTCAAAACATCAAGCAGCGGGAAGCAAAAAGACCAACTCGCCGCCATTTCCATAATTTTCATCACTGCAACTTTCAACTGCAGTGGATTAACCCTGTCTTCCGATGAGGAAAAACGGTATGATGCCGCCATGAATGCGCAGCCAATCTTTGCAAAGGCGGACGCTTCCTCTGCGGATCAGCAAAAAACTGAAGCTGATCGCGCCACCGCCAGCGTCCCCATTTCAGCTGCCGCGCCCAGCTCCCGCGCGACGGATAACAGCACGATCAGTTCCGCCCCAGTTCCAGCCAAGGTCGAGAAGAAGGTCTTCTATGATGATCGGGAAGTGTACGGCATGTGAACGTGGAGGGGACCAGAGCGAAGCTAGCTAGCTAGACAGACAAACAGGATTAAAGGTAATAACTCCACTGAACCCGGGCAGGCATGGAGAGAGCCTGACGGCACTGCCCGCGGGAACATCGTGCACCCGCATCCTCATCTGCACCACGCCAGCCCGGTGACTGGTTTGGAGTTCCTCACGCAAAACCGGCAGGCGAAAACGGTGTCAAGCCACCGTACTCCAAGACGCTTCGCGAAGCATACACACGCTGACCGGACGGACATGCAGAGTTGATTGAACAAATTGGGCAAGGCCCTCCCAACCTCACGACAGTGTCTTGGAGTGCTGGCGGCTCGACGCCGCTTTCGCCTGGCTAAAGCAGGCGCAATCAAGGAAAGACTTTGCCAGCCGGTTCGAGGAAACCACGCAGGATGCCCTACACCAGCCCCTCCGCCTCTCTTCTCGCCCAGGCATCGGCTTCGATGATGGATTCCAAGGACGGATGTTCCACATTGGTGTGCTTTAGCATCACCTCCTCCACCGTGGCCCAGATGGCAGGGAACTTGAGTCGCTCGTTGAGGAAGGCGTCCACCGCCACCTCGTTGGCTGCGTTCAATACCGCCGGCAGCGTGCCGCCAGCTTCGCCAGCCTCACGAGCGAGGCGGAGAGCGGGAAACACATCCACGCGAGGAGCTTCAAAATGCAATGCCGCCAGACGGGCAAAATCAAGCGGTGGCAACGTGTTGGGCACGCGATCCGGCCAGGTGACCGCATACTGAATGGGGAAGCACATGTCTGAGTGGCTGAGCTGGGCCAGCACGGAGCTATCCACAAACTCCACCATGCTGTGCACGATGCTCTGGGGGTGCACCACCACGTCCACGCGCCCCATCGGCACGTCGAAGAGCCAGCGGGCCTCGATCATCTCCAGCCCCTTGTTGAAGAGCGTAGCGGAATCAATGGTGATCTTGCGCCCCATGTTCCAGGTGGGGTGCTTCAGGGCTTGAGCCACCGTCACGTGCTCAAGGTCGGCGGCATCCGCTTTGCGGAACGGTCCGCCACTGGCGGTAAGGAGCAGCCGGCGTACGTGGGCAGGATTGCGTCCCTCCAGGCACTGGTAGATCGCGTTGTGCTCGCTGTCCACGGGCAGCACCCACACGCCCTGGGCCTTGGCAGCCCCCATGACGGCCTCACCCGCCATGACGAGGATTTCCTTGCTGGCGACAGCAAGGTCTTTGCCCAGGCTGATGGCTTCAAGCGCGGGCTCAAGCCCGGCGGTGCCGACGATAGCAACCAGCACGAGGTCAGCCTCGGTCGCCTTTACCAGATCCACGAGTCCTCGTGCGCCATTGAAAATCTGAACATCTGCCGGCAGAAGTTGGCGGGCTTGCTCAGCCGCCTGAGAGTCGGTCACGGCCACTTGCTTCACACCGGTCTCTGCGACCTGGCGGACCAGGGCTTCCACGCTGCGCTGGGCGGCAAGCCCCACGATCTCCATGCGATCCGGAATGTCTTGGGCGACCTTCAACGCACTGTGTCCGATAGAACCTGTCGAGCCCAGCACAAGCACCTTCCGACGATGAGGACGAGGACGGGCAGGAACAGGTGCGGAGGCGGAGAAGGAGGCGCTGGAAACGGTCATGCAGGAGACTGGAAGCGGAAGACGGGTGCTTGATTCCGGGAGGGACGAAATGGAAAGTCCGCGTCAGGAAATGGACTTCAGGTAGCAGTAGGCCACGGGGGCGGTGAAGATGAGGCTGTCCGTGAGGTCCAGAATCCCACCGATCCCAGGAAGCTTGTGCCCGGAGTCTTTGATGGAATGACACCGCTTCAACACAGACTCGGCAAGATCCCCTGCCACGCCTGAGATGCTGAGGAGCGGAGCCAGGATGAGGGCGTGTCCCCAGGTAAGCGGGGCCAGCTTTTCCGGCACGATCAGCATCATGATCACCATCGCGATGTAACTGCCAGCGATGGCTCCCCCAAAGCCTTGCCAGGTCTTGGCCGGACTGATGTGAGGGATCATCTTGTGCTTTCCGATCAAAGAGCCGATCGCGTACGCCCCCATATCGCCGAACTTGGTCGTCATGACGAACAGCAGCAGCAGGTGGCGACCGCTCGCGGCCCCTTCAAAGAAGAGCAACCGCGTCATGAACCCCGCCAGGAAAGTGGTGTACACCATGCCAAACACGAGATTCTGAATGCGGCGGAGCGTATTGGCCCCATCCAGTGCTGTGCGGAAGCTCAAGTAAAAGGCACCGTGCAAAGTGACCACCAGCATGGCAGCATCCAGCCACCACGGCGGCTCCCGGTGCCCGGGCACGGTCAGCAGGCCGGTAGCCACCCAATAAACAAAGGAAACGGAGACTGCCAGACGGGTGAAGTCCCGGGACTGGGCATCGGCATTCTGCAGCCTGAAGTACTCCCAAGTGCCGAGAATTCCCAGCAGCCCCACGATGCCTACGAGTACGGAGTCCAGCTGCAACCACAGGGCCACGCTGATGAGCGCCCACAGGATAAGTGTGCTGGTGAGCCGGACCCGAAACACCTGAGCTTTGCTGGGGGCTGGGCTGGCGGAATCGGAGGCAGAGGGAGAAGCGGGCATTGAAGCCTAAACCAAGCTGAAAGAGGGCTCTCGAACAACCCTTTTTTAGTTGAGACGCTGCGCTGGTTGAGACGCTACGCTGGTTGAGGGGGCCGCAAGCGGCCTGTTGAGGCGCTTCGCTGGATTGGGAGGAGGTCAGGGAAGAAAGCGTCGGCGTATGAACCAGGCGCAGCCATCTCAACCAGGCGCAGCCGTCTCAACCAGCG
Organism: Verrucomicrobium sp. BvORR106; assembly: GCF_000739655.1. Lineage (GTDB taxonomy): Bacteria > Verrucomicrobiota > Verrucomicrobiia > Verrucomicrobiales > Verrucomicrobiaceae > Verrucomicrobium. Next base: position 103,425 of record NZ_BATR01000096.1, on the reverse strand, counting down.
CAGCCGTCTCAACCAGCGCAGCCGTCTCAACCAGCGCAGCCGTCTCAACCAGCGCCAGCGTCTCAACCAGCGCAGCGCCTCAACCAGCGCAGCGTCTCAACCAGCGCCAGCGTCTCAACCAGCGCAGCGTCTCAACCTCCAGCTTGCGCCTCTCCCTTTTCCGTTGTTTGTGCAGGGACGTACCATGGAGTTTCTCAATTCGCTTGCTCAACTCATGAACGGGGGCCTGCTGGCCATCGCGGAGGGGGTGTCCCCCATGCTGATCATCCTGGCGCTACTCCTCACCTCGCTGGTGTTGGTGTCGCTTGCGCTGGTGAGATTTCAGCAGTCGCTGCTCATCGGGTACTTCCTGTGCGGGGTCGCGGCGGCGAATTCAGGCTTGCTGGAATTGGCAGGACCGGAGTTCCACCACAGCATGTCGGGCTTCGCCGAGGTGGGAGTGGTGCTGCTGATGTTCACCATTGGCATTGAGTTCTCCCTGGCGGAGTTGAAGCACCTGCGACACACCTCCTTTGTCGGCGGCGGCATTCAGTGCGGTTTGACGATGCTGCTGGCCTTCGCGGTGTTCAAACTGTGCGACTTCAGCGTCGTGCAAGCCCTGGTGGCGGCCGTGGCAGTGGCCGTGAGCTCCACGGCGGTGAGTATGAAGACCTTTCAGAGTCTGGGCATCCCGGCGGGTCCGGCGAGTCGGGCGACGCTGGGGATCGCCCTGTTCCAGGATCTGCTGGTGATCTTCTTCATGGTGCTGCTGCCCGCACTGAGCAAGTCCGCCTCAGGGGGCGGGGAGGACTCGCATCTATGGGGATCTCTGGCGGGCACAGTCGGAAACGGCGCCATCTTCGCCGTCGCGGTTTGGCTGCTGGGCCGCTACGTAGTGCCGCGGGTGATGCTGGCGGTGTCCAACACCCGGAGCCGGGAGCTCTTTACCCTCATGGTGGTGGCGCTTTGCGCAGGCGTCACCTGTCTGGCTGCCGCACTCGGGTTGAGCCCGGCCTTGGGAGCCTTTGTGGCAGGTCTGGTGGCCAGTGGATCCATCTATAGCCACCGCGTCATGGCAGACATCCTCCCCTTCAAGGACCTGTTCCTGACCCTTTTCTTTGTCTCCATCGGCCTGACTATTGATGTGAGTATTCTCTCCCAGAACTTGCCGTCAGTGGTGGCATTCACGCTTGCGCTCATCGTGGTGAAGGCAGCCATCGTCGCTCTGGCGTGCCGGGCGCTGCATCTGACCTGGCGCGCGGGCCTGATGACCACCGCGGCACTGGCTTCCGCGGGAGAGTTCTCACTCATTCTCGTGACTCGGTCCAAGGCACTGATGCCGTGGGATGATGTCTTTGTGCAGGTCTTCAACACCTCCGGCGCCATCTCCATGGCTCTGGTGCCCACCCTGATGCGAGCGGTGCCAAACATCGCCGACTGGCTGGAGCGCAAGGGCTACGTGAAAGCAAAGAAGTCCTCCTTGGCGGATGCGGACTACAAGCAGAAGATCAAATCCCTGCGCGGCCATGCGGTGCTGTGCGGGTACGGTCACGTCGGCACGGCCCTACACAGGTCCCTGTCGAAATACGGCATCGAGGTGCTGGTGATCGAGCTGAATGTGGACACCGTGCGCACGCTGAAGCGCCAGGGCATCTCTGTGCTTTATGCCGATGCTGCTCAGCGCGAGACCTGGGAGCTAGCACGGCTCAATGACGCGAGCCTGGTCGCCTTCACCTTCCCTGATGCGCGCATCGCCTTCGAGGCCATTCAACTCGTGAAGGAGTTCAACGCGGAGGTGCCCATCCTTGCCCGCAGTCGCTTTGCCTCCGACCGCGGACGCCTGCTGGATCGCGGTGCCACCGCCGTCGTGCAGGATGAATCTGAGGCCGCCACCTCAATGTTGCGCTATGCCGAGGGCATCTACCACGAACTGGAGAGCGGATCAGGGGAAGATGGACGCTCAGAGAGACAGGATTAACAAGATTTAGAAGAGATTAACAGGATGGGGGCAGAATCAAAATAAAGGACCCAACTTCCGACAACCGCAGGCCCGAAGCACCTCCTCCCATCATGGCGCATCCAAAGCCTTGACGCACTGACCACTGCCCACTGACGCACTGGAATCCGAAGCGAATCACTCCCAAGCCCCCCATAGCTCCCCGACCGCTCCCCCGCTCTCAAACACCCCGGGCCACCAACCCTGCCATCTTGGCGTCGAGTTCTTTGAAATTAACGTCCAGTTTGCCGAGGTTCTCGTGTTGGAAGGTCTGGCGCTTCTGCTGATCAGACAGCTTTTCGCGGGTGGGGGCGAGGATGCGATGGAGACCGGCGTAGAGCTCCCTCACCTCCTCCTGCGTGTGCAGGTGAAGCTGGTGGCGCAGCTCGGGGCGGGCGGCGTTGAGTTTGAAAGTTGCGGCCTTCCTCGTGGTGGCAAAGACGCGCCCACAGGCCAGCCAGAGAAGCCAGGCCATGAGCGAACCGGCACCGAGCGCCCCGAGGCCTACGCCCCAGTGGCCCAGTCCGGTGAAGATGCCGGCAGAGATCGCGGAAACAACACCAACGAGCACCATCCAGATCATCATCTGGCGGGAGTTCGCCAGGGCGGGGGCGAGTTCCGCCTCAATACCCACCGCCTTGATGACGCGGTTTACCAGAGCACCGGTGTTGGTGGCGAAAGTGGATTTGTACTTTTTCCAGAAGGCGGGAGACTGACGCAGGTCTTCATGGAGCTGCACCCGTAGCTCCTCCGTCATGTGACGGGCGAGGTGATCGGCAGCCTCATTCAGATCATCCTCCAGGATGGAAGCGCTCTGCTCCCACCGCTGGCTGGAGGGAACGTCCAGTTTGTCACGCAGGACCTTTTCCACGCCCACGACGGAGCGGCGCTCCTTGAACGTGCACTTAAACGCCAGCTTCTGGTCGAAGAGGACTTCGAGGTGCCTCAACAGCTCTTCCGCCAGCCAGGTGAAGTCGTGCTCTGTAGCGTCCACGGCGGCGCTGAGCTTCGTGAGCGTACGGTCCTGACGCGTGGCGAGCTCCGTCTCGATCGTGGCCAGGCCAGCCTGCTTACGCTCACGTGCAGCGATGCGGGTGGCGGACTGGGTGGCCAGCTTGCCCACCATGGTCTGGGCGATACGGAGGGCATTGCCCAGCTTCCCCAGGCGCGGACCACTGCCGCCGATGCAGTCAGAGATGTGCTGCTCCAGGCGGGGATAGCCGCTCTCCTCCATGAGCTTCTCCCGGTCCAGCCCGGAACTGCGGGCCAGATAGGCGCGCTTGGCCGAGACAGGAAACACGGGAAACTCCCGCCCAAAACGCTGACGGCAAAGCTGCAGCATGTACTGCTGGATGGAGACAATCTCCTCAGGAGTGCGCAGATCCGCCTGCTGGAGCACGAAGATGACGTGCCGCATCCACTGGCGGTGCACCTTGTCCAGGAACTGCCAGGTGGAGGCCCCCCAGGGGTTCATCGCGGAGAACACGAAGATCACCATGTCCGCCAGAGGGACAAAGCGCTCCGTTATTTCCTGATGCTCGTTTTCAATCGAGTTCGTCCCCGGCGTGTCCACAATGTGGAAGTCCTTGAGGAACTCCACCGGAGCGTACACCTCCTCCAGCGTGCGGCTCACCGGCACATGGCGGAGCTGCGGGCCATGCTTGAAGAAGAAAATCTTGTCCGTGGTGGGGACGATGCCGGTCTTCGTGAGATCGGTACCGAAGAGCGCATTCAGGAAAGTGGACTTGCCCACATTCACCTCCCCCACCACCACGAAGACGAAGGGGTCCTTGAGGCTGTTGACCAGGTTCTCCAGAATGCCCGCCTCCTCCGGCCCCGCCCCGAGCTCAGGCACGAGGGCCTTGAGCGAATAGAGGGCGGCGCCGAGACGGGAACGCAGGTCGAAATACTCCTCACCGATCATCCTGCTCCGTTGCGTCTCCTTTCTGCATGGGGCCTCTGGGGATGGGAGGGTGAGGTTAAAACTGAAGCGGAGGCGGGAGGGTGCGGAAGGTGGAGAAATCACTTCTTAGAAACCGCCAGGCGCCGGGGCCAGAGGTGCCTCTGACGGCAGCTGCTGGGGGAACCCCACGCCAGGAGCTGCGGACGGGGCCGGGGCGCTCATGGGAGAGCCCAGACCTGGCAACGGTGCCGGGGCATTGCCTGCCGGGGCCGCGTTGCCGGTCACAGCAGCACCACCGGCGGGCGCTGCCACTTCCATGTTGATGAGCTGGCTCACGGTGACGAAGCGGTAACCTTTGGAGAGGAGGCCATCCAGCGTGTTGGGCATGGCGTCGATGGTAGGAGCATGCAGATCGTGTGCCAGGAGGATGGCACCAGGATGGGCCCCGTTCACCAGTCGGCTGGTGACGACGCTCACGCCCGGGCGCTTCCAGTCCATGGGATCCACACTCCACATGATGGTGCTGTAGCCGTACTCGTCATGGAACCACTGCTTCAGGCGGGCATTGGTGCCGCCACCAGGAGGGCGCATGGTGCGGGGATGATAGCCAGCGATGTCCACCAGTGCCTTGTGGGTATCCCCCAGTTCCTTGCGGATCCGGTCGTCAGACACCTTGGTGAGGATGGGGTGGGAGTAGGTGTGGTTACCGATTTCGTGCCCTTCCGCCAGGATGCGGCGGATGATGTTGGGGTATTCCCGTGCCAGCTGCCCCACCACATAGAAGGTCGCCTTGATGTTGCGCTCCTTCAGCATGTTCAGCAGCCGCGGCGTATTCGTGGGGTGCGGGCCATCGTCAAACGTCATCGCGATGTACGGGCCGTTCACGCGCACCGAGGAGTACGAGTAACGGGCTCCCGGCGGCGGGACCTTGGGGATCTGGTAGAAATCCGGGTTCTGCAGACCACGTTTGAGACCACCTCCCGTGTTGGGCGGCGGCGTGGGCCGACTCTGGATGGGTGCAGGCGTGACCACCTGCGGTTCCTTCTTCAGCACGGAGCAACCCGTTTGCCCACCTGCGAGGATGACACTGAGCCAGAGGGAGAATAGCATGCGAGGTTTGGTCACGTGATGAAAAAATCTTTTAAGGTGAAATGGGGGGGGCGGATTGGTTAAGCACCGTAAACGATCCCTCCGGGTTGAAAAGGCGGAAAATGCTCGAGGTGCATGGTCAGGGCCACGTAGCTCTACTCCCCGGTTGCGGCTTCGCCTAGATACGGGCTGAGAATGGCCTCCAGAGACGACACGGTCTCTGAGGGCCAGAAGCTGCGGGGGGTAAGCATGGCACCGTTCAACGCGGAGTGCTCGGGCCAGCTGGCGACCGTGGGAATACGGGCAATGACCCGGGCCACGATGTTTTTTGCCCGGGCAGCGTTCGCGTGCAGATGCCCCACCACGGTCTCGGCCGTGACAGGCTCCTCCTCGATCTTCCAGCAGTCGTAGTCAGTCACCATCGCGAGAGTGGCGAGGGCAATCTCCGCCTCACGGGCCAGCTTGGCCTCGGGGAGGTTGGTCATGCCGATGACGTCAAATCCGAGCTGACGGTTCGCATTGGACTCCGCCCGGGTCGAGAAGGCAGGGCCGTCCATGCAGACGTAGGTGCCACCGTCGTGGACGGTCGCGCCCTCCTCGCGGGCCGCCTCGGCCAGGAGCAGGCGCAAGCCGGTGCTGATCGGGTCTGCAAAAGCGACATGCGCCACGATCCCACGACCAAAGAAAGTGTGCTGATCCCGGCGGGAAAGCCGGTCAAAGAACTGATGCGGGAGGACGATGTCCCGGGGCCGATACTCCTGACGCAGGCTGCCCACGGCAGTGACCGCAATGATGAAGCGCACTCCCAGGGAGCGCAGCGCGTAGATGTTGGCCCGGTGCGGCAGTTCCGTGGGCAGGAGACGATGGCCACGACCGTGTCGGGGCAGGAAATAGACTCGCCGCCCCGCCAGGACGCCGGTGACGATCACGTCCGAAGGATCACCAAAGGGCGTGCTCACGCGAATCTCCTCGCGGTCCGTCAGACCTTCAATGTCGTACAGACCACTCCCACCGATGATGCCGATGGCAGGGATGGTGGAGTCAAAGGCAGGGGCGGTGGATGGGCTGGTGGGGGAGCTCATGAGATTGTGCTCTCCCTAAGCAGGCCCGGCGGACGGGTCAAGCGAAGGAGTACGCCCAGCGCCTCTCAGTAAAAGGAGGCAGGGACTTTCCAGTCCCGGACTCATCGCACGATCCAGCGGCAGGCAATACCGACCGACAGACATCGCCGCGGCCTCCTTATGGGACACCCGGCTCGAACCGGGACAAGAATGTCCCTCGCTTCTTTTACTGAGCCTCCCCCTTTAACGGGCGCCCGCCCAACTTCTCCACAAACTTCACCACAGCTTCCACCTGGGAGTGCCAAAACTCTTTCTCCATGGGTGGTAGGTCGTCGTGAACGAGCGAGGTGAAGGCACTGAGCAGCGAACTCGCGGTGGAATCGCCGTCACCGGAGGATACCTGGAAGCACTCACAGATCTGCCGGGCCACCTCCTCTGCCGTCATCGTGGTTGGGAGCGCCCACGCCACCTGACGCAGAGCTTTTTCCCTCATGAGCCCCGCCGGCAGGGCGTGCAGCGGGATTTCTGGAAACAACCATCGATGCAGGCATCGCAGCATCGCGGCATGCACCCAGCGGAAAGAGGAAGGAAATGGCCCCAGTAAGAAGCTCTGGCGCTCCGCGCGCAAGGGGCTGCCTGAACCTTCACCGACCAGATCTTCCATGGCAGCAGCAACCGGAGCGGCATTGGCAATGAGCGATGCATCGGTGCAGAGGTCCACCCGCAGCAGGGGCGACAAGTCATTCCCCTGCCCTTCCACGCCGGTATCCAAACTCACGCGCAACCACCAAGGCGGCGGCTTCCACACCCCGGCGCGATTAAACCCCGGGCGGAGTTCGAGCAAGAGCACCCGTTCGCGCTCAATGGCAGCTTCTGGACTCTCGCATATTTCCCACTCGATCTGCCTCACCTGATGAACCAGCCGCACCAACCGGCGCGGATGACGATCGGGATGAATGTGACGGTAGCTTCCCACTCGTTTGCGCAGCTCATGAGACTGGCCGACATAGAGCAACTTCCCCGCGACATCACGAAAGTAGTACACCCCGGGCTCACGAGGGACTGTCTGCATGAAAGCGCGCGGAAAACGAGCGCGCATGGGATTCTCCGCCGCGAAAAGACGAAGCTGGCGGAAGACGGGAACCGGGTGCCCCTCTGCCACCCCCTCCACAGTCTCATTCACGGCCTCAGCCATCCCTGCTGGCAAATCGCATGGAGGCGGGGATTCAACCGGGGAACTCGTCATGACTGCGCCCGAACTGATGCCACATCACCCGGCATTCGTCCACCCTACGCCCCTCTGCCCATCAAGTGGCAGGCTGGATGGAGGGCTAGACCGGAATGATAAACAAAACGTGGCCGTCCTCGGGAGGACGGCCACCAAAAGGGCATCTGCACTCCGACCTCACAAGGTCGACACGGCAAAGCCTGGAGGGCAACTCAGTACCCGCCGTAGCCGCCACCATATCCACCGTAGCCACCGCCGCGGCGGTAGTACTCGCGACGCTCATAGTTGCGCTGATCCTGCGCACCGCCGATCATGTTGCCGCCGAGGCCGCCGAGGCCTGCACCGATAGCGGCACCTTCCAGGCCGCGACCGCTCTGGTGACCGATGATGCCGCCCGCCGCGGCGCCACCGAGAGCGCCGAGCACCGTACCGGTCTGGGCGTTGGGACCGCTGCTGCAGGAAGCGAGGCCAACTGTGAGAGCGGCCAGCAAGGAATATTGGGTTCTTTTCATAGAGTTGCTCAAGAGGTTCAAGATGGGTGTTTTAGAGAAAGGGCCTCAGGATAAGGATGTACCGGGCACGCGAGATTGGACGATAAAATGCCATCCACCTTCAACCAGAAAGTTCACTATATCTTCTGCGGTCAAGCGTCCGGATGGACGGTCTAATACGTACACGGGCGGCTGCTTGGGCACGGGTCAACGCCAGTGCTGATGGCTGGCCTCGTCTTCAGCTGCGGCCTCATCCGTCCATTTCAGCCAGTTGTCCCTGCTCCGCTGGAGTCCCGCAGCGTAAGTCGCCAAATCAGGCACTTCCTGCCCAATGGCCAATCCGGCCTCCTTGAGGGTGGTAGCCACAGCCAGCAGGTCCCCTCTCCCAAAGAATAGCGTGCGCACCCCGGGCCGGGCGAGGGTGTACCTCCGGCAAGTGAAGCACAGCTCCACGACCCCTACCGGCGAACCATAAGGATCATAGAACACCACTAGCTGCCGGGGAGAAAAGCACGCTGCGGGATCCAACTCCAGCCGACTGACCAACAGCGACTTCATGACACTGGTGGCTACAGCATTCCGAAGTCGCACCTGATGTGCCACACGGCTCACCAGATCACGGACGTTGAGTTCATCATTGGAGTTCCGGATCGAATAGTCCGACCGGGAACCCTTTTCCTCGACTGGATCATGCATCGAATAGGCCATCACGAAGTTTCCTGGAGCCAGCAACTCCTGGAGGAATATATCGGCCAAATCTTCGTGAGAAGCCGTCACAAAGCGCCCCGTGGACTGAGATCCGGGGCCAAAGACCGCTACGCAGGCATTGCGACCGCTTAGCTGGGACAGTGGTTTGGGCACGATGGGAATGCTTGCCACGATCAAGACCGCAGCCGCACCAGCCAATGAAACCAGCGGAGACCAGACGTTGCCAAAGCCGGTGGCGCTGCGCGGTTCGTTGAAATTCATCGCGCGCCCCCTCTATTCTCCTCTGCCTCGGGCGTTGCAGACGACTTCGCTTCAGCACGCTCACCGAGGATGAATTCCTCATAAGCTTTCAAGGTAAGCCCTTCATGTCCCAACGGAAGACCGAGTTTGTCAAAGAGGCGGGCGACCGTAAGGAGATCACCCGTTTGCGAAACGCCTTCTTGGAAAACTGGCACGACTCGAAAACTCTCGCAGGAAAAGCAGATCTCCAAGCCAGCCTTTACGCTGCCCAGGGAATCGTAGAAAAGGACGAGATGCCGCGGCGAGTAACAGTCTTTAAGGGTGAGCAGCTCTTGGCTGTCCAGTAGCGCGGCCACCAATGGAGCGATCTCCGGCCCAGGCACTCGCGCCTCTTTCACCTTGCGGCTGATCAGCGCGGCGACATCAACCATCACCGGTCCCGGACCGGAATGGTTCAGAATACGATAACCCAAGTTCCGGGTCGGCTCTACAGTCGGGGCCGTAGTGGGTGCTGGTGAGCTGGCACCATGCTCATTTGCCCATGCCCCGGCATCCCCACCGTCGAACGGATCCGCGCCTGGAACTTTGGGGCGCCTGTCTGCGTCCTCCGGATCGCGCAGATAGTAGGCCACCACGAAGTCACCAGGTTCAAAAGCGCGCTTGAGCCAGTCCATGCTGGAGAGACGGACCGGCGATGTGTCTCCGTCGTTTCCTCCACTCTTGGGTCTATCCTCAGCAGCGGCTGACTGCGTCCCCAAAAGAGGTGCAAGCGAGGTGCTGGCCAATGCAATGAGAGAGCGGCGCTTCATGTATCAGGGGGTATTTTTTTACAAACACACCACCGTAGCGAAACAACCCCAGTCCCGGAAGGTGAAAATATTACATAGAAGCACCATGCCGGCCCCTCTGATTCTGGACCGGCAGCCAAAATGTTACCATAACACCACTTACCCCGCCAACAGCTGCGCAAAACGTTCTCACGCTCCGTATCAGCCTCACATGAATCCTCAACCGCACTCTCACCCACTCCACAGCCTGGCGCGGCTGGCCCTGACCGCTGCTTTGTTTCCTCTTTCCCATCTGAGCCCCCTGCAGGCCAAGGACTGGACCGTCCAGGCTGCTGAGGACGCCAAGCAGGACCGCTCCTCCATCCCCTATGACGGGATCAAACCGAACTCCATGGTCTGTGACACCACGTTGCGGGAACTGCCGGACGGGTCCTGGATTCTCTTCATCCTGGCCGGCGGCGACACCGAGCCCTCCCCGCTCAACTACACCGGCGTGACCCGCAGCAAGGATCAAGGTAAAACTTGGACGCCGCTGGAGTCGTTTGACGTGGGCTTTCCCCGCGAAGGAAAGACCATCGGTCAAGGTCCGACAGAGCTAATGATTCGCGATGGACGGGCCACCCTCTATTTCTCCACCCACTCCAAGCACTGGGCGAATGACTGGCGTTCGTGGTTCTTGACCAGCGACGACTCCTTCAAGACCTGGAGCAAGCCTCAGGAGGTGCCCGGCCGCCTGAAAGAGCGCACTTTCATCCGCAATCACATCATCACCAAGGACGGCCGCATCCTCCTCCCCTTCCAGCACTACGTCGGGCCGGAGGCAGAGCAGGACAAAGCCCCGCTTGACCGCGCCTTCACGAATCCCCGCAACGGTGTGATCATGAGCAGCGATGGCGGCAAGACCTGGACCGAGCATGGCAACATCCGCCTGACCACAGATGACAAATACTTTGGCTGGGCGGAGAACAATCTGGCAGAACTGAGCGACGGACGCATCGCCATGATCATCCGTGGCGACAAACTGGGCGGAGTCCTCTACTACGCCGAATCCAAAGACGGGGGCCGGACCTGGCCGGAGTTCGCCGAAAAAACGGACGTCCCCAATCCCGGCAGCAAGGCCACGCTCTATCCCCTGGGCGGCGACACCGTCGCGATGGTGCACAATCCCAATCCCAAGCGCCGCACCCCGCTGGCCCTGTGGATCAGCTTTGACGGATTGAAGACCTGGCCCTACCAGCGCGTGCTGGTGCCTGAATCCAGCGATGGACCAAAGGGCAACATCAACTACCCGGACGGCTTCGTGAGCAAGGACAAGCAGTGGTTGCACTTTGCCTACGACGACAACCGTCACCGGGCTGTGCACTACAGCGCGAAGTTGCCGCCGCTGGAGTAGAATTTGGCTATGAGCCCGCGATTGGAGAGTCAGGTTAAGAGTCTGCTGCACCCAGTCGCCGGTTCACTGTGATCACGCCTAAGGATCCAAGGAGCGGCGATCTGGACTCCCCTCCAAAAGAGACACACGATCCACCACAACCAAAAAAGGCGTCACATCAGGTCTTGAGTCTTGAGTCTTAAAGTCTTCTGTCTCCCGCGAAGCGGGCCGAGCCTCACTTCGCGAAGTTCCGGAATTGCCGGACGCGCCAGGTATAGAGTCTATCCAGGGACTTGAGCGCGCCCGAATCAAGATCCGTGGTGAAGGTTCCTGCATTGAGCTTGGCCATGTAGTCATACTGGCTGGTGGAGAGCGCAGGATCACTGGGATCAATGGCGCGCTCCACCAGCGCGTCCCCTTGAGCTGCCCCCGTCACAACATCTTTGGCAGGATCAAAGGTGAGCGGATCACTCGTTCGGGCTTTCCTCAGGCTTTGAACCAGATAGTGCACGCGGAAGGTGTTTGACCGGGTGGTAAGGCGTGGATAGAGATTGGCATAGGGTCTTTCCAGCGTGTTGTCACCGGTGAGGCGGTGATTGTCCCAGTACTGCGTCATCTCCACCCGCAAGGCATTGGTGCTGGTGGCTGAGATGCCCTGCCCTTCGGGTACGAGGAATTGCTCACAGATCTCGCTGGCATTTTTGAAGAAGCCGCCGCTGTTGAACTTGAGGTCCCACTGGAGGAGCGTCTTGTCCACATCCAGATAGTGCCGCCAGCCAGTGTTGGCGGAAGCGCTGGCATAATCCTTGTAGGTGGCCCCGGCATCATTGGGGATGGCCAGCAGCCGTTCGCTCTTCAGCACTGCATGAAGGCCGGTGGCACGACGGATGTTCGTGAAGGGCACGATCCGGTAGTTCATGTTGATCTTCCCCGCGGTGGAGAAGGGCTCGCTGATGGCATAGGGCTGCAACACCGGCATCCAAAACCAGTCCAAGATTGTGTGATCCGGCGGCGCGTTCGGATCGCTGCCCGCCACAGACTGGCCTTTCTCCCCCACGTGCCCAGTGGGAGAGAGGTTCGGCCGGAAGAGGTAAGTGGTCCAAGGCAAACCAGTGACCACCCCTGAGGAGATGGAGCCAAACATGACGGCGGAGGGAATAAGCTGGTTGGGCGCACTGGTTTGATTGAGCTCCTCCGGACGCACTCCATCCCAAGGCCGGGAGGAAAAATAGGGCGGGATCGTGCCATCGGCGATCTTGGCCACGTCATCTGGCTTGTTCCAGTAGGCTCCATCAGGCGCGATACCGGTGCCGTTGTCCCAATCCCGTGTGTCACTGGGATCCAGGCTGTAGGGGTAGCTCGCAGGCCTCCCGGCAAAGTACAAAGGCGACGAAGGCAGCCGGGTGAAGTCGGGCTGGGTCTTTTCCGCATACGTGACGCCAGCGGCCAGACCACGGGCCGGCCGAGCATCCACCGGCTGGGCCACTGCTGAATTTGTGCTTCGCGGATCCCCTTGCTGCTGACGCTCCCACTCGCCGCCAGCTTTGGTGAAGGAATGGATCTGCAGCTTGTTCTGCGCTTCACCACCAGCCTCGCCCGGATTCCACTCCGGATGAGGCAGGAAGAGCTTGTGGGTCTCGTTGTGACTTTTCTCATTCTCCCGCATGGAAACCAGCCGATAGTCGCCGTGGCGAACCGTCCAGGTCCGGACGACATCGCCACGGTCAATGACTTCCGGCGCACGCGCACGATTGGCACTGGCGGCGGCGATGCGCTCCCGCCAGGTGGGCAGCAATGCCACCGGTGCCTTGGGCACAGGCACCACCATGCCCGTGGGGATGGTGATGTAGTGCCGGATCAACGCATGACTGGGACCGTAGTTCACATAGCCGCTGTAGAGCTGGAGAGCTGTGGCGGACTTCAGAGTGACGTGGGTGTCCGCGCTGGGTACGAGAAAATAACCCCGGCTGTAAAAACTGGCCTGCGTCTGGTTCGAAACAGTCTCGCCAAACTGCGGCAAGTAAAAATTCGCCTCGCCAATGGAGGTGATGTTCGTGACATAGGCGCCGGTGGTGCCGATGCCCGCCTTGGTGGGGGCATCCACATACAGGCTACGTCCGCCGGACCCGCCCCAGCCGATCCACCAGTCGACCCCCTTCGACACCTTGGCCGCAGCACCCGGCATGGCCATGCCGGTGAGGTAGCAAAGGTGAGGCACGCTGTGATTCCATCTCCCCCAAGTGTTGAAGGCCGTTTGCGTGTAGGTAGGCTGCGGGCCCGTGACGTCTCCACCGGCGGCACGGCCAGCAGTCCCAGACTGGCTGGTCACCATGCGCAGGGTGTCCAGTCCCACCACGCGAATCCCTGCGGACGGGGCGATCATGGAATATCCCTGGCTGGGGCAGAAGCCCTCAAATGCCGTGCCAATCTGGATGGCCTTGTATCCCGCAGGCACCTTCAGCTGCGTGCAGAGTGTTTCATTGTACTTGGGCCCCGAGCTGGGGTTCTCTGCCGCGAGACTCAGCACGAGACCAAACTCGGAAAGTGTGTAGATGCGGTTCAGCGCATTGGCCCGAATCTGGGAATCTTCGTTGAGATGATCCACCACGGGCGCAGGCAAAGCAGTGTAGGCCACATTGATGATTTGCCCGTGCGTCTCGGTTCCAGGAAAGGACGTTGACCCCCAAACCCCCTGATCATATGGCTGCACCTTTGTGCCAGTGGTGGAGAGCGTGGTGTCGTGTATGTTGGTCTGGCGGACGTACTCCAGCATCGAGATCAGGCCGGCGGCCATGTTGGCCTGACCATACTTGTCCTTGAGCGAGCCGGTGTAGCCCTGCTTGGTCAGGGTGCTGAGGGCAATGAGATAGCGTGACAAATCAGCGTTGCCACGCAGATTCTCCAAGTTGGCCCCTGTGCTGTTGGAAGATCCGTACTCTGTGAGCGCACTGTTGGGATTGAGGTAGCGCCGGTAGTAGTAAGGCTTGCCGCCGAGGGTGGCGGCGAACATGCCGAGACGGTCAAACGAAGTGTACCGGCTCGAGCTCGTGTCAGGATCCCAGCTGGTGGGCCACAGGGAGATTCGTGGTGTGCCCGCAGCAGTGGTCTCCGGCGCACGACTCTCAGCAGTGAGGAAAAAACGCAAACGGGCGAGTCTGGAGGGATCTGCAGCCAGGAGCGGCTGCATGGTCCTCTGGGCGGGTGGACTGGCTCCAGGAGCCTGTAGAATAAACTCGTCAATGCTCGCGTAGAGGCGGTCCTTGTCAAACGCAACCGGACTGGCGCTCCCCCCAAGAATGCCGGTGGCAGATGCACCCACTCCCGTACCACTGCGGTAGTTCACCCGCGGCGCCATGTCATAGATCTGCTGCAGCCGCGCACTCCCCTGCCCCACACCGGGGACCAGGCGCTCATGGGGAAAGAATACGCTGCTCAGGCTGGTGGATGCGGGGTGCCCGCCAAAACGCTGTACCTCGTTGCGAACCGGCGTCTGTGAAGCATAGGCCACGTCCTCCGGAGTGGCGGCACGAGGCGTGTCCCAGTGGATGCCCTCACTGGCGGTGTTGACATTCACCTTGCTCGTCTCGTCATCCGTCCAGAAGGCAATGCGGCCAATAATGGGATTGTCCACACTGGGTGTGGTGCCGCTTCCCTGATCCAGGAAGGGAACAAACTCTTTCGTTGCCGGATCCAGCACCCCATAAGTGCCATTGGCCAGCTGATAGATCCACCGCACCGGCATGGGAACCCGCTGATCCTCCGGGAATGTGCCGGGCAGATGCACCCCATCCACGGCGGATCCGCCCACAGCCAGGCTCGCGGTGTAACGAAACCCCTCCGGGGTGGTTGCTCCGGGTGGCGGCACGGCACCATTGCTCTCCATGGCGCGTGGGTCGAGCACAGGAAACGCCAGCTCACCGGTATCTCGTATCGCTGGCTCATTGAGGTCGGCGTAGACTTCCGGCAGACTCTGCCAGGAGGGAGGGACGTCTGTCTCCAGATTGAGCGCGGCCGCCGTGAGCCCTGATGCGGAGGTCACCATCTCCCCTGCGCTGTAGAGCTTGTAGATGCGTGAGGGAGCCCCGGAATTGGAGGCATAAGTACGCACGGCGCCAGGCTGCGAGATCCAGACCGCATTGCTCTCTGTGGTCCCCTGGCGGAGCTGGCCGATGGCCAGGTTCACCGCCATGTCCCGCAGGCTCCCCACGTCCTGCGCGGCGGCCTGCTGGGTGGAGGATTGATACTGCACTGTCGAGAGACCAAAGAACATCACCACTACAATGGTAATGAGGGCGATGATGAAGAGGACCGGAAGGAGGGTCATTCCTGATGGACGGGGGGTCATCGGCAGCAGGTGTGAGGGGGGTTTTTGCAATGGCGGGGTTCGAGTGGTTGGTCTGTAGGAAATGACAGGCCGTCCCTAGCGACGGTAAATGCGGGCACGCGCCGTGCGGGTGTCGATCTGGATCGTGGCAAAGTCGGCCGGCAAATCATTTGCCGAATCGCTCACATCCCTTTCACGCACCAGGGTCAACGTCCACGACTGGCTGGCGGGCAGGGCACAACGCCCGTCCGGCAGAAAGACAAACTCTTGATATTTCCTTGATCCTCCATCTGGCCCCGTCACCGTGCCGCTGGCCACTGCGGAATGATCCCCCAGCAGGGTGGAGTAGGCATCTGAAGGATGAAACACAAAGCCAGAAGGCAGGCGCTCAGGCGGCGAGACGGCTTTGAATTCAGGCTCATAGCTGCCGGGCACAGGACGCTGGTAGCCGCTGGCGGAAGGGTCTGTGACAGCCTCCACCATCCCGATCTGGATGCCTCGCCAGGAGAGCACCCCCAGATCATCCCGCTCCTCAGTGAGGCGAACCATGACGGGGCGATTCTTCGTCATCGCGGTCTGTCTGGCCGTATCCAGTTGGGTCTTCACGTTCTGGATGGCCTGACGGAAGTTCATGGAGTTCACCACCCCCTGAGAGACACCTGCAGTGAGGGAGAGCATGAGCGCCATGATGGTGACCACGAGCAGCAGCTCGATGAGGGTGAATGCGGCCGACCGGCGCGCAGAACACCGCCTCCTGTCAAGCCTCAAGCCAGCCCTGGCGGTCAGATCGGAGTTCATGATTTTTTGGAGAAGAGGATTGGGAAAACCACGAAGCTCACGGGAGGTCATTCCACCGCGCATTGCGCAGCCGGATGGTCGTGGAGAAGGTGCGGAAACGAAGGTTCCGCTCCGTGAGGGCGCTTTCGAACTGCTGAAGATCGGCATCGAATTTCGTCGCATCATGAAAGGCTCCAGTCGAAAGGAGCTCGGGCATGTCACTGCCGCTGGCCTCAGCCAGCTTTTGAGCGGAGGGCTCATCAAGGGCAACAAGAGTCACGCGCAACAGGGGCGGAAGCTGATGGCGGGTTCGTTGCATCAAGGCGCTGCTCGTGGCGGCATGTTGATAGGCTCGCGTGTCATAAAAGTAATCTGGCGCCACGTCCGTCTCTTTTTCCGTAGTGCCAGTCTCCGGCACCGGGCTCAGCGGACTGATGACGAGCGCCACCACATTCTCTGCCAGGGTGTGGGATTGTCCGGCGGCAGCTGCCATACGGAACCAGGAGTAAAGTCCCGCAGCATTGGTCTGGACGTTCAGTCCGGCGGCATAGGTCCGCAAGGCTTCAGCAGGCACCTGCAGTTCCTTGAGCCGGAAGCGATGGCGGCGCGGCGATGTGGAGCCAGCATTCAGAAAGGCCGCTCTCTGCCCATCGTCATCGCCAAACTCCACATAATATCCCCAGCTGTTCAACAGCGTTCCCAACTCGCTCCAGGCGGGATTGTCCGTAAGACCAAAGGTCCCGTGGAAAAAGATGGCATGTCCTGGATGAGGACCCGTGGGCAGCAGAGCATTGGGACCGCTCGCCGCGGGGCCACTCACGAAATGCAGGTCAGACTCCAGATCATATCGGGTGGGCACGGCACTCGTGTCCGGCGGAGAGCCTGGGTACTGGAAATCATAGTAGGGATTCAGCTCACAGGTGGAAAGCCGCCGGGTGATGCTGTCAAAGGCGGCCTGTGACTCCTGAAACTGACCAAAACGGGCTTCCCCAATGCGCAACTGATTGAGCACGGCGCCCACCATCTCGCCCATGGCAACGAGGACGATGGAGAAGATGGCCAGACTGGTGAGAAGCTCCACCAGGCTGAATCCCCGTGCGGGCAGGCGGTGCATATGGGGACAGAGAGGGGGCTGCGGGCCCCGGGAGGTGAGATTCGGGGGCATCATGTGGGGTGGAGGTCAGGCGTCCTTGCCGGTATTGATGATGAGCCCGTGCCCCACCCTCACGGAGGCTGGAGTAGGTTTCCCCTGCTCCAGCGCAGTGAGCGCCTCCGTTAGCAGGCGCTCCCCGTGGCGGACACCGGCGGGTGAGATGAGTGTGGTCACCTTGCGCTGCATCCCATTGCTCACAGGAGCATTGCCGGTGGTGAGAGTGAGTCCAGGCGGCGCGATGTGCACCTTGGCCACAAAGGCAACTTCCGTGCTGTTCTCCCCATCCTTCACGAGATGGCCTTGATCGTTGAAGTAGAGGGTGTCTCTCCCCCAGTTGTCCAGATCCTTCCACCGGGCCTGCTGCATCTCACCCAAAAGGTGGTTGGTAATGCGGGAGCCGATGGTGTTGACGCCGGCCTTGAGGCTCGTCTCCATGCCCATGGTCAGCATGCCTACGAGAGGCAGCATCACAGAGACCACGAGCCCCACGGTGACGACCATCTCCACCAGAGTGGAACCGGCAGCACGGTTTCTCCGCAGTCCAGCAAAGGGGCGGAACCCCGCACCAGACGCAACAGGGGTGGCGGACTCAGTGACCTTCATGATGAAGGGTGGCGACGGGGCGGCTACCGGCTCAAGGCCTGGCGCAGCACAGCGGGATTCGTGGATCTTCAGTTTCATATGAGGGTGAAGTTTGAAACCGCGTTCCATCATAGCTGGACGCGTGCCGAAATGAATAATATTTACCTATCCAATCTGGACCCAGAATGATGCAAATGTGACGTCAGGCACCCAGATGCCATGCATTCCACACAGCATTTTCAGCTCATTTTCAGCCACCATCCGGCCAAATCATGGGCCAAAACAGGTTCCCACCCATAACACACAGCTCCATCCCGCCCACCACACGCAAACGGTGCTCAGGAGCCACCAGAAACCTGTTTTTATCCCACAAGGCCCTGTTTTTCCGTCAACTAATAACCATCTCCTGTTGCGCACGATCCCCCTGCGGCGGGCGTCGGAGCATCCCTGCCCTGTCCCGCACATCCTATAAACGCACTTAATGGTATGAAAATGATCTGACAAAAGTCCACAATTTGGCCCCCAGTCACGGCGCCCATCACTGGCCCGGGGCACGCATCCAGCTTACAGACAACAGCATCATCAACCCGGAAAAATAACATGATGCCTAGAACCCACTCCCGCCGGCTCATAGCTTTTCTTCAGCGCAAGGTTTCAAACCTGTCGATTGCGCAACTGCTTCTCAACACCCTCAGTTTTTCCGTGGCGGTGGGTTTCACGCACGACCAGTCCGTCTGGCAGGGCACGGTCAATGACTCATGGGCCACGGCGGGAAACTGGTCAGGCGGCCCACCGAGCACGACGTCCGGCAACCCGTCAGGCATCAGCATGGGAGGCTTCGACCGCAACGGAGACATACTGACGCTGGATGGCACCTACTACATCAACAGCCTCATTGTTTCGGGCGCGGACTACGGGGTCACAGATAAACAACTGGCGGCTGCGGGAACGGCGGGGTCCAAACTGGTGTTTCAAGCAACTGCAGGCGGAACGAACCCGGTTCTCACGCTGAACATGCTGGGCACTGGCACGGTGACAGATCACCGCAGTTTGACCCTGGGGGCAGACCTGGTGCTGGAGGACAACCTCACGCTCACCCGCGTCGGAGGGGGTTCCACCAGCACGTTCCGCCGGGTGACGCTGGATGGCTTGATCAGCGGAGACGGAGACCTGACCGTTACCAGCAACACCACTTCCAGCGGCGGCCGCATCCTTTTCAACCGGCACAACACGTTCACAGGCGATGTCTACATCATAGCGGGTTACGTAGCCCAAGCCTATGCAGACAGCCTCGGCGTCGGAAACAAGACTCTGTACTTTGCCGACACGGGAGCGGTGACATGGGACCTGACGGCCAGCACGATCAGCGCCGCCAACGGAGGCACCACCATCAGCTACAACATCGCCCTGTCCGCTCTCAGCGGAGCACGGGCCCTGCTCCTGCACGGCGGCACCGCGCAGCGGCAGTTGCGGTTCACTGGCAATCTGACAGGAGGCTCTGCAGTTCCTACCGTCGTATCACTCTGGCTGATTGCTCAGACCAACCAGCAGATGATCTTTGAAGGGGCAGACATGTCCTTTGGTGGGAAAGTGACCGCACGCTACGGATCTGAGATCGTGCTCGCCGCAGCCAACTCCAGCGGAGTGGCCTGGGAAAATGTCTCAGAAATCTCCTGGAGTGAGACGCTGCTGGCAGGCACGCACCAGTCAGGCTTCCTCCTGCGGGGTGACTTCACCTTCAATGGCGATGTGTCAGTGATGAACACCGTGTCCGACTACACTGACAAGTTGAGCGTGGGCCAGATCAATCACAACGGCAATGCGTATGACGCCACCTTCACCGGAGACATCCGGATCCTGGAGAGCGATTACCGCTCCGTTAACTTGGTTTCAGAAAGCGGAGGCAGCGTAACATTTCAAGGTAGCATCGCGATCGCGGGCGAGCAGGGCATGGATGTGAATCAACTGGTCAATCCCACCACCAGCGGAGGCACCATCAAGTACTACGAAGCAGCCCCCACAGGCACGGTGATCCTGGATGGCACCTCACACGTGGCCTCCACCACCACCGGCACCGGTTCCATCGGGGTGGCTGAAGTCCTGCGAGGGACACTGCTGGTTAATACATCGAACTTCTACGGCAACGTGGATGTGTACGCGGGGGCCCGGGCAGGTGGCACAGGCAGGATCACAGGGGACGTCTTTCTGTATGGCGGCGCCCCAGGTGCTGAACTCTCCGCGGGCGGAGGCGCAGCTTCCCCTGTGGGAGCCCTGGAAGTGGCGGGCACGGTGTATGTGAATGCCGGGGCCAAACTGGTGTTTGACGTGGCCGGTGCCACCTTCAACGTGGGCGGCACAGCCGTGGAGGCCATCCCCACGCAGTTTGCCGCGCAGCTGGAACAAGTGGGCAATCACGACCATCTGGAGATCACTGGCGCCTTGAACCTGTCTGTCGCACAGAGCCTGCAATTCAACCCACTCAACGGCTACTTGCCCACCTGGGGCGACGCCTTCCACCTGCTGGATTTTGGCGTCCTAAACGCCGGCGTGCTGACGGCTGAACAGATGTGGCTCCTGCCAACGCTGGCCGATGCAAACTGGGAATGGAACTTTGACCTCTTCAACCAATACGGCATCCTCGTGGTGACTCCCGAGCCAACGCGTGGGCTGCTGCTTTTGGTGGCAGCCCTGGGATTGATTCTGCGCCGGAATCGGAGGCAGCGCTGATTTCAACTAGGCGGGACAGCAGGCATCAGAACGCTGTATTCTGGACGACTCTCTCTACCTGGATATGCTTGATGCATCAAAATGGCATCAATCCGACCGCGAAGCGTTCGCCGGAAGGCTGCCCCCCCCAGCGCGGCATGGCAAAAACGCGTCCCACTTTTTGTGTTTCAAACGCCGTCCCGCTCAAGGTAAACTGATGCAAAAAGGATGGATCCTTAATGGTCCAAAAATTTGCCCCAGTTCAAATGTCACGAAGTTCCCCCATCGCTCTGCCCTTGGTCATCCTCGCCGCCAGTCTGGCTTCTTGCGATCAAAGGCCCCCTCCTCCGACACATTCGGCAACACCTGCCCAGTCCGAGCCTGCATCGACCGCCCCCTTCTCTGCGGTGCAAGCCATCGTTGCCCGGCAACTCGGCCTTCGCCCTGAGAGCATCAAACCCGAGTCAACCTTCGCCGCCCTCGGCGCTGATGATCTTGATGTTGTCGAGATCGTGATGGCCACTGAGGAAGCGCTGGACATCACCATCCCTGACGAAGCCCTCGGTCCCATCAAACCTCCGCCGGGGACTCCGCCCCTACCCGCCCGGCTCACAGTCGGAGCGTTTGTCACCACGGTCTCCCAGGCCCCCAAGGCCAGATTCTCGTCCCCGAAGCTCGACGAGCCCCACGACGGCACGCTTCGCCTCGCCCAAGTGGGGGCTTATCAAGATCTTAGCAAGCTCCCCAACCCGCGGGGGTACGAACTGGTCTTCGTTCCGGAACTCTCCGCGCTCGAAGCCGCCGCCGCACAGAAGCTCGGTCAGAAACTCACCGAGCCCGAACGCATTGCGCTCAAAAACAAAGCCGTCGTGATGGCCATGCCTCCGGCTGACGCCGCCAAGTTCAAGGAACAACGCAACCGTCCCGCCGCTCCTGCCGGCACCGTAGCCCCGCCGGTTCAGCCGAAGGCCCAGCCCTAGCTCCAACCCCTCGCCACATGCCTGTTCTGAAGACCCTGCATTTGGCTCTCGCCGTTCTGTTTGCCAGTTGTTTCGCATACACTTTCATCGGGCAACAGCGCATCGAGGCGTATGCGCAAGACTACGTCTCCTTAAGGACTGAGCAACTCGTCACGCCCGCCATTGACGCGACCGAGAAAGCCCTCCAGACGGACCTGGCCCAAAAGCTCCTCACCCCGACTCAGGTTGTCATGATCGAAACCGAGATCGCCAGCTTCCGTACCAACCCCAAGGACTACATCCTCAACGTCACCGCAACCCCACCCGTACCAACACCAGAAGATTCCACTCCGACGCTTAGGTCCACGGCTGACCGGGCCCTTGCGGCGATCAAAAAGAAAACCCTTCCCCTCTCCGACAAGATTGCTGCCATCAAGGAACACATCCACAGCCACTACCAAAACACCCTCCAGGCACTGCTGCTCGACCTGCGCATCTTCTCCGGCACCAACGTCCTCGCTGCCGGCCTGGCTTGTTTCCTCGCCCACCGGTCTCAGAATCGCCCATCCCGCCCGCTTGTCCTCATCACCCTCTTCCTCACCGCGGCGCTTGTTCTCTCCATCTGGTCCTATCTGGATTCTCTGAGCTTTCTTTTCATCCTCTTGAATAGCTATCTGGGCTGGTACTACCCCATCACCGTCGCCGGGTTGTTCTTCTTGTTTTATCTCCACCATCCCGATTCCCTCAGGCGGAAAGCCGCCTAACCCAGCGCCCCAATTGCCATGCAACCCTTCTTTGCCGGCGGTGTGCCCACGGGCATCCCTGATCAAGTGGCTCTCGGGATTGCGGCACTTATCCTGGTCTTTCCCGCTGCCTGTCTGCTCTCAGCGCTCCTTCAGCCTACAGCCCTTTCAGCTCGCGCCATTGAGTTCATACACTTCGCCAGACGTTGGTGCTACTATGCGCTTGGCTTCGCCATTTCAGGCATCGTCATGATCGAGTTCTCAATGTTCCTACAGGGCTACACCATCTATGATGACTTGCGCAGCCACCTCCTTTGGACGCATTCGCACCTTACCACTGCCACGGTCTCCCTCCTCCTCATTTTCAGCTGCCACATCCTTTGCCGCAAAGCCTCCAAGTTGCAGCCATCCTTGGCGCCCGCCAACTCTCCAGAGCGGATGTCCCGTTATAAGGCCTGGGCTGCCCTTTTTGCCATTGCGGTGGGTGCCGCCCTGTTGTTTCACCGCCACCCGTTTGTCAACATCCCCGTGGCCATCTGGGCCGCCATCGTCGTCTTGGTCGCCACTATTTTTGCTGCCCGCGACTTTCTGCCACCGCCGCCGGCTTCCGCGGATCTCGCCATCCCGTCCACTTGGCCGTCCACACTCTGGCACAGGCTCTCGCCCACCTTGCAAGTAGCCGCCCCGAGCGTTCTCACACTCGCATTTGCCATCGCCGCGACACTCGGCCTAGGCCGGTTACAGGAACACTTGGCCCGTGTCCATGGCGATCGCCTTGCCGCTGAGCTCGAGGAAATCACCCACCACGGCACTTATCCCTACCCGGCTGAGCTTCCCAACATCCCAGCCTTTGCCAGCCCTTGGTATCTCACCGTTCCCGTCACCTATCTGCCCGGCACTTCCCCCCGGGACTACCACCTCAGCCACTCTCTCATTCTGCACCCCGGTGCTCAGATGCGTCGTGACCCGCAGTCGCCTGCTTGGTACTGGTGGGGCTGGTCGGACCGGTGATTCACTGGGACTGCAGTCTTGGGAGATCGTCGCCACCCTCCCCCCTTGGTTCTAGAAACCATACCAAAAATCCCCTTCCCTTGCTCGGTCCCTGCATTACTATTGCGCCCGGCCTAGGAGGCCCAGCGCACAGGGTATCTTACATACACCGCTGAACCTCCGGCGTCCGACGGTCTATGTCCAGTGATGGGATTCAACCTGACTCCACTCCAGAACTCACTCGTTACGAACTGACACTCACAGATGGGACGCTCCGCGTGGTTCTCGCCCACCGCGTGAAGGTGCTCCATGAGAAACTGCGCTTTGAGACGGATGGCCAGGAGCCGCTCGTCATCCCCGCCAGTTCCCTCGTCTGTTGGGAAGCCGTCGACTAAGCGTATCGAACATTCGCGCCTCGCTCTTGTTCGATCATTTCCGTGGCTCCCGTCGTGGCCGCCAATCCATGTTGGCACGCGCCTGACCGATCCGACTCCCTTGCTCAGTCATTCAATGCAATCCGTCACCTACGCGATCAACCGACCGATCGCCCTCTTCATTCGCGAAATCCTGCGCAACACCCCACTGGCACATGAGTGGGAAAGTGCCGTGATGTGGGATAGCCTCTGCGCCACCCCCGCTGAAAATTCCGCGGGCGACTCCGATCCCCCGAAACTCCACGCCACCGTCAGTCTCGATCTCTTGGAACGACTGACAGAAGCCGTCTTCAAAACTGGCCCCATGCCCACCTGCACAGGAAACGGCACGAACCGGCGAGAAGTCGCCAACTTTGTTCACCGCATGAACATCACCGCAAGGCGGCGGCTGAATGCATGGGACTGAGGGGCATTCCGTTCCCAATCTGATTCTTTGCCCACAGAGTTTTGTGGAGCGGGCGATGAGAATCGAACTCACGTATCAAGCTTGGGAAGCTCGTGTTCTACCATTGAACTACGCCCGCATTCACTTCAGGCCCTTTTTGGGGACCTGCGTGGGAGGGATTCTGCCCTCCGGGCTGGAATTGTCAAACCAAAAGAAGGGGACAAGCAGCCGATGGGAGGATTCCGCAAGGCCCGGCTCAATTTGGGATCCATCCCTCCAAGGTTCATCCACCGTATTATCGGTTTGCAAAGCTGCTTACTCCCTCCCTCCGACCGTTCATCCATTCTCATTTGCAATTCTTCATTCCGAATTCCTAATTCCCCAGTCTGCATCTTCCCATGTCCGCTCCTGCTCCCGCCTCTCTGCCAACCGTAGCCAGCACCGCTGATACCGCAGTCGCCGATCACAAAAAGCAGCACGCGCTCGGCAGCCTCCCCTTGCAGGCGTACGACCGCACCCACCGCATCAAGCCCGCGGCGACTCCGTTGGGCCAGAAGCTGGAGGCCCTACAGGACTGGTTAGAGGACGTTATTGCCCGATTCTCGCCCTTGGGAGATCCCCCGGTGTACAGCAACAAGCACTTCCCCTGGGTGGACGACGTGGAGGCGGACTGGCAAAGCGTCCGTACCGAGCTCGATCAGGTCATGAAGTACCGTGACGCCATGCCCAGCTTCCAGGACATCATGAAGGAAGTAGGCGACATCCAGGCAGACGACAACTGGAAGACCTTTTTCCTCAAGGCGGTGGGCATGGACTGCGGGGAGAACTCCGCCCGCTGCCCGGAGACGATGAAGCTACTGGACAAGATTCCCGGGCTCACCACCGCCTTCTTCAGCATCCTTTCCCCGGGCAAACACATCCCCTCCCACCGCGGTGCCTGGGCCGGAGTCCTGCGCCTACACGTCGGCCTGCTCGTGCCCGAGCCTCGCGAGCAGTGCCGCATCCGCATCGCCAATCAGATCCATACCTGGGAGGAAGGCAAGTGCCTCATCTTTGACGACACTTGGAACCACGAAGTCTGGAACGACACCAACGGGTATCGCGTCGTCCTCTTCATTGACTTCGAGCGCCCCCTCAAGTGGCCGCTGAGCTGGCTCAACCACCTCATCATGAATCTCGCCCCACTCGCCCCCTTCCTTCGTGAAGCCAAAGGCAAACAGAAGGCGTGGGAGAAGAAGATGTGGGGCGGGAAAGGTTCTTAGTTCTTCGGGCGGCTGGAGTTTGAAGTTTGAAGTTTGAAGTTTGCACCTTGACTGGCGCTCCATCCATTATTCACGCCCGCCACCGGCCCCCACCCGAGTCTTGGTGCGACCTTTGACCTTGAACTGCCGGTCGTAGATCAGCACCTCGCCCGCCTGGTCTTCAGTGTTCTGGATCAGCGCCGAGCCCATTTGCAGCTTGAAGTTATTTCCTATCTCAATCCGATCCCCCAGCACCGACACCCGGCCTGCATGAAAGGACATGTCGCCTGCTGGTTCGCCTCCACTTAGCCTGACGCCCGTCACATCGACCAGGCTTCCGTCCGCGTTCACACCCCGGTACTCCAGCTTCCAGCGTGCTCCGCCTATCTGCACCTCCCTCACCCCCTCCGCGTTCGACTCGCGGGATACCGTCGGCGGCCCCTCCGCCCAGACCGGGATTAAGTTTGCAGCGGCCAGGAAAAAACTCATCAACACACGTGGGAGGAGCACTTTCATGCTTTCCAAGCTAATCCCCTTCCTTGATCGAACAAGAGAAATAATACAGCTCCTCCATCGTGCGCCTTTCCGGGGCTATTGGACCCTCACCCACTCCCCTCTGCCTTCACGCCCCCGTTGCTTTTCTCCATTTCACACCCATCATTCCTAAGTCCCCCGCCTTCCCCAAAAAGGTTCCCCCCTTAAAAAAACGCCCGATGTCCCCAGACGCGCCCCCTCCGCTCCCCCAGCCAAAGTCGCCTCCGCAACTGCCCATTCTCCACACCGTCCAGGCGACAGCCACGCCGCTGGCTGCCGCCCCCCGTTCCCCAAAAGCGCCCCTGGCATTCGGGATCATGAATCTGTGCTTCGCGGTCTCCGGCATTGGCTCCAGTCTCTTTCCCCTCATCAGTTCGGGTCAAAATCCTCTGTCCGGGTCCTCTGGATCAGCCGCCACAACATGGCTCTTGGGCATCGGCAGTCTCGTCGTCGCGCTACAGATCGTCGCCTCCATCGGGCTCATCCGGTTGCGGGAATGGGCACGGCAGACCACCGTCATTCTCGCGGGTTTGCAGTCGCTCATCTGCATCGGCGGCATGGCCGTGATCACCGGCATTCTGCCCCTGCCTGGAGCCCCAGACACCCCCGCGCCCGTGACCTCCACAGATCCTTCCATCCAGGGAAAGCTGGAGTTCCTCAACGCGGTCTTCGGCACCTTGGGCACCATTTTCAAGGTCGTGCTGATCACGCTCTTTGCTCTATCGCTCATTTACAGTCTCCTGCAGATCATCCTCCTCACCCGTCCCCGCGTTCGCCAGGCCTGCCTTTAGAACAACCAGGCAGCAGCCGCTTTCACCCCACAACCCCGCAACCCCATTACTCACGTTCCCCATGCAACCTCCCACCCTTCCCATCGAGAAGCCAAAGACACTCCTCGTTCTCGGCATTCTCAATCTCGCGTTCGCCGCCTTTGGCATCTACGGGCTGATCACCAGCGTCATGATGCTGGTGAAGCCGGAAATGTACGCCGCGAATCCCGTGGTCACCATCATGCAGAATGACGTCGCCTACGCCACCTACTACAAAGGTCTCCTGGGCTTCTCGTTCCTCCTCGTTCCCGCGAACCTGGCAGCCGCCATCGGCCTCATCCGCGGACGCGAGTGGGCGCGCAAACTTACGCTGGCCATGGCCCTGGTTGGAGTAGTGGTGGCCGGAGTGAACGGTTGGATCAGCCACACCCACCTGTCTGGCCCAGCCATGGCCGAAGCGATGAAAAACACCGGAAGCGATGCGACGGCACAAAAAATCATGGAGGTGGCGATGACCGTCTCGCTGTTTGTCGGGTTCCTCGTCGCAGTGGTGTGGACCATCGTGCAATTCGCGTTGCTCTGCCGTGCCAAGGTGCGGGCCTATTGCAAGGTGGCGAAGTAGCACGGCTCTTGGTTGTTAGAAATCTGAACCTCCACTCTATCCGGAAGTTCGATCCACTCATCGCACTCTCCGGCGCGAAGCGTCTTGGAGTGCTGGCGGCTCGACGCCACTCTCACCTGCCGAGGTCATTTCCTAAAACCGACCGACTCTAACAGGTAGCCCAGGGAAGGCAGTCCAGGAACCCTCAACCTACCAACCCTGCCCACAGCATGTGAATGGGAGCTTCCGTGGCCCGCTACAGGTCCCTCAAGCTCGCGCTATCAGGCAACTGAGGAGAGTATTCACTGAGAGCAATCATGAGATTCAAAAGGTGAAAAATCTGAACTCTGAATCACTCCACTTTCGATGATCCGGCACTCAAGGCAGTTACAATGAATCCCAACACCCACCGCACTTAACGCATGGCCTCCACTCTTGCCGCCTTTATCCAGGCTCTTCCATTCAGTCTCGGAAACTCCCGAGTCGGAATTTGCATTTCAATGTGAGGGACAGCGATTCCTCATGATTGAGTGACAACCCCAGATCCTCCGGCTCTCGAACGCGCGTCGTCTTGCTCAGCCTCATCCCTGAGATGCCTTGCGTATGACTGCTGCCCGCGGGCTCTTGCCACGTCGCCGTCATTTCATAGACTCCCAAGAGCGCCACGTTCAGTTTCGCGGCGACGTCAACCGCTTGCGCCTTGGCTTGCACAGCCGCCTCTCCATAGAGCCGGTCCTTAAGTGCCTCCAGGCCAGAATAGTCCCACTGCACGCAGTCCAGCATCACATTCTTCTGCCGGGCAACTACCGAGATCACCACACTGAGCTTGTCCATCGTCACGTCAACGATCTTGAGCAGATACGACACCTCAGACGAGCTCAGCAGTTTCCCGCTCTTTGAGGAGAGGCTCACTGATTGCAGCGTCACCTTGTCCTCCGGCACCCCGGCAGACTTCAGTTCCTCAACCAACAACCGTAATTCCTTTGCCTTGGCAAAGGCCTCTCTTCCAGAGTAATAGGACTCACCTCGAACCTCCAATTCCAGGGAGGCCGACGCAGGTCGGACCGTCACCGTCAGTGACTTTTGTACCGTGATTGTGTCTGGATATTGCTGCGACATAGCTGTTTGCACCGCCCCATCAACACGATGTTTGAAGTTACTTTCTGTCGTCGCACGCGCCAACTCAACCAGCGAAGCCTCTCAACACCCATTGCGGAGTCTACAATCGCAACGCGCAGTGCCCCCCCCACTTAGAGCCGCACATCCACGGCCGCAGCCGCATTGCGAGCCTTCTCGCGCGCCGCCTCGATGCTCGCCGCCCGGGCGGCCAGCACGCCCATGCGGCGTTTGCCCTTCACTTCTGGTTTGCCGAAGAGGCGCAGAGCCGTGTCGGGTTCGCTCAGCGCTGCAGTGAGATTGCCAAACTGCACGTCTTTGGAATGCCCTTCCACGAGGATCACCGCGGAGGCGCTTGGGCCGTGTTGGGTGATGTTCGGGATGGGCAGCCCCAAGATGGCGCGAGCATGCAGGGCAAACTCACTCAGGTCCTGAGAAATAATCGTGACCAGGCCAGTGTCATGCGGCCGCGGGGAAACCTCGCTGAACCACACCACGTCATCCTTCACAAAGAGCTCCACGCCAAAGATGCCCCACCCGCCCAGGGCGGTCGTAATGGCCTCGGCGATGCGCTTGGACTCCGCCAACGCGGCCCCGGTCATGGGCTGCGGCTGCCAGCTCTCGCGATAGTCGCCATCTATCTGCAGGTGCCCGATCGGCTCGCAGAAGGACGTGCCACCGGCATGGCGCACCGTCAGCATGGTGATTTCATAGTCAAAGTCCACAAAGCCTTCCACGATGACCTTGCCCTTGCCAGCCCTGCCGCCCTCCTGGGCATACTTCCAGGAATAGGCCAGATCGGCCTCGCTGCGAACCACGCTCTGCCCCTTGCCGGAGCTGCTCATAATGGGCTTCACCACGCAGGGCATGCCGATCTCCGCCACCGCCGCGCGGAACTCATCTTCTGTGGCAGCGAACTTGTAGGGTGAAGACCGCAGCCCCAGCTCCTCCGTCGCCAGACGGCGGATGCCTTCACGATTCATCGTCAGCTTCGCCGCCCGTGCCGTGGGCACCACCTTGTAGCCCTCTGCCTCCAGTTCCACGAGGACGTCGGTAGCGATCGCCTCGACCTCAGGCACGATCAAATTCGGCTTCTCCGCCACCAACACCGCCCGCAGCGCCTCTGCATCCAACATGGAGACCACATGCGCCCGGTCCGCCACCTGCATGGCAGGGGCATTCTCATAGGAATCCACCGCAATCACCTCACACCCGAACCGCTGCAGCTCGATCACCACCTCCTTGCCCAGCTCCCCAGAGCCAAGCATGAGAACACGAGTTGCGGAAGAGGTGAAGGGGGTACCAATGGTCGGGGATGACATGAGGTGACTGGAGAGAGTGTTGAGCGGGACAGAACGATGAGTGAAAAGTAAAAAGTGAAAAGTAAAAAGTCGAGATCATCCTGTGAAGGTGCTCGAAGGCTGGGGAGATCGCGACCATCCGGGGTTCAACCGTCCCGTCGCTGACACCAAAAAATGAAAAAGGGGAGCCTGCGACTCAAGCTCCCCACTTTTCACTTTTTACTAGCTACTTTTTACTGATCTGGCGCTCTGCGCCTCAGATCATCCCCAGCTTCATCTTCCCCTCTTCGGAGATCATGCTCTGGTTCCATGGCGGATCCCAGACGAGTTCCACGGCGGCATCGTCCATGTTCTCAATGGTCATGATGCGGGCTTGGGCGTCGGCTGCGATGGTGGGGCCCATGCCGCAGCCGGGAGCCGTGAGGGTCATCTTCACGAGCGCCTTGGTCTTGCCGTCATCTTCGTTGCTCACGGAGCAGTCGTACACCAGCCCCAGATCCACGATGTTCACCGGGATTTCCGGGTCATAGACCCCGCGGAGCTGCTGCCACACCTGCATCTCCAGATCGCTCGCATCACCAGGGATGTTCGAGGAGCTCTGCGTCTCCTGTTTTTTGTCTTCCTCAGGATTGATGCCCAGAGCATCTGCATCCTTGGAGGAAATGCGGGCCAATCCGTGATCCGTCGCCACCGTGTAGGTACCCCCCAGGGACTGCGTGATGATCACCCGGGTCCCAGCTGGCAGGCGGATGGCATCCCCGCTCGGGATCTGGATGGCTTCAACTTCTCGATTCAGGTCTATGTCAGTGTGCATGGCAGTGTGGGAAAGGGAAAGGGGGTGATGTCAGGCTGCGAGAATCCCTAAGAAGCTGCGAACCAGTGAAAAGTAAAAAGTAAAAGGTGAAAAGTGGTCGCACAGCTTAGGCCGCGGGCTTGCTGGAGCCGCCTGACCGCGCACTTCGGCACCGTATTGGGGGTACGTGGCCCGGAACCGGGCGGCCGTAGCGGAAAGCGCCCCAGCTAGATCTTCACGATCTTGATCTTTGCCCCCTGCTTCTTCCCAGCTGCCGCCAGGGCATCATGAAGCGTCGGAGCCTGCTCCACGGGAGCGGAAGTTATCGGCGCTGGCGCACTGGCTTTCTCCGCAGATTCAGCCTCCAGGGCCGCCTTCAGAGCCCCTTCCACCATCTGCCCGCAATGAATCTTCATCGGCGGCAACGGTCCCAGCGGTTTCGAGAGCTCCTCGGCACTCAGATCCAGTGCCTCCTCCCGTGTTTTGCCCTTGATGAGCTGCGTCGCCAGGCTCGCCACGGCGATCGCGGTCTGGCAGCCAAAGCTCTGAAAGGTCGCCTTGTCGATGACCTTTTTCCCGTCCTGCTCCTTGTACTTGATCCACATGCGCACCATGTCCCCGCAGTCCGGGCTCCCCACCGTACCCACCGCATCCGCATCCGGGATCTCCCCCACATTCTGGGGGTTCGCCAGGGCATCCTGCAAAACTTCTTCGTTCATAGTAAAAAAGACACCAGAGGCAGACTACCAGACATCAGACCTGACCGGCAGCAGCATCATGGAAGATTTGTAATAACTGGCAGTTCCAACCGCAGGAAAAACCCAGAGCTTGCTTGGCTGCCGATCGGCTCAGTCTGATCTCTGGCGTCTGGCAATCTGGAGCCTCCTGCGCAACAGGCTCAGTCCTCGATCTCCAAACGGTAACGCGGAATGCTAGGATCCACTTCCAGGCTGTAGGCATCAATCCCGCCCTTCAGACACTTCGTCTCCACAAATCCATGGCCCAGGAAGTACGCGGCCGCGTCCATGGCACTATTGCCCTGATGATCATAGATCACCACGGGGTCAGTCTTGTTCCACTGGTCGAAAATCACCTGAATCAACTCTTGTGACACCAGATGGGATCCAGGGATGGCCACAGCCTCGTGCTCCTCGCGAGAGCGCACGTCTAGCACCTTCGTATTCGGGTTCGTCTCCAGAAGTTTCACCAGCGCCTCGGGGGAAATTTGCAGGCTCGCATCGCTCTGGTAGCTCTCTTGGATGAAGGCAATCGCTTCCTCGACCGGGATGTTCTCGTTCCGGGCGCACACCTCTGCCAGGGTCTCCCCAGGCTGGAAACCGCAACTCCGGCACCCGCCGATGTGATATTTGGCAAACAGCGCCCGCTGAGCCCCCGGGTAGGATTCCAGCAACGAGCCCATTTTGGTCGCCCCGCTCAGCGGCGGCAGGTCGGCTACAACATCAGAGGAAACAGGATCGGCGACAGTCGCGGTGCTCATTATAGACTGACCTTACGCCCGTCATGCCAAAGAGGCAACGAGCAAGGGAATTTGAGACGCTTCGCTAGTTTAAGACAGCTCCTGAACAGGCACTTTTTCCGCCTCCCCCCTCCAATCCCGTCCTGATCTTGTTAATCTCTTAAAAATCTTGTCAATCCTGTCCAAAAAACGCGCTACAGTCACGGCCACCATGTCCACGTCCCCCACCGACGACCGCGACCGCGAGCCCCGCATCTACGTCCTGCCGAACCTCATGACGGCTGGGAACCTGCTGTGTGGATTCATGGCGATCCTCCACATCGTCGGCCGCTTCCAGCCAGACACGGGCCATCAGCGTTACATGTGGGCCATCGGTTTCATCCTCGTCGCGTGTTTGTTTGATCTTCTTGATGGCCGCCTGGCCCGGATGAGCGGTCAGAGCTCTGACTTCGGCCGTGAATTCGACTCGCTGGCGGATATCGTCTCGTTTGGCATGGCCCCCGCCCTGCTTGTGCATGATATCGTGCTGGCCGAGTTTGAAAAGACAGTCGGCGGCCTTGGCTGGCTCATCGCTTGCATTTACCTCGTCTGCGGAGCCATGCGCCTTGCCCGGTTCAACTGCCTGGCGGCAATCGAGACAGAGACCGGGAAGAAGTCCTCCACCTCCTTCCGAGGGTGCCCTATTCCCGCAGCGGCTGGCGTCATCGTCTCCCTCACCATGACCTTGATGTGGCTGGACGGTATGGACCGCGAGATCGGACGGTGGAAGTACACCCTGCCCGCCCTCATGGTTCTGCTCTCCTACCTCATGGTCAGCAGCCTGGAGTACCCCAGCTTCAAGTCCATCAACTGGCGCACCCGCCGCTCTTTCCACTGGGTGCTCATCAGCATCATCGTGCTGGCTTTCACCGTGAAGGCCTGGCAGTGGATGCCCACCGTCCTCTTTGTCTCCTACCTCCTCTACGGTCTGGTACGCCCGTGGGTTTCCCGCAAATGGCGTCGTGAGATCGAGGATACGAACGAGGGGGAAACAGACGCAGACGGCGAGGGATCAGCGTTCAGCAGCGAGGGGCACAGCCTTCCTCCTAGTGAAAAGTAGAAAGTCAAAAGTGAAAAGTGGTGGAGCTGGCTGCGCCAGAAGACGATCGACGATCCTTTGCTTCCACCTTTTGAACTGACTACTGGAAACTTCCCCTACTTTTCACTTACCACTTTTTACTTTTCACTGCGCTCCCCGTGCCCGACTTCCACCAGCCCATCCTGCTCCCCACGCTGCATCACCTTGCCGAGACGGCTTTGGAAGAGCGTGAGGCCCTGTTGAAGGAGCTCTCGGTGGAGAAACCTGTCGCGCTGGTTATTCCCGCCCTCTACGCCGAGCTACAGCGTCCCGCGCTGCCTCGCATGCTGAAGCAGCTCACCGGGGTGCCCTACATCAGTCAGGTCATTTTCACCATGAACGGCATGAACCGTCGTGGGTATGACCGCGCCCGCGCCTTCTACGCCAAGAGCCTCCCGAACCTCCGTCACACTGTTCTCTGGAATGATGGTCCGGAACTCACCAGCCTGCACCGTGAGGTGGACACCCTCGGCACCCGCCGCAGTGGTCCGGGCAAGGGGGCAATGTCTGGATGGGCGTCGCCGCCCTCCACGCCACTGGCCACCGCGGGGTCATTGCCTGCCACGACAGTGACATCCTGAACTACGACCGGGAGATGCTCTGGCGCCTGTGCCTGCCCGTCGTTCACCCCGGCATGGGCTACGTTTTTGCCAAGAGCTACTACGGCCGAGTGCGGGAGCGCATGTATGGCCGGGTCACCCGGCTCCTCGTCTTCCCCCTCATCCAGGCTCTCCGGGAAATCTTCGGATCCACGCCCTTGCTGCGCTTCCTCGCCATGTGCCGGTACCCGCTCTCCGGTGAGTTCGCCGCAGACTCCGAGTTTCTCCGCAAGATCCCCCTGGCTGCCGATTGGGGCCTTGAGATCGGCATGCTCTGCGATGTCTTCCGCCACGCGCCCGCCCAGCGCTTCTGCCAGGTGGACCTGGGCAGCAACTTCGAGCACAAGCACCAGCACTTGGGCTATGATCCCGTCACGGGCATCCCAGATGCCACCAGCGGCCTCATGCGCATGGCCCGCGAGGTCACCCGGGCCCTCCTGGACCACCTGTGGGCCGACCTCGGCTTTTCCGCAGAGCCCCGCAAGCTCGAGCGCCTGGCCGATACCTACCTCGCCATCGCCCGCATGCTCCTCACCCGCTATGCCCATGAGGCGATGTTTAACGGGCTTGAGGAGACCTCCGCCGAGGAGATGGGAGCCATCACCGTCTTCGCGAAGATGATCGAAGAGGTCACCAGCGAGTGCCCTCCCACCCCTCCCTCGCCCAGCACCCTGCCCTCCTGGAACACAGCTTCCCAACGCCTGCCCGACCTCGGGCCCAAGCTCTGCAGCATCGCTGTCAGTTGAGGCAAGGGCCCCCAGCTCAGCTGCGGGCACGCGCTTAACAGGACCGTCCGCTTTCCGTCCCGGGTTCGAGGTTCACCATTATCCAGGGCTGAAATCCGGGATTGACCTTCTCCGGGTAGCCCTGTGGATTCGCCACAACCCGTGTCCTTCCGATCAAGTAGTCGTTGCTGTGATGGACGTGTCCGTGAACCCACAGCGCAGGTTGGTGGCGCTGGATCAAGTCGTCCAGGTGCGAAGCATAGGCGCAACTGATCAACTCCGCACGGCGTCGCTCCGGCAGTGAAAGGATCGAAGGGGCATGATGCGTCACGACCACCGTCCGTCGCGGATCATGCGTTTCAAAAAACGCCCCCAACTTTGCCACACTGGCCAGATGCGCCGCCCGGGTGTCCGTTGGCGCCAATTTCCTATACCCCTTTTGAGAGTTTCGCACCCGTTTGTAGTCGTTCATCTGTTCCGCCGCCAGGGCCGCGCCCTCCTGCCAGGGCCCCATCAATGCCAGGTCCGTCCAGAGGGTGCAGCCATAGATGAACCACCCGTCCATTTCAAAGAAGCCGTCCTCCAGCACGTGCACATTCGTCCCCCGCGTCGCCTCTTGCAGCCGCTCAATCACACGCGGGTACTTGTCGCCGTAAAACTCGTGATTCCCGCACACATACGCCGCAGGAGTGCTTCCGCAGAACTCACGAATCCATGGCAGGGCATTCTGCTTGGTGGCAACATCGCCCGCCAGCACCACCAGATCCTCGCCCTCCCCCATCGGCGGGATCTCCGTCGGACCAAACTCGCGGTGCAGATCACTTAACACCCGGATACGCAGACAGCCCGCACTCATGTCGCTTCAGCAGTCTTGGCTTTCCTTACCAGCCGGTGCACCCCAGTCACGACCAAGCCCAGCACGACAAACAAGGACGCAGCTACCGCCGCGAAGGCGACAAAGTAATAAGCTGTGGAGAGGAACACCTCCCAGTGGCGGGCGACATCTGGATCCACCACCCCTTCCTCGGTCCAACGAAAGCGAGCAATATAGGCTCCCAACTCATACAACACACCCGCACAAGGCAGCAGGAAGAGCAGAGCGCAAAAACCGAAATAAAACGCCCCGGGAGCCGTCGTCCGATCCTTGGTCAACCGCCATAGTAGCATCGCCAACAAAACCACCGTCAGCCCCAGCATCGTCCACATTGCCCACGGACAAACATCCATCAGCGACATCCGTCTAGCAATGATAAGGGGCGCTTCGCCTGTAGAGGTGGAGTTCATTCGAGAAACTACCCTGCAAAGAGATCATCGCAAGCTTTGGCAATGGCATGAAGGCAGCCTCCGCCCCGTACCCTTTGATAGGCGTCGCCAAGATATTTTCGATCATCAACTATCCAAGGTTTGAGACGTGGCCTGCCCCCTGTCTCTGCTTCCTAGAACTCTCCTTCAGGCAGTTCATTCTCCCCCATGCTACTCACTTTTGATTCAAGCATCTAGTTTCTCGAACAGCCTCACTAATTAATTTGATGGCTGGGGCACATTTTTGATGCATTCGCTGGTTTTATGCAGAATAACGCCAGTGCAAGCGTTTGCCTCTGTGCCCACTCAAGATGGGTGCTTGGTGCTGAGACATTTAGTTCCCGCAATCTGCGCGAACCACTGAAGCACAGCTTCAGGCAGATATTGCTTGTTCATACCTCAACTCCCCTCACCGATGGCTCCCTCCCACCCACGTCGAAAGAACTCCAAGCTCGCCCCATGGGCGAAACTCCTGGGCTCGCTGGTTTCCGCTGCTCCCTTGTTGGCGCTCGCCGGTCCTCTGGAAAAGAATCCCGTCAAGAACCCGAACCTGGTCCCCGTCCAGGAGAATCACCCCATGTACCTGGGCACGGTCACCGGCGGCGTGAAGACCAGCGACGTGTACACTGAGGGCAATTTCTCCATCGTCGCCCCCGTCTTCAGCACTCTGGGTGCGGACGCCACCCTCTCCGGCGACGTCATCTACCTTGAACCCTACACCTCCTGGGGTGAGGGTGGCGAGATCGCCGCCTCTCTTGGTCTCGGCTGGCGGCACCTCTTTGGCTCCCAGCCCGTCTCTGCACTCAACCGCAAAGATGCGCCCCAGGCCGGCTTCCTGGAAGAAGGCTTCTTCGTCGGGGCCAATGTCTTCATCGACATGCTCGACACTGAGGCCAACAACCAGTTCTGGCAGCTCGGCGTGGGCGTCGAGGCTGGCACCCGCTACGTCGAAGTTCGCGGCAACTACTACATCCCCCTCTCCGACAAGCAGCTGGCCGAGCAGACCCGCACCCGTGAGATCCTGCGCAATTCCTCCAGTCGCGATACCACCTCCGTCAGTGCTCTGAGCGACCCCTACGCGACCGGCAACACCGTGTCTCAGGATGTCTCCTACCGGACGCAGCGCACGACGACGACGACCACCACCACCATCGAGCGTCTCTTCAGCCGCTACGAAGAAGGCATGGAGGGCTGGGACACCGAGGTAGCCGTACTGGTACCCGGGCTCGACAAATACTTCGACCTCCGCCTCATCGGCGGCTACTACAGCTTTGACAACCAGCCCTTCGGCCCGCAGACCGGCGGCACCGGCAATGTGGAAGGCTGGAAGGCCGGCGTGGAAGTCCGCCCCGTGCCCGCCGTGATCCTCACGGGTACTTGGTACGAGGACGACCGCCTCACCGGCAGCGACTGGACCGCAGGTGTCCAACTTCAGCTTCCCTTCGAGCTGGGGATCTGGGCGATGGCAAAGGCTTCTGGGGCCGCATTGGCGACTCCTTCAAGCCCCGCCGCCGCCATCTGGCCGAGCGTCTGGCTGAGCCGGTACATCGTCAGAATGCCGCCATCAAGGTGGCCAACACCGTGGATGTGGACACGAAAACCTTCACCAGTGTGCAGAAGGTCACCAAGGTGGTCTCCCAGACCCCGGGCAAGCTCGTCCTGGCTGATGATATCGTCTTCGTGAACAACGGAAGCCCCGTGGGCAACGGCATCCAGGCTGGCGACACCTCCACAAACGGCGCCGACGGCACGGCTGAGAAGCCCTTCGATACCGTAACGGAAGGTACTGGCCTCGCTGCTCAAAACAGCTTTGGCACCTCCCGCCTCTGGAGCGTGTACACCCAGGGTGGTACAGGCATTGACTATAACGACAATGCCATAACCGCCGGAATGACCCGCTTCACCAGCAGCTACCTGCCCATCGTCGGGGTCGACGGCCGCACCTTCGGCGGCAATACAGACCGCCCCGTGCTGTACGGCGGCATCCTCTCCTTCTTTGGCCCGACCCTCATCGTGGAAGGCTATGACTTCCGCAGCGGCATCGAAGAATTCGGTGTGGCCGTTTTCGGCATCAACACTTCCAACGCCCTCATCCGTCACAACCTCTTCTCCGACATGGGAGAATTCGATCTTGAGGAGGGAGCAGGTGCCGTCACCTTCTACGTGCAAGACGACCAGCCGCATCACTTCGCAGTGGAGAACAACGAATTCCGCGACGTGTTCAACTCCATCGGCCTCATTGCAGATGCCGACTCGCTCTCCGACACGCTGAACGTCACCCTCGACGTACGAAACAACCTGTTCGCGGGAGAGGGCTACGCCATCTTTACCACAGGTGCCTACGGATCCGGCCTGGTTACGACCAACTTCACAAACAACGAGATCACCGGCAACTTCTACATCCCCTTCATCTCCTGGACAGAGGGCGACGTCACGCTGAATTCCACCTTCGCGAACAACGTCTTCACCTCCTCAAGTGATGTGGAATACATGTTCGGAGCTGAAATATCGGACGATACCAAGTTCAACCTCACCGTGAAGAACAACCAGTTCCTCGGCGAGGTCTGGGAAACTCAATTCGATCTCTACTCCTACGACCAATCCACGCTCACTGCGGACATCCAAAACAACCTCTTCTCGAATGAGATCGATCAGTTGATGTATGTCGAGCAGTATGACGACTCCACGCTCAGCATCCATTTTGCCCAAAACATTGTAGAGGCTGAATTCGACGAAGATGCCATCGCTCTCAACGTCTACGGGACCTCTGCCGGAAAACTGATCGCCAAGTTCGAGAACAACCTCTTCAGTGGCGACTTCTCAGACGACGTCATCGACGCCCATGTGAGCAGCGAAAGTTCAAACGGCATTCTGGATCTCACTGTCGCTGGCAACCAGTTTACCGACTACATCGGTGACTCCGCCATCGACGTCTTTGTCGGGGACGGTGCCACTGCAAACATCAAGGTGTACAACAACACCGTAGCAGAAGACGCCTACATTGACTCGACCTTCCTTCAGATCTCCACAGAAGGCGCGGCCACGGTTGCGGTCACCCAACTCGACAACAACCTGATCTTTGGTGATGTGGACTACGGGTTCGACTTCTTCAAGGATGCGGCCGCCACCTTCTCGGTATTCGGCACTCAGGACAACATCGTGACCAACCCGTTCACCAGCGATATCCAGCTGAACTTCGGCATCACGGGTAGCTTCTTCGTCAACGGATTCGAGTTTCCGTTCTAACGGCACTCCGAGCTCAGCCGTTTTCATTGATCAAGGCATCTCCGGATCACCGGAGATGCCTTTTTTGTTATCTCCAGACCATTGGATAGCAGCCTCTTTTTGCCAGGGCTTCAAGATCACATCAGCGATCTTCCCCCCTTCTATTGCTGAAAACAAGTGTCCTGCCACTGAGGAATGCCATGCTCAACGTGCCCCCCACGATCAATACGCCAACCGTAGCAATGGCAACTGCGGCGGCAAGAAAGCCGAAGAGCCGCTTCATGACACTGTCTCCTCCCCCCATGGCCAAATCCGGCGAGTAGCGCTTTTCTTCGCACCCCGTTTGCGAGCTTCCCTTGTATCCAAGGCCCCGCATCACCGCATCAGCGCCCACAAGCAGCACTGAATGACCGGCAACCGCCGTCATCGACGCCATCAATCCCATTGCAGCCATCAACCGGCGCGTGACCTCTCGAACTGAGTTCATAGTCGATGAATGTTCATGGCAGCTGCTCATGTGACAATGAAGTCACACGAGCATGAACACGCTGTGAAATGAGCATGAGAAATCAGTGAATAACGACACCTTCTCGGAAGACCGACACCGCTACTGGCACCAGATCGGTTTCAGAGACCATCGCACCTCGGAGAGACGCCGGATCACAATAACGTCATTTCAAGACACAATTTCACAAGCAGCTTCAAGCTCGCCTCTTTAACCACATTCACGCACCAAAATAGCGCTACAAGCTCGACCTCACTTGCTTCCTCGAGTTTTCACACATTTTGTTTTCCTCCATTCCTTAACAGGGCGGTGACATTTTCGTCGGATGCGTGCGCCCGAGCGCTCCCTATTTGCGGAAGGGCAATGCTTGTTCCCCCTACCTGCCGGCCGCAATTCAGAGGCACCACCCCATCAGATCGTCGTTTCACACTCAGCCTTTCATTCACGCCTGCCACTTCGTGTGTGACTACAATGTCACATGCGCTGACTTGGGTCTGCTTGATTGCTTTGGTTCTGCAGCTGCTGCAACCTTGCAGTGCCAAGGCCGAAAGCATCACATGGAGCAATACCACCGGCACATGGAGCCAGGGCTATCGCTGGGGCAGCGGCATCAGCCCCACGAGCAGTTCATCCACTACGTTGACATTCCTGGGATCCTCCAACTTCACAACCACGAATGATCTGGGTAGCTTCGCTCTGAATCAGCTCAACTTCTTAAACTCCTCCGGCACTGTCACTCTCAACGCATCTCCCATTACAGACGCTCTGGAATTCGTCGCAGACACCACTCCGGCCCTCCCTTCCATCAACGTCTCGGGTGGAGGCAATGCCACCATTTCCGCTCCCGTCATCTGGCGAACCAACGGACTTGTAACACGCAACAGTACCGGCACGCTGCTCTTTTCGGGAGCTCAGACCTATACCAACGGCACGAAGGTGACTTATGTCAACAACGGTGCCGGCACTCTCACCTTGGCAGACAACATCACCTACGCGTCCACTGGCACCGGTACTGGGGTCGTCCTCAACCTGATCAACAACAGTTCCACCACTTTCCTGAACCTTGGCAACGTCGGCGCCCTGAACAATGTCACCATAAACATTGGTGGCACCGGCACCGTGCGCTTCAACGGCTCCAGCGGCGGGGACCTTTTCTCCGGTTCCGCCGTACTCAATGTACTGGCAGGTGCCACGTTTGACTTCGGCACCAACGGGGAAACCATGGGAGCCATTTCTGGAGAAGGCAACATCAAAAACGGCTCCGGCATCACCTCCACTCTGGCTGGCTACTACCAGTATTCCGGCGTCATGAGTGGCGTTGGCACCTTGGCAGTCGGAGGAGCCAACACCACCTTCGTCGTGGCCGGATCCAACAACACCTACACCGGCACCACCAGCGTCTCCACCGGCCGCTTGGTGATCAGTGCCACCGCGCTCAGCGGCACCGCCAGTGCATTGGGAAACGCTTCCAGTGACGTTCTTGTAGGGGGAACCTCTGGCAGCGGCAATGCCGCTTTCCTCATCGACGGTGCAGGCGTCACCATGGGGCGCAACATCCGCCTCCAATCAGGCAATACAGGCAACGCCGTCATAGGCGGGCTCAACACCACTGGCACCGTCACCTACAGTGGAAACATCATACTCGGGACCAACGCTGGAGTTGCGAAGGGGCTTGTCGTTTCCTCCGCCGCAGGTGGCACCGTTGCCATCATTGGCAACATTGTTCGTGCCACGGATGGCACAGGAAGCGGTGACACCCTCACCGTGAATGGTGCCGGGACCGTAGTCCTCAGCGGCAGCAATACCTTCGCTGGCTCCACCACTGTCAACGGTGGCACTCTCGCCCTCGACTACACCACAACAAACTCTGACAAAATAAGCGCTACCACCACCCTGACCCTAAGCGGTGGCTCCTTCAGCATTCTGGGCAGCAATGATGCTGCCACTACCCAGACCGTCGGCGGACTAGTTTTAGGCAGCGCCGCACGGCTCTCCGGTGGCGGTGCGCGGCTCACGGTAACTTCCGGCC
Source organism: Verrucomicrobium sp. BvORR106 (assembly GCF_000739655.1). Lineage (GTDB taxonomy): Bacteria > Verrucomicrobiota > Verrucomicrobiia > Verrucomicrobiales > Verrucomicrobiaceae > Verrucomicrobium. The sequence goes on along the minus strand of NZ_BATR01000096.1, from coordinate 62,182 downwards.
TGAACCAGGAAACGACGCTGAACATCGGCGAAATTTCCCGCAGCGCTGGCAGCACGATTGATTTCGTCACTGTTGGCAGCGGCAGCGGGCGGGCAAACATCACTTCCGCCAGCCTGAACAACGAATATGGCATTCTTGGTGGCTACGCCACCTTTCAGGGCAGCGATTGGGCCCTCGTAGATGAAAACGGCAGCATCACCCGGCTTGGTTCAGGTTATTACACTTCAGACTTTGGTGCCGGCCCGCATGCAAGCATCAGTTCCAGCGCCACCCTTGCAAGCGGCGGAACAACCGCCCATACCTTGCGTATCACTGGCGCGTCCGCCTTGACGTTCAACGCATCTTCCCCCGGAGCTCTCGTCCTTGAGAGTGGCGGCCTGCTCATGACATCCAGCGCCGGAAATTCCAGCATCGGCACCACCTCCAATCGAGGAACGCTGTCCGCGATGGGGGGCGAGCTCTTTGTGCATCAGCACAGCACCACTGGCACACTCACTATTCACTCCACACTCCTGGCGGCCAATGTGGCCAGCCTGACAAAATCCGGCAACGGCACTCTAATCCTGACCGGCACCAACACCTACACGGGTGCCACTTACATCAACGGCGGCAACGTCTCCGTGTCAGCCACTGGCAACTTGGGTGCCGCCACCGCCGATGTCTTCCTAAACGGAGGCACGCTCACTCTCTCCGCAGGCTCGCTTGGGACACTCAACGCCGCCAACCGTGTCATCACTATCGGTTCAGCAGGCGGCACCCTCCACCTGGCGGTCAATCAATCCATGGAAGGCAGCGGCCTCGCAGGCACCGGCACCCTGACATTAACCGGCCCCGGCATGCTCACTGTTGGCAGCTCTGAGAGCCCGTTTACCGGAGATATCGTTATCAAGAACGGCACGTTGAGAATGAACAGCCCGCAGTTTGACAGCGTATCGTCTATCACCGTACAGGCTGGAGGCACCTATAATATCGACGACGACGGTGCCGACTCATTCCCCAACATCGCAGGCGGACGCATTATCATCAACGGTGACGGTTTTGGAAACAATGGTGCCATCCGCCTGAGCGACCAGTCCACCACCAACTACGGCAAAGACCCAACCTCAACGCTTTCCAACGAAATCGTGCTTCAGACCACCTCCCGCATCCAGGTGGACAATGGCACCGCCATCGGCAGTCTCTCCACCCTGCGGATCACTGGGAACATCAGTGGTACAGGGTCCCTCGTGAAGACCGGAAACGGAGTCCTCGCGGTCAGCTCTCGGAGCAACACCTACAGCGGCATCACCCGCATCGAAAACGGAATTCTCAGGACCGATGCCGGCAACGACCGCCTGCCCACCGGGACCAGCGTCGTCCTCGGATCAGGAGCCAATTCGGGCGCCCTCCAACTCAACGGCTTCTCCCAGACCATCGCGGGCCTGAGCACCCTGGGCACAGGCACACGCAACGCTGTCATAGGCGGCAGCACCTCCACGACCAGCATTCTTCAGATCAACAACGAGGATTCCCAGACCTACAGCGGCTTTCTGGGTGGCACCGGCTCCGCGACCGGCACCTCTGACAATGGGACCAACAACAACCTCTCGTTGATCAAAGACGGCACCGGCCTTCTCCTTCTCACCCAAGCCAATACTTATACCGGGCAGACCTCCATCAATCGTGGGACGCTCACGCTGGGCAATGCACATGCCCTTGGCGGTGGCGGCGCCTCACTGGGCCGCGACCACGCAGGTACGACCATCCAGTCGGGTGCCACCCTGGACCTCAATGGCCAGTCCGTCATCCAAGAGGTACTCACGATTTCTGGTTCCGGAGTCAACAACAACGGCGCGCTGGTGAACAATAGTACCACCGCCGTCCACATCGGCAGCGGCGTGGCCGCACTCAGTCTGTCCAACGTCACCACCACTGGCTGGTCTGCCAGCACCACCGTGTCAATCACGCCACCTTCAGCTGGTGGAACCACTGCCACCGCCGCGGCGAGCTTGGGACTTAGCAACAAAAGCTTTGCCCTCACCAGTGGCGGCACGGGATTCAGCCTCACGAACCGCGCCGCTACGGTCACTGACGGCGGTGGCACAGGAGCCGTAGTCGTGCCCATTCTCGGCGTCACCACCGCTTCGTACACCATCACCGCTGGCACCACCACCTACAGCGTCGCTCCGACCGTCACTCTCAATGGCGGAGCCACCGCCGTCGCCAACCTCGATGGTGCTGGACGCGTCATCAGCATCACCATCACCAATCCCGGCAGCGGCTTTACAGACACCCCCAGCATCTCCTTCACCGGCGGCACTGTACTGGTTGCAGGCACGAACCCTACTGGCACCGGAAACGCCAGTAACTTCACCGTCACCGGCATTAACGTGGTGAATCCGGGCACCGGCTATACTTCGCTACCCACCGTCACGATCACCGGCGGCACCGGAGCCACCGCCACCGCCGTGGATGGAAATTTCATCCTTAACGGATTCATCATCACAGACCACGGCAGCGGCTACACTGAAGCCCCTGGCGTCACCTTCAACGGTGGCAGCGCCACCGCGACAGCACATGTCACGAGCATACAGCTCGCCGCCGATACTGGGATAGGAGGCACTGGCAACATCATCGTGGACACAGCTATCTCAGGCAGCCATGGCCTTACCAAGACAGGCTCCGGAACCACCACCCTCGCTGCCGCCAACACCTACATCGGCAATACCACCGTCGAGACCGGGACCCTGCTTGCCACTAATACCGTTGGCTCCGCAACAGGCAGCGGATCCGTGCTCGTCAAAAGTGGTGCCGCTCTGGGGGGCACCGGATTCGTTGGACTTGCCCCCAGTCCTGCTGAACCGCATTTCGCTCCTGTCAACATCACGGTTGAGACCGGGGCACGACTCATCATCGGCACCACCCACAATGCCAATGCAACCTCCGGCGGTGTCGCTTCTACCCTGGCGCTCCAAGCTGGTGGGGATGGGCAGTCCATCAGCGGATTCATTTCGTTGAACGGCACGATCCAGTTCGACATCTTTGATCGCACCGCTGGCCTGAACTCCACGTCCAACAATGATCGACTCGTACTGGTCAGCGTGTACGAGGTCATTTTGAGCGGCACACTGGAGGTTCGAGACGTCACAGGAACATCCTCGACCTGGCAGCTCGGCGACTCCTGGCAGCTCATTGACTGGACCCTGGTCAACTACCCCGATCACACGATCTCCGCCTTCGACAACTTCATCCTGCCCACACTCAACGACATGCTCAAATGGGACACCAGCGAACTCTATACGCAGGGCATCATCAGCATCGTGGTCGTCCCTGAGCCTTCCCGCCTCATCCTCCTCGCCATCACCTCGATGGCTCTGCTGATGCGTCGCAGACGGCGCTAAGCAAACGGCCGGCTGGATCAAGAATGCCTTTCAAAGGGACGGGCATCAGCTGGACAAGCGTCCCATTCCACCTTCCAACCCAGACCCCATGAGGACGAGGCAACAACTTTGTCCCATGGGGTGTGATGCAGAGAGCGGGCGGACGACCGCTCTCAAAAAAACCGGGAATTTCTACTTTCCGCCAGTCGCCAGTTTCAATCGCTTGGCAGGATTGCCGAACTTGATCTTGGCAGGATTGAAGGCTTCCGGATCGAAAGCTTTGGCGCTCTCCACGTTCTCCGCCATCCACTCTGTCAATTCTTCATGGTCAGGGTGGTCTTCATCCGCCAGAGCTTCCAGCAAATTCTCATAGCCAAACACACCCCCACAGTCTTCTGGCGGACATGCCCGTTTTCCGTCGAGGCACACGGGGTACTCGACCTTTGCCTCTTCCAGCAGGATGCCTTCCAGCAGGATCGTATGCCTCCAGTCGTCGCCGAAGTCATACAGGTAGCTCACCGTATCTCCAGGGCGGCTCAAATGATCCGCCACGCTCACTTTCCACCCTGGCTGGACATCGTCTTCGACCTCTTCCGAGGGCACCCCAATCCGCAAGCGACCTCCCTTGGCCTGTTCCAGTTCAAACTCGTGCAAGTGGCAGTCCATCCACCCCATGGAATCCTGGATGGCCACGTGAAGCTCCCAAAACGTGGAGGCTTCCGACAACTGAATTCTTCTCCAGATTGCCGGTTTGGATTCATCCAGCGACACCCTGAATTGATAGACGAGCTTTTGCTTTGCAGGCTTGGCCGGTGCTTTTTTCTTCATGACAACGTCCATGGCATCAAGCTCAAGCGTCCGCAATGGGGATTCAAGATTCACGGATCAAAGTTTCAATGCCCGGCACTGGCGGGCGACACGCCCCCCCTGCGGCCATCCCCCAACTTTCCTGAAACCCCGGGCGGACGCGGAAATCTGGCCTCCTTGCTCGGCCCTTCCGCAAAGCATCGCGGCCCCGCTCCAAACAAAAAGACACCCGGTCTTGCGACCGGGTGTCGTACTGAACCCCAATTAACTATGACTGACTAACTAACTGACTGAATCAGAGACAAAGAGATGCCAGGCATCAGGCGAAGATGTCGCCGACGACCTTGCCCTTGTCGCCCACGGTGAAGGGGCGGCCGGAGGGGGACATCACCACCTCGCTCACCGGCAGGCCCATGGCCGCGCCGATGGTGGCGATGAAGTCTTGCACCGTCACCTGCTTGTCGGCCACTTCCTTGCCGTCCTTGTCGGAGGAACCATAGACGTAGCCGCCCTTCACGCCGCCGCCAGCAAAGACGGTGGAGTACACCTTGGGATAGTGGTCACGACCGCTGTTCTCGTTGATGTTCGGCGTACGGCCGAACTCGGAGCCCAGCACCACGAGCGTGGAGTCAAGCAAACCGGTGCGCTTAAGGTCCGTGAGCAGCGCCGCGAAGGCGTTGTCCATGCCGCTGCCGGTGCGCTCCATGGCTTCGTCGATGTAGTTGTGCATGTCCCAACCGCCGGAACGCACTTCCACGAAACGCACACCGCTCTGCACGAGGCGGCGGGCCAGAAGGCAACCCTGACCGAAGCCGTTTCCGTAAAGCTGACGGGTGGCGGCGTCTTCCTTGGTGAGGTCGAACGCTTCGAGGTCCTTGCTCGTAAGCAGGTTCATCGTTTCGTCGTAGAACTCGGTGTACGCACGAACTTCAGGGCTGCGGAACTTGTCGCGGAAAGCGCTGTCGAACTCGTTCATGAGGGACACACGCTTTTTGAACATGTCATCCGTCACGCTGGACTTGGCGTTCTGCAGACCGGATTCCGGGCTGCTGATCGGCACGGGAGCCAGCGCCGGGGGGAAGAAGCCTGCATTGGCGGTGCCTGCACCGATCGTCACGCTGGAAGGCAGCGTGGCGTGAGAGCGGCCCTTGAAGTGCTGAGCCCAGGAGCCAAGCGTCGGGTGAACGATCGTGCCACGGGGATCATAACCCGTGTGCATGATGTAGGTACCAGCCTCATGCACACCCGTCTTGGAGGACATGGAGCGCACGATGGAGATCTTGTCGGCCTGCTTGGCCATCTTGGTCATGTAACCACCCAGCTGAATACCGGAGGCATTCGTGCTGATCGGGTCTTTGAAGCCCTTCGTCTCACCCGTCTTCGGGTCAAACGTGTCGATATGGCTCATGCCGCCACCCATGTAGAGGTAGATCACGGCTTTGGCTTTGCCGCCCTTGCCAGTGGGTGAAGCTTCGGCAGCGCCGAAAGCCTCGTTGTCCAGTCCGGAGAGGACGCTGACGCCCAGCGCAGCCTTGGCCGTGCGGAGCATGAACTCACGGCGGGAAGCCGGATCGAGCTTGAGGTACGCATTCTTCATGGGGAAAAAACCTTTCTTAGGATTGAGGAGCTAGTCGGGAGGTGAGAGAAAAACGAAAGAGGAGCAGAGCAAATTCGGGAGGGGCGCCTGGCGGGCAGCCGCCCCTCCGTCATCTTGAAGGGGTCGGGACTACTGGATGAAGCTGAACTCGCGAGTGTTCACGAGCGCCCAGATCATGTTGGCATAACCTGCGTCGCCGTTGGAGCCGAGCTGCTTCTTCGCGATGTCCTTTTCACGCAGCGTGGGGCGGCGGTTGAGGATGCTCAGGAACATGGCTTCCACCTTGTCGGCGGGGGAGCTTACCTTCTCCATGTTGCGGAAGATGAGGGAATCCTTGTTGGTGAGCATTTCCTGGGCTTTCCCATTCATCATCATCAGCACCTGGGGCACGCTGCCTTCCTTGGAGCCGCCGTCGATGAGGATGCGCTCAGACTGGCCGAACTCGCGGAGGAAGTGACCGCCAGGGGCGGGCTGTTCCAGCTCAGAGGCACGCATCAACTTCATGTTGCCGTACTTCATCACTTTGCCTTCCATCATCTCGTCGTCCTTGCCAGCCATCTCCAGGCCGCCACCGGCCATCATCATGGCGTTCTGCTTCTTGCCGATCTCCTGCACGGCGTTCACCTTGCGGAGCACGTCAGTGGCGGTGAGTTTCGGGTTGGTCAGGTCCATGTCGATGGAGCGCATGTACAGATCAGCCTCGTTGTTCTTGACGGTGTCGGGGTTGCCCATCACCAGGGTCATGTAGGAATCCCAAGCCTGCTCGGCGCTCATGCGGCGCAGCACCGGGCCCTGGAAGTAGTAGGGCTCACCCATCGCCAGCTCGGCGGTCGTCGCCTCGCGCTGATAGGTCTTGGTGTTGTAGAGGATGCGCAGGTACTCCTTCATGTTGAACTTCACGCGCACCATTTCGTTGGAGAGGTGCTGGAGGAGTTCCGGATTGTAGGACTCTTCTGGGTGGTCGAGGTTACGAACGGTCGGGGTGAGGCCCATGCCGAAGGTGTGAGCCCAGAGGCGGTTGGCGATCGTCATCGCGAAGCGCGGGTTGGAGGGGTGCGTCATCCACTTCGCGAAGTTGTCGCGCAGGTTTTCCGCATTCTTCACGCCGCCTTCTTCCTTCTTGCTCTTCTTGACACCAGCGGACACCACATCGTAGGCCGGGTTCTTCTTGTCCTTCTCATTCCACATGATGAGTTTCGGAGCCACGGCATCACCAGGGTTGCCGTCTTTGTACTTGTAGTCATGGGGAAGCTTGAGGCGGTTTTCGCTCACGTCATTCACCAAGTAGCGGTTCGCACCGAGCACGTTGCCGAGCAGGTTGCGATATCGCTGAGGGTCCACACCATTGCTCTCCATGATCTGGGAGGCGTCCTCGATCAGTTTGCGGGTGGGGTTGCCGTTCGGGAAGTCCTTGTTGCCCATCTGCGTGCTTGTGGCACCGAAGAAGGCGGCCATTTCGTAGAACTGGCGCTGGGTCCAGTCCGAGAAGGGGTGGTCATGACACTGGGCGCAGGACACGTCCGTGCCCAGGAACACCGTCAAGGTGTTGGCCAGGTTGTCCAGCAGCATGCCGGAGTCACGGAGGAGGTAGCCGGTAGCACCGTTGTCCCAAGCCTTGCCGTCAGCGGTGATCATCTTGTAGACGATCTGGTCCCAGCCTTCGTTCTTCTTGATCTCATCCTTCATCCACTGGATGTAGGGCGTGCCACGCACGAAGTCGGCCCCGTCCAGACGGTCCTTGATGCGGAGCATCTCGGCGAGGTAGTTGTACATGTTGCTCGAGAAGCCTTCGCTATCCAGAAGCTTGTCGATCAGTTTGGCACGCTTGTCGGCGGCGCCATCCTTCAGGAAAACCATCGCCTCATCGTAGTTCGGGATGCGGCCTGCCACGTCTAGGTACACGCGGCGCACGAACTGCTCGTCCGTCATCAGCGGGTTCGGGCCCACTGGCTGGAAGGGCTTGGCCTGCTTGCCAGCCTTCATGTCGTCAACGGCCTGCTTCTTGTGAGCTTCAGCCATCTTGATGTTGCCCTTCTGCAGGCCCATCTCCACCAGCTGGTCGATCTTCGCTGCCGCTTGAGCTGCGGAAGCGTTGGTCGGCACCGCCATCATGGCGTTCGCATTTTCTGCCGGAGGCAGCGTCTTGGCAATCTGCTGGTCTTCCGCAGCCAACTTGTTCAGAGGCAGGGGGAAAACCGTGCCATTGGCCAGCTGGATGTAAACCGTGTCTCCGTCCAGCTTGACGAAGGTGGCTTCGACTTTACGGCCCTGACTGTCGGTCCACACGCGGGTGGTCGTAGCAGCCGAGACCGTCATCGTTCCGAACAGGGCAGCAACGCCGAGTCCGAGAAGCAGAGTATTGGTTTTCATTTGGGTTATCAGTGTGTCAATGCGGTGGTCGGAGAAAATCAAACCAAAGGGCCATCAGCGCTGGGCGCATCGCCTCTTCGGGTTTTGAACGATTCCGAAAGAATATTATTAGAAATTCGCCAGCTTTTTGCACGAATATTCGGGATTTGGTGCCTGTGACACCCTCAGGATTCGACGTATGGACGCGAAAAGGCTGCATAGAGGGCTTTGCCCCTTCTTGGGGCCGCCAAGTGGGCAACGAAAGCGCTCTGCCCCCCACCTAATCATACGTCTGGGGCGGCAGTTTTCCTGCCGCCCACTTTGTGGCCCCCGTTTTGACCGTCCGGGCCTCCAAGCAATCACCAGGCACAGGCCTCGATTCCGAGGCCCTGTGCCATCACTTACCCCCTATGAGCTGCTCTCTGGAAGCTCTCTCACCATCTTCTCCAATCCATACCCCATTCCCGGCCCACCCAACGTGCTGAGATCCAGGACGCCACCGCGACGCGCATAGATTCCAGGGTGCACCGCCGCCTCAGGCAGGCTCGCATCAGGGTAGAACTGCATGGCGTTGCACTCCACGCCTTGAATGGTCCCTGCATGGGCCGCCAGCCGCACGTGCGGCAGGATGGCCAGCATTGGGTTGGTGAGATCCTGCACCATCAGCGGCATGCCGTGAGCCTTAGCCCAGCACAGGCTCAGCAGCGCCCCCGTCTGGGTCTTGCACGTCTTCAGCGCCACTCCGCTCCAACCCAGGGACCGACCCAGTTTCACAAACTCCCAGTCATGAGCGCTTTCGTCCAGAAACAGCGGCTTGCGCGCTGAAACGCTGCGAACGTCGAGCATGTCATGCTCCAGTTCGTAGGCGAAGGGCTGCTCAACATACAGAGTACGAGCATAAATCTCCGGTTCATCGCGAAGCAGGCGGTCCAGAATCTCGTTCACGTAGTCCGGCTCAGCCACCGTGCAGTTGAAATCTGCGCTCATCCAGCGCATGCCATTGGCGAGGCCCAAACGGCCGACACGCAGGAGGCGCTCATAGTCCCAGCGGGCATCCGTACCGCGCAGCTTCACCTTCAGGCAGGTCAACCCGTCTTGAGCAATCCAGTCCAGCAGCGTCACCGGGTGGCCGTCATTGGGCTCGCTGCCCGTTAGATCTGCCGTCTCCAGGGGATCCAGCCCACCCACGAGATGCCACACAGCCAGCTTGGTTGGAGCCGGACGCACCAAGAAATCTTGCACGAAGCGCCCCTTGAACGACACCCCGCTTTTCTCCGCAGGCTCTAGGAATTCCGACAGATCTCTTGAGACGTGCTCCGGCCCATAGCAGTCATAGATGTCCCGCTCGTGCAGCTTTCCATAGGCATCATGCAGGGCAATGTCGAACGCGCTCAGGCACACCAGGGCCGCCAAGTAGGGCATCGGCTCCCCCCCCTCTTTGGTGTTGTGCTCGGCCACGGCTGGCATCAGGGCAAGCTTCTGAAAATCATACCCGATCTCCAGTGGGTGCCCCCACTGCTCGAACGCCGCCAGCTTTTCCCCGAGGATCAGGGAAAACTCCTTCATGCGCCGCCCGCGATCCGCAACCGTCGTTGCTGTGGAAGGCCACGTCCAAGACACGCTCAGGGGCGTCTCCCCCCAGCCTTGAGCCGTCTTTCCCGCCTCGTCCCGCACCGTCACTGCGGTGCGCAGACACACCACGCTCGTTGTCGTCTCAGGTCCAAACTTCAGCGGCACTCGCAGCGTGACTGGCAAAAAATAGACCTGGGCGGAAACAATACGGACGTCGGTAGGCAGCATGGGCATGGTGAAACAAGTCTCTCCGGGGCAACCCCGGATTCAAGCAGCGAATGTCGAAAGTCCCTGGCTCGTTTCCAAACGCTGGGGACATTTTGCTCACAGCCCGGCACAATCGCACCAAATCCCTGTTGATCGACACGCCCCGTCAGGCGAACGCCGTCACCCCTCCTCGTCCCGCAACTCCGCGGCTGCTTTCCTCAGTTTCCCCAGCCGGAATGACGCAGCATGCTGCGAGCGAATCCAGATCAGCACGGGCACGCAAACCAGCACCAGCGGCGTGCTGATCACGTGTCCTAAAAACAGATTGATGGCAGCGGCAGCATCCTCGGCCACGGCCACGTGCCCCAGCGAATTCAACGCCCTCACGTGGACTTCCGTTCTCAGCAGGGAAAAAAGGATCGCGGTCACTCCCAGGGCACCGCCCACCAGCGCCCGACTCATCAGAAGCGCCATGGGATCTGGGAAATAATGCTCACGGGACTCCACCTCTGCCTCTGCTTTCACCTCCACGGGGCCAGGCGCATCCGCCGCAACAGTGTCATCTGCCTTCCCGAGCGCGCTCACGGGCACGGGCGGCGGCACCGGTGCAGCATCCACCTCCACCGGCTCCGCCCTAAGAATCTCCACCGCATCCGCCCAGTCTTCCTCCTCCACCAGCAGAGTGCACGGCATCACCGAGCCAGGTGCATACAGGTGCATGGCCTGCTCATGCACCACCTTTACCTCCACCCCATGCGCGCCCAGCAGAGCCTTTGCCATGTGGGCCCAGGGAGGGTTGTAGGTATGGCACAGGCGGATCAACATCAGCCGAAAGGTGAATTCCGTTTTTCCTCAATCCATTCCATTCACCAGTGTGCCAATGCCCTCGATCGTGATCTTCACCTCATCCCCGGGCTGAAGGCAAAAGTCATCCGGAGGCACGACACCGGTCCCAGTCATGAGGTAGCAGCCTGCAGGAAAGCTCTCCTCCTTGAACAGCCATCCCACCAGTTCTTCCGGAGTGCGTTTCATCTGCGCCAGCGTTGTCTCCCCACGGAACACCGGGTCTGACGCACCCGCGCGCCAGATCTCACACTGGATGCTCGTCGCGGGCGTCATCGGCCCCTCCGCCACCAGCACCCCAGGCCCCAATGCCGCACAACGGGCAAACACTTTCGCCTGCGGCAAGTACAGTGGGTTTTCACCCTCAATGTCACGACAGCTCAGGTCATTGCCACAGGTATAGCCCACAATTTCTCCGCGCCGGTTGATCACCAAGGTCAGTTCTGGCTCGGGGACGATCCACTTTGAGTCCAGGCGACGGTGCATCACGCCACCCGGGCCCACCACACGGGACGGCGTGGCCTTGAAGAACAACTCCGGCCGGTCTGCTTCATAGACCCGCTGGTAAAAATCTGCTCCACCGGCCTCCTTGCTCTCCTCCATCCGCGCCGTCCGGCTCCGGTAGTAAGTCACCCCAGAAGCCCACACCTCCTGCGTGCCCAAGGGTGCCAGCAAGTCCCCCACCGCAGGGGCGCCAACCTCTCCCTCTGGCCCCAGCTCCAACCCACGCAACCACTGCGAGAGGCTCTCCCGATTCACCAGTTCATCCCAATCTGCCACCGGCACCGCGAGGTACCGACCATCACGTTCAACAACAGGACCTTGAGCAGTGCGATAGAGGATCATAACTTCGGCAGAAAAGTGCGAAAAACTCGACCCATCACTACCTGTCTGCCGACCTCAGAGCAAGACCTCAGCGCCTACCCGCCGTTTTATTTTGTCTCGACACCCCTTCCCTCACTCGGTTTCCTAAGGCACCCCCCAATCCCACTCACACTTTCCCTCCTCTCTCCATGAACCGCCGCACCTTCCTCTCCCTTTCTGTCCTCGCTGCCGCCACCCCTGCCATGGCTCGTGATTTTGGCCCTCATGCCGAGCCCGCTGGTTACCCGGACCCCGATCTCGTGGCACTCGATCCCAGCTTTAACAAGTACCTCATCGGTAACACTCCCATCAAACGGCTCTACACCGGCTGCCTCTGGGCAGAGGGCCCGGCCTGGAATGGCACGGGCAACTATCTCGTCTGGAGTGACATCCCCAACAACGCCCAGATGCGCTATCTGCCTGAGGACGGCCACGTCAGCACGTTGCGCAGTTCCAACAACAGCAACGGCAACACCTTCGACACCCACGGCCGTCAAGTCAGCGCGGAGCACGGCACCCGTCGAGTCGCCCGCTACGAACTGGATGGCAAAATCACCGTCCTGGCAGACACCTTCGACGGCAAGCCCTTCAACGCCCCCAACGACGTCGTCGTCCACCCTGACGGTGGCGTCTGGTTCACCGATCCCGGCTACGGCAGCATGGGTGACTATGAAGGCAACAAGGGTGAGCTCCAGCTCAAGACCGCCGTATACCGGATTGATCCCGGCGGAAAGGTGGAAAAAGTAACCGACGAGGCCGAACGCCCGAACGGGCTCTGCTTTAGCCCCGACTACAAAAAGCTGTATGTCGTGGACACCGGCTCCGCCAAGAACATCGTCACTTACGAAGTGCAGGGGGATGGCACCAAGCTGGGGAAATCGAGCGTGCTCGTTGCCAATGCCAATACCGACTGGCAACTCTATGAAGGCGGCCCCAAGTACACCCGTGGTTCGTGGAACAAGGAAGAGCAGTACCGGCTCAAAAACGGAGGCTCTGACGGCGTGCGCTGCGACGTGGATGGTAACATTTGGGCCAGCGCCGGCTGGGCAGGCGAAGGCTACAACGGGGTCCACATCTTCAACCCCGAAGGCCAGCTCATCGGCCTCATCCGCCTGCCAGAGACCGGCAGCAACATCTGCTTTGGAGGACCAAAACGGAACCGCCTCTTCATCACTGCAAGCCAATCCCTCTACAGCGTCTACGTGAACACCCAGGGCGCCCACTGGTGTTGAAGAAATTCCCGCCGCCACGGCAAAGAGCCCTCACCAGCGCTGCTATTTGAGCGGACTCACGCTCAAAATTGTGACTATGCACTCAGAGAACGTCAGCTAAAATCCGTCCATGCGATCCTTCCTCAAACTTCTCGCTGCCCTGACGGCAGTCGGGCTCACTGCGTCACCCCTCAAAGGGGCTGATCCAACGACCTCCGCCATTGAGGGCTTCCGCAAATCTAGGGGCCAAGCTCTGGTTCGGGAAAACCAGAACTTCATGCGCTGGTTGGAGGGGGCTGTGACCCAAGCCCGAATGCAAAAGAAAACAGCGGAACTGGTCCGTCTCGAGTCCTTGCTTGAGCAACTCCGCGTGGAAACAGCAGAGCTCCAGTCCAAGGGGGACAAACATACTCTCCTCCCCACCACCGACGTCCAGCTCCGTCTCTTTCTCATAGGCACGGAATGGCAACCGGGGAATAGAAAGGCTGAGGCCCGAATCTTCACCGAAGACGGCAAGTTCAAAGGCAAGAACCATGAGATCACTTTCAACGTGGCGGGTAAAAACAAAGTCTTTCTGATCTGGAGCCCCAACTCCCAGGGCGAATGCGTGTTCAACGAGGACTACACCGAAATGAGAGAACTCTCTGGCGTGGGGAACGTCTGGTACCGCGCCCCCTGAACCGCCTCATGCGCATTGGGGGGCCACCCAACCTCCCCTTGGATCTCTTCCCGGCCGGACGGGGACTCAGCCAGTAAGCTGGCAGGTGCTCGCCCAAGCATCCCGGCGACACGGGGTGGAAGGCTCAACGCACTTTGAAGCTTTCCAAGCCTCCTGAAAGCCCTTAAAAACCCCAGCCAGATGCTCGCCCACCTGCATCTTCCCGACATCGTTTTCGCCAACATGGGCACACCACTGATGTGGATGACCTTGCTTCATCTGTTCATCGGCAACGCGGTGATCGCCCTCTTCGAGGGCCTCTTGCTGGCGGCATGCTTCAAGATTCGGCGACTCACTGCAGTCGGATACGAACTCCTGGCCAACTATGCCTCCGCCTGGCTGGGGGCGTGGATTTTCCCACACCATTTCCCCGGGACAGCAGACGTAAACATCACGAACCTTCACACCTGGCTGTGGCAGGGCGTCTTTCTGGCCTTCATGCTCACCTTGGTGGTGGAATCCCCCTTCATCTGGCTGGGCCTGCGCAAACGCTCCCATCCTGTTCGGTCCACCCTGTTGGGGGTGCTTCTGGTCAACACCATCAGTTACCCGCCGCTGGCCGTCCTCTACTTGAGCTCCAGCAGCACGAGCATGCTAACCCAGCTCGAGATCGCAGCCCCAAACACCTCGGATACCCCCAAGGACCTCCGTCTGTATTTCCTCTCTCCAGAAGGAAATCAAGTGCTGCAGACCGATCTCACAGGGACCCCGCCCGTCATGGTGAAATCCCTGCCAGCACTCCCCGCTGAACAGGGTCGACACCTCTACGCCCTGCCCACCACCCCGCGCAGTTTCGATCTCATGCTTTTGACCGGCTCAAACCGCAAACAAGTGGAGGAATGGCACTTGCAGACACTGCTGGCCAATTTCTCCTCCGATGCCGGCGTGGAGCCCGAGGTGGCTCACGACATGCCCTCCCCCGGCCCCTCCCCCAATCGCGGCCCCGCAAGCAGGATGGCACCATCAGCGGGTGCCGAAGACAGCTACCAGGTGGGGTCGTACGCCAATGAAGGAATCAGGAAGTGGGGCTCCCGCCCCTTCCATTTCGCCCTGGAGACTCCCTTCGCCATGTGGCATGTGCGCCACGCCACCCAGGTCAGCGATGACCTGGTGATCTTCCAGTTGGGGAAAGACCAAATCTGTCTGCTCCGGCCCTATTCCGGGAAAATCACTCTGCTTGCCAGGGGGCAATCTCCGGTGGTGGCGCGATGAAGGGAGAGGAAGCCGCCTCCTACAGCGCCTTCCGCAAAAACGCTGCCTCCTCCTGCATCAATAGCACCGGCGAAATCTTCTCCGCAATCGCAAAGGCCCGGGCGGCCTCTCCGCAATCCGCCAGCAGGCCAGCCAGCACGGCACGCTGACCGGTGGGCAGAGCTTCTGCGTCAACTTTTGCCGTCAGGGAACGAACCTTCGACAAGTCCAGCTCGCGATAAGCTGAAAACGCCCCCACAAACGCAGCAGCATTGGGGGTAAGCAATCCCTCGGCCTCACTTTGCCTGGATTCAAAACCGCAGACCTCCATCTCACGCCCCAGCAGCAGTTTGAGATAGAAGCGCGCCGCCTGCTGGTCACGGGAGTTCGGCTGAGCTTTGAGGAGATCCTCCACCGTCGCCAGGATGGCCTCGGCGCCCTGCCCCCGCTGCTGTTGCAGTTGCAGGAGGCGCTCCATCACCGCCGGGTCCTTTGACGATGCGGCCGCCGACCGGTAAGCCTCCAGCGCCACGTCGGCAAACCCAGCGTCCTCCGAGAATGCGGCGGCCCGCAAGAGGCCGCGATAGTCCCGCATGGCACCGGCATGACGGCAGGCCTCCCGGAAATAACCTTTCACAGTCTCCACCGGCTCCCCCAGCCCGCGAGCCAGGCGGGCCTGCAGCAACGCCTTCTCCGCCGCATTCAGCGGCATGATGGCGGACCGGTTCATCGTATCCTTCAAGTCCTGCCAGCGGCCGGAGCCCGCCAGGGCCTCCACATAAAGAGGAAACAACTCCCGCATCAGAAGCGCTTTGTCCCGTGGCACCAGCTTGAGAAAGCGCTCGTGGTCCCCGCTCGTTGCCAGCCAGCGCAGGAAGTCCATTCGGTCCTCCAGCGGGCGGCCTTCCAGCCGCGTGGCCTCCTCCTCGATCATCACATCCCGCTTCTCAGGTCGCGCCTTCACATACGCCCCCAGCACCGCCAGCTCACGCCGGGGAGAAGCGAAGGGGTGATCCCGCACCAGCTTCCACAGCTCATCCGCCTCCGCAGGAGTAAGTGGGATGGCGACTCCTGCCTGCCCTGACAACAGCTCCATCGCCAGCAATGCGGCACGATCCTTCCCCCGCGCCACGGCCCACACCTGGTCCTCCGCCCGTTCTTGCACCTCCTTGAAAGGGTTTCTCAAGTCCAGCGTCGCCAGACGCAACCGGCACTCTGGGTCCTCTGGTGCCTTCTCCCACGAACTGCGCAGCAGTGCCAGGGCCTCCGCCTGCCTGCCGTCCGCGCGAGCCAGCAGAGACCTCAGTTCCAGCCCATAACGCCCTTCCTTGTCAGCCGGAGACATCTTCTCCAGCAGCTGCCTGGCTTCATCCGGCTGACGCAAGGCCAGATGGCTCTCAGCCATCCGCACTTGATCCTCCGTAGTGGAGTGACCACCGGCACTGAGCTGGCGCAAGAAGAACAGCTGCCGCTCCGCACTAGGGCTGGTCCGGCGTATCAGCTCCATGAGCGCACGCAGCACCTCCTCCTGGTCCGGAGATTTTTGATAAGCCTCCCCCAGGAGTTTCGAGGCCTCTTCCCAGCGCTCAGCATCCAGATGATGCCGCGCCTGCGCCACCATGGCCAAAGCCTCGCGGCGCTCCCACGCATGATAGAGCGGACGTCCCACCAATGCCGCCGCCACAATGGCTCCCAACACGAACACCAGCGCCGTCAGCCATTTCCACCAACGCCGCCAGAATCGGCGCCCCCCTCCGCGCTGGGAAGGCAATCTACCCGGCATAATCACTGCCGAGGAGACGGTCGACGCCATTCCCAAACCAGACGAAGAAGCTGCGACCTTGTTGGCGCCCGTGGCTCCGCCAGAACTGACCCCGCGAGCAGGCTGACCGTCCACCACCGACTTTTCCTTTCCAGGTCCGGATGAAGGCGACACGGAAGCACCGCCCTCCGGAGGATCAGAGGGTGCGGGTGTAGGGGGCTGCGGTGTAGTTCCTCCGGACATCTCTGGCGACTTCAGTTTTCCTGGCTTTAGGGGCGATGGCTTTCAACGTGTCTTTCCCTGTCCACCTCTCGTTCCGCCAGCGGGCACTCCCGTCTCTGGCAGTCTGTCAGGCAGACCGGTCTTTTTCTTTAGGGAGATCCCAGATCCAGCAGCACGCGGAAGCCCACATGCGGCCTGACCGAGTCTGCCGGCAAGTGGCTGCGGTACGAGGAAAGGAGCGCCTCCGGCTCCGAAGTCAGCCACGAACTACCGCGCAGCGTGCGCTCCCCTGTCGCGCCCGGCCACTCATCCTGGCACCACTCCAGGACATTCCCAGCCAGGTCCTTGAACCTGCCGGCATCCCCAGTGAAGCTCGCCACGGGGGAGGTGTAGGAGTGGCTGTCCTGATAGCCGTGCATGCGGGAAGTGTCCAGATTCACGCTGTAAGGGGGCGGCGTGGCGGAGTCTCCCCATGGATAGTGCACCTTGTCAGCCAGATGCTTCTCCGCTGGCGTGGAACCCTTCTCATCTTTCAGACCCACCGCTTCGCTCCATTCGGCATCCGTCGGCAGGCGATAGGTTGCATTGGCCGGGATCAGCCCCGCAGTACGGTCATGCTCCGTGAGCCACTTGCAAAAATCCACCGCCTCAGTCCAGGTCACATTCACGATCGGGTGATTTTCCCGCACCGCGAAGGGAGGCTTGTTTGTCCAGCTCTTGCCTTGTTGCGCCAGAGCCAGCTCGTAGTCCTGCACCCGCACTTCCGTCTCACTCAGCAATTTCCGGCTGGTGCCTGCCACATCCAGGGGCAGCAGGTTCATCGCCAGCGTGTTCGTATAAGGCTTGCCTGCCGAAGCTGCTTTCAAGGACTTCACATCCGGCAGTTGCCGCACGGCCACCGTGCCATCTGGGTTACGTCCTGCCATTTCCGCCATGCGACGCTTCACATCCTCCGCCGAGACGGAAGGCGTGGCTGTCAACTGCTCCCGGCGGGCCTGGGCAGCCGCCTTGTTCGCCTTGTCCGTCTCCGTCAGGAAGACCGAGCTCCGTCGCTTGTCCTCCATCACGCAGCGGAAACCCACACTGGGGGCCCGGAGCTCCCCAGAGACCTTGTATTCATAGGCAGAAAGCAGCGTCTCCGGCCGGAAGTACATCCACGAACCACCACGAAGCACGCCGTTGCTTTGAGCAGTGAGTTCGTTCACCCAAGTCCACTCCCACACGTTCCCGCCGAGATCATAGAGCCCTTCCTTGGACGGGCGGAAGCTCCCCACCGGGGCGGTATGGGTATAGCCATCGTCAGAACCGTTGATCTCCCGGGAGTTGTAGTTCCCAGCATCCGCGGGCGGCGGCCAGTCCGGCCCCCACGGATGCGCTTCCTTGTCCATCACCCGCTGGGAAACGGCTAGATCCGTCACCCGCCCTACAGCCAGTCCCACGGCAGTGGTCCACTCGTACGTTGTCGGCAAACGGTAGGATTGATTCGCATCCAGGGTACCCTCGGCACGCTCCTTTTCCGTGAGCCAGTTGCAAAACGCCAGCGCTTCCTGAAGGGTCACATTGACCACCGGATGATCGCCGGTCTGGGTAAATGACGGCGGATGATTCCACACCCGCCCTGTGGCTTTCAAAAACGCCTCGAAATCCGACACCCGCGTCTCCCACCGCGCGAAAAGCACCGGCGTACCGGGTACGGTGGAGAAGCTCATACCCAAGCTGTTCTTCAGCAGAACTTGAACCGGTTCATCAAGAGATCCAGGAAGGAACTTCCCAGCCGGGGCAGCCGCAGCGGGAGCAGCATCAACTGCTGGCTGGCCTTGGGCCCATACTGGTGCCCCACCCCACCCGCTTACGGCCATTACAGCCACCCCTCCCAGTGCCAGGTGTCGCAATACAGGCGGTAGAGAATGGGAAAACACTGACATGAGGATGAAAGGGAAACCGGATGATGAACGCACCGAAGCAGATGAACGAATGGTAATAGTGCGCAGAACTGAAGGCAGGTAAATATGAGAAGACTCGCGACCACGCCACCAGTCCCCGCGCAGTTTAGAAAGCCGCGGGCTGGTAATGTTGCGAAAGGGATACGGAGAATCCAGTAAAGATATCAGTCAGAATTGCCCCCGGATGTGAGCAGGGCGAACGAGGGCATCAGAAATGAAGTCCCGTCCAAGGATGGTTCTTCAGCATTCCATGCTGATTCACCCGCGGAAAACAGGCAGGGCAAACGTCCAAGCGCCTCCACTCTTCTGCACTAAGAAACAAAAAACCGCAGTCACTGCTGACTGCGGTTTTAAAATCAGGTCACTCGCTTCTGGCGCCCATCTTTAGAGGGCCGTGTCGGAAGGCGGATTCGTCGGATTGATGTTGATCGTGGGACCATCACCACCGCCGCCACTGTTGCCACCATCGCCACCGCCGTTGCCTTCCACGCTGCCAGCTGCACCGCCGGTAGCACCGCGCGGCCCCGTCATCATGTTGAAGGCACCGTAATTGCCAGCGAACTGGCTCCAGAGAGCCTTCTGATCTTCAATGTCAGGCTTGTCTTCGCTGTTCTCGTCTTCCTTGTTCTCTTCGTCACCCTGCTCGTTGCCGGAAGACTCATAGTTGCCTTCGCCAGCGGCGTTGAGGCCGATGCCAGTCACGGTGAATCCGCCGTTACCATCAGCAGCGACGTGTTGGGAAGCTTCAGTAGGATTCAGCAAGCTGACCACGCCATCCACAGGAAGCATGGCGAACTGCAGGAAGTCGGACACGGTGCCCCCCACGGAGGCATTGCCGCCAGCCCCGAGCTCAAAGCGAAGGGCGATATAGCGGGCCTGTACCGTCTTGCTGGGCGTCAGCTTGATGTTGCCCAAGCCACGCGCATCCTGACCCACGGCCACCGGAGTGGAGGAGTCAAGCAGGGCTGCGTCAAACGCGAGCTTGCCACGCCAATCTTTCTTCTCAGCCAATTGATTGAAGGCGAACACCTCAAGGCGCACCGGAGTAGCCGTGTAGATAGCCGTGAACTGCTTCAGCTTGCGAGGAGCGCTCAGATCATAGATGACCGTGCGGTACTTTTCACCTGAGGCGGGGAAATGGAAGACGTTCGTCGAAGCTTCCTTCTCACCTGCGTTCGTCGGGGTCGGGTAGGCGTAGATAACGCGAGCACCACCCACGCCGTCAGCGAGGTTCAACCCCGAAGCGTTGGAGCTCTCCGAGAACTTCAAATGGAAGTCGCTGGTCTTCGCGGAACCGTACAGCGCCAAGCTGCGGATCACACCGTTCTGGGAAGCCTGAATGGAAAGCTTCACAAACTTCACCTGCGCTCCGGCAAAGCTCACCGGGACAAGGCGGTCGCTGGCTTTGATTTCCATCTGGCCAAGGCCGGTCCACTGATTGCCGTCGGCACTGCCGGACACCGTGACCTTGCCCTCTACGCCATCACTCAGGAAGCGTGCGGTATTGATCGTGTATTGCTTCGAAAGGCGGATCACCACCTCGCTCGCTCCTACGGGAACGCTGGAACCTGCAACAGGATCCGCAGCCAGTAGGGAGGAAGCTTGGCCAATCCCCTGGCTGCTGCTAACCACGGTGCCGGGGATGGCAGTGTTGGCAAGATCAATCGGCTGGGAGCCCGCGGAAGGGAGGCGCGGCCAAGAAGCGGCCGCAGCGTCGCCAACGAGGCCAGCGGTCGCCAAAATAAGCGCAATGGAGGCTGTTTTCATAGTCAAGAGAGAGAACGAAGGGAAGCAGATTCCTTTCCTAATTCCGGCAAATTATCTGTTTTTGAAGAGAATTGTCAATGCAAGAGCCGCAAAAGGTGGCCTGACAGACGATATTGTAACAGTCTCTACCTCAACCTCTGCGGATGGAGATTGATAATTTAACACTGTTACATTATTTTTCATAGTTAAGATGATGACGTGCCCTCGTTGCGGCTCCCCCGTCGAACCGGCCCAGGCCGAGTGCGGCGGTTGTGCGTTCTCGCTGGCGGCCGTCATTGGCACCTTCGGCCACAAACTCGTCCAGCTGGACCGGCTCACTGATGCCGCGAACTGCCTCCGGCTCCGGGATGCCCAGGCGATCGATGAATACCTCGAAGATTTGGAGGCCGATTTTCCTCAAGTCTTCTTCGCGGTCTACTTCGGGGTGTTGCCCCCCTCCTTTTCCCCAGGCGAGCTCAGCTTTTGGCTCCTGAATCACGCCGCCTTCAACAATGAGGAGCTTAAAAAGCTCAATGAGTTCGCTGTTCTCCTCATTGTGGATCCGGTGGGGAAGTGTGCCGGCATCAACGTCGGCTACGCCCTCGAACCCCTCCTGACCACCAAGAAGCTGCAAAAGGTGCTTCAGACCATCCGCACTCCCCTCTGGCACGGGGAGTTGGTCAGCGCGGTGACCTCTGCTCTGAGCAAGGTGGCCAAACTGCTGCGCCACGCCGGGAAACCCACCCAAGCTTCCAGCAATCTCGAAGCTCCGGGCTCCACCCAGGAGTTTATGGGCCGCTCCGGCCTTCGCTCACTCCGCCCCGCCGACAGCGCGCCCCCGGTCCGGGAAGCCGATTTCGAATGGCGGCACCGGGAGCGAGATCGAGATCGCGAACGGGACAGTGACGACCTCCCTTACATTTAGAAGACTCCACCGAAACCGCATCCCCTTACCTCCCACTCGTGCGCTCCCGGCTCGCCATCCTGCACCTCACTCTCTTCGCCACCGTGTCCCTGCACGGTGCCGCAGAGGAGGACACGCTGCCTCTGCCCAAGTGGACCGCGGCGGACGGGATCAGCGCCCTGCCTGCTGAGGACGGCGCTCCGATGGAGAACGCCCTCCTGCCCAACGACATGAATTTCATCCGCGAGATGGAAGGCATGGACAGCATGGGCAACAGCACCGCTTCCACCGCCCCTGCCGCCCCCAAGAGCGCCTTCGACGGATTCTTCTTTTTCATCCCCAAGGGCAACAAGACCAAACCCAAGCCAGCCCCCAGCCCTCCGCCACTGCTCGCCGCCCCCCGTCGTCTCATCGAAGTGGGGCCGGATTTCCTCGCCAAATGCGAGTCCTCCGACTCTGACGATCACCTCTTTGATCCCAATCCCGTCCTGCCAGAGACCCAGGGGGAAACGCTCCGCCGACTGCTGAGCTACCACGCCGAGGAGTCGGCCATGACTGCCAACATGCTGCTGCTGGACGAGAACCAGAAACTTCCCGCTGGCATGGACCTCGCACGGATCGCCGGAGGTCGTCTCCTGGAAGGTCACCAGTGCCTGGTGGTTTACGCTTTGGGCCAGCCCCTCCGGTCACGCCTCTTCATGAGTCACAAGGTCACTGCCGTGGTACCAGCCAGCTACCTGCAGACCTTGTTGCGCGCCTGCGTTGCGGACTCACTTCAGGCCACTGAGCCAGAGGAGCAGTTGCAGCGCTTTGCCACCCAGCTCTCCATCCGGCTCATCTGGATGGAACGCGCCTACCCGGGTGCTTTCCGGGCAGCAGCCCAACCGGAGCCTCCTCCCGTGCTGCAGGCTGCCCAGCAGGATCCCATGCCCGAAGTTTCTCCCCCCTCCCCTCCAGAGGCCCTACCGTTGCTGGATCAGGCCCGGGACATCTGGGGCCGATCCTGGCCCGCCGCAGCATGGTCGCTCGGCGGTCTCATTGTCCTGGGCATTTTGACCTCCCTGGGTCTCAAGACCCTCCGTCGCAAGCGCAGCCAGACTGTCTGGATCCTGCCCGAACTTCCGGCCAAAAACCAGACCCGCCTCGGCGGCCCTCATTGCGGCGGCGGCGGCGCGTGGGTGAAGTACGGGTGAGAGTTTTCAGTTTGAAGTTTTCAGGGCGCGAATGGGTTCAGCCGCACGGTTCATGAGCCAACACGCAGAGAAAGAACCAAGAACCTACCCCCCAAACACCCTCCTGGCTTCTACGATTTGCCCCTCAGTTCCGAGCAACAACACGGTGTCACCGGCCTTCAGCTCTTCGCTCACCCCCGGGTTGATCACATTGGCCCCTTCAGCTACCCGCTCAATCCCCACAATGCTTGCGCCGGTCAAAGTGCGCAGCTGAATCTCCGCAATCAGTTTGCCAGCAACGGGCGAGCCTTCAATGACCTGAACCATCACCAGTTGAGCCTCGCGCAACAGCGGAGGCAGCACTGGAGCCTCCACCACCTGCCCGTGCCCGTGCCCTGAGACTCCGACCTCCCGTTGATCAGGAGGCTCGCTCAGCGTCTGCTGCAGTGCGATCTGGGCCTTGGAGTGCACCCTGATGAAAGCCCGGCGCAGCAGCACTGCCGTACCGGCCAGCACCACCGCCAGCACTACCAGCAGGTTCGTGGAAGGCAGGAGCGCGGAGCTCAGCACGAGCAGGTACAGCACCAGCCCGGCACAGCCGGCCACGAAGAGCGTCTGGGAAATGACCGCGCGGATGGCCGGGGTACGTTCACCGCCCGCGGCGCGGCTCACACTCATCTCACTCACCAGCATGCCAAAGGCCTGCCACTTCCGCACCGCCGCAATGATCATGGGCAGACTTACCACCATGGCCGCGAGCCAGATGGCTCCCTTCCACCCATTCTGCCCCCCAGGAATCTCCGGCACCCAGGCCCAGTCCCGGCCATGGTCTTTGAAGTAAACCGCCGCAATGAACACCGCCGCGATCAAGAGGAGGTTCAACGCAATCTGCCACCCCCACTTGCGCAGGAACACCCCGGCGGACTTCCTTCCACGGTTCGCGGAAAGTCCGCCCACCCATTCCGTATAGGCATTCAGCGAGGCCATAAGCCCCGGCGGCATCCACCTGACCAGCAACCCCACCGCAGAGTCGGAACTGCGGATGAGGTAGGGCGTGGACAGGGTGGTCAACGCTGACACCGCCACCGCGATGGGGTACAGGAAACCGCTCGTGACCTTCAGCGACAACCCCAGCGCGGCGATAATGAAGGAGAACTCCCCGATTTGCGCCAGCCCCATGCCCACCCTCATGGATGACTTCAGGTCATTGCCCGCAATGAAGGTGCCGAAGAAACACGTCAGAACCTTCCCCACGATCACCGCCAGCGTGATGACCAGAATGGGCAGCCAGTACTGGGCCAGCAGGGCAGGGTCAATGAGCAGCCCGATGGACACAAAGAATACCGCACTGAAGAGATCCCGCACCGGATGCATCAGGTCCTCGATCTGCGCGATCTGCCGGGCCTCCGCGATGATGGCACCGATGAGGAACGCTCCAAGCGCCACACTGTAACCCAGCTTCACCGCCAGGAGCGAGACGCCAAAGCACAAGCCCGTCACGGTCACCAGCAGCATCTCATTGCTCTTGAACTTGGCCACATAGTTCAGAAGTCGCGGCACAAGGATGAGGCCAGCCACCAGCAACACTCCCAGGAAGGCGCTCAAGCGCCCCACCGTAGCCGCCACCTCACCGATTCCCAACTCACCCGTCGTGGCAAAGGCTGACAGCATCGCGATCATGAGGATCGCCAGGATGTCTTCCACGATCAGGATGCCGAAGATGAGCTGGGCAAACCGCTCCCTGGTCTTCCCAATCTCCTCGAGCGCCTTGATGATGATCGTGGTCGAGGAAATGGAGAGTATGGCTCCGAGGAACACGCTGTCCATGGTGTTCCACCCGAAGGCCAGCCCCAGCTGATAGCCGACCCATACCATAAACAGGATCTCAAACGCCGCCGCCACCAGCGCCGTGACTCCGACCTGGGTCAGTTTCCTGAGACTGAATTCCAGCCCAAGCGCGAACATCAGGAAGATCACCCCCAGCTCGGATAACGTCTCGATGGTATGCTGATCTGAGATCAGCGGGAACGGCGGAGTATGCGGCCCGATAATCAGGCCAGCCAGAATGTATCCCAGCACCACCGGCTGCTTGAGCTGACGAAAAATAATCGTGACCACCGCCGCGACAATCATCACAACAGCGAGGTCTTGAAGGAAAGAGACGTGATGCATGCGGAGGATAGAAGGCGGAGATCCCGATGGCAACGTAACAGTTGCCCACGGAAACGAGTCCAGCACCGATTTTGATCGGGTTCTTTGGAGAAAAAAATCCTGTGGGTTGCCTGATCCGGCGACTCAGCAGCCCCCCCCTCCAACACCGCAAGCTCCCACAACGCCCAATCCACCTCAACACCCCCCAACAGCTGATCCCGCGCAGCGGGATTTTGGGACTGCGGTGAGAATCACCGCTTTGGCTGGGTCTTGTGATTTACTTGAACCCTTCGTTCCCCACCGAAGCCCACATCCTCCGCTCCGTTCATCCGGCATTTCCACCGACACAGGACTCCCAAAAGCGGCGACTCTCGCCGCAGTCCTAAAGATGCTTCGCATCCAGATGTTGACCGCTTCTCCATCAAATCCCACTCACCAAGCCTCCATCCCGCTCAGTTCATGAGCCAACACGCAAGCTAAACCCTCACTTCCTCAATACCTTGGCCGCCAAGCCATCCACCGACTCTCCAGAATTGCTCAGCACCACCACTCCAAAATCCCGGTTGCGAACAAACCCGCAGAAGCTGCTGAACCCAAACGTCCCGCCATTGTGCCAGGTGAGCTCATCCCCATTCTTTAGGCGGGTGAGTTGCCAGCCCAGCGCGGCCGCTTCACGCCCCTGTCCCGTGGTTTTGGTGAGAGCCAGTCGCACCGCCTCGTCGCGCGGATGCAGGTGAGCTTCCAGGTACACCAACATGTCCTTCATGGTCGAACGCACACCACCGGCAGGAGCCCAGTCTCCTAGAGTCCACGCTGGCGTCTCAGTCCCCTTTTCATCATATCCCGGCACCATTCTCGCCGGATCGCGGGTTCCCACCATGGTATCTGCCAGCTTGAGCGGCCGGCAGATGCGCTCTTCCACCAATGTGGCATAGGACTTTCCCCACACGTTCTGCATCGTGCGCCCCAGCACCGCCGCGCCCAGATTGGAATACTCCTCATGCACCCCCGGTTCGGAGTTCAAGGAAACCCGCTCCAGAAATGCCGCAATCATCTTCCAGTCATGATTCGCATAGGGTTGCTGAGGATTGTAGCCCTGCTGCTTGTCGATGTCATCCGCCAGTCTCGGCAGGCCGGAGGTGTGGTTGGCCAGTTGCACCAGCCGGATCGGCTGGTTCTTTTTCGCCAGATGGCTCCATTCTCCCGGTCCCAGCAGAGGGCGGATGTCCGCGTCCAGCGCCACCTTCTTTTCCACCACCGCCTGAGCCAGCAGCAGCGCGGTGAAGGTCTTCGTAATGGATCCGATCTCGTAGATCGTCTCACCGCTGGGCAATTTGCCACTGCCGGGAGACGTCTCCCCATAGTTGTAAATCTGGGTCCCCCAGTCTTCCAGCACTCCCACCGTCAGGCAGGGCACCTTGCTCTTGAGATAAAACTCCAGCACCGCCTCGTGCACCTTCTTGTCCGTCGCTGTTTTTAGGGGATTGTCATGCTTCGGCTCAGCGCGCAGGGCCTGCCCGGCAGGAGCCTTCGGCTTGCCTGGGCGAAAGATCATTCCCCCGATCTTCCCCTGCCCGTCCACCACCAGTCGCAACGTGCAGACGCCTTTCGCCCCCTGCACTTCATAGACACGAGTCTCCTTGTCGGCGAAGGCAAAGGTAATCGCCGTGAACTCGCCATACGGCTCGCGCAGAGAAGTGCCAAAGAACTTCTCCGTCGCTTCCAGGCTCAACTGCTCCTGAAACTCCGCCGAAAGCATCTTGTACAAGGCAGCATAGTCTCCGGCGTTGTAGCGCTCTTTGATCCGTTCACACGCTTCATCGTGGGCAGCTCGATCCGCAAGTTGGGCAATGGAAGTCATAAGACTGGTAAGCCAGGCAAACATAATCAAAAGAGTGCGGTGAATCTTCATATTCATGATGAACGGTGAACGTGACGGTTGGGCCGGTCTGTTCCCGCTGCATCATGGTGGGCAGAATGCCCGGGATGAGACAGGAAACAGGCGATGATGTTCTGGTTTGATCTGAAAAAAATGGTACCCCGTCCTGTCGGATTGACTGACTCAGTCCCCCTCTTCCAAGGCGAACAATTCCTCCACCCGGATCGCAAACCGCCGAGCCAGCTTCAATGCCAGCACCGTGGACGGCACAAACTTGCCCGTCTCAATGGCATGGATGGTCTGTCGGGACACCTCCACGGCATCGGCCAGATCCTGCTGCGTCAGATTGTGGCGAGCACGCTCCACCTTAAGCTGGTTCTTCATTCATCCGCGCCCTCCCTTCCCTTCCACCAGGCATACAGCCGCCAGCCGTAAAGCTGCGAGTGGAAGACCAGCGCATACACCAGCAACATAAAGTTCGTCTGGTAGCCCACGTCCACCGAGGGATCCTGCCGCGCCCAGGCATAGGTCTTGACTGACATGCGCACCACGATCAGCACCACCACCGCCCATTGCAATGAGGTCAGGCGCAGCCGCGCGATCCACTCATCCTCCACCTTCTCCCGAGCGCAGGTGATGAAGAGCAGGCCCGCCATGCAAAGACACTGCACCAACAGCCCCACTCCGGAGGTGAGATCATCCATCGGTGGCAGCGTCACCGCCACATAGATGAACGTGCCCACATAGAGCAGCACGCCCAGCCACTTGAACCATCGAGGCAACAAAATGCGCGGAAGCATAGGGGAGTCGTGGTGACGCCTCAAGCTACGCGCATACTTTACATGATGTAAAGTATGTTTTACATAAAAAGATCAAGAGACACCAGACTGCCAGACTCCAGACATCAGACCTGAGCCCTCCCTTGCGGCCCATCAACCCAGCGCAGCGCCTCAACCAGCGCAGCGCGAAGCGCGCCTAAACCCCATAGGCATCCACCACCACATCTGCACCCGCAGCAAGCAAGGTCTCTTTCGGGAAGCTCGTGGTGAGCCCCACCACCCGGCAGCCCGCCGCCTTGCCGGACTTCACCCCATTGATGGAATCTTCAATCACCAAGCACTCGGCCGGGATCACGCCCAAGCGCTCCGCCGCGAGCAAGTACGGCTCCGGGTCCGGTTTGCCACGTTTCACGTCATCGCCGGTCACCACCGTTTCAAAGAGCCCGTTTAGACCAAACGCATCAAACGCCATCTGCTGCATGCTGGGCGCCGCCGAGGTCGCTACCGCCAGACGCAGACCGGACTCGCTGGCCACCAGCACAAACTCGCGCGCCCCGGGGATGAGTTTAACCAGGGAGAAACGCTCCACATACAGGTCGAACGCCCGCTTCATCACAGCCGGCGCCTCGCGACCTGCATCAGGAAACAACCGCATCAAACCTGCCGCCACCTGGCGTTCGGGCACCCCCTTGAAACTCAGCACCTCTCTCTCTTCCAGCGCCCGACCACCCATTTCTTCTGCCAGTGCAGAAATGCAGGCGGCATGCACCGGCTCAGAGTCAATCAAGACACCATCCATGTCGAACAAGATGGCCTTCATACCGTCCAGCAGGCAGGAGCCCGGCTGCAGTCTCACTTTTGACTTTCCACCACATTTCACTTCGGGTTCCAGTTCAAGGGTTGCGTTCATGATCAAAGGTTCCCCAATGTGCCCGATTCTTCCAATGGCATAAATTCATGATGGTGATAACCTTGCGTTATGGACATCCGCGAACTGCGTTCTTTCGTCACCCTGGCTGAGCAGCTCCACTTTGGACGTGCTGCCAAGTTGCTGAACCTGAGCCAGCCTGCGCTGACCAAGCAGATTCTGCGAATGGAGGAGGACCTGGGCTCGCCCCTCTTTGAGCGGGACAGCCACGGCACCCAGCTCAGCGCAACGGGACGCCGATTCCTTCAAGAAGCCCGTCCGGTGCTCGCGGCCTTTGAGCGACTCCTCACCCAGGGCCGGCAGTCCGCCCTGGGTGAGACCGGCAGTCTGCACGTTGCCTTCGGCTTCCACACATTCGAGCTGGTGCCCCGCCTCATGGTGAAGTTTCGGGAACAATGTCCGGAGGTGGAAGTGAGCCTGCGTGACCTCTCATCGGCCGAGCAGATTGAAGGCCTGTCCAACGGACGGATTGACCTCGGGTTTGTGCGACAGCCAGCTCCGTCCCACCTCCAGTCCATGCCCGTCATCAAAGACCGGCTGTCCCTTGTTTCCTCCTCGAACTCCCCGCTCCGGGAAAACGCCACCTTGGCAGATTGCCGCAACGAGCGCTTCGTGGCCATCTCCGAGAAGCGCGCGCCTGGCTTTCATCACCACATGCTTCTGCTCTGTGCCAAGCACGGCTTCCACCCTCGCATTATCCAGGAGGTGTCGGAGATCACCACCGCTCTCGCCCTGGTCCGCGCCGGCCTTGGCCTTGCCGTTGTTCCCCAGTCCACGGCCACCAGTGAATTCGCAGGCATCCGCTTTCATCCTCTGCGGGATAAAGAAGCCGCCTGGACCGTCGGCGCCGCCTGGCGCAAAGGCGACTCCAATCCTGTATTGAAGCGCTTTCTCGACCTCTTGCGTCGTGAGACATCGGTGAATGGCAGGAAGTAACCGGGCGAGCTAGCTTGTCAGTCCCAACTCATCATTCCCAACTTCCAGCTTCAGCAGCACACTCTTCGCCTCTAAGCCGCCAGCGAATCCCGTGAGCTTGCCGTTGCTGCCAATCACCCGATGGCAGGGCACCACGATGGAGATAGGGTTGCGCCCGTTGGCCGCCCCAACCGCACGCACCGCCTTGGGCCGGCCGATCTGCTGGGCAATCTGCCCATAACTGCGGGTCTCCCCAAAGGGAATGGTCGACAGCGCCCGCCACACATCTTTCTGAAATGCTGTACCCACGGCCGCAAGCTTGATCTCAAACTGCTTCCGACGGCCCGCGAAATAGTCATTCAACTGGCGCTCCACCTCCAGCAAGACTGGGTGCTGGTCATCATGCTCGGTTTCGCCCAACGGCACTCGCTTGGGATCGTCGTCTTCCCAAAGAATCGCCGCCAACCCGTGATCGCTAGCCACCAGCGTGAGTTCTCCCACGGGTGATTTCATGGTCTTGTAAACGTGCTTCATGGTCTTCCTCAGATGATCTACGGCACCAGCATGCCACGGGAGGTGGATTATCGCTGGCCGTTTTCGGACATGAAAGTAAAATGACATCGACGTCCGAAAACGGCGAGTTTTGGAACCCCGGTGCAGCTACCTTGCTCCCAGCCATGAACGATCCAGAAGGAAGCTCACTCATTGATGACCAGGCGGCATACCAGGCCCTCACCTCGCACGATCCGCGATTTGACGGAGTGTTCTTCGTAGGGGTGACCTCCACGGGCGTGTACTGCCGCCCCATCTGTCCTGCCAAAGTGCCCATGCTAAAGAATTGCCGATTCTTCGCCAGTGCCGAGGCGGCAGAGAAGGCGCAATTCCGCCCTTGCCTGCGCTGCCGGCCCGAGCTCGCCCCCGGCCATGCCCCGGTGGACAATGCCCAGCGCATCGCCCACCTGATCACCCACCGCATGAATGAGGGTTTGCTGGAGGATGGCACCGGGATCGAGGAAATCGCGAGCGAGTTCGGGGTAAGTTCACGCCAGCTCCGCCGCATTGTGCAGAAGGAACTGGGCGTCTCCCCCATCGAGCTCCTCCAGACCCGCCGGCTGCTCCTGGCCAAGCAGTTGCTCACAGAAACCCGGCTGCCGGTGATCGAGATCGCCTTTGCCAGCGGTTTCTCCAGCCTGCGACGGTTCAATGACGCCTTCAGCGCCCAGTACCGCATGCCTCCCACGCGGTTGCGGAAGGAAGCCACCACCAATGGGGACACAGCGGCTCCAGCCTCAGACACCTCCACCCTCCAGCTCAGCTACCGCCCGCCCTATGACTGGCTGGCCATCCTGGACTTCTTGCGCGGTCGCATGATCAAGGATGTTGAGCACGTCACTGGGGAGAGCTACACCCGCACGGTCCGCCTTGGCAGTCATACTGGCTGGGTGCGGGTGACGCAGGCACCGCAGAAACACGCCCTGCTCGTGGAGTTCACCCACTGCCTCGCCCCCGTGCTGCCTGCTTTGCTGGACCGGCTGCGCAACCTCTTCGATCTGGCGGCGCGTCCTGACTTGATTTCCTCGCACCTCTCCCAGGATCCCCTCCTGCGCCCCAGTCTGGAGTCCCACCCCGGCCTGCGTGTGCCCGGAGCCTTTGACGGATTCGAACTCGCGGTCCGCGCCATCCTGGGTCAACAGGTCACCGTGAAGGCCGCCACCACCATCTCCTGCCGCTTCGCTGCCGCCTTTGGAGAGAAGATTGAAACCCCGTTCCCCGAACTCACCCGACTCTCACCTCAGGCCGGACAAGTGGCCCGCGCCACCCTGGACGAAGTGGCCCGATTGGGCATCGTCGCCGCCCGCGCCAATTGCATCCTCGGTCTCGCCAGAGCGTATCAGGACGGCACCCTCAAACTCGACGCCGGCACCCCACCCGACAGCGCGATTGCCAATTTGGTCACCCTTCCAGGCATCGGCCCATGGACCGCCCATTACATAGCTATGCGCGCCCTGCGCTGGCCCGACGCCTTCCCCAAGGAAGACATCGCCGTGCGGAACAAGCTCGGCGGAGTGACCGCCAAACGCGCAGAGGAAATGTCCCACCGCTGGCGCCCCTGGCGGAGCTACGCCGTTCTGCACGTCTGGAAATCACTCTGAGCCAAAAAGTAATCCAGAGCTTTAGCTCGTCAGTCGCAAGCCCACGTCTATAGCCCCGGCGTTTGACAACCACCGCCGGCAACCCCTGCGCATAGGCTGATGGCCCACCTTGCGTCAGTCAAAATCGTTCCTCAAAGAGGATGCGGCCACAAGCCCCACGTTGACGAGCTTCCAGCGAGTCTACGTGGGGTTGAAGAGGGAGGAGCATTTACTCCGCAGGAGTTTCGGCGGTCCGACTGGCCACATCCTTCAGAGGCTCTTTGCGGATACTGCACAGGTTCACCTCCACGAACCCTCTCCTGCCCACACTTCTAGCTTCCCATACGCCCAATCCCCAAATTCTCCGAATGATTCCCCACCCACCCACGTATGCCCTCCCACGCTCAAGCCTACTCCCATGCCCCGCCCCGCCCTTCTCGTTTGTTCTCTCGTCCTGGCCGCCAGCAGTGTCGCCAGCTTTCCCGCCGTAGCGCAGGAAAAAGCCCCCTCACCTGCTAGCCCTGCCAAGCCAGCACCTGTACCTGCGACCTCTCCCGTGGCATCGACGCCGCCGGAAGGCTTCCGCACTCTTTTCAACACCAAGGATCTGAGCGGCTGGCACGGCCTGAATCCGCACTCCGTCGCCAAGCTCACCGGTGAAAAGAAGGAGGCGGCCCTCAAGCAGATGCGGGATGACTTCGCGAACCATTGGCGCGTTGAGAACGGCGACCTCGTCAACAACGGCACCGGCCCCTACGCGACGACCGATGAAGAGTTCGGCGACTACGAATTGATGCTCGAATACAAGACGGTGGCCAAGGCCGACAGCGGCATCTACCTGCGCGGCGTGCCGCAGGTGCAGATCTGGGATTCGAACCAGGTCTTCGATCCCACCAAGCCGGACCGCCGCCCCCATCTGGGCTCAGGCGGCCTCTTCAACAACTCGCCGAAGACTCTCGGGCGTGATCCCATTGAGCTTAAAGACAAATCCTTCGGCCAGTGGAACACCTTTCGCATCAAGCACATCGGTGACCGTGTTTGGGTGACGTACAACACCCGCCTTGTAGTCGACGGCGCACGCATGGAAAACTACTGGGACAAGACCCAGCCCTTCCCAACCAAGGGCCCCGTCATGCTGCAAACGCACGGAGGCGAGATCCGCTGGCGCAACGTCTTCATTCGCGAAATCAAAGAAGCCGAGGCCAAGAAGTTTGCGGCGGAGAATCCTCTAATCCCAAACCCCACGGAATACGATGTGGCCTATGGCCCGCACCCGAAGCAGGTCCTGCACTTCTGGAAGGCGGAGTCCACCAAGCCGACCCCGCTCTTGTTCTTCGTCCACGGCGGTGGGTGGACCGGCGGCGGCCGCTTGAGCGGCGTCACCAAGATGCTACCAGAGATGCTCAAGGCTGGCATCTCCGTCGTTTCCGTGGAGTATCGCTTCGTGGGGGAGGCCACCAAGGACGGAGTCGTCCCCCCTGTCAAAGGCCCCCTCCACGATGCAGCGCGCGCCCTCCAACTGGTGCGGAGCAAAGCCGCGGAGTGGAACATCGACAAAACGCGCATCGGCGCCTGCGGCGGCTCGGCCGGAGCCTGCACCTCCCTCTGGCTCGCTTTCCACCCTGATCTGGCTGATCCGAAAAACGCCGACCCCATTGCCCACGAGTCCACCCGCCTCTGGTGCGCAGCCGTGCTCGGTGCCCAGACCTCCCTCGATCCCCAGCAGATGAAGGAGTGGATGCCCAATAGCAGCTACGGCGCACACGCTTTTGGCATCACGGGCGACCCGGTGAAAAAGACCACCTCCTTCGCCGAGTTCCACGCGAAGCGCGAAACCATCCTCCCCTGGATCGCCGAGTACTCGCCCTATGCCCTCGTCACCTCCGATGATCCGCCCATCTACATGTCCTACTCAGAGGCCCCCGCCATGGGACAGAACCAGAAGGACCCCGCGCACTCTGCGAACTTCGGCGTGAAGCTCCAAGAACACTGCCGCGCCACCAACGTCCCCTGTGAACTGGTCTATCCCGGCGCCCCCGACGTGAAACACGCCACCGCTCAAGATTATCTCCTCGAACGACTGAAGGCGGAGAAATAAGCTCAAGATTGCAGAAGGCCAGACCTCAGACGCCCGACTTGGGGCAGGAGGGAATGACCACCAAGGAGCGGCGGTTTGTGCCTCGTGCACAAACCGCCTTTTCATATAGCGCAAGGTCACTTGTACTCCAGAATGTCTCCCGGCTGACAATCAAGCGCCTTGCAAATCGCCTCCAAGGTGGACAGTCGAATCGCTTTTGCCTTCCCATTCTTCAGGACGGAGATGTTGGCCATCGTGATGCCGACTCTCTCGGCGAGCTCGGTGACGCTCATCTTCCGTTTCGCCAGCATGACGTCGATGTTGATGATGATTGCCATGCGAGAAAGGATTGAGGAATTCGAAATGCCGATACCGGACTTTGAAGTTTGAAGTTTGAAGTTTGATTTTTTGAATCTTGACTCCTAAACCGTCAAATCGTTCTCGGCCTTCAGTTCCACGGCACTTTGCAAAGTCCTCTCAAACACGGCCGCCGCAGCTGCAATGACGGAGGAGACGAACATCAGAAAGAGGCCCATCATCACCCCGCCCGCAATGTCATCCTTGCCTCGCTGAAATAGGAAGATGTAGGCCTCTGCCCCCAGAATGAAACCAACCAGCGACATCGCGCAGTACTTGATGGTCCTCAGGGCATTCACCGACCGAAGCGAGAACACCTCATTGCGTCCCACATAACCCAGGAGCCTGAAAGCCTGGTAAAGCGCAGTGAAGAAAGCGATCGAAGCCAGATACACATACGCCAAGAACGGATCGTTGAAGTAGACCTGATAAACCGTGGCATGCGCATTCCTGCCTTCAAGGTGAGGCTCCCAAAGCATCAAGCCAAGAGCAACCATGCCGACCAGCACAATGACCACCTGGAGAAAGACCGTGGAGCTTTTCTTCATGCTCCGACCCTATCCCGACATTTATCGTTTTTCGATATTCATTTATCGTTATCTTCAAAGCGCATCCATCCCGCGCTGGACACTATCGCGCATTTGTCAGCCGGGTTCGTTCCCCAACACCAATCCACCGCCACCAGCCCCACCGCACCCGGCCAAACGACAGTTGCCTAGCGGCGCAGTTCGGAGTTGAAGCCCAGCTTCTGCGCCAGCATGGCGAAGCTCCGCTTCGCCGCCGCCACCGGATCGTAGCCTGGCTTGTTGAAGACCATGGCACTCACTTCGACGACTACAGGGCCGCTCCAACCGGACTGCGTCAACAATGTCGTGAACCGAGCGTAATTGGTGCGGCCCTCGCCCGGCAGGAGGAACTGGACGTTCTTCGCATCGCCCGCGGAGTCTTTGACGTGGATGAAGCGCGTCTCGAAGATGAGCGGCTTGAGCGTGGCTTCCATCTCCATTCCCTGGAGTTCAAAGTGGCTGTAGTCGTAACAGAGTTTCACGAATGGACTTGCGGCTTGCGCGTGCAGCCAGAGCAGTCGTTCCGGTGAATTCACCGCGCTGTTGACGTGTGCCTTGAGACAGATGGTGAGTTTGTTTTCAGCGGCGATTTTTGCCCAATCCCGCACCCGATCCGCCATTCTTTCCTTAAGCGCCTCCCAATCGGCGGGTTTACCACCCAGCACGGATTCCAGAATCGGCGGCGCACCGTGCGCGAGTTCGTATGCGAACTCGGCCGCGGTTTTGATATGCTCCAAGTTTTTCTCGTGCGCGGCATCGTCCACCACGAGGCTCAGGTTGTTCATCAGACCGGAGACGGTGAGTTGATGTCTGCCAAGTGACTCGCGAAGAGAGGCGCGATCCGCCGCAGACAGCCGGCTCGGTTCGGTTGGGAATCCCGCGTTGAGTGGGAGCTCAACGTTATGATAGCCGATCTCGGCACACACCCTGAGCGCTTCCGCGAGCGGCAGAGTCTTCATCCCATAGAGGCTGAAGCCAAGGCTGAGATTGGATTCTGCCGCCCCCGCCGGCAGGGGGATGTTTACCAACGCAAGTCCAGCGGTGGCGGCAGTTTGTTGAAGGAATTGGCGGCGAGTGGGCATGGTGTATTGAGTGGGGGCTGATTCAAGCAAGTCCGACATGCTTCAGCGCTTCAATGGGCGGACCTTCAAAGGTGGCAGTTGGCCTGTTGCCCACGTAGCCAATGCCCTGCATGCCCTCGGGCGTCGTGTAGTAGCCGCCCGCGGTGAGATCGCGGTAGCGCTTGAAGAATGAAGCGGGCTTCCTGTGTTCGGGCTTCACTTTTGCGCTGGCTACGTCCGCACAAATCGCGGTTTGCTGATCGTGAGTGAGATCAGCGAAGGGTTTGGAGAAACGACGTCTGGCTTCTTCGTCAAACCACTCCAAACCTTCGAGGATGACGCGGCGATCACCGGCTTGAGCGGGATACGGCGAACTGATCCATTCATCGATGAAGTCGGGCACTCCGACGGAGGAAGCGCTCGACGAGGCATCGTCAGCAGGGATGATCACATCGCATAAGGCACCCGCGGTGCGCCGCTGTGGCTCGGTGAGTGTGAGCGGCCACAAGTCGCCAGGCTTGTAGATCTTCGCCATCACTGGGTCAGGGCCGTAGCCTTTTGCCCGGACTGGAGCGTCGGCGGCAATGGCGAGGTGATCACGCGCGGCAAACGTTGCTGCAGCGCTGAGCATCCACTGAATGGCAACGCGGCGGTCCATGCGCGGGAGGTCGTCTGAGGAGCCCATGTCAGATATTTCCTTTCTTGAGTTCATCCATGAGGTGATCAGCCATGCGCCAGGCGAGGGCCATAATGGTCAGCGTGGGATTCTTGTCAGCAGTGCTGGCGAAGGGTGCGCCATCGGCAAGGAAGACATTCTTCACATCCCATGTCTGACTCCATAGATTGGTCACAGACTTTGCGGGGTCATCCCCCATGATGGCGCCTCCGACTTCATGAATGACCGTACCACCGGGCTTCAGGGACTTCAGCACATCGGCATCCGTCTTGGGCGAAACCTTGCCCCCCATCGCCTCGAGCAGCTCACCGATGTGCTTTTGCTGATGGCGCGCTTGATTGAGTTCAAAGTCGCTCCACTTCCAATGGAAGCGCAGCACCGGAATACCCCATTGATCCCGCACCGTCGGATCAAGTTCACAGAACGAACCATCATTGGGCAACATCGTGCCCTGTGCTCCGAATCCGACGCGGGAGCCGTAGTAGCGCCGTGCGTCTTCCTTGAGTTTCTTGCCAAAGAGCACGCCGCCGTTGCCTTCGAAGGTGTCGATACCATTCAGCGTGGTTAGTGATGGCATCTGTCGCCCGGTGGTGAATTCCAGGTGATAGCCACCGGGGAAGCCCAGCCCACCTTCTCGATTCTGGTCATGCAGCGTCCACGGCACATACGCATGAGGACCGCCTGCGCCGTCTTCATTGTGAATTGGCATTCCTTCAAAGGCCGGGATATGCGCACTGAGGCTCGTAGAAACAGAGTCCGTGATGTATTTGCCAACTTTACCGCTGGAGTTGGCAAGCCCTTGAGGAAAGGCATTCGACTTTGAGTTCAACAACAGGCGCACCGACTCCTGCGAACTCGCCGCCAGCACGACGACTCGCCCCTTGGCATGGCCTTCGCGACCACTGGTCTTGTCGATGAAGGCGATGCCTGTGGCCCGACCCTGCTTGTTGATCGTGACCTCACGCGCCATCGCGTTGGGCAAAATATCGAGATTCCCCGTCGCAAGGGCAGGTCGCAGGTGCACGGTTTGCGAATCGTAGTTCGCGCGGATCGAACATCCGCGATGGCAGTCCGTCGCCCAGAAGCACGGAGCCCGCAAACGCATGTGCTCCGCCAGAATGCGCTGGGCTGTGGCATTGTGCGGATGCAGCTTCGCCGGAATGGCCTCCGCGTCCTGCACCTGTGTGAGTACCGCACGATGAATGGAGGTGACGCGCGCATTCAACTTCTTCCCGTGCTTTTGGGCATACAGTTCGCCGACGCGCAACTTCGGTGCTGGCTGCAACACACCTGGCGATGAATCGGGTGAGTTCTCCAAACCTTCGTTTGTACCAAAGACACCGATCAGCATCTCCACCTTGTCATAGTAAGGTGCGACATCTTTGTAGCTGATCGGCCAGTCAAAGCCCGCGCCGAATCGCGTCCGCGGCTTGAAGTCATAAGGTCCGTTGCGCAGGGTGATACGCCCCCAGTGATTCGTGCGCCCTCCCATCATGCGCTGCCGCCACCAGCGGAACTGATTCGCCGGCTCCGGGTGGGCATTTGTGTAAGGCTCCCCCGGAATCTCCCAACCGCTATTGATCGAGCAATCGTGAAAACCGTATTGCTTGTCAGGCGTGGGCACGCCCCTCAAAGGCGCCTGACTGGGCAATTGAAACATGGCGACTTCCGTCGCCGGATCAAACGAACGCCCCGCCTCCAGCACGAGCACCTTCACGCCTTCCATGGTGAGCGTATAGGCCGTCTGGCCGCCGCCGGCCCCAGAGCCCACGATGATCACATCGTAGTTCTCCTGAAGTTTGTCATGGGTGATGACAGGCATTGGGGGGAGAATCTGGTTAGTTGCCGCGTGCCGCTTCCAACATCTTGATCCAAGGACCCACGTAGTGGCCGTTGTCATGAAAGGTGCGACCGCTGACCATGTGGCGGTCAATGACGCACGGTTCGTTGACGTAGATGCCGCCGCAAACTTCGAGGTCAAACTTGCACTTCGCCACCGTCGCCATACGCAGCCCTTTGACGATGCCAGCACGAGCGGGGATCTCCACTCCATGGCACACGCTCGCCATGGGTTTTTCGTTCTCCCAGAACCAGCGAGTGACGCGGAGCAGGTCCTCATCCTCACGAATGTATTCCGGCGCACGACCACCGCTGAAGAAGATACCCGCGTACTCTTCAGGCTTGATGTCCTTGAAAGTGATCTCGGCATCGATCGTGTAGCCCTCCCATTCCTTGGTAATCGTCCAGCCAGGCTTCACCTCATGCATCACCATCTGGTATTTGCGCTTCTCCGGCGCAGCGACGACGGGCTGGAAACCCGCTTCGATGAGGCGGTAGTAAGGGTACAGGGTGTCCACCGTTTCGGTGGCGTCGCCGACGATAACCAGGACTTTGGGCTTGCTCATGGATGATGTGGATTCTTTGGATTGAGTTGGAGATGGATCCGATGCCGATGCGGCACGCAGGAGGACAGTTCCCGCGACAGCGAGACTGGAGTGAGCGATGAAGTGGCGGCGATCCACGGCGGCAACCCTATCCGCTTGCCAGCAGGCGCCAATACAACTATGGTGCACAAAACCTCAGGTTTTTCGTCACCTATTTTTTCGGACATGAGCCTCCGCAAACGCCGCCGCGCTCCTCGCGTCGCACTCCTCATCGAGACGACTCGCACCTTTTCGCGCGATATGCTCGCGGGAGTCCGTCGGTTCGTGGCGGAGCATGGCCCTTGGTCTACCTTCCTCGAACTCCGCGCGCCTGACTCGGCACCACCGGCCTGGCTGCGGCATTGGGATGGCGACGGCATCCTTAC
The DNA here is from genome assembly GCF_000739655.1 of Verrucomicrobium sp. BvORR106. Classification (GTDB taxonomy): domain Bacteria; phylum Verrucomicrobiota; class Verrucomicrobiia; order Verrucomicrobiales; family Verrucomicrobiaceae; genus Verrucomicrobium. The sequence continues at coordinate 23,385 of NZ_BATR01000096.1, read as the reverse complement.
GCGAAGTTTTACCCGCGAGACAGCTGATCTGATCGATGCCACCGGCCTGCCAGCCGTGGAATTGCGCTCCAAGGCCCTCGCCGGAAAGAGACCCTTTGTCGGCATCGACAACGCTCATATCGGACGCACTGTCGCCGAGCACTTCTACGAGCGTGGTTACCGGCGATTTGCAGCCTACAGCTTGCCGACCGAGGTCTTCTTCATCGAACGGGTGCGAAATTTTGTCAGCACCGTCGAGGCCTACGGTTGCACCTGCGCAGAGCTTCCAGAGGTCGTTTCTGACAATGTCTCTGACTGGGAGAAGAACCAGGCCCGCCTCATCTCCTGGTTGGCGCAATTGCCAAAACCCGTTGGCATCTTCGCAGCCAACGATCAGCTCGGTGTTCACCTTCTTGCTGCTTGTCAGAGGGCAGGCGTCGCCGTGCCCGAGGAAGTCGCTGTCGTGGGTGCGGAGAACGAGGAAACTCTCTGCACCTTCGCCACTCCGCCCCTGACCAGCGTCCGATTCGACGGCCAGGCCGTTGGGTACAATGGCGCGGCGGTGCTGGACAATATGATGCGCGGCAAGGCGGCCCCTCTTCACGAGATTCTCTCGCCCCCAAAAGGGATCGTCGTGCGCGGCTCGTCTGATGACTTGGTCATCAACGATGCGCTCGTTGCCCATGCCGCGCGCTTGATCCGTGAGAACGCAATGACCGGCATCAATGTGGATGATCTTTGTCGCAAACTAAACGCCTCGCGCAGCACGCTCGACCGCCGCATGAAAGCCGCACTCAACCGCAGCCCCAAGGAAGAGATCACGCGCATCCGTTTTCGCGAGGTAGAACGCCTCCTTTGCGAGACCGACCTCACGATTGACATCATTGCCCGGCAGACCGGCTTCGCGCACAGCCACTATCTACAGGCCGCCTTCAAGCAAGCTTATAGTCAAACCCCCGGAGCCTTCAGGCGCGCACATGCATAAGGGCCGCGGGAGGGCATGAAAATCACCCGTCGGCCCTGCGAACTGACGCCCCCACCGGCACCTCCCATTGAACATGCCGCCGCAAAAAATATCTCCTCGAACTTCCGGAAGCGAGAAGTCGGAAAAACACGTCAGACACCGGACCTGCGTTCGCGCCACGATCAGTACAAGGAGGCAGGGGGACTTCCCAGTCCCCGACCGCCTCAAGCGTCCCAGCACTCATTCGCCACACGATAGCGCCGTGGAGTAGTGGTGCTTGACGTCGTTTTCGCCAGCTGGGTTCAGGACCTCCTCCCAGCCACCGCTTCAGCTCAGGCCCAACCGAACGGGATAGGAATGTCCCTCCCTACTATCACCAACTGCTCCATTGAGGGAGCCCCGACCATTTATGGCATTGCAGGTGCCCTCCTCACCCAAGCGCCAACCTCACCGCTTGCTCGATGGGAGTCACCGGGTCCCCCCCAAACCAATCGGTCGTTCATGGTGCGGGAGCAGCGGTGGTTGTGCCATGAATCGCGGTTTGCTGCCAGAATGCATCTGCGCGGAGTGCACCAGGAATGGATGGCAAAGATACACCGTACCCGCAGGCCCCGTCGCCAAGATCTCGGGACACCGCTCACTCTTGGCAAAATGTGGAATCAACTCGCCCAACGTCAATCCCGCCTCACCCGCAGGTGCCAGCACCCTTGCGACATCCAGGTGCGAGCCGACACGAATACGAGTGGGCGCATCATTCTCCCCGACGTCAGAGAACAGGAACAGCATCAGCAAAGCTCTTCCCCGGGAGTGAATGTTCACCCGCCAATCCAGGAAGTTCGGCAGGTGGTAGTCGAAGCTCACGTCCACATGCCAGCCGACGTCCCCAGGACTATCGGCCGAAGGAAACCTGACTGGGAAAGTACCCATGCTTCGACAGGGCTCCCATGCCCCCTCCCCGACCAATTGATCAAAGGCTGCATGGAGAACCGGCGTGTTGGCAGCATCGATGAAGGGAGGCTGACTGTACATGCCCAACCGGATCACCGGGTGAATCCAAGTAGTCCGATCATCAGGATCGCAGCCCCCCTGCTTTCGCAAGTCCTGCCAGAGAATCTCACACGCATCTTCCGCCAGGTGCCTCGGAAAAGCGTCCTCAATTTTCACGAACCCATCGTGGATGAAGCGTTTGAGTATCTCATCACTCAATGGACACGAAGAATCCTGTCGAGAGGGGGTGCCAGACATGTTGGACCATTTGGGGGTTGGACTATTGCGACAACGCAGTAGTATCAGGGACCTGACACTATTATCAGGACCCTGATATGTCGAGACCAAACTTTGAAATTCCGCTCGCTCGTCGCTTTGGAGGAGCGCTCAAGCTAGCCCAGCATGCCTTGCGCACGCGGCTGGACGAAGCACTGCGCCCCCTCAACCTCACCGCCCCCCAGTGCGCGGTACTCTCCGCACTGGAGCAGGAACCCGGCCTGTCCAATGCCGCTCTGGCCCGAGCCGCATTCGTCACCCCCCAGAGCATGCAAGGCATCCTCGTCAACATGGAACGAGAGGGCTTTGTCACAAGATCATCCGATCCCAATCATGGCCGCATCCTCCGCAGCGAAGTCACGGCAACCGGGAGAGAAGCGCTCATGCAAGCACACTATGCCATCCTTGAGGTAGAAGCCGTGGCGATTGACCTCCTCGGCGAGCAGGAAGTCGCCCGCCTCGCTGGCACCCTGGCTCAATATGCTGAGCAGTTGTTGAAGGGGAAAATTCCCCCCAACCTCGAGGGTGAGAACTCGAGATGAACAAGCGCCTACTTTCTGCGATCTCAATGACACCCTCTCCTTTGGCCACCTCGGGGATCTGACAGTCCCGCACTGCATTCGATCAACCCGCTGACGATATGAAGGGAAAGAACCGTCTCCGTTTCGCACTTACATGGGGAGCCTGCTTTGCCATTTATGGTAGCATGACCTTCCTGTACGCATTCCTGGGGATTGAACAGCTCTGGTACATCGTGTTGGGTTACGTGATTCTGTTCCCCACTTTTCTATTGCCGCTATTCTTCGATCTCACCCCGCTGGGACATTGGGCGTTGTTGATGTGGCCGCTTCAAACCTTGCTCGGTTCATGGCTGATAGCGACGCTGATCGTACGCAGAAGAACAAAGGCAGCACTTCCGTCGCCGCGTGAATGACCTCGCTACGGGCGCAAGCCTTCTTTTTCGGCCATCACCTGAATGGTGTAGCCACCCGCAACTATGGCCTCAGCCCGATCTACGACGGCCCAATCTGAGATTTCGGCCAAGGCCACGTGCAATTTTGCCCCTTTTTGGATCGAGGTAATTCTCACTGCTTGTTCACGAGCTCCCCGAAAAAAGTACCGTTCCGATAGGTAAGGTATTCGATCCACATGTACTCCACCTGACCATCCGCCTGCACCCGCATTTTTACCAGCTATCGCGAGTCGGGAAAGGGATCCTCCAGTGCCTTGAGAAACTCGCCGACCTCTCGACGCGAGATCTCATAGGCACGATTCATTTCCACATCGCTCGACGGGAATCCCTCGACCTCAACATCGGCATCCATGTCTCTGCAAGACGCCAACAGAAGAAGGTGGATCACAAGCAAGAAGCGAAGCGCCATTGTAGGGTTCAGCGGTAAAGAGAACAGGCGTGGCCGGATCACTTTTGATCACACAGGCAGAACATCAAGCCTTTCGAACTCACCTTCCTCGAACCCCTGCGCACACCCGCCCTCAATCGTTGAACGGAACTCCTGCGAAAGGAAAAGCTGGCGGAGAGGGAGGGATTCGAACCCTCGGTAGCTGTTAAAGGCTACGCATCTTTAGCAAAGATGTGCTTTCGACCACTCAGCCACCTCTCCAATAATGCTCAGCTCAGGCGTTGAAACCTGGGAAGAGATACTTAGCCATCCCGCCTTCAGAGTCAAGCAGGAGGTGCATTTTTGACACAAAAAAAGACGGGCTTCGGCCCGTCTTCTTCGCAGATCTTTTGCTCGCTCTCGCAATCGGGGTCACTCGACGGAGTTTCGGCCCTTAAGGCCGGGGTGGAGGCGATCCACCCGGTCAGATGCACTCACCTCAACGCCGCCAGCTCCAGTCCCTTCAAACGGGCTCCTTCAGAAGCGTGAGCGCCTGATCCACCTTGGCCCCCTCATGCACGATGGCAGCGAGGCTACGGGCGATGGCGGCGGGGCTGCGGTGTTGCCACACGTTGCGACCGATCGCGATGCCAGCGGCACCGGCCTTCATGGCATCATGCACCATGGAGAGCAGGTCCAGATCATTGCCATCCGCCGCGCCGCCCAGCACGATGACCGGAGCGTAGCAGGACTCCACGATGCGCTTGAAGTCTTCCACCGTACCGTTCGTGGGGTACGCAGTCTTCACCACATCAGCCCCCATCTCGGCGGCCAGACGCACGGCGAAGCCGATGTTTTCCACAGTGTACTTGTCCTTCTGGCCCAGGCCGTACGGCAGCGTCTCGAGAATGACGGGGATGTCCACGTCCAGGCTTTCGCTGATGAGATCGGCACAATTCTGGGTAATCAGCTCTTCATTCTCGCTGAAGGGGAAGAGCATGTTCATCACGCCCGTGGCTCCCACCATCTCCGCCTCGCCGAGGCCGTAGATGTTAATGCTGCCAGCGCCCTTGCCCGTGGTCCGCACGTTGTACACATCGGTGCGCAGGCAGATGCCCTTGCCTGTCAGCATGTCGCCCGTGCGCAGGGCCAGGCCGAGATTCAAGACATACCCATCCACATAGGGATTCACATCCTCGATCAGTTGGAACGGATTCTCCAGACCGGGGACAGGGATCGCCACTCCGTGGTCGATCGGCAGAATGACGGTCTTTCCGTCACGGAAGAAGGTCTCAAGGTTGTCTTGTCGGCTCATAGCGGGTCGAAACCTTGCGGCCAAATGGTGAAAAAGTAAAGCCCGCAATGGTTGCAGCCGCCCGGAGTCGTCCCTCCAGGAGTTCGCCCCCTCCCGCCTGCTTCACAGATTCTCCAACGCTGCCGGGAAACCATCCGCGCCTTTGCCATCAGCCTTATAGCGTCGCTCCCGCCCCGCCACCCCGTCCTCGTAGCCCCGCAGACACATCTCAAAAACCTCCCGATGCGGGTTCTCCACCCCCAAGGACTTCAGCGCATAGGCCAGATCCGCCGCAGTGGCCACGGGCGGAGTCTCAAACGCCTCACTTACCCCCGCGTGAGTGCGCCCCAATCGATGGCCGAACTCATACCAACGTCCCGAAGGATGAGGAGCCTCCACGAGACCCGCCACCTTCCTCAAGGTATGCCAGACCGGTCCTGACCGGGCGGCGTCCCAGGCCAGACCTGCTGCGAGCACCAGTACGACACCAGCCACCATGACCAGCGACCGACTTCCCCACCCTTTCCGGCGGGACGGAAGCGGCACTTGCCCGTGCCCAGCCCCAGACTGGGCCAAGCGGACCGATACTCCGGAAACACCTGACACCCCTGGGGTCACAGACCTTGGCGGCAACGGTGGAGCGACAGGCATCGGCACAGCGGGAGAAGGCACAGGGGGCGGTGCGGGATGCGGGGAAGGCGGTGGCAATGAGGATTCCATGGATCTTTCAGGCCCGACTCTAAGGTATCACAAGAGATAAAACTTCATCAACTCAACCCACTCATCTCAACGAGCCTTCAATGGTGCGGCTGCCCGGTCTTCCGTCAGCCCCAATGCCACCAGCAAGATCAGATGATAGCTCCCATCCTCCCCCAAAAGGGGACGACTCACAGTGAGGTAGCCGGAAGCCTCGCCCACTGTCAAAGGTACCCGCTGGGAAAGCGCTCCCGCCTGTGGCAGTGAGGTGAGCGCAACCGTCATGGCACGCGGGAGGGCCCGTTGCAGTTCGCGACTCACGTCTCCTACCACGGCTGTCAGACCTCGCAGTTCTTCCCCAGCCACGGGACCGCCTTTCGCATCCGTAGGCACCTGAAATGCCATGAGGAGACCAGACCGGGGTGTGTCGCCCGCCTCGGTTGTTCGCACCACACGGATCATCAGTCGGTGCCCGTCTGCCGACTCCATCCAGGTGGCAGGTTGGGTGCTCCCCAGCACTGCAGGCAATTCCGTGCTCCCCTTGGCAAAATGTTGTTGGACCAGCAGAGCCTCAGCGGCACCCGGTAGTTCCATGCCCGGGAATGTCTCCCGCCCCGCCCGATACCAGCCCTGGAGGGTCTCCCACTCCGCCTTCAGGAGCGCCGCCGTCGGGCCACCACCTATGCGATTCCAGTTCACCCGAAGTCGCGACTGCTCTTTCTCCTCCTGAGCCCGTTTTTCCGCCAGAAGCTGGGCTTCCTTCTCCTGCTCTTCCTCCATCTTCTTCTGGGCAGCCCGGCGTCGATCTTCCTCCTCCACCCTGGTCTGCTCTTCCGCTTTCACGCGGTTCGCCGCAGTCTGCATCATGGCCTTGGCCTCTTCCTCCTGACGCTGAATCTCCAACTTGCGGGTGCGTTCCAGCGCCTCCGTCATGGCGCGGGTGTCCTTTTGCTTCTGCCGCTGCTCTTCTTTGATCCGATCGTAGGAGGCGCGCGTCATCCAGCGCCCTTCAAATTGGACCATGCCCTGGTCACGAAGCAACAGCACCTCCATGATGGGCTTCAGGAAACGTTGCGACTCATTTCGTACCGCCGGGTACCGGGTCTCCAGCACCCGTGTCCGCTCCACCACCTCCAGCAGCGGCGCATAGTCCTGCAGGTCCACAAGGTCCACAGCCAGCAGCACGGGATCGTACTCCACCATGCCAAACACCTCGCTGATCAGGTACACCTTCTCCCCGCTGCCCGTCACCTGGACCTTGTAGTTCACCGCAAATTCCTCACAGCGGGAGAACGGTACCACCTTGGCAAATTCGGGACTGGTGTTGGCCCCCTTCAGCACCAGCAATCCCAGTGCGGATGCAGCTTGAGGCAAGAGCAGCCCCAAGCTGACGATCAGGAGCGCCACCCGCAACGCCCTACCGCCACCGAACCCCGAACGGATCATGGAGGTGCATGGTATTTCGAAGTGAGACGAGGGCTTCATGATGAGATTCATGCGGCGAAAAGTCGGCCTCCATGATCCGACAACTGGGAACAGCACGACAAGCCCTAAAAAAACTGAAAAAAGAGACCAGAAGTTCGCAAATTCAGTTGCAAAGATTCTAGGCTGGGTAAGATAACGGCCCTCACGGAATTCCTGAGTAGCTCAGCGGTAGAGCGGGTGGCTGTTAACCACTAGGTCGTAGGTTCGAACCCTACCTCAGGAGCCAATCAAAATTGGCTCCTCCCATTTAACCAGTCACGGTTAATTTACCTCGTGTTTCGGGTGTACGTCCTCGAGAATCCATCTGGGAAGTTCCAACTTCGCTTGGGAAGCTTCACCTGAATTGCGGGTTGATACACGGGCTCATCTAGAGGCCGTTCAGGCTTTGAAGCCCTGGCATTCCGCCACGTCCTTCATCTGAGCACGTGCGAGATGATCATCTGGTGACCGTCATACCTGACAACCATGATGGTAATTTCCTCCGGTCAGACTGCCCCCAGTTTCCCAAGTTCTGACTGTGCAACGCATCCCACCCCCTGTGTGCAGACAGTTGCAACTCGCAATCTCCCGAATACAATTTATGGCAAAAAACTCCCTATTCTCCGGTCGCGTCACCCGCCGCCCAGCCTGACTTTGCCTCCCCCGGGCAAAATGGTGCGGTGGATGCGGCTCTTCTTGCCATGTTACCGCTCACACCAGTCGCATCCGATCCCACGACAGTCGGAGGAGCCTCGTCAAACGAAGGGGCACCTCCGCCCCAAGCCCCCGCCGTGGCCGTCCTCCAGGTTGCCCAACCTCTTCCCTCTGAACTCGCCACACTCCAGGCGCGATGCGAATACTTGAGCCAGGAGCTCAATCGCCGGGGGCTGGCCATTCAACAGCAGGCAGTGCTTCTTACGGAGAACAAGACGCAGTTCGCCGCGCTACAGAAACGGCTCGCCAAGCAGGAAAGTGAGATCAAGCGCCTTCACAAAGTGGTGCTCTCCGCGAAAGAGTGGCAGCAACGTGGCTGGATGAAACGGGCTTTTCACAAGTGGAGGGCTCCCGGTGGTGATAAATCCTAGTGCTCCCATCCCAGGGCCAACCCTCGACAAAACACTTGAAGGATCAGCTCCTGGCACCTTCCCTTGGGTGCTTTTCCTCGCTGGAGGAGCGACCTCAGTCATCGAGTTGACTTCGGTTCACTCCACGCAGTCCACGGGCATTGACACTGCTCAGACATCCATTGACGAGATCTTAGAGGCAAGTTCCGATATCGAATCGCGGCTGCCTGCCGCCGATATCGTGCTTTGGATTGGCGACGCCCATCATCGACCGCTTTCAGAGTGTCAGACGATTCTACAGCGGATTTCCCTGCTGACCGACTGCATCCTTTTCGCAGCAGAACCTCCCCCATTCGTCCCGCACCGCGAAGCGGAGACCACGGCCGCGCTCTGGCCTGATCAGTGGGCAGTCCACTTTGCCAGGGCTGGCTATACTCTGGTGGATCGGTTTCGTGACGAGCTGTGTCAGGTGTCCTCCGTACCAGACGCTCTGGCCCAGAATCTCGTCTTATACGCTCGCGGCCCCCGCCTGCAGAATCACCCCGCGTGGCGACAGTACATCTTGCCCACGCCCAAGCGTCGGATCCACCCGGACCGAATTTGCAGGCATGTTCACGAAGATGAAGGTTCAGGGCAGCATCTGACTTTCCAGCCCGGCATCAACCGTCTCGCTGGAGGCAGCCTTGCTTCGTATCTGGCCAGCCAGTGGCAAGGTCACCCGGTCAAAGGCAGCATCTCCGTGGTCATCACCTTTCACAACGAGGGAGCGTATGCCCACCGCACGCTCAATGGCCTGGAACTGATGTGCCGGTCTGCCGCCGAGCACGACCTGCAGGTGGAACTGCTGTACGCTCTGGACAATGCCGATCCCCTGACTGCCGAGATTGTTTCCCAACACCCGCTTGTCTCCCGGCAAGGCCGGTGCCTCGAAATGCGTCATGGCGATGTGGGATCCTCGCGAAATCACGCCATCGATCAGGCCACTGGCGACTACATCGCCATCCTGGATGGAGACGACCTTTACTCCCCCCGCTGGCTCGCTCTGGCATACGACCGGTGCCGCCAGTTCGAATGGCCCGTCATCGTCCACCCGGAGCGCATCGTGAGTTTCGGCATTCTCAAAGGCATGGCAACGGTGTTCGATACCACTTGCGGTGATCTGAATGAGATCTCACCCCTCACGGCCAACCGTTGGATCGTCACATCCTTCGCTCCTAGAGCCGTGTACCAGTGCCTGCCCTACACGGCCACAGATACGGGGCGCGCTGGCTTTGGCTTTGAAGACTGGCACTGGAACTGCGAGACCCTTGCCGCTGGTCTCCACCACGTGACTGCCGCGGAGACGGCGCTCTTTTACCGTCGCCGTCCAGACTCCATGGTCATGCAGCAACTGGCGCACCGTGCGATCATCCGCCCCACGGCCCTGGCCCGCAGCCCCCATTTCGCCGGAGCCTACACCCCCAGATAGATCTCATGCCAAAGCCGCTCCCCGCACCACTCTGGGTTATCGAGGACATGATTGCACTCTCGGCCGTGGAGCCGCAGTTGTTTCCCGATCCCGACGACCGCCAGCTCATGTGGCATGACTACCACCCCGTCTCCAATGCGGGTGGCGTGTACCATTGCAAGGTGCTCCCCCAGCTACAAGCCGCCCGCGCCACCCAGGTCTTCATCGTCCCCACTCTGGCAGATACCGCGGCACTCCTGCAGCCCCATCTCGCCCATGCAGCAGATGAAGGAGTCCGCTGTGCCATTGTGACGACAAGTGGAGCAGAAGAATGCGTCAGCCAGGGATTCACGTCAAAGGACTCAGCACCTCCTGCAGTCATTCCCTTTGGCACCCTCACGGCAGACCTGCCAGAGGAGGACAGGCTCGCCATTCTGGTACAGGTGTTACAGAACTCCAGCACCCGTATTCTGCATGTGATTCAGTGTCCTACAGGATGGCAGCTCATCAGCCGCTGGGCTCGCCAGCTCAAGCAGACCGGCATGCGCTTGCACGTGACGGTGGCACCAGACGACTCCAGCCCTCTGGGTCAAGCCACCGGCCCTCTGGTGACACTGCTTCCTCTCTGCGCCCGACATCTGGACGCCCTTTTCTCCCCCTCCGCAGCCTGCACGGCCACCTTGCAACAGCGCGACGGCTACCCCCGGGAACGAATCCTGCCTCTTCCTGACACCGTCACTTCCTACGGCTAAGATCATGCCCGCCCCATTTATCATCAAGATCCGATACGGTGGCCTGGGAGACCACCTCTTCTACAGCCACCTGCCTCGTGTTGCGAAACAGACCGGCGCCGCGGAAAGAGTTTACATCTCAAACCTGTCTGAGTACCGATCCCCCCACTATAAGAAGCTGGTGTGGGAGTTGAATCCTTATGTGGATGGCTTCACGGACGAAGATGCTGACTATCCGGAATTTGACCGGGTGGAGCCCGGCACCAACCTCCTGGACAGGATCATGCTGGAACGCGGTCTGGACGATGGCCTGCGCCATCATGAACCCGAGGTGTACTACCGCCCCCAGCTGCTGCCGGAATTGATCTCCACCTTCATCTACGATCCCAATTTCGTGTCTTATGTGGGCGACACCTCGCAGGAGCAGGTGACGCATCACCTGCGGCGGGATCTGAGGCATGTCACCCAGCTTCGCCCAGGAAGCACCTGCGTCCCTTTCTCTGGCCACGCCCCAGAACTCACCACCCAATCGTTGTGGCACTACTGCGATATCATCGCGTCGTGCAAGCGCTTCTACTGCCTGACGTCAGGGGGTGCCACCCTGGCTGCCGCATTGCGACGCCCTGCCACGGTGTTCTACGGAACAGGGCAGAATCCCATGTTCCATCATTCCCGGATCCATCGCTACTGCGACATCTCTCCGAAGATTCCTCTACCCAAGCCCGCTGATTTCCCCTGCCAGTCATGATCATCGTCCGTCTCATGGGAGGTCTGGGCAACCAGATGTTTCAATATGCCGCCGGCCTTCACCTCGCTACGTTGAGAGGGGTTCCACTGAAGCTTGATCATTCCTTTCTGGAAGATCGCACCCCGCGGACCAATTTCATGCCTCGCGACTACTGGCTCCACTTGGTGGGCGTCACCACTCCCCGGGCGGAACAGCATGAGATACTGCGCTACCGGCAGCAAGTGGAGCCGCAGGCACGATCCTGGTGGCAGAAGTTCAAGGAGGAGCGTTTTCCAGTTCACTATCACCTGGAGGCCGCGCCGCCAGTCTTTGACCCGGCCTTTGCCTCACTTCCCCGACGGACCTATATGGAAGGTTATTTCCAAGATGAGCGTTACTTCGGCCCCTGCGGCGGACAGCTCCAGGAGCAGTTCTCCCGAGGCCTCGCTGCCCTGGCACATGATGAGGCCGCGCAAAAGCTCGCCACCGAAATTCAATCCACCGGCGGCATCGCGCTCCACATCCGCCGGGGCGACTACATTCACATCGGCCCCACACATGCGTTCCACGGAGTGCCCTCAATCGCGTACTATGCGAAAGGCCTTGCGAAACTGCGTGCCGACGGGGCCGCAGGACCAGTCTATGTGTTCTCTGACGATATGGCCTGGTGTCAGGAGCATCTGCCAGGACTGGACGCCCAACTACGTTTCGTGCCAGAGACTCTGGGTGGACCCTCGGGGACCACGCACCTCTACCTCATGTCTCTGTGCCGACACTTTGTCATTGCCAACAGCTCCTTTGCCTGGTGGGCGGCGTGGCTGGCTTCTGACTCGCCCGCCAAGATGGTCATCCGTCCCGCAGCCTGGTTCCGCGCGACGGAGTTCCGGAACATCCACCCCTGTCCGGCTTCGTGGATCGCTCTGGAGGATGAAGATTCATGCCTCAATGCGGCATGAGCTTACCGCCTGACACCATTCCGATTCAAGCCGCCCCAACCGGCTTGATCCGGGTGAAAATGATCGCTCCCTGGTGCAGTGACAGTCAGATTTACTCAGAGTGGCTTCGCTATGCGCGAGCAGGCGGACGCTGGAACCATCTACAGTTGGTCAACGATGAGCCCTACGACGTGCTCGTGGTACACAACTATCCCGATCGCCCTTACGATCCCCAGCGCACGCTCATCTATCAGCATGAACCCCGGGCATTCCGGGAGCACTGGCCAGTCCCTTGGGGCAATCCCCCGGAGAATGCGGCCGCACTTGTGTTCACCATCGACCGCCATCACATGCCCATCTGTTGGTACTCGGGATATGAGCGGGACTGGGAGTTCCTCAACCGTGACCGCCCAGAGAAAACACGAATCATTTCTGCTGTCATCTCGGGGAAAGACCACCTGAAGGGTGGCTGGCATCGCGCACGATTCGTTCGGGACCACTTGCACAACATCGACCCTGAAGTGGATCTCTTCGGTCGCTGGTCAGTTCCTCCCTCGTCTTGCTACCGCGGTGTCGTGAGGGACAAGAGTGATGCTCTCCGTCCGTACCGCTATACCATCGCCTGCGAAAACTGTTACGAGTCGAACTACTTTACGGAAAAGATCACTGACGCCATCGTCTCAGAAACGCTCGCCTTCTACAGCGGGTGCCCGAATTTGGAATCGTTCATCGATCCCGCCTGCTTTGTGCGCATCGACCTGTCCAAACCAAAGGACGCCGTGAAGGTAATCAATGAGTCGATCGCCAGGGGACTGTATGAAGAGAGGATCGACGCCGTCCGCCGTCAGAAGCGCGCCATTCTGGATCAACTGTCTTTCTTCCCGATGCTGGAGCAACAACTCAGCTCGCTGGGTATGCCCCGCCCCTGCGATGCGAATGGGTGGGGTTAATGCCCATAACCCTCAGCCAATCCGCGCCCGGGTTCTCTCAACAAGAGAGTGAGAGACTTGAACGCGACTCAACTCTTTGGCAGCCTCTTCAGCCTGCCCTGCCAGATGCAGCGCCTCGGCCAGATAACACACAACGCGCCAGTGTCGGACATCCAGAGTCATCGCCCGACGGAAGGATTCCACAGCGAGCTCAGCACGATTTTGCCCGAGCCGTGCGAGTCCCGTCCAGAGGTGATAGTGGCCACCGAGACCGAAGTTTTCTGAACTCAGGTAGCTCGTGGCCAATTCTTCAAATTTAGCCAGCACTTCTGCATTCACCTTCCGCAGATGGTCCTCGCTCTCAATCGCAGGATCCAGCAGCGATGCGGCTGACACATCATTCTCATCATACAACCGGCTGCGCAGCAACTGCACCGTCACTTGGCTGAACTCGCAATGGAGACTGCCGGAACACGCCACCATGGTGTCCCCCCACACGCCCACTTGCGCCGCAGGGTCAATGTCGCGCAACTTGGAGGCCAGCTCCAAGGCCGTAGGATAGTCGTTGAACGCGATATCGGAGGTCTTGATGCTGCCCCGGAAGATCCGCAGGTCGTCCACCGCGATGATCCACGAGCTGAGCCTTGCAGTGCGGATGGCCTCCAGCTCCCCCAGAATGGGCGTGACCACATCTCCCTGAGCGGTAACGCCTCCTGAATAGTGCCCATCCAGCCAGAAGAACATCGTTCTGGATTTTAAGGGAGAAAGGATGGCCGGCAAGACGGCCGCAGAATCACCTCCATGACAAGTCACATGGGCATGCCCGGCAAAACGCTCCACCGCAGCCGCGTGCAGTTCAGCACTGAGTTCAATCGTATGCACCTCCTTGAACAAACCCGCAGCAAGAGCCGTCGACCGGCCCATATAGGTCCCAGTCTCTATAAACACATCCCGCTTGCTCTGAGTGAGGAACGCCCGCAGAAACTCCCCTCTCAGCCCCGTGACTTCGTTCTTGGGAAGGCAAAATGGAATCTCACGAACCCTCTTTTTCTCACCAGATGGTGCAATGGGATTGCCAAAGATGCGATGCCAAAGTGCTGTTAGCTTCATGAGAGACCGTGAACTCGGGACAAGATGAAGAGTTCGTCGATAGGGACAACGAAAATCACCTCTGTCGGCAGCCATGATCTTGAAAACTCCGGAACCTCCCTGCAACAGCTTGAAGGGGTTCATGCCGTCGCCGCCGCCGTTGTCACCCGTGACGGAGGAAAAATAACTCATCCTATTCCTCGCTCCGCACGGCCAAAAACCACTCCACCGTGGCACTCATCACGTGCGCGCCGGTTGAGTCATACAGCTCCACCGCCACGGACAATACCGCCCGTCCCTTCGACGCCAGATTCACCTGCAATTGTGCCAGCTCTTCCGCATCGATAAATGCCTTCGCTCCCACGGCACCGTGCGCCGGTTTTCGAAACTTCGCCTCCAGTCGACGCACCACAGGCACCACCCCTTCAGCAGATCCAAAATGTTTGAGCAAAAGCTCACCACTTGACGCCTCCGCCAATGCCAGCAAGGCGCTCGCATGCACGGTGCCCAGATGGTTGAGATAGCGCTCTCCTTCCGGAAGCCGGAGCAGTTCTTCTCCTTCCCCACCGGCCTCCAGTCCTATATGCCGGTTAAACGGCAACTCGGTTACGCTGTGTTTCATGCGGTCAACGATGTTTGCACAAGCCTGGGCAATCAGCACCCTCATCAGGGATGTGACTTCGTGCCGGAAGGATCCTTTGCCACCAGAGAAGTCGGCAGAGGTCGGGCCAGAATTTCAAAGTCATCCACCAAGGCCACCCCTCCTGGTCCACAGGCGCGCAACGCCGCCCAGACCGGACCCTCCATCATTCCTCCAAAATAGAAGTCCTGCCCCATGAAATCCCGATCATGGAATACGCCCACGCAGATTCCATTCTCCCCGTTCCGACGCACCTCATACACCTCTCCTCTCACTCGAAGCCGGTCCGGGGCCATCCGAATAAAGATCACCCGCAATCGATACCACTGGCCCGACTTGGTCTCAAAGTGGTTTGTCCCTATCCATGACCTGGGCGCCTTCCCTTCCGCAGATTTGCTCATGAACTGGAGTTGCAGGGAGTCATTTACGGGCCTGAGCCGCAGGGCCACAAACGCCGCCCCTGAAACGCCACTCAGATGCCCTTCACTGGTCGACGTCAGCCCGAGTATCAACGCATTGGACCCAGCACCGATGTCCTGGCGTTGGAAACAACATGAAATCTCCAGAAGGGACAGCTGGGAGAGATCATAAGACTTGCGTTTGTACACCAGCGTCCCCTCGGTGCTCATGTTCTGCGCCAGCACCATCCCCGGTGTCTTCGCCACGCCATGCAGTGTATTGGCATAGCCGCTCCGGCCAAACAACACGTTGTCAGAGAAGAAGTCAGTGAGCTTGCCAGAATCAAAGTCCACCACGTCCGTACCTGGCCGCTTGGGCTTCGGCCTGCCCGTCACATCATAAATGTAAACACCCGCTCCCGCCATCAGCAGCCCGACGACCACAGCTCCGACCACGAGTTTCCACCTCTTCTTACCCACCGCACGAGATCCCGTGCGACGACTCTCCTCGGCAGCCCCCGCCGGCCCGCCGATCACTGCTTCGATGGAGGTCCGCAGGTCACCAACGGTGGGGAAACGAAGTTCAGGTTGTTTCTCCAATGCTCTCAGCACGATCTCATCGATGCGGATGTCCAGCTGCACGTGCCGCGATGGAGCCTCGATCTTGCCCTTGGGCCGCTCACCGGTGAGCATCTCGTATAGCACCACGCCCAGACTGTAGATATCTGCCCGGTGATCGGCACTGCCAGAAGCCTGCTCCGGCGCAGCGTAGTCCGGCGTCCCCATCAACCCCTGGCTTCCCGAGGTCTCCGCCATCCGGCCAGTTTGAGGCTCGACGATTCTCGCGACGCCAAAGTCCGCGATCTTCACCACCCCGGCTTTGTCCACCAACAGGTTCTCCGGCTTGATGTCACAGTGCACGATGTGGTGATCATGCGCGCACTGCAGTGCGTCACACACCGGTGGCACGATTGTCAGCGCTTCCTTGGGCGTGAGCCGTTTGGATTGGATCAGCTGGCGCAGATTCACTCCATCCACGTACTCCATGAGCAGGTAGTAGTATCCACCGCTTTCACCAAAGTCATACACATCCACGATATTCGGATGGTTGAGCGTAGCCAGCGCACGGGCCTCTTTCTCAAAATGCGCGGCAAACTCTGGATCCCCCGCGCGCTCTGGAGCCAGGAGTTTTAAGGCCACCAGTCGATTTAGTGATTTCTGGCGCGCCATGTACACCACCCCCATGCCCCCACGCCCCAAGCACTGGATGATCTCAAGTTGCGGGAAGTGCCGGGCCAAATCCTGTGGTTCGGGAGGGGGCACCGCCACCACATCGTCATCGGTCTGCGTAGGCAGCATCGCTGCGGCCATGAGGCAACGCGGGCAAAGCCCGCTCACCGACGCGTTGGGCGGCAGGACTTCACCACAACGTGGACAGGTTGATTCCGGTGCAGAGGATGGGCTCATGCTTCACCGTGGCGTTTTGCCGGGGAATGGTTACACGCATTCCACACATTTTGGAATTATCCACCCAGCGCCAGGAACAAAGATCGCATTTCGTCTTCTACCGCGCCAGCATCTCCAAGGGTGCCTGCGATCTCTTCCTTCACACACTGGCGGAACCGCTGCCTGAGCCGGTGCACCGCCACCTTCACCGCAGCCATACTCATGCCCAGCGCCCCCGCCGAGGCTGATAACTCACCATGTTCCGCCTCTCCCAGCAGGGAGGGTCGCAGTGCTTCCAACAACGCTGCCTTCCCAGCCGCCTCGCATTCTGCGGTGAGCGCACTCATCGCCCGCGCCAACACCGTGATGGCCCATTGGCGGTCATAGACCGCATCGGGTGACAACCGACCACTGGCGGGCACTTCCAAAGGCAGGGTATCCGGCAGGTCAGCATCCAGAGAGAGCGTTGCTACCCCACCTCCGCGCTTCTGCCGGATCGCCGCCTCGCGATGATGCGAGAGAAAGTGCTTCACCGCCCCCAGCAGATAAAATCGGAAACGCCCTCGCTCTGGATCTGCGGTGCCTATCGCCCCGCCCTCCAACACATCCGCAAAAAAAGCATGGCTCATCTCTCGTGCCGCATCCGCATCACGCAGCACACTGACCAGATACACCACCACCGGCTCATAGTACGCGTCACAGAGATCCGCCAGCGCCCGCCGCCCATCTTCAGAGTCCGCCTTGGCCAAGTTCACCCGCGTCCACCGCGTCGTGTAAAAATCAGCGGGCACGTGAGGTTTGGAAGCTGATTGGGGGTTCTCGTTTTGAGTCATGCGCTGCGCCGAAATTCATCCTGCCATGATTCCATGGCGTTTTGGAGCAGAAAGGTGACATCATTCCGCTCAGGCAGCTGCACCCCGGCGTTCCTTTGAATGTTAGGAAGCCCCTGTCATATGATAGCAACCGTTCGTAAATTCGATGTCCTCTTCCTTTCTCTCCGACCTGATCATCCGCGCTGCGAAGGTTTCAGAGCGCGGGATGTTGGAGGCTTTGCAAAGGCGGGCGTCTTTGGCCAATGAGGAGCATCGGGCGACTCTGCTGGCTCATCCTGATGCCATCCTTCTGCCGATTGAGCACCTCACGAAGGGCTGCACCCTGGTGGCGGAGCGGGGAGGAGAAATGCTCGGCTTCTGCGTGGTTCTATCGCGTCAGGACGGAGAGGCGGAACTGGATGGGTTGTTTGTGGAACCTCGCGCATGGCGATCATCGATTGGCACCCGCCTGATCGCGGAAGCCAGCCGCGTGGCCGCCTCTACGGGGTCGGCCTGGCTTTGGGTCGTCTGCGGGGAAATCACGACCGGCTTCTATGAAAGATGCGGCTTCGAGAAGGTAGGGGAAATCGAAACCCGCTTTGAGACGGCCGTTTCCATGCGCAAGCGGATATCCCGTCAGCAGGATGATTCGCCTTCTCCCAGCCTCATGGAATCTTGACTTGCCATCCTCCCCTGACGGATCACAAACGCTTGACCCCACTGCGCAAGCCTCTGCCTTGCGGCAGTTGCAGATTAAGTCCTGGCCGTTCAAGTGATGGGAGCCATCCAGGTTCTCCAAGCGTCTGACATCCAGCCGAGCTGTCACGAGCTCCAAGAACGGCGCATTGTCACAAAAAAACCCGCCTTTCGGGCGGGTTCCATAAAAATGGAGCGGGTGACGCGATTCGAACGCGCGACATCTTCCTTGGCAAGGAAGTGCTCTACCACTGAGCTACACCCGCGTGTGGTGCGGGGCGATGAGTATGCTCAAAATGGGAAAATGTGCAAGCGAAAAGGCGCCCTTTTCCCAAAAATTCCATGCAAATGCGCTTTCACCACCACCTCCCGCTGAACGGTAGGCAAAATCCGCTGTCTCTAAAGAAAAGGACGCCGTGCAAAAAATGGCACGACGAAGGCTGACATCTATGAAATCGAACCAAACCCCATCCAAGACCGTTGCCCCTTTGCAAAAAGAAGTGAACCGGCTCCACGCGAGTGGCAAAGCGCCGGACATGATCGCGATCCGCCTGGGGATAAAAATCTCCAAGGTTCTCGCGCTTATCACGAAGCCATAGATCACATTGTTCAGATACCCCCTCTACTCCGCAGGAAACTGACCAAAAAAACCGACCCTGCGGCAGACGCAATAATTCATTGTCCAATCTGGCTGTGACGGGACTATCCCCGTCACAGCCATGCGTCTGACCTTACCTTCCTTCGCCTTCCTCGCTGCAGCCACGGCCACCCTGCCTTTCACGGCACGCCTCAGCGCAGCACCGCCCCAGATCTCCGGCATCTACCCGGGACTGGCCATGTTTAACAATGAGGGAGAATGCGGCACCGGTGCCGTGGTTCCTTGGGCAGACCGTCTCTGGGCGATCACCTATGCGCCTCACAAACCCAAGGGCTCCACGGACAAGCTCTACGAGATCACCCCCGAGTTGCAGCAGATCGTCCGCCCGGAAAGCGTGGGCGGCACCCCGGCCAACCGGATGATTCACCGCGAGTCAAATCAGCTCTTCATTGGGCCCTATGCCATCGATGCTGAGCGCAAAGTGCGAGTCATCCCACCCAGTGTCATGTTCGGCCGCCATACGGGCAATGCACGGCACCTGACTGATCCTGCGGGCAAAATCTACTACGCCACCATGGAGGAAGGCATCTACGAGGTGGATGTGAAGACCCTCGCGGTAAAGGAACTCTGGGCTGATGAGGCCACGAAAGGCAATCCCAAGGCGGATCTCCCCGGCTACCATGGCAAGGGCCTGTACTCCACCCAGGGCCGCCTGGTCTATGCCAACAACGGCGACCGCGACAAGAGAGTCGTCACCGACCCTACCGTGCCCTCCGGCGCCCTCGCCGAGTGGGATGGCAAAGCGGACAAGTGGACCCTCATCCGTCGCAACCAGTTCACAGAAGTAACCGGTCCCGGCGGCATTTACGGCAACGAAAACCCGGACAAGGATCCCATCTGGAGCATCGGCTGGGACTTCCGCTCTCTGATCCTCCAGCTCTTGGAGGACGGCAAGTGGCACACCTACCGCCTGCCCAAGTCCAGCCACAGCTACGACGGTGCCCACGGCTGGAACACGGAGTGGCCCCGCATCCGCGAGATCGGTGAAGGCGACAACCTCCTCATGACCATGCATGGCGCGATGTGGAAGTTTCCTAAAACCTTCTCCAGCAAGAACTCCGCCGGCATCGCCCCCCGCTCCAACTACCTGAAGGTGATCGGCGACTTTGCGCTGTGGAAGGACAAGGTTGTCTTCGGCTGCGATGACACCGCCAACGCCGAGTTCCTGAACAAGCGCAAGGCGAAGGGAGAGATCGCCGCTCCGCAGTCCCAGTCCAATCTTTGGTTCGTCGAACCTTCTCAGATTGATCACATCGGCCCCGTCATCGGTCGCGGTGCAGTCTGGATGAACGACTCCGTGAAAGCAGGTCAGCCCTCCGATGCCTTCCTGCTGGCTGGCTATGACCAGAAGGGGCTGCACATCAGCGCCAAGGCTGCAGACGGAACCCACCTCACCCTTGAGGTGGACGAAGCCGGCAACGGCACCTGGACCAAGGTCCGCGAGCTCGAGCTTGCCGCCTCTGGCTACCAGTGGGTGGATCTCACCGCCCTGAAGGGCACCTGGATCCGCCTCACCTCCAGCGCCGCCTTGGAAAAGGCCACTGCCTACTTCCAATATCGCAACAACGACAAGCGCAGCAACGAAGCCGACGCCATCTTTGCCGGCTTGGCCCGATTGGGTGATACCAATGTCACCGGCGGGGTCATTCGGGCTCAAGGCGAAAACAAGCGGACGCTTGCCTTCGCTGCCCAGGCCCCTGAAGGCAAGGACCTCGGCTACTACGAGTTGGATGCCGAACTGAAGCTGAAGGCGGTCAACGATGCCAAACTGCTGGAGCACACAAAGACCCACACCGCCATTCCTGCCGGAGTTCTCACCGTGGACGCCGCCTCCGTCATCTTCACTGATGATGCTGGAAAGCGCTGGCGCCTGCCCAAGGGCGATGCTGGCTATGAGAAGACCGGACCGCTGGGCGACTCCCGCGTGGCCCGAGAAGTGGCCACCGAACGCGACCTCTTCGCCGCCTACGGATCCTTTTTTGAACTCCCAGCCAACAACGCTGGCGGCTTCAGCAAGGTACGCCCTGCGGCGACGAGCAACATCCGCATTCAGGATTACTGCTCCTACCGCGGCCTGTTCCTCATGACCGGTGTCAGCACCGACGCCGCAGCCACCAAGGACAACCCGCACATCATCCGCAGCGACGACGGCAAGACTGCCCTCTGGGCCGGTGCCATCGACGATATTTGGAAGCTCGGCAAACCCCGTGGCGAAGGCGGCCCCTGGGAGGACACCGCCGTCAAAGCCAGTGAGCCATCCGAGCCCTACCTCATGACTGCGTATGACAAGAAGAAGGTCACCCTCAGCCACACCAGCAAGGAGGCCGTGAACCTCAGCGTGGAAGTGGATGTGACCGGCAGCGGTGACTGGGTGAAGTACCAGACCTTTGCGGTTGAAGCCGGAAAACCGACCGTCCACGAGTTCCCCACTGCCTTCACAGCGTACTGGGTGCGGGTCGTAGCGGATAAGGACGCGACGGCGACAGCGACGTTTAAGTACGAGTAATAAGGACGAGGCAGTCAGCACCACGTCATTGAGTTGAGAGTGCCCCGGTCATACTGACCGGGGCACTTTTTTGTCGGCGATTGGGTCACGCAGAGGGCTGCCCAGTTGGAGGCGGGTCGAGGCGTCCTTCCGCCTCCATCGCTTCCCATTTGATCCAGAATGAAAACACAGGAAGTTGTGGCCGCTCGTTCATTCAGCCTCTTCCCGGCATATTCGCCGACGCCGCTGGAGCCCGAGCCAGATCATGGCATCTCCGTGTGAGAGCCATCGGCCGCGCACAACTGCGCCAAGTTGACCAAAACGTCACGCCCCTTTGCGCCAATTTGGCACCAAAGCGACCCCATTACGGGACCATCAATACTCAACCCATCCACACAACACACTCATAACCAACACGTTAAATCAAAATAACCCCTGCTGGCACAACTCGTGCCCTAGTACTTCCCACCCGGACCGATTCCGGGCACAAAAGGAACTTTACCAACATCATGAGCAAAATTTTAGGCATTGACCTCGGTACCACCAACTCCTGCATGGCCGTCCTTGAAGGCGGTGAGGCTCAGGTCTTGGAGAACTCCGAAGGTGCACGCACGACCCCCAGCGTGGTGGCTTTCACCAAGGGTGGCGAGCGTGTGGTGGGCCAGGCTGCCAAGCGCCAGGCCGTGACCAACCCTCGCAACACGGTCTTCTCCGTGAAGCGCCTGATGGGCCGCAAGTTCGCGGAGCTCACCGCCGCCGACAAACAGGTGCCCTACAAGATCGTTGAAGCCTCCAACGGCGACGCCCACGTGGAAGTGGAAGTGGGTGGCGAAAAGAAAGTTTACAGCCCCCAGGAAATCTCCGCGATGATCCTGGCCAAGCTCAAGGCCGACGCCGAAGCCCGCCTGGGTGAGACCATCACCGAAGCCGTCATCACTGTGCCGGCTTATTTCAATGACTCCCAGCGCAATGCCACCAAGGCAGCTGGTGAGATCGCCGGACTCACTGTCCGCCGCATCATCAACGAGCCTACCGCCGCCTCCCTGGCCTATGGCCTGGACAAGAAGAAGGACGAGAAGATCGCCGTGTATGACCTCGGCGGTGGCACGTTCGACATCTCCGTGCTGGAGATCGGTGACGGCGTCTTCGAAGTGCTCGCCACTGATGGTGACACCCACCTCGGCGGTGACGACTGGGACAACAAGCTCATCCAGTGGATCATCAACGACTTCAAGGCAGACTCCGGCATCGACCTCAGCGGTCAGCCCGACGCCTTGCAGCGCATCAAGGAAGAGGCGGAGAAGGCCAAGATCGCCCTCAGCTCCTCCCAGAGTTATGACCTGAACCTGCCCTTCATCACGGCAGATGCGACCGGTCCCAAGCACATCATGAAGTCCCTGAGCCGCGCCAAGATGGAGCAGCTCACCGACGACCTCTTCGAGCGCACCATCAAGCCCGTCCGCGAGTGCCTCAACGCCGCCAAGTTGGACGCCAGCAAGATCGACGAGCTCGTGCTCGTGGGCGGCATGACTCGCATGCCCAAGGTGATCGAGACCGCACGCAAACTCGCTGGCAAAGAGCCCCACAAGGGTGTGAACCCGGATGAAGTCGTCGCCGTAGGTGCCGCCATTCAGGGCGGTGTGCTTCAGGGCAGCGTTAAGGACGTTCTCCTGCTCGATGTTGCCCCGCTCACGCTGGCCATCGAGACGGAAGGTGGCATCGCCACCCCCATGATCCCGCGCAACACCACGATTCCGAAGCGCCACACCCAGACCTTTTCCACCGCCTCTGACAACCAGCCCGGCGTGGAAGTGGTGGTCATTCAGGGCGAGCGCCCGATGTCCCGCGACAACAAGACGCTGGGCACCTTCAAGCTCGACGGCATCCCTCCGATGCCCCGCGGCACCGCGCAGATCGAAGTGACCTTCGACATCGACGCCAACGGCATTCTTCACGTCTCCGCCAAGGAAAAGACCACCGGCAAGGAAAGCAAGATCTCCATCGCGGGCTCCAGTGGCCTGAGCAAGGATGAGATTGAGCGCGCCAAGCAGGAAGCTGAATCCCACGCTGAGGAAGACCGCCTCCGCAAGGAAGGAGTCGAGACCAAGAACCAGGCTGAAGCCATGGTTTACCAGGTGGAAAAATCCCTCGCCGACCTCGGCGACAAGGTCCCCGCCGAGCAGAAACAGCCGATCACGGACAAAGTGGATGCGTTGAAGAAGGCCATCGCCGACAACGACACCGCCGCCATGAAGTCCCAGACGGACGAACTGCAGAAGCTCTTCGCCGAAGCATACCAGCACATGGCCCAGGCCGGTGGCGCCCCTG
>NZ_BATR01000097.1 GCF_000739655.1 Verrucomicrobium sp. BvORR106 | reverse complement strand
AGCGCAGCCGCGCCCCCATCCAGGGACTGGCGGACAAGGTGGCGTCCATCTTCGTCCCGGCCGTGGTGGTGGTGGCCTTGATCTCCTTTGTCCCTTGGTATTTCCTAGGTCCCGAACCGCGCCTGGCGCACGCCATCATCAATGCCGTGGCAGTGCTCATCATCGCCTGCCCCTGCGCCTTGGGGCTGGCCACGCCCATGTCCATCATGGTGGGAATCGGCCGGGGTGCCCAGGAAGGCGTGCTGGTGAAGAATGCCGAGGCGCTGGAGCGGCTGGAGAAGGTCACCACCCTGGTGGTGGACAAGACGGGCACGCTCACAGAAGGCCGCCCCCGTCTGACCAAAGTGCAGGTATTGCCCGGCTCAGAGTTCGCGGAAGAGGAAGTGCTCCGCCTGGCGGCCGCACTTGAACAGGGCAGCGAGCACCCGCTGGCGGCAGCGGTGGTGCAGGCCTGGAAGGATCAGAACCAGAATGCGGCGGTGCCGGAAGTCTCGGGCTTTCGCTCGACCACGGGTGGCGGCGTAGCGGGCATCGTGGCAGGCAAGCCGGTGCTGGTGGGCAAGCCTGCGTTTCTGAAGGACGAGGGCATCAAGGATCTGCCGCGACTTGAGGAGGCCGCACGCCAGCTCCAAGAAGACGGCCAGACCGTAGTGTACGTGGCCATTGACGATCGCGCCGCCGGCCTCGTGGCCGTGGCGGATCCGATCAAGTCCACCACCCCAGAGGCGATCAAGGAGCTGCACGCGTTGGGAATCGAACTCGTCATGATGACCGGTGACAACCAGCGCACCGCCGCTGCGGTGGCCGTGAAGCTCGGGCTGGACAAGGTTCATGCGGAGGTGGAACCCGAAGGCAAGAGCTCCCATGTGAGCGAGCTGATGCGGTCCGGCAAATCGGTGGCCATGGCGGGTGATGGCGTGAATGACGCTCCTGCCCTGGCGGCAGCAGATGTGGGGATCGCTATGGGGACCGGCACGGATGTGGCCATGCAGAGCGCCGACGTCACCCTGGTGAAGGGCGATCTGCGGGCCATCGCCAAGGCGGTTCACCTGAGCCGCGCCACCATGCGAAACATCCGGCAGAACCTCGTGTTTGCCTTCCTCTACAATGCCCTGGGCATACCTGTAGCCGCAGGCTTGCTTTACCCCTTCTTTGGCCTGCTGCTGAGCCCCATGCTGGCCGGTCTGGCTATGAGCCTGAGCTCCGTGTCCGTCATCAGCAACGCCCTTCGATTGCGGCGGGCAAAGCTGTGATGGGAGTCAGGGACAGGAGGACGATTCTAGAGACAGGACTAACAAGATTTGAATGGATTGACAAGATTGGGATGAGGGATGTGGAACTCACGGGTGGCGAAGTTTGCGGTGAACCGATTTTGCTTTGTGCCTTCGTGCCTTTGTGTGAGGATTAGGAAATTAGCTTTCCCGTGATGGTCTTCACGGATAGCGATCATCATCTTGAGACCGCAAAAGGCCGCCAGCATCTGTTGCTGGCGGCCTTTTTTCAAGTTGCCTTCAAGGAGGCGATTCTCACCCCCTGCCCTTAGCGGCAGTGGTGGTGGTGCCTGCGATGACCAAAGTCAATGTGGATGCTGCCACCGCCCCAGGACGGAGGGCAGATGGGGCGAGGATTGCAGACAGGGGGCGGGCAAACCGGGCGAGGCCTGCAAACGGGGACCCAGACCTGCTGGTAAACAGGGCGGCCGCAGTGATCATACCCGACGAACCGGCTCACATAGTAGCCGCCACCGTCGTAGTGGTCGGCTTTGGCGGTGGTGGGGGCCAGGGCTCCAAGAGCGAGGGCAATCCCGGCGAAAGCGAAGAGGAATTTGGATTTCATGGCAGTGGGGGCGAGGTCGGTTGACTGAGTGGCTGAAAGAATGGTTTTTTGTGCCGCACGGGTCCGGTCGGTTGGCCCCGTTGGGAGCCGATTTCTCCGATGGATCACTCGCGCTTCAGCCAATCAGACGGGAGCGCTGTATCGTTATTCAACTTTCTTCAAAAAGTGGCCGGAGGCCCAAAATCGCGGGCCATCACCTCCACCCAACTCCGCGCCCCCCCAACCACAGAGCGTTGCAAAAAAGCGCTTCCATCCTACACTTTATGGCATGAAGCGAACCGTCACCTGCTCCCTGTTGGTGTGCCTGATCCTTCCTTTTTCACAGGTCTGCGGCCAGTCAAATCCGGCGGTGGAGGTTGGCCGACCAGGCAAGCTGGCGTTCAAAGAAGAGACCGTGGGAGTGGTGCGGGGGCCAGGCTTCAAGGCGGAAAGCGTCTTCATGGGCACTCCCCTTGTGCTGGACGAAGCATACGCTGCCAAGCACGACCTGCCCGCGCTGCAGGCACCATTCAAGGTGGTCGTGCCCAAGGACAACAACCTCTACTTCCTGCCGGGCGGCAAGAAAACCGGGGTGCCGGAGCTGGCGAGGTTGAGCATCGCCACAGAAGACAAGAAAGCGGTGGAAATTCTTCGCTTTGTGACCATGACCGTCCCGCTTCAGCGCACGTCGGAAGATCGCTTGGTAGTTTGTGCGAACCTGCTTGCCACCAAGGCGCTCCCTCAGATCACCAGCAACTATGAGCAGGCGCGACAGCTGGACCTCTATGTGACCCGCATCCGGGGCAATGATGCGGTGTGCCTGGTGGCGGAAATGGTGAAACCGGGTAGCGGCGAGGCCTACTGGGTGAAGACGGTGGGAGTGATGCCAGCGAATTCTGAAAACGGCGTGATGGCCTTCTTCATGGCAGACAAGCAGCTTAGCGAGATCAAGACGCAGGCAGATTTGCTGACCAAGGGGTTTAGCCAGAAAGTGATCCACAGTCTGGAGTTTCTGCCGGTGACCACTGTCGCGGATGCTCCATCAAGTGAGGGCTCCAAATCCGCGTCCGAAGCCCTCCGATCCTGGGCAGGAACCGCAGCGCAAGCTCGTACGACCTCCAAAGAGGTGGCCCCCTCCCCTGGGAACGCAGATTCTCTCAAGGCACTCTTCGAGAAGTACCATGCCGCTCTCATGACTCAGGATGCGGCGACGGCAGCACTCATCGTGCGAGACCTGCTGCCGGATGAGACCCGGCTTCAATCGGCCATTGGAGGAGGAGCCACTCCAGAGATCTGGGCGAAGATCAAGGCGTTCCATGATCAACTCCCAAAGACCGACGATGCGGCTCTGGCAAAACTCCTGGCGGCCAAGCCCGCTCAAACGATGGTCGAAGTGCACGGAGCCACCACAGAGGAGATTGCCCAGTACGCCGTGGGTTCCGTGGCGTTTGCAGAGTTTCCCGGTGCCACCCGGGATCTGGCGAAGGCCGGAATCCTCAAGCCCGGCGTGACGTTCTTCGAGGTGGAGTTCCTCGAACCCGGCGCAGAGGCGGGCATGAAGTATCACCTGTTCTACTGGGACGGTGCAAGCTGGTCCATGCTGGGTCCCGTGTGGCGGGCGATCAAGTGAGCTGGGGCCTTGTGGCGACTTGGGAATGAGGTAACAACCACAGAGTCACAGAGAACACAGAGTGTGAATACAAAGGGTCGCAAAGAGTCTGCTTTCTGCCGGATGAGAGCATTCTATGTGCTCTCCGGAATTCTCTGAATTCCTAAAGAGAGCCGGTTGTCGGACTCGAACCGACGACCTGCTGATTACAAATCAGCTGCTCTACCAACTGAGCTAAACCGGCTTTCTCTCCAGACGGGAAGGTCCAGAACTGCCCTTTCGGGCGTGGAACTGGGACAATAACCGGAACAGAGCGGAGGACAACCAAAATTGTGCAACCGGTGCAGGAAGTACCGGGGAGCAAACAACCCAGCGGACGCTGGTCGAATGGGTGGGCTCTGTGGTAAAATGCCACCAACATGAGTCCAAGGGCAGATTGCTGCCCTGCCGGCGGGTTCAGGTGTAGAGCGAACCGGCCGGACAATTCAACTTCCACAAGCACCGCCATGAAACTCACGTTCGAGCACGTTCACGTGATGATCAACCACCTGCCCATCCATGGGCTGGCCATCGCCCTGCTCGCATTGGCAGGGGCGATGGTGATCCGGTCACGCCCTGCCCAATTGATCGCCCTGGCCCTGACGGTTTTCTGCTCGGCGATGGTGCTGCTGGTCAGCTACACGGGCAACCAGGCTTTTGATGTGGTGATCGCCCTGACCGATGACCCTGGCACCGAGTGGCTGGATGAGCACAGCCGCAGGGCTGGGCTAGTGGCCCCGGTGTACTATGCCGCGGCAGCCCTGGGCCTGGCGGCCATCTTTCTGCCACTGCGCTGGCCAAAAAGCGCAGTGCCTCTGGCCGCCATCACTCTGGCTCTGGGCGCGGCAGCCATGCTGGGAGGCGGCTGGATCGCCCGGGCGGGTGGCCAGATTCGACATCCGGAATTGCGGGTGGAGGTGCCCGCAAAGGTGGAGGAAGGGAAAGTGGAGGGTTGAGGGAGGAGCGGAGCATTTTAAAGCCGCCATTAAATGGTCATTTAAGGTAGGTGCGCCTTCCTCGCTGACCTTGCGGCATTGAGCGCCAGTTGCCGACATACCAGGCGAAAGCGGTGTCGAGCCACCGGCACTCCAAGACGCTTCGCGTAGCGGGATGCGGTGGGAGGATCGACGCAGGCCGTAGATGGATATTTTGACAAGGCCCGTCCTGATTCACGCCAGTGTCTTGGAGTGCTGGCCGCTTGACACGGCTTTCGTCAGTCGATTGTAATTTCCTAGATCTTAAATCATTCAAGGGGTAAGAGACCTGGCATCGCCCAAAGCTATCTGACCGCTCCTTCCTCTTTGTGCCTTCGTGCCTTTGTGTGAGGCAAATCAGGCCTTCTGGCCCAGCTTCTGCCTCGGCCTTGCATCCTTTCCCGGCCTCTCTATCGTCCCCTAAAGCAGCGTTTTCCTCGCTCCCCTCCTTTACCGATCTTTCCAATCTAGAAATCATGATCTCCCGGCTCCCGCGATGGGTTGGCACCGGTGCATGGGCACTGGCGATGGTGGCTGGCATGGTGAATGTGGTGGGGTTCTTAAGCTTCGAGCATCAGGCGGTGACGCACCTCACCGGCACTACCTCCATGCTGGCCGCCGCAATCGCGGAGGGGAACACAAGTGGGGCATTGCATCTGGCCGCGGTGGCGGGTTCATTTCTTCTGGGCGCGGTGCTGAGCGGCATGATCATTCAGGACAGCACGCTGAAGCTCGGTCGGCGGTACGGCGTGGCGCTGGTGCTGGAGGCTCTGATGCTGGCGGCGGCTGTGCCGCTGCTTCAGGCGCATCGCGATGCGGGCGCCTATCTGGCCTCCTGTGCTTGTGGACTGCAGAATGCCATGGCCACCACCTACAGCGGGTCCGTGATCCGCACCACGCACCTCTCCGGCATGTTCACGGATCTGGGCATCTTTCTGGGGCACGCCGTGCGAGGCCTTCCCGTGGACGGACGACGCCTTCGCATCGCATTGCTCATCATCACTGGATTCTTCTGCGGCGGCATCGCGGGAGCTCTGGCCTTCCACCGCTGGTCCTACCCTGCCCTGTACTTTCCCGCAACCGTGACCGGAGCGGCAGGGCTGGGATACGGGCTTTACAAGCTGAGGAGGGAGAAGAGGGGCGGGTAGAATAGAAAACTTCAAAATCCAAATCTCAAAATTCAATATTCAAGACAGCCGCCCCCATACTTCAAGACTGGCTCACGAAGAGCCAACCATTCCTTTGGCATTTGGCATTTGGCATTTGGCATTTGAAGTTTGAAGTTTGAAGTTTGAAGTTTGGCATTTGAACTTTCCCCCACCTTCCATTTGCTTTCGATTCAGCAGGGACAACGGTTGATTCAGGATGAGCTTGCCGTCTTCCAAGACACCGGGCAAAGGAGGTTCGCTGAACATCTCCCTGCCCATGCGGCTGACTGCTCCGCTGCTGGTGCTGATCTTTGGAGTGATGGCCACCTGGCTGAACTACACGCTTACGCTGGATGCCAATCTGGCGAGGGATCTCTCGTCCGTACGGCAACGCGCCGGAGGCGTGGCAGCTCGGTTGGCGGCGATGAGCGAGCACCTGCTGGCGGACAATCTACAGCGGGTGGTGAAGCTCGAGCTGACCAGCATGTTCGATGTACCGGAACTGGTCTCGGCGGGGATTGTGGACAGCCGGGGGATCATTCTGGCAGACTCCTCCGGGCAGTGGGCAGGGTTTCCTGTGCAAGGGACGACACTGGCCCCAGCGGCCACCCTGATCCGGCCGGTGAACAAGGTGGTGATCGAGATCGGTGAAAATGCGGAACGCGTGTACGCCGCCAGCCCCTTCGCCCTGCCGCGTGGCGGGGTGGGCTGGGCGCTGGCAGAGCTGAACCGGCAGCAGGCCATCAACGGTGCACGTGAGGATGCCAGGACACAGTTCTACTGGATCTCCGGGGCCATGGCGCTCCTGAGCTTCATGCTGTGGGCCATTTTGCACTATGGCTATGCCAGCCGCATCGCCAGATTGGCCGGAGGCATCCAGGAGTGGGGCGCAGGACGTCGGGACCGTCATCACATGCCGGGGGGCAGAGACGAGGTGGGCAGACTCGCAGAAGTCTTCAATACCATGGCCGACCGGCTGCAATCCCAGGAGATCGACAAGCTGCGGCTGGAGCGGGAGGTGTTGAACATTTCTGAGCGGGAGCGCCGACGCATCGGTCACGACTTGCACGACAGCCTGGGGCAACGGCTCACCGCCGCCTCCATGACAGCCAATGCGATGCTGGAACAACTCAAAGACACGGCCCCCTCCCTGGCGGCTCATGGCGGGCTGGTGGCGCAACAACTGCGCGAGGCGATTGCCGAGGCTCGATCCCTCTCTCACGGCCTGGCTCCCGTCAGCCTGGAGGCAGACGGTCTCATGGCAGCGCTGCAGGAACTGGCCACCAGTGTGTCCCGCAGCGGGAAGGTGCGCTGTGTGCTGGACTGCCCCCAACTGGTCCTGCTGCCCAATGTGGAAACGGCCACGCATCTCTTCCGTATGGCCCAGGAGGCCGTGAACAATGCCCTGAAACACGCCTCCGCCTCGGAGATCCGCATCGGGCTGGAAGTGCAGGGAGACAACGTCATCCTGGAGGTGGACGATGACGGTGTCGGCCTGGAAGAAACTTCCACCACTCCCGGAGAAAACTCCGAAGCCCACGGCCTGGGCTTGCGAGTGATGAGATACCGGGCGCAACTCATCGATGGCCAAGTCGAGTTTGGCCCTGCACCTGCAGGCGGCACCCGGGTGCGCTGCGTGGCCCCGGCGAGGTGACAAAACAACGCTCTATTTCCTAGATCCTCGCGATCTCGACTCTCTCTTTTCCCGACTCCCATGCCAACTCCCGCTCCTGTCACCAAAGCCCGCGTCCTGCTGGTGGATGACCACCGCATGGTGCTTGAGGGCTATCGCTTCATGCTCAATGCCCAGCCTGATCTGGAGGTGTGCGCCACGGCGGTGAGTGCGGCAGAGGCCCTGGGACTGTTGGAGCAGGAACGTCCCGACCTGGTGGTGACGGACCTCACCCTGAGCGGTCGGAGCGGGCTGGATCTGATCAAGGACATCATGGCCCTGGCGCCAGAGACAAAGATCCTGGTCTGCTCCATGCATGATGAAATGCTGTGGGCGAACCGCACCCTGCAAGCGGGAGCTCGCGGTTATGTGATGAAAGACGCCGATGGCCCGACCTTCCTCACGGCCGTGCGCACGGTGCTGGCGGGTCAGCGGTACATGAGCGCCCGGCTGGCCGCCAGTGTGCTTGAGTCCTTTGGTCAGTCCAAACCCCGTGGCAGCAGCTCTCCCATTGAGAAGCTGAGCGACCGGGAGTTCGAGGTATTTCGCCTCTTTGGTGAAGGCAAGACAGCGAAGGAAATCGCCGCCCAGCTCAATCTGAGCCCCAAGACCGTTTCCGTGCACCGGGATCACATCAAGGAAAAGCTGGGCTTCACCACCAGCGCCGAGATGATCCGCCAGGCCGTGCGACATGTCGAGAGCCAGGGCTAGAGGCTTGATTGGGGCAGTAGTGCGGCGGATCAGAAGCCGCTCGTGACCGGAGGTAGGCATTTTGCCTAACGAGGGACGGTTCCGGGTCCGATTTTGCGAACGGCGGGATGTGGGAAGATGGCGTCGTGATGCACGCCAGGAAATCACCCACCCCATCTGACACGGACAGCGCATCCCCCGCGCTGCATCCCGGTGCAGGTCGGCGGGTGGCACGCGGCGCGGTACTCACGGCCCTGGTCATTGCCGGTGGGCTCAGCCTGCTGGCGGTGACCTGGTGCACTGCTCATCGGGACCGGTTGTCAGCCACCGCAGACGCCCCCCTTCCTGTTCCCGTGAACTCCGGCACCAGCCGGATCCAGCCGGGTGATGCCCTACACCCGGCGGCCTATGCCCCCCTTCCCCTCACCCCCACTCAGAACCCCTGAACCATCCCCTAACGACCATGCAACCTGACCAGAAAACTTCCCGCAATTCCCCTGACATCCACCCGGCTCCGATCGAGGAGCCAACTCCTCCTGCCAAATCCATGAAAACACCCAAAACCATCCTCGGCCGCACCGCGGCCATCGTCGTGGGCGGCGGTGCCATTGTCGCCACAGCCCTTGCCCTGGAGACCAAGATTCTCCCCAACAAAGACAGCGGGACTCCGCCGGCCATCACCCTCGATGAAAAGCCCATCGATCGCGCCGCGGGCCTGCCCATGAGCTTCTCCAGCGTGATCAAACGTGTCACCCCCTCAGTGGTGAAGATCGAAGTGGTGGGCAAAGCCCAGCCTGCGGTCGATCTCGGTGGGTCCGGCATGCAGCTCCCGTTCGGCGACTTCGGCAGTCCCGACCTCCGACAGTTCTTTGAACGTCGCGGCAACGGAGGCGGCGGCAGCAACCGGGGCGGTCAAATGCGCATGCCTCGGGAACACGGCGCTGCCAGTGGCGTGATCGCCACCGCCGACGGCTACGTCCTGACCAACAACCATGTGGTGGACCGCGCCGACAAGGTGGAGGTGACCCTCCATGACGGGCGCACTTTCACCGCCAAGGTCGTCGGCACCGATCCCAAGTCGGACCTGGCCGTGGTGAAGATTGATGCCTCGAACCTGCCCGCCATCCCGTTCGCCGACAGCAGTGCTGCGGAAGTGGGTGACGTGGTGCTCGCCGCTGGCAACCCCTTCGGACTTGGTGAATCCGTCACACTGGGCATGATCAGTGCCACCGGTCGTGCGACCATGGGCCTGGACTATGAGGACTTCATCCAGACGGATGCGGCCATCAACCCTGGCAACTCCGGCGGAGCCCTGGTGGACGCACAAGGACGCCTCATCGGCATCAACACGGCCATCGTGAGTCGTGGTGGCGGCAATGACGGGGTGGGCTTCGCCATCCCTGCCAACATGGTCCGCAGCGTGATGAATGACCTCATCACCGACGGCAAGGTGACCCGCGCCTATCTGGGTGTGATGATCCAGGACCTGACGCCCTCCCTGGCCAGCCAGTTCAAAGCGCCTGCCGATACGAAGGGCGCTCTCGTAGGCGACGTGCCTGCCAAGTCCCCTGCCGCCAAGGCCGGCCTGGAAAGCGGTGACGTGATCACCCACTTCGACGGCAAGGCAGTAAAAGATGCCCGCAGCTTGAAACTGGCTGTGGCCAGCGAGAAGCCGGGCGACAAAGCCGAGCTGAAGGTTCTGCGCGAAGGCGTGGAGAAGACCCTCACCGCCACGTTGGCCCCCCAGCCCGGCAGTGACAAAGCCATCCCTGCCAAACACAGCGGCAGCCGCGACAATGAAGGCACGCTGAATGGCGTGGGTGTGGCCGACCTGACCCGGGCGCTGCGCCAGGAAAACAACATCCCCTCCGATGTGCAGGGCGCGGTGATCACCAACGTGGAACAGGACAGCCCCGCCTGGGAAGCCGGCCTGCGCCCCGGAGATGTGATCCAGCAAATCAACCGCAAGAGCGTGAGCAACGCTGAGGAAGCGGTGAAACTCACCGAAGACGCCCCCAACGGCGACACCCTGGTGAAAGTGTGGAGCCGCGGCGGCAGCCGCTTCGTGACCGTGGATGAAACCAGCGGTGCAGTGAATCAGTAATTCAGTAAAACAATGATTCAGTGAATCAACTGAGTCGATCAGTCGTCAGTATGTGAACGGTATTGTATTGTAGTTAACTCTCAGCCTGTTTGCTGAGCCCCAAGGCGCCCTCCGTTTCGGCAAGAGACGGAGGGCGTTTGGCTTATGAATATGGCGGATGACAGGGACTGTCAGCAAACGGAGGTAGGGACTTTCCAGTCCCGGATTCGGCTGCACATTCCGGCACGACAATGGGTGATTGATCACCGTTGCTTGATTTAATGAATGCACAGCGACTGCGCTACGCACTCGCTTGAAAGGGCCTCATGGGACGCTCGCAGGGGACCGGGACAGGAATGTCCCTCCTTCCTGTTACTGATTGGCGCACCGGTACTTTCCATTGAGTCATCACTCTTCACGGAAACGGCCGACCGCGCATGCGGCTGAGAGCGACAAGAATACCACGGCAGAACTCGTCGATGTCGAATGGCTTGGAGAAGGCGGACAGCACGGCCTCGCCCCCCTGCTCCTGTGTGGTGGCAAGATCCGTCTTGGAGCCACTGCAAAGCACGATGCCCAGCTCTGGCCGCATGCTCCGGATGTGCTCCAGCGCCTCCGCCCCCGACATGCGAGGCATGGCGAGATCCAGGATCACGAGGTCTGCGTGATTCTCGGGTCGCATCAGCCACTCCACGGCATCAAGACCGTCGATGGCCAGATTCACCTTCAGTCCCACCCGCTTCAGCAGGGCGGTCATGATGGACCGAATGCTCTGGTCGTCATCGACGACGAGAACTTCGGACTGATAGGCAGGAGATTCAACGGCAGTCAGCATGGTTAATATGGTTTTTATACACTTTGTACCGAGATTGTCCAGCGTCAAAATCGGAAAGGCTTTACGCCAAAAGGGGTACTTCTTTATTACAGGGGAAATCTTCGCGAATCCGCCTGGGAAGCGGCCTGGACGCTCAAAGAGTGGAGTGGAACAACCGTTCACTTTCGCACGAAACACATTGCCAGGAGCTGGATCGAGGTGGGGGACGTACATCTTTGATTCTCACTTCAGTACAAGCGTCCGCCCCCCGTCAGCCCATGTCCTCGCTTATCACTTACAGCACGCTCCTCGCCGCCATCGTCCTGGAAGTGATCGCTACGTCCTTTCTGCAGAAGACAGAGCAGTTCACCAAGCTGGTACCCACTTTGATTACCGGCCTGGGGTACGCGGGGGCCTTTTACTGCCTCTCCATTGCGCTCAAGACTCTGCCAGTGAGTATTGCGTATGCGATCTGGAGCGGTCTGGGCATCGTGCTAATTGCAGCGGTGGGATGGATCTTCTTCAAACAGAAACTGGATACGCCCGCCATCATCGGTCTCGCCTTCATCATCATCGGCGTGGTGATTGTGAATGGCTTTTCGAAGTCGATTGCGCACTGAGTTGTCCGAGACCGCGAAAGTTCACGTTCTGGCAACAGCCTTGATGTCCCCTACGCTTAAGATTTCGCTCTTCCCGGCAACCGTCCAGATCTCTCAGCCGTTATCGGAGGGTGACTGAGAATGCAATGCAGCTCCCCCGGGAGCCAGCCGCAAGCCAGTCTGACAGCCTTCCCCTGCATGGGGATTCATGACGTTCCTGCACGGCAGAATATCGCCGTTCAAGAGCTGAGTGACGCGACTGTCGGCCCCATTCGTCCGTTTCGACGAGTTGCCCCCTACCCCATCCCTCATTTCCTGTTGCCATGAATTCCATCGACTCGACTTCTGCCGTCGCCACCGCCAACAGCGGTGCCCTTTCTCTCAGAAAACTCCTGATCCTCGTGGGCAGTCCACGACGCGAGGGCAACTCCGCCACCATGGCCCAGGCTGTGAAGCTTGGGGCCGAGGAGGCTGGCATCCAGGTGGCCTTGCACTTTGTGGATGACCACATCACCAGCTTTCTGCGCGACTGCCGCACGTGCCGCCGGGCGGATGGCGAGTGCGGCATCCAGGATCGTTTCCGCGAACTGTTCTATGAACAATTTCTGGCCGCAGATGGTGTCGTGTTCTGCTCTCCCGTGTACTGGTACGGCCTCTCCGCCCAGATGAAGGCGTTCTTTGACCGCACCTTCTGCTACTACGCTGCGTCACATCCGGACTCAGCCGCAGTCATGAGAAGGATGTCCGGCAAGCGAATCGGTCTCGTGCTGGCCTCTGAGGAGACCTACCCGGGGGCCTCACTCGGCATCGCACACCAGATCCAGGAGTACGCCCGGTATACGTACTCAGAGTTCGTCGGAGTGGTTCGAGGAGCCGGCAACCGCCGTGGTGAGGTGGCCGAGGATCCCGGTGGGCCGCTGGAACAGGCGGAGCGCATGGGCCGGGAGTTCTTCAGCAGGAAATACACGGACTACCGGATGGATACCCCGCGGAGCCCGAGGGTGTGGGGTGGCGAATAGGCGACAGAAGAAGCGACGTCATGGGACTCTGGCCTCGAACCGGGACAGGAATGTCCCTCGCTCCTTTTACTGACCCGTGGCCCAGAGACCTGCCCAGACGCTTCGCGATGTGGGAACCGATCTGGAGAGATATTGAACTGGGACAGATGGGATCCATGAAGATGGCACAAAGATCAACGCGCCAGCGTCTTGGAGTGCTGGCGGCTTGACGCCGCTTTCGCCAGCCGTGGAAAGTTTCCTCGACCTTGTTGAGGTCAACGGGTGAGGCCTGCCCTCGGGAGAGCGAGACGAGGTAACTTCAGGAGACGCTCGTGGCAGGCGAAGTGCCCGCCCTACTGGGGTCGGGGGCGGCCAGCCGTGAGAAGGTAATGGGTCGTGTCGTCCCCCTGCTCCCACCACTGGCTGAGGACAGCCGGACTACTCCCGCAGCAACTTCAACGAACCCCTTACTATTCCGCTTCATCTTCGCTTTCAATTTCGCGCCGGGGCACTTTGTCAAAGTGATTGGGATGGTCGAGAACGTACTTGAGGAGCAGCCACTCAGTGTCTTCGAATTCCGTAAAGGCTTCATGCACCCCATCGCGAGCATCGATCCAGTCCTCGCCGCGACTTGTGACATACTGGCTGCGGGAAGCGAGGTCTCTGGGCGGGCCACCAGGGCCGAAAAGAGCGCAGAAGGCTTCTAAACGGCGGGCATTGTAGTCACTTCGGACCTCACGTAGAGCGGCAATGATCTCAGGAAGGAAATTGCCCACCTCGTCATGCTCAAAGGTGACCAGTCCTCCACAGTCGATGGCATAGTTGTAGCGCTCCACAAGCCAGGCGGCGCGCTCGTGAGCGTTGAGGGAAGCACCGCCATTCTTCTCCGCCTTGTCGGAGAGTTGGAATCTGGGATGCGGCAGTTCCCGCATTTCCAAAAGAACCTCAGCGGCAACCGAACTGGCTTCCGTCTTGGCAAGAACGAGCTTGTAAAGGCCAGCGTCTGCCGCCGCCTCGTCATGAAAAGCAAGAGCCTTGAGGACCTCTACTGCCGTCTTTACTTCGCCATAGGAGAGGTCAGCTTTGTTCCAGCGAGGCAGCCATGATTCAACCATGCTCCGAGGCAGGATCACTCCGGTGGCACTGAACGCATTAAGGATATCGTCAAAGGACTCGTAGTCCGGATTCAGATACTCGGGAGACTTCAGGACACGTTCCCCCCTGGCCGGATCAAGCTTGAGCAGAAGCGCGGGAATCGCGTCTCCGGACCAGTCGTCGTGCCCATCCAAACCTGCGAGCAAAATCTGAAACACCTGCACCTTGAAGCGATCGGTCGCGCGTCGAGAGCGCAGCGCTTCCCGGGTTCCGTGAATCAGTGCTCGTTGTCCTAGGTGGGGTTCAGTCTTCAGCCATCGACGGATCGCAGGCAGGGATCCCTCCTGACCGGTTGCGACGATCGCGGTCCTGATCCGGTCCCCGGAAAGGAAGACTTCTCCGTATTTCTGCTCCAGCTGAAGCAACGCGAAAAGCTGCTGTTCCAAAGGAAGCTCCAGGCAGGCCTCTAATTTTTGATTCGACTTTGCCACTTGAAGCTGCAGGCGGGTGTTGGAGTTGAACCACTCGTACAATCGCACCGGCCTGCCATGAACGGTGCCGATGGTCAGACGCCGCGCGAATACCCACCCGCCCCCCACCAGCATCAGGACGATCAGGAGAGGATAGATCAGGCGGGCGGAAAACTTGGTCATAAGAGAGCGGACGGTGACAATTTTTCCACGAATTGTCAACTAGGGCGGCCCTATGCCCATGGTGCCCCTATTGCCATCTATCCAGCTGTTCCACTTCAAAGCTAGAGATTGCCCTGAAGATGTTGAACGGGAGCAAATGGGAGCCTGCAGATGGCACAAAGAACAACGCGCCAGCGTCTTGGAGTGCCGGCGGCTTGACGCCGCTTTCGCCAGCCGTGGAAAGTTTCCTCGGCCTTGTTGAGGTCAACGGGTGAGGAGTGTCGTCGGAAGTTGCTTGGAGGAGTGACCGCAAGGTGCGCTGGCAAAGGGACCTCGCTGGCATCCACTCCGGGATGCAATACCCATGTTGAGGTTCCGGAGGTGTCAGTCGCTACGCTCCTTCAACCTCCGTCTAATGGATGTCATGCCTTCGGCATCGGGCAGCCCGGACTGGGACACGATCAGATCATCAATATCAACGGACCAACTTCCCGATGAGAGTCAGGGAAGGAAGGAGATGATAGAGGCGGATGAACCACGGGGATGCTGAGACAGAGCCGGACTACGCCAGACGCAGCATCAAACTGAAGCACGGATGCCTCCGGTCTGACGTCTGGTGTCTGGCAGTCTGGCGTCTTGATCCGCTTACCGATTCAGCAGCACTTCATCTTTCAATACCACCACATCCACGCTGCCTTTCAGGGTCTGGTTCAAGAACGGCGTGTTGCTGCTCTTGGACTTCATGAACTCCTTGGTGAAGGTGGTGCTGCCGTTGGGGTCAAACACGATGAACTCCGCGACGCCGCCTTCCACCACGGGGACGGGAGGAAGCTTGATGATGCGGCGGGGTTCGGCGGAATAACGTTTCACGATCACGTCCCAGCCGAAGACACCCTTGCTCATGAAGCGGTCATAAAGGCAGGGCAGCGCGGTTTCCAGACCGGTGATGCCGAAGGGCGCGCTCTGGAAGTCGTTCTTCTTCTCAAACTCCGTGTGGGGAGCGTGGTCGGTGGCGATGACATCGAAGACCCCGTCGATGAGTCCCTGCAGGAGCAGGGCATTGTCCTCCGGCGTGCGGAGGGGCGGGTTCATCTTGTACGAGGTATCGTAGTCCCGGATGTCCTCGTGGTTGAAGATGAGGTGGTGCGGGGCGATTTCGCAGGTCACCTTCGCGCCTTCTTCCTTGAACCGGCGGATGGTGTTCATGCCGCGGGCGGTGGTGACGTGCTGGATGTGCACGTGCGCCCCGGTGTACTGGGCGATGCGGATGTCGCGGTCCAGGCAGATCTCCTCGCTGATGGCGGGGATGCCTTCCAGACCGAGGCTGTAGGAAACCTTGCCCTCGTGCATGGAGCCCTTCCCGCTGAGTTCCATGGTCTCGCAGTGGCTGGCCAGGATGAGATCGAAGTTCTTCGCGTACTCCATGGCGCGGCGCAGCACCACGGGGTTGCTCACAGGGTAGCCGTCATCCGTGATCATCACCGCGCCGGCGGCCTTCATGGCACCGATGGCGGCGAGTTCCTTGCCCTCACGGCCCTTGGTGATGGCTCCGGTGGTGTAAAGGGGGATGCGGCACTTGCGGGCCGACTCCAGCACGGTCTTCACCACGCCGGCGGTATCGATGGCCGGTGCGGTGTTGGGCATCATCACAAAACCGACCACACCGCCGTTGATGGCGGCCTCACTGCAGGTGAGGATGTTCTCCTTTTGCTCCTGCCCGGGCTCACGAGCATGCACGTGCACGTCAAAGAGGGCGGGCAGGATGACCTTGCCGGTGCAGTCCACCACCTCGGTCCCCTCCCCTGCGGCGATGCCGGGGGCGACCTGCACGATCTTGCCATCCTCCACGAGGACATCGGCACGGGTGAGCTTGGGGGAATCTTCGGTGGCGATCTCGCCGCCTTTAAACAGACGCTTCATGTGAGAGGAACGGATAGAGGAAACAGGAACGAAATCTGGAACAGGATGACTCAGGGCTTGTCTTCAGTGGAGCTGCCGGGCTTGAGCCAGTAGAGCACGCTCATGCGCACGGCGATGCCGTTCTCCACCTGCTGGTCGATGAGGCTGCGCTCATACTCCATGACGGAGTCGGTGAGCTCCACACCGCGATTCACGGGACCGGGGTGCATGACCCAGATGCCATTGTCACGGGCCCACTTCAGACGCTCATCCGTGAGGCCGAAGAGGCGGTGATACTCGCCGATGCTGGGGAAGAAAGGCACATTCTGCCGCTCCGTCTGCACGCGCAGGAGGTAGATGACATCCGGCTTCCAGGCATAGAGTTCCTTCCAGTCCTGGAAGACGGCGATCTCCTGAGGAAGCTCCCGCGGAATGAGAGACCCCGGGGCTAGCATCGCCGTCTGCATGCCCATGCGGCGGCAGAGGAGATTCGTGGAGCGGGCCACCCGGGAGTGCTGAATGTCACCGATGAAGGCCACCCGAGCGCCGCGGACATCGCCACCGAAGACCTCGCGCAGGGTGAAGACATCCAGCAGCCCCTGCGTGGGGTGCGCGTGGAAGCCATCGCCCGCGTTGATCACAGAGGCGTTCGTGTGCTTGGCGATCAGATTCGGGATTCCGGACATGCTGTGGCGCACCACCACGTAGTCTGTGCGCATGGCCTCCAGAGTGGCCACGGTGTCCAGCACGCTCTCCCCCTTCACCACTGAGGAGGTGCTCACGGAGAAGTTCGTGACGTCGGCCGAGAGGCGGCTCGCGGCGATCTCAAACGAGGAACGCGTGCGGGTGGAGGGCTCGTAGAAGAGAGTGAGCACGGTGCGCCCCTTGAGCGTGGGCACCTTCTTCACCGACCTCTTGAAGAGGTTCTTAAACGGGACGGCGTTGGAGAGGATGAACTCGAGCTCCTCATCCGTCAGGCTCTGGATGTCCAGCAGGTCTTTACGGGGGGTCATCGGCGGGCTCCTCCTTGTTGCACATACACGGCGTCTTCGCCGTCCACTTCCACAAATCTCACAGCGATGCGTTCTTCAGGTTTGATGGTCACACGTTCTCCCACGTAGTCGGCGGCGATGGGGAGCTCCCGCCCCTCACGATCCACCAGCACGGCCAGCTCCACTTTCTGCGGCCGGCCGTACTCAAGCAGTTCATCCAGGGCGGCGCGGGCGGTGCGCCCGGTGTGCAGCACTTCGTCGCAGAGGATGACATGCTTGCCGTCGAGATCGAAGGAGAGTTCCGAACCAATGAGCTTGGGGATGATCTCCAGAGCCTTCAGGTCATCGCGGTACAAGGAAATATCCACCCGGCCAATGTTCAGGTCCGGGAAATGGGGCTTGAGCAGCGTATAGAGCCGCTCTGCCAGGGGCACGCCACGGCGGTAGATGCCCACGAGGGCGAGGTCTTTGCCAGGGAAACGTTCCTGAATGGCCTGGGCAATGCGCTCAATGCGCTGCGTGACGTCTTGTTTGGAGAGAATCGGCGCGAGGTCCGGCATGGGAGGTGGTGCCGCAGTGTGGCAAAGAATTCACCCGCAAGCAAGCGATCCCTCCCCCCTTTTCCGGAAGGAATGCGGCGGACCGACGCCAACCCCCCCAAAAAAACCCCGCTCCCGCCCGGGGGCGAGAGAGGGGTCGAAAATACAGACTCAGACGGGAGCTTAGGCGCCCAGCTTGAGGATGCGGTGGGCGAACATGCAGGCGTTCAGACCGGCCTTGCTGTGCAACCCCACGGTGCCAAGCGGCACCTGTCCGGGCACCTGGCAGATGGCCAGAAGGGCGTCGATGCCATTGAGCGGGCCGCCAGGAACCGGCACACCGATCACCGGGTACTCCGTGGCCACAGCCACCACGCCAGGAAGGGCGGCGGAAAGGCCGGCCACAGCGAGGATCACGATCTTCTCACCGCTCTTGTTCAGCTCCTCAAGGTAAGCCAGCAACTCGGGAAGGTTGCGGTGGGCGGAGAGGACTTTTTCCTCGTAGGCGACTGCCTCTTTGTCGAGGTAGTCACGGCCGGGCTGCATGAAGGCCATGTCATTGGCGCTTCCGTAGATGATGATGGCTTTCATGGGTGGGGAGTAGGGTGTGGTGTCTTGGGTTGGAGCTATGGGGAAAGTATGGGATTCGCAGCGCGATGCGTAGCCGGATTTACTCGAAGTGCATCTGGCCGATATCGGAACGCCGCTGAAGGCCATCGAAGGTGATGCCACTGGCGCTCTGGTAGGCCTTCTCACAGGCCTCCTGACGGGTATCGCCCTGGGCCACGACGGCCAGCACGCGGCCGCCGTTGGTTTCAAAGCCCGCATCACCACGGCGGGTGCCGCAATGGAACACGCGGGAGCCATTGACGCTGTCCAAGCCAGCAATCACATCCCCGTTACGGGAGGAGGCAGGATATCCTGCGCTCGCGAGGATGACGCAGATGCTCCAGCCTTCGTTGAAGCTGACCAGCTCTGGCTTGAGCTCGCCCTTGGCAGCACTGAAGAGATACCCGGCGAAGTCACCGCGCACCATGGGCAGGACGGCCTCAGCCTCAGGATCGCCGAAGCGGCAATTGTACTCCAGCATCTGCGGGCCTGTGGGCGTGAGCATGATGCCAAAGTAGAGGAAGCCGCGGTAGTTCAGGCCGTCCTTCTGCAGACCGGCAACCGTGGGCTTCACCATCTTTTTCTCAATTTCAGCGAGGAGTTCTGCCGAAATGATCTGGCGAGAGGCCACTGCCCCCATACCGCCGGTGTTGGGGCCCGCATCACCATCGCCGATGCGCTTGTAGTCCCGGGCGGGCATGAGGATGTGGTACTGATCCTCGCAAACTGACACAAAAATGGAGATCTCCGGGCCGGTCAGGCACTCTTCGACAATGAGGTCCCCTTCGCCGAAGGAGCGCTTCGTGAAGACCTCATCCAGGAACTCCGTGGCGGCGGCTTCATCCTGGCACACGGCCACGCCCTTGCCCGCAGCGAGGCCGTCGAACTTGAGCACCACCGGGTACTTGGTAATGGCGCGCTGGGCTTCGTGCTTGGTATGCACTACGCTGAAGGCTGCCGTGGGAATATTGTGGCGCTGAAGGAAATTCTTTGCGAAGGCCTTGCTGGCCTCGAGCTGGGCGGCCTCTTTGAAGGGCCCCCAGCAAGGGATGCCCACTTCTGCGCAGAGGTTCGCCAGACCGCGATCCTTTACCAGATAGGCCTCCTCCCCTGCGACGCAGAGGTCCACCTGCTCACGCTGCATAAAGGCGATGAGGTCCAAGAGGTCCTTGGCCTCCACCCGCGTGGCGAGATCCGCAATGGCGTCACTGCCCGGGTAAGCGTACAGGGTTAGGTCTGGGGCGCTTTCGCGGAGCGCGGTGATGATGGCGTGCTCGCGTCCTCCTTTTCCAGTGACGAGTATCTTCATGGCTCAAACAACATGTCGTAGGCACGGCCGGTCTTTCCGCGGTAGTAGCGGATGAAGGCCTCATTGGCGACTACATGGCCGCCTGGGGTGGGATAGTCGCCGCTGAAGTACCAGTCGCCGCAATGCGGCTCCAGGGCGCGACGCATGTCAGGGATGGTCTGGTAGATCACATGGACCTCGCCCTTCCAAGCGGTGGTCTGGGGACGCACCAACTCGGCGACCTTGGCGGAAATTTCCTCCGCCGTGAAAGGCGCGTAAATGTCTTGCACCACGTTGCGCTGCTGCGTCGCGGGCTTCTTGAGTTCCGCCAGACAGTTCTCGTAAGTCTGGTCGATGAGGTCCCGGCGATTGCGATCCTTCAGCAGCGCAATGGCCGCCTGAAAGGCGATGAACTTGCCGAGCTCGCTCATGTCGATGCCGTAGCAGTCCGGGTAACGGATCTGCGGGGCGGTCGAGACGACGATGATACGCTTGGGGTTCGTGCGTGCCAGGATGCGCAGAATGCTCTGCTTGAGCGTGGTACCGCGGACGATGGAGTCATCCAGCACGACCAGATTGTCCGTGGGCTTCACCACTTCATAAGTGATGTCATACACGCTGGAGACGAGGGCATCGCGCCCCTCCTCCTGGGAAATGAAGGTGCGGCTCTTGATGTCCTTGTGGGCGATCTTCTCACTCCGGGGCCAGTTGCGCAGGATGAGGTCGTCCACCTTGGACTCGTCCAGTTTCCCCGAGGCGAGCATTTCCATGAGAGCCTTCTTCACCTCAAAGCGGCGGGACTTGCGCAGGCCGTCCATGAAGCCGTAGAAGGCGGTCTCCGCCGTGTTCGGCACGAAGCTGACCACGGTGTTTTCCAGGTCGTTGCCCACGGCATCCAGCAGCTGCGGGACGAGGGCCTCGCCCAGAGCTTTCCGCTGGGTGTAGATGGTGGCACCGTTGCCTCGGGAGAAATAAATGCGCTCAAACGCACATGGCGTGGGCGGGCGGACTTGCGTGAAAGGTTCCACGCTGAAGCGACCGTCGCTCTTCACCACGGCCACGTGAGCCGCAGGCATGACCTGAGTGTCCTCCTCCCGCACCTCAAACACGGTGCGAAGGGCGGCGCGCTCACTGGCGAAGGCAATGAACTCATCCGTCTGCAGGTAGAAACAGGGGCGGATGGCGTTCGGATCGCGCATCACGAACATGTCGCCGTTGCCTATGACCCCGGCGATGGCGTAGCCACCATCCCAGATCGCGGCGGAGTCACGGATGATCTGGGTGACATCCATGCGCTTGCTGATCTCGGCGGGGATGGCCAAGCCGTCCATGCCGTCGTCGCGCAGCTCGTGGTAGAGGCGGTTGTGGGCCTCATCCAGATGGAAACCGATCTCCTCCAGC
This sequence comes from Verrucomicrobium sp. BvORR106, assembly GCF_000739655.1. Taxonomy (GTDB): domain Bacteria; phylum Verrucomicrobiota; class Verrucomicrobiia; order Verrucomicrobiales; family Verrucomicrobiaceae; genus Verrucomicrobium. The sequence goes on along the minus strand of NZ_BATR01000097.1, from coordinate 15,530 downwards.
ACGGTCTGGGTGTCCGTGTCCACCACCGGGTGCTGACCACGGCGGCGCATCACGTCATTGAGCTCCCGTGTGTTGGTCATGTTGAAGTTCCCCATGACCATGAGGCTGCGCGTGGGCCAGTTGCTCCGGCGCAGGTAGGGATGGCACGAGGCCTTGCCGAAGCCGCCACTGGTGCCATAGCGCAGGTGGCCCATGAGGACCTCCCCGCCGAATTCGAAATGCTCTTTGATCGCGTCAGGGTCGTGCTCGAACTTCACGTACTCCTTGTTCCGCTCCAGAGCGATCTGCTTGCGCTCCTTGTTCGCCTTGCGGGCGACGTCTTTGAAGTCGTCCATGACCTCGCCGAAAACCTCCTCGAGCGAGTCATTCTTGCTGGAGCGTACGCGAAACATGTACGGCAGCCCAGGAGGCATGTCCAGCTTGCAACAACCCACGCCCATGCCGTCCTGGCCGCGGTTGCGCTGCTTGATCATCAACGCATGGAGGCGGTCCAGCCCCCAGAGTGCGTTGCCATATTTATGTTCGTAGTAGCCCAGAGGCTTCAGCAGCCTTACCGCGGCGATGCCGCACTCATGCCTAATGGGGTCGCTCATGCCTGGAATTTCGGGGAAAGAACCTATGCCTGAATTCCAGCGGTTGGCAAGGCGGGAAACATTTTCTTCAGTTTTTGGCGGGGAAAGGTGAGGAACGCCGGGCGGGCGACGACAGCCTGCCCGGTACTGCGGCCTCCGGGGTGCTGGCCCCCACGGTGGCGTCGTGAACAGTAACGCCTGGAGGGACGGGATTGGACTTTGCGAAATCTGTGCGGGTCGGACCGCGGACGATGATGTCGCTGGCCAGATGGTTCCAGCGGATCTCCAGCTCGGTATAGGGAGCCGTGGCGATCTGCGTCATCTTCTCCCGTTCCAGCATGGCGTGACCGTGGAGCACCACCCATCGATCCCGCCGGTCAAACGCCGCCCGTTCCGCATACCCATGCTCCACCAGCCACCCATAGCGACCCGCAGGGCCCACTTCCAGATAGACCCGACCCACCCCCTCCCCCACCCGGCGACGTTTGTCGTGGTAGTCGATCCGGTCCGCATAGAGCGTGACATCCTTGTCCAGCGTGACACTGGGGCGATCCCCCTTGAGCCGCAGAGACCGCAAATTCGTCATCGATTTGGCATCCGGATTCCAAACAAGGTCCGGGGTGCTGCAAGAGGGCAGAAGGCAAATGGCGACGGCACAGGGAAAGACAAGCTGGAGAGTGCGACGGAGAGACGAGGAAGCGTGCATGAGATCGGGTGGACAAGACGGAACGGTCCGAGACAGGGAAGGATTTCGGCGAATGCGCAGGCCAGTCCAGGATTGCATTTCTCCATGGTAGCATGGAGGCTCCTCCCACGAACCATGCTCCAACGTCTCTTAGAAGCCCTCCCCGTCTTGCCGGTGCTCCTTGCGACTGGCTGCGCCACGGCTCCCCTGCTTCAGGACTCCAGCTCACTGGAGAGCGCTCAGCACGTGTTCTTCCCGGACCGCTATCAGTACAGTGTGGGTGACTTTGTCCTCTCCCTCCCCATTGGGTACTATGAGTACACCATGACGAGGCTGAAGTTCGCCGAGCACATCCTAGCGGAGGGCACCCCCAAGCCCGTGACGGAGCAGAACAAGTATCTCGCCCTTCCCAGCGACGGGCTGGCACCCGCACGACATTTTCTGCTTCTCGATCAGCGTCACCTGCTCGTGTACAGCGAAGGGATGTCCCTGGACAGTGGCTCCCCACCCTGTTTGGAGATCCTTAAACGCACTAGCGACGCAGGTTGGAGCGATGTCACTGAGAAGACCGTGCCGCGATGGGCTAGAAGCGCTACGTCGGTCAAGTTTTCACCCGACTCCACTTCAATCCATGTCACCGGCCCTGACTCCACCTCGAGGGAACTTCAGTGGGATGGCGTCTCGCTAGGCTCATTGTGATTTATAAAGGGATGAAATCGCTTCTCGTTCTGGTCTTTGTCGCCCTGCCCATGACTTCCGGGCTGAGCACAGCCCCGGCATTGTCAGCACTTCTCCGCAGTCCCGCTGAGAAAGTCACGCTGGAGCAAAGCTATTCATGGGGCTCTGTAAAGTTGAGCGCCAACCGCACAGGACCACCCGCCGGAGGCAGCAAGCGGACGATGACGTTTGAAGGAGATGTGTTGGCAAAGTTTCACTTCCCGGACGGCAGGCGCTTCCTCCTTGCTACTGGTCATCTGGAACTCGATCCCATTACCGGGGACTTCGTGGGAACTGGCTGGCCCTTCTTCCTAGCCGTCGGGAAATCAACCCGTTTACAGTTCTCCGCTGCCGACGAAACCGCCCAGGTGCAACTGGAGGGAGGGAAGCTCAGAACGCGCAACACGGGTAGAGTGCATCTTGGCAAGGAGCCCGAAATCATGGGCCAGAGGCGAGATCAACTCGCCCGATTGGAGAAGGGGCTTTGACGTCGAAGCAGGCAGGCGACCTTGGGCGCCCCCACCTTCCGGTCGATTGCACTCATTGGCGGCCGCGCTCCGAGAACAGCCAACTGAGGCCAAGGGTCGGAACTCACGATGCGTCTTACTTTCGAAGCCTCAGCTCACCATGATGATTCATCGAACCCTCCTCAGCGCTATCTTTGCAGCCGTCGTCTGTCTGCCAGCCTATGCAGATTCCGGCGGCCCCTACGTCGGCGTCCCTGATGCCAAGGAATCAGAACGGGGGCCGATTTTCCAGATTCCTCGATCAGACAAGCCGCTCCGACATTATCTCACCCACATGGCCAAGCTGGAGTGGGATATGCGCATCAATGAACCAACCACCTTCTCCTGGGTTCCCATTGCCGGATGCCATGCCTCCATGAGCTCCCTCGGCCATCTTGGCGGACATGAAATCCTCTGCATCCGGTACGTGTCCGACAAGCGCCTTGATCAAGGGCTTGACAGGGCTGAAACCATCCTTCTCCTGGCTCGCCAGCGGGACGGCACCCCTGCCCCAGTTCTCTGCACTCCCATCTTCTTCTCCAATGGCGGGCCTGAAATCTACAATTGGGTCGCCCGAGCTTTGCCATCTGGCGGCGAAGGGCCCACTGTAATCAAGATCACGGGCTACATCTCCGGGACCGGTGGATTTCAGAATGTGACCCACCTCCAGTATCGCAACGGCGAGTTCATCCGACTTGAGCCAGACGCAGCAAAGTCACAGGAGTGACGTCAGGATCCAAGCCGCCATTTGAAGCGCCCATGTGGATTCCAGAGAGGTCCTGGTGGATTATCCGCTGGGACCGTCAGACAAAAACGAGCACCTGCCCCCGTATTACTGGGAGCCGCCACTCGTTTCCTTCATGCCGTTCCTTCCTGTCAGCCAAGCCCCGATTCAGTATTTTCACACAAGCAGCCTGCTTGCGTTGGTCACCCTGTTACCGACTCTGCCCTGCCACGCCTCGGCTACCGACCAGGTTGCCTCGCGCATCAATCAGACCTGTCTCGAGTGCCACGACAAGGATGTGCAAAAAGGCGGTCTCGATCTCACTGCGCTCCCCTACGACCTCGCCGACCGCTCATTGAGGGAGCGCTGGGTGCGCATTCATGATCGGGTGGAAAAGGGGGAGATGCCTCCCAACGCGGAGGACCTCCCCGCCGCCGATCGCGCGGCCCTCGTCGCATCCCTGGGTGACGAACTCCAAAAGATTGACCTCGCCGATGTGAAGTCCCACGGCCGAGGTCCCGTGCGGCGGCTGAATCGCGATGAGTACGAGCAGAACCTGCGCGATGTCCTGCATCTGCCGGATCTGGAGGTACGCGACATTTTGCCCGAGGACCGCGAAGGCCACCACTTCAACAAGACCACTGCCATGCTCGACATGTCGCGCGTGCAACTCACCGCTTATCTGGATGCGGCAGAGACCGCCCTGCGGGCCGCGATGATGACGGAAGCTGCCCCACCCCCGGTGAACAAATGGCGGGTGATCGGCACACGTCTTTTTCCGGAAACTGGCACCTTTGGCAATCGCGAGTCCATGTTCTTCGCCCGCGATGGCAAGTTCATCGACTGGGGCGCATTCAAAGGCAAAGACGCAGAGAGAGCCGCTATCAAACAAGGGGCCACGGACGAGAGCATCGAGATGGCGCTCTTTCGCTCAGCGAGCTGGCCCTACATCGGCACCCCCAAAGACATCCTCGCCAAACACTCCGGCCACTACCGGGTGCGCATCTCTGCGCGCGCCGTGCTCCAGCAGCCCGGCTACGTGATCATCCCGGCCAAGGCCTCCGTCCCGCTGACCTTCCGCACCCGCAAACCTGCCGGCGCCGACATCATCAATGAGGTGCGGGCTGAAGGAGGCATCATCGACGTCCAACCCGAACAACAGGTCTATGAAACCACCGTTCGCTTGCGGGAGGGCGAGTCGTTTGAGTACAGCCTGCTGGGACTGCCCATGCCCCTGGCGAGGAACCCGAATGGATCTGCCCCCTCCTATCGATATCCCCCGTTCCCAGAGGGAGGACAACCTGGCATCGCCGTGCAGTGGCTTGAGGTCGAAGGCCCCCTCGCCCCGCCCACCTGGCCTCCCGCCTCGCACCACGTCCTGTTTGATGACTACGGCATCGAGGTGAAACCCGCAAACGCTCCCGAGGAAGCAAAACGGCTCCTGCGCCGCTTTGTCACCTTCGCCGCACGAGAACCCGTGTCGGAGGAGGATCTCGCCCAGTTTGACGCCCTCATCCAGCAGCGGCTGGGCAAGGGTGCCACCTTTGTCGAAGCCATGCTGGCAGGCTACAAAGCGTTCCTGGCTTCAGGCGATTTCATCTTTCTGCGCGAGCCCCGAGCCGCATCTGACTCCTTCGCCATCGCGTCCCGCCTCTCCCATTTCCTCACCAACTCCCGTCCCGACGCCCGCCTGCTCGAACTCGCGGCGAAGGGCCAGCTGCAGGATCCGAAGGTTCTCCGAGAAGAAACTCAACGCCTCATCGGCGGGCCGGGCTTTGATCGTTTCGTGAAAAGCTTCACCGACTATTGGCTCAGCCTCCGGCACATTCGCCGTGATGACCCCGACATCCGGTTGTTTCCTGAGTATCGCTTTGACGAGTACCTCGTGGAGAGCATGGAGCGGGAGACCCGCACTTTCTTCACCGCCATGGTGCGCGAGAACTTCCCTGCTAGCGCCCTGGTGAAGTCGGACTTCGTCTTTGCCAACGATCGCCTTGCCCGCCACTACCATCTCCCTCCCATGACTGGCTCCGCCATGCGGAAGGTGGCCGTGCCTGCCGACAGCCCCTTTGGCGGCTTGCTGACCCAGGCTGCGGTGCTGAAAGTCAGCTCCAATGGCACCACCACCTCCCCCGTCGTCCGCGGCGCCTGGGTCACGGAGCGTCTGATCGGCAAGCCCATCCCGCCACCACCGCCCAGTGTAGCAGCCGTGGAGCCGGACATCCGCGGTGCGAAGACCATTCGCGCTCTTCTGGACCTTCATACCAAATCCAAATCCTGCGCCGCCTGTCACGCCCGGTTTGATCCCGTGGGTTTCGCCTTGGAGAACTTTGACATCCTGGGTGGCTGGCGCGCCCGCTATCGCGGCCTGGAGGAGGGAGAGCCCATCAGCGGCATTGATCGGGCGGGACACGACTTCAGCTACACGCTGGCGGGTCCCGTGGATGCCAGCGCCAAACTCCTGAACGGCCCCGCCTTCAAGGACGTGAGCGAACTGAAGGAGATCCTTGCCTCCGATTCCCGCCAACTCGGCCGGAATGTCCTCCATCAGTTTACCCTCTACGCCACGGGCACCCCGGTCCGCTATTCTGACCGCCCGGAGATCGAGTCCCTGCTCGATGCCTGCGCCGCCAACGGCTATCGCGTGCAGGACCTCCTGCTCGTCCTGGTGAAGAGCCGCATCTTCCGCGGCAACCCTTGATCAACTTCGAGCGCCACCTTCCTTCTTTATTTCATGAACTCCCCTTACATCGCCAGGCCTTTCTCCCGCCGCCGCTTTCTTCGCAGCGCCGGGGTCACCCTGGCCCTGCCGCTGCTCGAATGCATGACGCCCGTCTTCGGCCGGGCTGTGGAAGCGAAGACGCCCCGCCGCATGCTGCTCATCTCAAACAACCTCGGCTTCCTGCCCAAGCCCTTCTTCCCCACCGCCACGGGACGTGACTATGAACTAACGCCCACCCTCTCCCCTCTCGCCGATGTGCGGAGCGAGTTCAGCATCTTCAGCGGCATCTCCCACCCGGATGTGAACGGTGGCCACAGCGCGGAGAATTGTTTCCTCACGGCCGCCCGTGGGCCTACGAAGAGCGGCTTCCGCAACCAGATCTCGCTCGACCAGCATGCCGTGGAAAAGCTCGGCCAGCTCACCCGCTTCCCCACGCTGAACCTCGGCGTCAATATTGACAAGGCCAACCGCAGCCTCTCCTGGACCCGCGATGGCGTGTTGCTCCCCGCCGAAGACAGCGCCACCGCCCTCTTCCGCCGCATGTTCGTCCAGGGCGATCCCGAGGCAGTTAAAAAGCAGCTCAACCGCCTGGATGAACGAGGCAGCATCCTGGACACCCTCAGGGACCACATGGGCAGCCTCAACCGCACTCTCGGCAGTGAGGATCGTGCCCGACTGGATCAGTACCTGACCTCCGTGCGGGAAGTGGAGGAACGCCTCGTCACCGCCCGCGAGTGGGAGCTGAAGCCCAAGCCCCTCACCGCCCTGCCCGAACCCACGGACATTCAGGACAAGAAGCTCATCTTCGACAAACTGGAACTCATGCTCAGCATGGCCCAGCTCGCCTTTGAGTCAGACTCCACCCGCATCGTCACGCTCATGGTGGACGCGTTCGCCACCCCGGCTTTCAAGATCCATGATGATGCCGACACCACCGAGGGCTATCATGGACTCAGCCACCACGGCCAGGCCCCAGACAAGGTCCGCCAGCTCGCCGATGCCGACCGCCAACAGATGGTGATCCTGAACAGCCTCATCCAGAACCTCGCCTCCAAACGCGAAGGCGCGGACCGGCTGCTGGACCGCACCATGGTCCTCTTTGGCAGCAACATGGGCGACGCCAACAAGCACGACAACACCAACCTCCCCATCATCCTCAGCGGCGGAGGCCTGAAGCACGGCCAGCACTACGCCTTCAAGCACGACAACAACACGCCCCTCTGCAATCTCTTCGTCACCCTCCTCCAACAAATGGGTGTGGAGACCGACAAGTTCGGTAGCAGCACCGGGGTGATGAACGAACTCGTGTAGCCTGCAAGTAACACAGGCATCCTGCCTGTGCGTTCCACCGGCGTTCCACCGGTGGCGAGCATCCGCTGACTGCATGCCTGCGGATCGCAGTTGGCAATCGGCCTTGAATGCCCTGAAGCGCCAGGTCGCCCGACGCGGCCCTACCGAAGACTTCTGGACATAATCAGCAGCAGAATGAGCAGGCTCAAAATCAAGAACGACCAATAGGTCACGTGATAGAACCGAAGGGCTTTCACCACTCCAGGATGCGCTCTCATCCATTTTGGCACCCCAAAGCTTACTTCCGCGAGAAAGGTCTGTCTTGCTTGATGCCCTTTCCATGAACCGCCCTCTACAGGTCTCCACAAGAAACCCAAAGGACAATTCTTCAGTCGCCAGATCTCCGGAAGCTCCTCCGCAAAGCGCTTCACAAACCGGTCATACGCCACGAAGCTGATCAAGGCGGCCGCCGGAGCGGCGATGGTGAACAGCATCTTGGCGACCTCACTCATAGGCGTAAAATCAGACTTTCGCGATCAAGACTATGTTCATCGGGCTCCATCGGATTTTTTGACACAGTTTCGCCGGGACGCTACCTTACCCAAGCTGTCCCCAGCTGCTCCCCTCTCAATCATGAAACGGCCAGACCGTCTCGAATGGATCGCCTTGACCCTCACTTTGCTGGTGACGGGAGCGATTGCCGCCTTGGTCTACTTTGCTCCACTCGCGGCCGGGTTGCTCTTCATCACTTTGCTGATTCTGTCAGCACTATGGAAGCGTGACACGCTTGGGAGGTGGGGCCGACTGCGATGGGTTGTTCGCAATCTTTTGTTCGGATGGTGAACCCACACCCAATTCACTCCCCGTCCCCTACGCCCTGATCACACGAAGCGCATACGCACCCAGGTTAAAGGTCCAAACGCAAGTGTTCTGACGCCAAGGGCGTCAAACAAAGTAGCCCAGGGTAAGGCGAGGCACGAGCCGCCACCCTGGGTACTTGGGCGGGGGACCGGAACTACGAAGTGAGTTCTACAAACCATGACCGCCTCCCTGATGTTCCACCGCATGTAGGATAGTCGTCTCCAGGTGATCTGGACGGTCTGTAGAACTCCCTTGGAGTTCCATCGCCAGCCCATCGATACCCGGGGTGGCGACCGCTTCGCGGTCTGACCCCGGGCTCTTATGTATCACGCCGTTGGCGTGGAGGAGGCCGTTTTGAGGACACAGGGGCGACCTCCGCTTGGGTCCTGCATCGTGCATTTCAGTTCGGGATTGGGGACTGCGGTAAGCACCAACCCCATCGGGGCCTCGCCAGCCCCTCCCTTTCGCCTTGTCACCGAAAGTCACCCAAGTTAGCATCCCCCTATAGAGAAAATTATGAGCCGGTTGCAGACATCCCAACACCAGGCCGTACGCACGATTTTGCGGATCGCCGGACCGACCAGCCTGCTGATTGGCATCGGATTCATCATCGCCTCGCTGATCGACTTCTTCGTAGCGTTCGGAGACATGCACGACGAGCCCACCTTGTTCTGGTGTTTTTTTGTCGGCTCGCCGCTGGTGTTCGTAGGATTCGCGATGACAGCCTTGGGATTTCTTGGATCCCTATCGCGGTATGTCGCGGCGGAGCAGACTCCGGTGATCGTGGATGCCACCCATGACGTCGCCCAGGGCACCCAGGAGGCGGTGAGGACCGTCGCCAAAGCCGCGGCGGAAGGATGGAAGAGCGGATTGGGACGCTGAAAGGCTACCGTTGTCTAACAACCTCTGGTGATCGAATCGGGCACCATCCTTGCCCCCTCCTCTTTCGCATGCCGTTTTACCAGATCACGTTCCACGGTTCAGGATTCAACACCCATATAGAGGGAGGCGACAAACCTCTCATCGGATTTTACACCGTGCGTCGGGTGTGGGCAGCAGATTCTTGGGATGCAAAGCGATTGGCTCTGGATCGCCTTGAGCAGGAGGAGAAGGTAGAGTGGCTGCGGAGTGACGCCCGAAGCCACGGAAGCACCCCAGCAATCCAGATCCAAGAGGTCGATCAGATCACGCTCTGGAACTACTTGTTTGGCAGCTACACGAAGGGTTTTATTTTCTACTCCAACGAGTTCGAAGAAGATGAAGAGCAGGAGCACAGCGCATAAAAAAAGACCGGGGAGAAAGCTCCCCGGTCTCAAAGTAGTCTGAAACTAAAATTGGATTGCTGGAACCGCGTGGCGGCGCCTCTCTGACCTTACTTCACCTTGTCAGCGTACTTGGCAGGATCCGCATCGAACTTCTTTTTGCAGTTGTTGCAGCAGAAGGCGATTTCCTTGCCGTTGTAGGTGGAAGTCACGTCTGTACGCGCCGGACGGGCGCCGACAGGGCAGGTCTTGTTGACAGGGGCTGCGGAGGCGAGGCCAGCGATGGCAACGAAGGCGAGGGTAAGCAGAGTTTTCATCAAGGTCAGGTATGCAGGTGGGGTCCCTGGTGTGTAGGCAGGGACCAAAGGGTCATGAACGGGAATTAATTAATGATACAACGCGCCAGATCGCAAGAAATTGGTGATTGAGAGCAGAAAACGCGGAGATTTTTGGGGGTCTCAAAGGGGCGCACAGTCTGACTGGCAGTGCCCTCCGGCTATTCACCGAAAAATAAAGAAGCGGAGCCGGTTTCCCAGCTCCGCTTCGAATGAGAGGTCTTATGTCCCTTGCGGGACCGGGAGATTACTTGGCCTTGCCGAGGTACTTGGCAGGTTCTTTTTCGAACTTGCCTTTGCAGTTGTTGCAGCAGAAGCCGTATTCCTTGCCTTCGTGCTTGGCGGTGATACCAGCCTTGGTGGGCTTGCCACTCACAGGGCAGGAGTCAGCTGCGGAAGCAACGGAAAGGCCGGCCATGGCCACGGAGAGGGCGAAAACGGAGAGCAGAGTTTTCATGTGGTTTAAGAATATGACGGTTGGTCGTATAACGAGACTGCCGGACCTCCCCCCCGGTATGGGCGGAGGACCATCGGGTTAATAACGATCAGAAAGACGTTTTCTTGTCACGAATTATTTGAGCGAGCCACCCGGAAACCGTTGCCGCTCAGTACCTCAAACCAGTTCCACCGTGACTTCGCCGCTGCCGTCAATTTCGCCGAGCACAACCGCGCCTTCGCCGCAGGCCAACGCTTTGTCCACATCTTCCTTGGCCACGATCGCCACCCAGCCGAAGCCCATGTTGTAAGTGTCGAAAGCGTCCTTGGGATCCACGTGAGCCAGGACCTTCTGCACCACCGGGTTGTTCCAAGTGGGCACCTTCAGATGCGTGCCGTGACCGCCAAAGACAAGCAGGCGGCCCAAATTCTCCGGCAGACCACCGCCCGTGACGTGGGACATGGCTCGAAGGGAGGGAACGTTCTTGCGGAGAGCCTCAGCTTCAACGTGATAGAGCTTGGTCGGGAGCAGAAGGGTTTGATACTCTTCGTCGGTCAGCTCAAGCTTCTCGGCCTCGATCACACGGCGCACAAGGCTGAAACCGTTGGCGTGGAAACCGGCGCTGGGGAAACCAACGAGCACATCACCACGCTGAATGGTGGTGGGATCGATGAGGCTGCCTTTTTCGGCCGCACCGATCGCAAAGCCGCTGAGTTCCACGACACCATCTGCCACCATGCCAGGCATTTCAGCCGTCTCCCCGCCAGCAAGAATGCATCCGCAGGCTTCCAGATACTCCACCATGCCCGCGATGCAGCGTGTGATCTTGTCTTTTTCCAGGCGGCCAATGCCCACATAGTCCAGGAAAAGGATCGGATCTGCCCCGGTGGTCAGCACGTCATTGACGTTCATAGCCACGAGGTCCTTGCCAGCGTTCTCCAGCAGGTCGTGCTTGAGGAGCAATTCCAGCTTGGTGCCGACACCATCGCAGCCCGTAACGATCACCGGGTGCTTGTACGCGCTCAGGTCATATGCTGCTGCGAAAAGGCCGAAGGCACCGGCAAGCTGACGACGCTTCTGGGTGCGCTTCACGAGCTGGCCAATGTCGCCCACAAGGGCTGCCGCTTCGCGAATATCCACCCCGGCCTGCTTATACGTGTGCCCTTTCGGGGGCTCAGAGGACTGGTGGGTGGAGGAAGAGGTGTAGAACGAGGCGGCGTCGGACATGGTCACCTAGGCATAATATCACAGTGAGACGGTTGCAAGCTGAACCCGCCGGGATCAAAGGAACGCTGCCGACCCGAAGCCAAGGTGCCTACTGCGCCCAGTTCGGTGGGGTTGCCTGATCCAGCGCGGGTTACAGGCCGTAATATAGAAAGAGCGCCTTTAGTTGCCAACAGGGCACCACTCCCATGAAAAAGCCACCGATGACCAATTCGTACTGGCTGAGCCGCGACGGGGCGGAAGTGCAAGGACCGTACTCGCTCCAGCAGATCCTGAAAATGCATCAGGTGGATCCATTCCCCGCTGAGACGCCCATGAAGGATGAGGGATCTGACGAATGGAGCACGCTGGAACACTGGATTCCCTCGGCGAAACCGCGGCCGGCGGGTCCGGTGCCCCACCCGACTGCGTTGGAGCAACCGCCACGCACCAAGGTGTTCATCTGGCTGGTGCTTGGGGTTCTGCTACTGACGGTGCTGGCCTACTGGCTCACAGCGTTGTAAGAGAGACCAAAGACTGGAAGAAAAAAGACAGCGGCAAACGGTCATTGCAGACACGTCTGCGGCCCCGGATTCCTCATCCCCGACTCCTAATCCACCACAATGGCGGGCAGCGAAGCGGAGACGAATTGCATGAGAGCATCCATGGCTTGGAGCTCGCCCAAGGGGTCCGTGTCCACCACACCCAGCTCCTTGTCCGGCAGGCGCATGAAGTAGGAGGCCATGCCCCAGCGGTGGTTGAGATTGAAGAGGATCGCGTCGCGATAGCTGATGAAATTGCTCATCAGGTAGCTGGGAGTACTGACCCCGCTGGAGCCCTCATACCAGAAGATGTTGAGACCCCAGGATCGGACGCGAACCCCAGGCGAAGTCTCCTGATCGCGGAAGACGCGCATGAGGGTGACTTTCTTGAACCGGCCGTCTTTCATGGCGATGGGGACTTCCTGGGTGCTGGCGATGATCCAGCCCTGATTTGGCAGACAGATATCAGGCTGGTGCAGGCTCTTTTTGGCCGGACCGCTCATGACCAGCGTACCGAGGATCTGTCGCTGGCCGTTGCCGTACACACGGCGGTCCAGCTTGACGCCAGGCTCGAAAATGGAGGCCTCCTTGGCCGTCATGGTGAGCTGCATGCTCTGGTAACTTTCCACCATGGCAGGCAGCTCCATCTTGAGGCCCGGCTCTGCGAGAGTCGGAGCCGTCGGAGTGGTCCAGCAGAGGACGATCCCTGCCAGAGCCAGGGCGACGGCTGCGCCAGACTTCACCAGGGCGGCATTGAACCGCTCTTCCAACCGGACGCCAGTCGCCGCATTTTCCTCTGAACCTGCCCAGAGCCTCAGCCGATTCCAATGACGTCCTTCCAGCAGTGTCGCGAGGCCGAACATGCCTGCCAAGGCGACCCCGAAAACCATGAAGCCCGCCAAAAGGTGAAAGGCGGAATCCACCTGTTTTCCGTCCACCTGGCGGCCCACGGCAAACTCCTGACCAAACCACAGCGAACCCACGGCAAGCATGAGCAGGCGGAAGACATTTCCCGCCACCGCGAGCGGGATGGTGCTGGCGGCCAACAAAAGCCGGGGACCCGTGCGGCGCAGGCTGAGGTAACCGTAGAGTACCCCCACCATCATCAGGGCGTAAAGGGAACGCATGCCGCTGCAAGAGTCGGAAACGTCAAAGGTGAACGCCGCCCCCTGCTTGAGGCCGGTGGCAAAGTTCGCCGCCGACTGAACGGTGGAGCCCTCCCGCACCACGTCCACCCCGGTCCACGAGAGGATCTGGCAGGCGATCTGGGCTGTAGGGATCTTCAGCTTGGCCGCGAGCAGGCTGTCCAAGGGGAAGAAGGGCCAGGCAAAGGCGAGGAATAGCCAGGGGAAGAACAAGGCCCGCATCCAGGCAGTACCCGCAAGAAGCAGCACCAGGCCCGCGACGGCCAACTGAAGGGCGGCAAAGCCGAGGTACCCAGTGTCCACCTTGTATCCCAGCCAGTAGGCGATCACCGCCAGGCCCAGCACGACCGCGCCCGACCAGGAGCCTGCAATCGGCAGGCGGGCCAAGGTCTCCCGCACGCGGTAAACCAGGAAACCCACGATGAACGGCACGAACAAGCAGAACTGCCACTCGGCATTGTCCGCCAGGGTGAGCACCTTGTACCAGCCCTCCAGCACGCTCCCGCGCCGGGCAAACTGCCAGTGCTGGTACGGCCAGATGGCGAAAAGCACAATCAGCACGCCCACCCCTGTGCCCAAAGCCAGCCACGGCACACGACGCCCCTGCGGCACGGCGGGCGAGAGCTTGGTATCAAGGGTGGTGGAGGCAGGGTTCATGGAGGAAGCATAACATGCGGGTACCCGGGGTACATTGGCAACTTTCAACTCGCCAAAATGCGGGAACTCCCTATCTTTCATCCCGGTTACGTCCGGTCTGGTCTCTCAGGAACCCGCCCCTGCGGCGTTGCTGTCAGATTCCTCCCTTTCGTCCCGCTACCCCTTTCCCCCACGCATGGAGAACCGCCCTCCCTCCGCCCCGACGCCGTCCTATGACGCTCAGCAGGTGCCGGTCCCGGACTTCGGGACCTTTGCTTCGACCCCGGCTCCCGATCCGCAGGGATCTGACCCAGCGTGGCCAGAGGTCCCTCCCGGGGGCTGGCCAGAAGATCATGGCGACCACCCCGCTGAACAGGAGCCGTACCATACGCACGACCATTTTGCCCAGGCGGTGCATGATCAGGTGAGCCCGGATCAGCCCAACGCCCCCAAAGTGTACATCTCCCCCAAGCGCAAGGCCATCCTCAACGAAAGCATGGACAAGGCCTCCCAACTCGGTCTGCCCGACCGGTCCGCCCCTCCGCAGACCACCACTTATATTTCCATGAATCCCACGCGGCCGGCGAACACAAAACGCAATCCGCGCATAGGCCGCCTCATCCTGCTCCTGCTGGTGATGAGCACCCTCATCACCGCAGCCGCTGGTGCCTGGATCTACAATCTCCTGGTCACGGACATCGAAAACCGGCTGGCGGATCTGGCTTCCGTGAACGCCGCCCCCTCCCATGGTGGCGGAACTCCCAGTACCGGTGCCCCAAGCGCCCCGCCCCCGGCATCGGATGACCTGAGCGTCGTGGAGAGCCGTCTGGAAAACCGCCTGGCCGATGTGCAGGCCCAGCTCCTGGCCACGCAGAAGCGTCTTTCAGAGGCAGAGCAGCTCAACAAACAGCAGACCCAGAGTCTGAAAGATCTCATGGAAAACACCGCGAACCGCGGTGCCCTCGCCTCCGCCCCCAACGCATCCGGAGCCGCCGGGAACGCAGCAAGCGCCGCCGCAGCGCCCGCACTCAGCCCCAGCACCCAGGGCGAACTGGTGTTGCTAAAGGAGCGCAATCGTCTGGCAGGTTACGCCGACGAAGCGATCGCCACGGGAGCCCGTGCCCCCTATGACCGCCTGTGGGAAGCGTTGGACGATCCCCGCCTGGCCAGTCTCGTCCACGCTGCCCGTGCCGAAATCCTGCGCGTGCAGAACTACTACCTCAGCGGCTCCCGCCTCGACGCGTATGACATTCCGGTGGCCAGCTACTTCCCAGATTCTGCCGCCCTCAAGGACAGCCAGCTCAAGGAGGACGAACTCGTCACCCTCCTCGCCAATCCCAAGCATCCCTGGCAGGTCCGCATGAAGGCTGCCAACCTCATCGGCCTGCGCCGCTCGAAGAACGCGGGCGACGCCCTGGTAAAAGCGATTCTTGAAGACCAGAATCTGGATGTGGTGAAGGAAGCCTCATTCAGCTTCGAACAGATGACCGGCTTCCGCGCCCGTCTGTTTGAACCCGCCGCCGTCAAGGCCTGGTGGGACCAGTACAATTCAACCTCTGGCGGACCAGCCCCCACTGCAGCGAAGAAGTAGCGGCCAAGCCCGCTGCGCGGGAGACAAAAGACTGGGAGACAGAAGACGTCAGACTTAAGGGGCTGGGGCTCCGGCGGGGTGATCGGCCTGTGACGTCGGAGGCAAAGAAGATCACCCCCTAGCCAGCACGACCTCCCCCTGATCCTGCAAAACAGGATTGGGGAGTGCGGCGAGAATCGCCGCTTTTGGCAGGGCCTTGTGACGGGCTCAAACCTTTAGATGCCCGCTGCGACCGAGTTCCGGGCTCCGGTAAAGTTCTGGGTAGTCAGCTCCACACAGGACTCCCCAAAGCGGTGATTCTCC
>NZ_BATR01000098.1 GCF_000739655.1 Verrucomicrobium sp. BvORR106 | reverse complement strand
AATGCCCGGGACGTCGCCATCACCTGTGCGTACTTCCTCCCACCCGGTCGTACCCGCCGCGCTCTGCAAAAGGCCGCCCGCCGGGCCGAGCGTTTCCGTCTGTTGCTTGCCGGCAAGTGTGACGTGCCGATGTTCCAATCCGCCTCCCGTGCCCAATACCGCAAGTTTCAGGGCAAAGGGGCGCAGATCTATGAGTACCAGCCCCAGGTGCTCCACGCCAAGACCCTCGTCGTGGATGATGCGGTTTACGTGGGCTCATCGAACCTCGACCCCCGCAGTCTCTCCATCAACTTCGAGCTCATGATCCGCATCGAATCCCCAGAGCTGGCCCGACAGGTCCTCGCCACCTTTGAGCAGGACCTTGAGCACAGCAGCCTGGTGGAAAAGGTCCGCTGGCGCCGCCCCACCACCTGGTGGAAACGCCTCAAACAGAAAATTGCCTGGTGGCTCTTCGTCCGCCTCGATCTCTCCATCGCCCAGAGCATGCTTCAGGAGGCCGAGCAGCGAGGCGGGAGGAGGTAAGAGTCCCGGCAACATTGGAAGGGACTCGCGCACTTCCATCAATGGTTTGATCAGCAAAAAAACTTGCCATACCAGGGGTTGCTGATCTCATTGGCTGCATGGTCACCCCCACTTGCCTTGCGAATCATACTTCCTCCCGGAGCCCTCGAATGCGTTGGGCATCCGGTGTTACCACCGCGCTCCTCGTAACCTTCACCTGCCCTCTCCTGTACGGGCCCCATGCAATGGCTCAAGCGCCCCAGCGTTCCTTGGGAGGAGTCAGAGTGCTTATAGACCCCAAGCAGGAAGAATTGTACACAGCCATGGGGGCTCAACTACATCCGCTGACAGACCTGCAGGACAAATTGGGCGGCGCATTGGAAAAGCTCAGACAAGATGCCTTCAACAAGAATGACGCTGAGTTGACTGACGCTATCCGGCTCGTCGAGACGGAGCTTCAGACCTACGGTAAGTTCCCCACCACGAGCAAACCCGAGCTCGAGAACCTGCGCACCATCTTCGA
This sequence comes from Verrucomicrobium sp. BvORR106, assembly GCF_000739655.1. GTDB lineage: Bacteria > Verrucomicrobiota > Verrucomicrobiia > Verrucomicrobiales > Verrucomicrobiaceae > Verrucomicrobium. Next base: position 81,075 of record NZ_BATR01000098.1, on the reverse strand, counting down.
GCAGCAAACGGCAGCACGCACGAAAGCCATCCAAGTCAATATGATGGCAACGCTCAAAACCTGGAAGACTAGGATGGCAGCGGAAGTGGCCAAAACCAAGAAGGCGAATTCACCTGAGGACTATCTGCAAAAGTCGCTCTTGGAGAATATTGAGGTTGATCTCAAACGCCTGTCCGAGGGACAGATGGTGTGGTCAGAAGGAGACACGTGGTTCGATGTCATGAGAGATGGCCACTACTTTGGTGGAGATCTTCCCAAGAAACTGGATTCCGGCATCTTGTTGACATCGACCAATACAAATCGCACTCCGGAACTGACCTCCTATGCCAGAAACACGCTGCCGGTAGAGATTGAAGCAACTGTCGCCGGCGGGGACACCCCCTTCTACATCAGCTTTGCAGGCACTAGGGTCCTGTTCAGGTACCCCGAGGTCCCGGGCAATCTCAAGCTGATCTATCGCAAAGGCATGGACTGGGATTCGCAACTCGTTACCTGCAAACCGTTGCCGGAAGGTGCCGTTCAAAAATTCGAACTGAAGATACACGAAGCAGGTTTCTCCATCAAATGCAACGGCGTCACAGTCTGCGACTCTGACACCCCACTCCTCGGGAATAGGGGCAGCGTGAGCATTGGCGTGATGGACAACTCCAGCGTCGAGGTCCGTGAACTGAGATTTCGCAGTCCCGGTCACGCTCGTTACCTCTCCACGATGGCTTCAAACAACGCGAGCTACAAAGAGCTGTCGAACGTATTGAGTGCCGCGAAGAGGATTCCTGTACAGTCTCTTCCAGGCATGGACACGGCGACTCCGGCACCAGCAGGCAAAGAACGCCCGCAGGCCGACAAGTTTTGGCCGACAACGCTGGGACTGTACGATGCACCTGAAGTGGAGGAGGCGGTGGAAGACCCAGAAAAACGCGTCTTCATCTACAAGTCACCCAACTATCAATTCGTCTGCGATTCCCGCTTGAGTGTGAATGTAGTGCGCGAATTTGGAAGAGTGTTCGAAGCAACCTTTCAGGTGAACTGCAAGCTCCCTCTGGACATCCAGCCTGAGCCTGAAATCTTCAAGCCCGCATTTACGGCACGAATCATCACCTCAGATGAATCGTACCACATGCAAGGTGGAGCTGTGGGCTCCGCCGGTGTGTACATTCCCTCAGCGAAGAGCATCCTTGTGCCGATCTCCAGCCTGGGCGTTAAGCTGGAACGCGACAAGGTCACCATCGACCCGGGAAGCGGGGACTACCACACCTTGATTCATGAGATCACCCACCAGATGATGAACCGCTGGCTGGACAAGCTGCCTCTGTGGTTGCTTGAGGGCTCCGCCGAATACGTGGCCTGGGCATCCTACAGCCGCGGGAAATTCACCCTCACTGACATGCACCGCAACTTCCCGGAGAAACTCGAACGCCGGGGATTCTCCATGAAGAGTGTCAACATTCCTCACCTGGCCGACTTGATGACGTTCGACCATCCCAAATGGAATGCCAGCATCGCGGCCGGTGACGCCAGCGGAAACTACACGGGGGCCGCGCTGCTTACCTACTACTTCTACAAGCTTGATGGAAAGAGAGACGGAGCAGACATGGTGGCTTGCTTCAACGCCGTACGCAATGGCACCGCCCACGCGGATGCCATCAAGACGCACCTCTTGAAAGGTCGCAGTTATGATCAACTCCAGACGGAGGTGGCCGCAGCTTTTTCGGAACTGGGCGTGACGATTTACTTCAAGAGCAAGGCCCCTTGACCGGCCTTGGGATCAATCCACCTTGACTCGTCCCGCCAGATTTCCGCGGACGAAAGGGTGCGAGATCCGAATCAGGGGTGGTGAACCAACATCGCCTGCCACCTCATGGATCTCCGCTCAGCTCACCCGTATTGGCTGCTAAAGAATGGGCTCCAAGGCAGCTACCCTGCCCTGGAGCGCGATGCCCGGTGTGAAGTCCTGGTGGTGGGTGGCGGCATCACCGGCGCGCTGGTCGCCTACCATTTGGCCGAAGCGGGCGTCTCCACCATGGTCTTGGACCGCCGGGATATCGGTTGGGGCAGCACCGCTGCTAGCACCGCCTTGTTGCAATACGAGATCGATACGCCATTGCATGAACTGGAGGCAAAACTTGGTCGCGACCATGCGGTGCGCAGCTACCAGGCCTGCCGCGATGCCATCTACAAGATTCAGACACTGGTGAGCAATCTGGATGATGACTGCGGATTCAAGACCAAACCCAGTCTCTACTACAGCGGCCTAAAACGGGATCTGCCCGGCATGAAGAAGGAGTTTGCCGCCCGACGTCGGGCGGGCATCGCCGTTGAATGGTGGTCATCCCGGCAGGTGACAGAGCATATGCCCTTCAAGAAATCCTGCGCCATCTACTCACGAGACGGAGCGCAGGTGGATGCCTACCGGCTCACTCACACCCTGCTTCAAGCCGCGTGTCAAAAGGCAGCCCGCGTGCATGACCGCACCGGTCTGACGGGTTACGAGGTTCAAGGCAATAAGGTCATCGCCACCACGGACCGCGGCACCACCATCCGGGCCCGCCACATTGTCTTCGCCACCGGATATGAGGCCCAGGGGGATCTGGATCAGAAGGTCGTCTCACTACACAGCAGCTTCGCCCTCGTCAGCGAGCCCATCGCGGGCCGTGGCCCGATCTGGCATGAAGACTGCCTGATCTGGGAACACGCGGATCCCTATCTCTATCTCCGAACCACCGCAGACCGACGCATCATCATCGGCGGTGAAGATGAAGACTTCCGCGACGCCGACCGGCGAGACTCGCTCATCGAGTCCAAGTCGGCCACCTTGCTCCGAAAGTTTCAGCACCTCTTCCCCGACATCCCTTTCGAAGTAGCTTTCGCCTGGGCCGGCACGTTCGGAGAAACCAAGGACGGCCTCCCCTACATCGGCCAGACCCCGGAGTTTCCCCGCGCCAGCTTCACCCTCGGCTTTGGCGGCAACGGCATCATCTACAGTCTGATCGCCGCCGAGATCATGCGCGATGAGATCCTGGGGAAAAAGAACGAGCACGCGGAGTTGTTCCGTTTTGGAAGGTAACCAGACCCGGTTCTTGTCTTCCCATACCGTCTTCGTTTTGGCTATGGTAAGAGCAGTGTGCACAAGACGAGCCTTGGTGGCTCCCAGCTGCCCCCACTGCGAATGAACTACTGAATGCCCTTGGCTGGTTGGCAGGGGTGGCAGTATTGAATCTTGTCGTCAAGTCGCACTGGACCCGTGATGTCGAGGAAGACGAGGACTGTTATTAGTCGCCCATTGTTGTGCCCTTCAGTCGCCTGGATGTGGATTTTAGAAAGGTGGATGTGTTTGCAGGACGTAGTTTTGGCTCTCAACTACCATTTTGCCTTGGCGCATCCCCATCCCCTTTCCCACGACCATGTCCAACGCTGACTCCGCCCCCACCCCTGCTCCGCAAGATATCGCCTCCCGCCGCTTCGTGACTGCCGCGGAAAAGGTGGACTTTGTCTCGCCCTGGACCCTCGAAGAATGGCTGTGCCGCAATGACGTAGTGAACAACCAGGAGCTCCTCATGGTGCGCGCCAACATGGAGCCCTTTCATTCCCACCCCTTCCATACCCACCCGACCCGCGAAGAAATCATCTACATTGTCTCAGGCCGCGCAGAACAATGGGTCGGGCACCAAAAACGCATCCTCGGCCCAGGCGAAATGGCCTTCATCCCCAAGGGCGAAGTCCATGGCACCTACAACCCCTTCAATGAACGCCTTGTCTTCCTGGCCATTCTCTCCCCGGCCAAGGCCGACGAACCCGGCATCGTGGATGTGAGCAACGAAGAGCCCTGGAAATCCCTACGCCCAGAGACGGCATAGGCAGAGACTTTTTAGACAGAAATAACGGAATTAACAGAATCAGGCTCCCGGAATTCTCCACCCCCATAGCTGTTATTCCATTTAACCAAGACCACACTTCCCCCCTACGCCTCTGAACTCTAATTCCGTAAATTCTGTTAATTCTGTCCAAATGAAATGCCTCCACCAGCCATCCTGTTAATCCGCTAAAAATCTTGTTAATCCTGTCAATTCTTTGTCGCCGTCCCCTGACCCGCAAAATCGAACTCCAGCGGCAGCGGATGCTCCGTCCTCAGCACCTGAGTGTCCCCGTTCTCCTTCTGCAGCTTCTCCAGCAGCGACCGCATGCGGTCAATTTCCTCCGCATGCCCAGGCTCTTGGGCCAGATCCTTGGTCTCGGCTGGATCTGACTTCAGATCGTAGAGCTGCATCTTGTTCACCTGCGGATACACGATGAGCTTCCACTGATCATCCCGCACCGCACGCTGCACGTTGCGGTAGCCGGTCATGATCGCCTGTCGGCGGGTCGTTTCCTCGCCTTTGAGCACCGGCACCAGGCTCAGCCCCTCGCTACCTTCCGGCTTGGGCACTCCCGCCAGTTCTCCCAACGTGGGATACACGTCGAGCAGGTAGCAGAGCGCATCTCGCTTCTCTCCTTTCGGCACTCCAGGTCCGCTCAGGATCAGTGGGGAGTGCATGGAGTGGTCGTACAGGCTCTGCTTGCCCATCAGACCGTGGCTGCCGATGGCCAGTCCATGATCGCTGGTGAAGACAATGATCGTTTTTTCATCCTGGCCGGTTGCTCGAAGGGTTTCCAAAATCCTGCCGATCTGCGCGTCCATGAACATGATCGCCGCATAGTAGTCCGCCAGGTCCTGCCGGATCACCGCCTCGGTACGCGGCCAGGGGGCCAGCTTCTCATCCCGCACGGTCATTTCACCATTGTTGAACGGGTGCACCGGCAAGAAGTTCTCCGGCACCGGTGGCTTGTTGGCATTGGCCTGTTCGTGCCACGCAGGTGGCGCTTTCCGGGGATCGTGAGGTGCGTTGAAAGCCACGTAGCAGAGCCAGGGATGCGCACCTTGTTTTTGCCCCTGGAGGAACTCCACCGCCTTGTCGGCAAAGAGCTCCACACAGTGCTTCTCCACCGTGCGCCTGTTCACAAACTGCCTTGGCCCGCCCGCATCTGGCGAAGCCATGTCCTGCACGGGAATCGCATCCGGATTGCCCATTCCCCCGAGGAAAACCGCCTTTCCGTCCTGGAACACCCGCAGCGCGGAGGGCGCTCCGTTGTGCCACTTTCCCGTCAGGAAAGTGCGATATCCCGCAGTGGCAAAACTCTCCGGCCAGGTGGGCACGCCTTTGAGCTGTTCCTGCACCCGGTAGAGCGTGCGCCCGCTCATCAGCATCGCTCGCGAGGGCACACAGACCGCTCCCTGTTTGGAGCCCATACAGTAGGCTCGTGTGAAGGTGGTGCCCTCCTTGACCAGGCGATCCAGATTGGGTGTCTGGAGATGGGCGTTCCCCAACGCAGCGATGGTGTCCGCGCGTTGATCGTCACTGAACAAAAACAGGACATTGGGATGATCCGCCCCCCGCAGGATTGCAGTGCACCACCCCATTGAAAAAACCGCTGCCAGCCAGATTAGACGCTTCATCAGACCTCCGTAAACGCGCACGACGGGTGCAGCTGTAACGCCAATTTTTTTCTTCGCCAAACCCGGCCCCACCGTGTATTCCCGGGGAATGTTCAAGAAACTCATCGCACCACTCACGCTGCTGGCCGTCGTGGCGGCCATGGCGTTCTCCGCCACCACGCCGCCGAAACGCAAGATCCTCTTCTTCACCAAATCCAGCGGATTCGAGCACTCCGTCATCTCCTGGAAAAAAGGCCAGCCCAGCCATGCTGAAGGCGTGCTCACCGAGCTCGGCAAAAAGAACAACTGGGAGTTCACCTACTCCAAAGACGGTTCTCTTTTCAGCAAAGAGTACCTGGCCCAGTTCGACGCGGTGTTCTTCTACACCACCGGCGACCTCACCACACCCGGCACCGACGGCCAGCCCGCCATGAGCCCCGAGGGCAAACAGGCGCTGTTCGACTACGTGCGCAGCGGCAAAGGCTTCATCGGCTCCCACTCCGCCAGCGACACCTTCCACACGGACAATGAATCCAAGAAGGGGCCGGAGCGATTCCTCAATCACGGCGACAAGGCGGATCCCTATGTGCGTTTCCTCGGTGCCGAGTTCATCAAACACGGTGCCCAGCAGCCGGCCAAGATCACCGTCACCAATCCCAAGTTCCCCGGCTTTGAGAACGTGGGCAAGGAGTACAGCTTCCCCGAAGAGTGGTATTCTCTAAAAGACTTCACGCCCGACATCCACGTGCTGAGCACCATCGACTCCCCCTCCATGAAGGGCGACGAATACAAGCGCCCCGCGTTCCCCATCACCTGGGCCCGCAAAGAAGGCGAAGGCCGCGTCTGGTACACCGCCATGGGCCACCGCGAAGACGTCTGGACCAACCCCATCTTCCAGGACATTCTGGTGGGCGGCATCAAGTGGGCCCTGGGTGATGTGAAGGCCGACGTGCCCCCGAACCTCAAGGAAACCGCTCCCGAAGCGCACGTGAACCCTCCCTACGTGGAGCCCAAGCCGCCGGCACCGAAGCCAGCCAAGCCTGCCGCCCCGGCAACGCCTGCGGCCGCCGAGAAGAAGCCCTAGGCCCGCACACGGGACATCCAGATCTCCATTTGAAGCCCGACGTGCTCAGTCACGTCGGGCTTTTTTTTGCCTGTAGGCCCCCATGCGCCGCCTCCTGCCAAACAAGAACGTTGTTCCCCCATTTTCACCTCAGACGTATGCTTTTTTCTTGCCCCTGGCACGGGTCCCCCTATCGGTCTCATTTTACCCCACAGCATGCTGCCCCCCATCGCAGACGCTCCGAGTCTCTGTTCCCGACGCAATGCACGTCGGCGGCGAGTCCACGCGACTTTGGCTGGCGGGCTGCTGCTAGCTTTGTCCATTCCCAGTTGCTCCACCACGGGACGAAAAAACGCTGACCGGACCACACCTCTGGTTCAAGGCAAAGCCATCACCTTTCCGGCCCATGTCCGCCAGCGCCTGGCCCCACGCCAGACTCCGGACTTCCTCAGTCATGCAGAGCTCGTCTCCCTGAGCAAAAACCCCCAGCCAAAGGGTGAGACCGCGGCCCGGCTGGAGCGATTCTGGCGCACCCCAGTGGTCAGCAACGAGGCCTATCTCTCCGGCCAGCGCCCCCATGTGCAAAGCACGGCCGGCCTCGGCCCCATTCTGCGGGTGGCGACATGGAACATCGAGAAATCTCTCAACATCACCCGGGTGGCGGAGGCTCTGACATCTCCCGCTGCCTACACCTCGATGATCAATGAGAAGCGTGCGCCAGCCGGCTCTCTCTTGCGGGAAGAAATGCTGCGCCAGCGCCAGCGTCTGGCCAGCGCGGACATCGTGTTCCTTCAGGAAATGGACCTCGGGGTGAACCGCTCCGGCTACGTGGATGCCGCCCGCACCTTGGCCCGGTCCCTGGGGATGAACTACGCCTACGCCGCGCAGGCTCTGGAAGTGGATCCTGTGCTCCTGGGTCACGAACCCCGGCCTGACAGCCCTGCTGGCAAGCCCCAATACCACAGTGTTGATCCCGCCCGGTACAAAGGCGTCTTTGGCTCTGCCATCCTCTCCCGCTACCCGATTGTCAAAGCGGAGGCCTTTCAACTCAAGACCCAGCCCTACGATTGGTTCAAGGACGAACAGAAGCGTGCCGACTTCGCCGAGCATGGCCGGCGTGTAGGTTCAGCGCTGGTTTTTGACAATGAAATCACCCGCGAACTGAAGGTCGGCGGTCGTAACTTCTTCCGCGTGGATGTGGCTGTGCCCAACGCACCGGGCGGGCTGGTCACCCTGATCAACAACCACCTGGAGATCAAGACGCTGCCGAAGTACCGGGAGGCCCAGATGGTGGAGATCCTCGGGTACATCAAGAACATCCCCCACCCGGTCATCATGGCGGGGGACCACAATTCCGCGCCCAATGATGTGAGCCCCACGTCCGTCGAGCGTGTCATCTGGCGTCAGCTTGATACTCCGGCCAGCTTTGTCTCCACCGCGTCCAACGTGTCCGGCCTCGTCTGGGGCACCGTCATCCCCCTCTATCGGGAACGCGGGGTGGTGAATGCATTGAAGAATTTTCAAAGCCCTCTCGCCCCCAATGTCCCCATCCTGTTCCCCAACCGCGTGGTGGGCCTTTTCAACCGGGTGAAGGAGTTCCAGTTCGATGACGGCAGCAGCTTTGACTTTCGCGGTGACCGGGCGCGCTCAATCAACGGTCGCAAGGGCCTCCTGGCCAACAGCAACGACCGTCGCCTGAAGGGCCAGGTCACCAGCTTCAGTGTGCGCCGCCCCATCGGCCCGCTGGGGCGATACCGTCTGGATTGGTTCTTTGTGAAGTCCGGCCTCCTTCAGGACTCTCGCGACAAACGCGGCCCTTACCGGTTCGCCCCCCACTACGGAGAGACCCTGGCGGAGTTTAATGAGCACGTGAAGAAGCCCTTCTCAGACCATCGCCCCCTCGTAGTGGACCTCCCGCTCAACGAGCCCGCTTTGGACAACGAGGGCTAGCCCTGGGGTCGGGTCGTCACCGTGGAACCTGCGGTTCTTCGCAAGGCTTCCCTGCAAGCTGCCGTCTTGTGCATGGAAGTCCTCCTCACCGCCATGCCCTCCTCGCTCCACGTCCGCACCCTGGTTGCCGCATTGCTCCTTTGCGGCAGCACCTCCCTGCCCGCCCAGACGAACAGTCCGGCATCCTCCGCTGAGGATCCTCTGGCCCCCTGGCGAAGTGGCGTGCGCATCCAGCCAGTTTCCCCGGAAAAGGAGCGCCACACCGTGCACTCCTACTTCAACACCTGTCCGGAGAGTCCGGATGGCAGCAAAGTGCTCTTCTTCGTCTCCACCGCCGCGGACGGCCACGTCGGAGAGGTGTGGGTTCGCGACCGGAAGACTGGCGCAGAGCAACAACTCGCCACCAATCTCAAAGCCGAGGATGCCCACCGGGTCGCCTGCCAGCAGTGGGTGAATGAGGGCCGCACCGTCACCTATCACGGGGAGCGGGAAGGACGCTGGTTCGTCGCCTCCGTCAATGTGGACGGGAACCCGCCCGTGGAGCGGGTACTGGCCCAGGATCGACTCAGCGGCTGGGGACAGCCCCAGGGGCAGGTGGTGCCGCTCTATGGTCAACACTGGAATCCCGGCCCGCATCGTGATCTGGAACTTGTGAACGTCGTCACGGGGGAAATCACCACGGCGCTGAAGGTGGAAGACGTCACCCGGCAATATCCAGACTGGTTCTCCAAAGCCTATTCCGGCAAAGAGGTCTCGATCTTCTTCCCCGTCTTGAGCCCGAAGCTCGACCGGGTCTTTTTCAAGATGGCCGCTGCCAGCGGACCGGACCCACGCAGTGGGGCAGCCAGCGTGCGTCAGGGCCTCATTTGCTACGATCTCAAAGAGAAGCGCTTCCTCTACCAGAATGAGCGCTGGGGACACCCCTCGTGGCATCCGGACGACCGGCACATCGTGGAGACCACGTTCACCATCTTCGACAGTGACAATGGCAAGGCCACGCGCACTCCGGGGTTGCCCGCGGCCCGGGGTGATCACCCCTCTGCCAGTCCGGACGGCCGTCTGCTGGTCACGGATACCACCATGGACCGCTTTGGAAGCGACTCCAACCACTGGGGCATCATCCTGGCCGATGCACGGGGTGGCCAGCACCTCATGCTCCATCAGTTCAAGAACAACGAGGGCGCCCGATCCTGGCGGCGCTCCCATCCCCATCCGGTTTTCAGCGCAGACGGCAGGCGCATCTACTTCAATGTCAGCGAGGGTCCCTGGACCCGGCTGTACGTGGCGGAGATCAGCCCGTCACAACCCTGAGGCGAACAGCGGCAAAGAGACATCTCCATATTTGGCGAAATTTCGCCCCCCTCCTGCGCGTCTCCTTAACCCGCCCTGCTCCATCGCGGCACAGGGCGGTTCATCGTCCGCCATGCGTCCCTCCTCCCGCCTCCCCTTCGCAGCCGCCCTCATCGGCCTGCTGCTCGCTGGTGCCACCTGCATTTCTGCGGATGAGCCTGCCTTGACGCCCCAGCTCAACCTCCCCTACAAGGAGAGCACCACCGGCCTCACGGACTATGAAACTACCCGTTGCAAGCTGGATCTCTATGCCCCCGCCGGCTCCAAGGAACCGCTCCCGGTGATCGTCTGGTTCCATGGCGGCGGCATCACCGGTGGAGACAAGGGCAGCAAGGACACTGCCGCCGTAGCAGCCCGCCTCGCCCAGGACGGTTTTCTGGTGGCCTCCGTGAACTACCGTCTGAGCCCCAAGGCCACCTACCCCGCCTACCTTGAAGACGCCGCGGCAGCAGTCGCCTGGGTGCTGAAAAACGCTGCTGCCCATGGCGGCGATCCGAAGAGAGTCTTCGTCGCGGGACATTCCGCGGGCGGTTACCTCACCACCATGCTGGCGCTGGATGCACGCTATCTGGGCAGGCACAATTTGAAGCCGGAAGACATTCGCGGCTACATCCCCGTGGCCGGTCAGATGATCACCCACGCTGCCGTCCGCGCGGAACGCGGCATTGAAAAGGGCACCATGATCGTGGATGAAGCCGCTCCGCTCCATCACGTCCGCAAGGACATCCCGCCGATGCTCATCCTTTATGCGGAGAAAGACATGGCCATGCGTGCCGAGGAAAACCGCTTCTTCGCCGAGGCCCTCACTTCCGCAGGCTGCAAGAGCTTCCAGATCCAGCAGGTGGATGGCCACGACCACGGCGGCGTGGGCAACCGCATGGCAGACGCCGACGACACCGGCCGCGCCATGATGATCAAGTTCATCAGAGAGCAATTGAAGTAACTTCTCACCTCTTACCATTTACCTCTCACCTTTTACCACCCCACATGCTCCGTCGCACCCTCCTCGCACTCCCGCTGCTCACGCTCTACGCACCTCTGCTCTCCGCAGAGGAGGCCGCACCCACCACCGTCCGGCTTCTCACCGTGGGAAATAGTTTTTCCGCGAACGCCACCAAGCATCTGCCCGGTCTGGCCAAGGCCGCTGGCAAGACATTGATCCATACGCCGCTGGTGATCGGAGGTGCCAGCATGCAGGTCCATCTGGACAAAGCCAAGCTGCACGAAGCCAATCCTGCTGACCCCAAAGGCTGCTACACCAGCAAGCGCGGCCTCAAGGAATCCCTCGCTGCGGAACCTTGGGATGTCATCACCATCCAGATGGCCAGCATCAAGAGCCATGACATCGCCAACTACCGGCCCTCCGCCACCGAGCTGCGCGACTACATCAAGAAATACGCACCCAAGTCTGAGATCGTCGTTCACCAGACCTGGGCCTACCGGGTGGATGACCCGCGCTTCACCAAGCCCGCCGAGAAACCCGGTGAGCCTGCCACCCAGGAAGCCATGTATGAAGGACTGACCAGCGCCTACAATACCATTGCCAAGGAACTGGGCGGCCTGCGCATCATCCCTACCGGCGATGCCTTTCACATCGCCGACAATGATCCCCAATGGCGCTTCCAGCCAGACACCACCTTCAATCCCAAGACTGCCAAACAGGGTGAACTGCCCAATCAGAAACACTCCCTCCACATGGGCTGGCAGTGGAAAAAAGGCAAGGATGGCAAGACCACCCTCGGCATGGACGGACATCACGCCAACATCGCAGGCGAATATCTGGGAGGGTGCTGCTTCTTTGAAGTTCTCTTCAAGCAAAGCTGTGTGGGCAACACCTACGTCCCCAAAGGCCTGAGCGCGGAAGACGCCCGCTATCTGCAAGAGGTCGCGCACAAGGCCGTGGCCGCCAGAGGCATCGAGACCACAGCCGTGAAAGCCGCCGCAGCGAAGTAAGCCGCAAGTTCACACACTCACTCAGGCGTGGGCGGTCAAATGACCCCCACGCCTTTTTTGTGTTCATCCAACGTCGCAAGCAGTTTTGTCTGCTCCAATCTCATCACCTCCTCCACCTGGCGGCGCAGCCGCTTTGGGACTGCGGTGAGAATCACCGCTTTCGCAGCCCATGTGATTTCCTCTTACCCTTTGCCCCCCAGCAGCGCCCATCATCGCCACCGCTCCCACAATATCGCATCCGCCCGACACAGGACTCCCGAAAGCGGCAATTCTTGCCGCACTCCTAAAGATGCTTCGCATCCAGGTGTTGACCGTTTTGTCTCAAACAGCTCGTTCCTTACCAGCCACCTCCGTAAGCCCTCCGTCACACACCCCTGCCATTCCACAACCATCACTAAACCCTTCTCCCCCTTCCCTTTTTCCCTATCCCTCTCCCAGTACTTTTATACCCAATTCTCACCCATCTCTGCCCGGTTCGGACTCAACAGGATAGATCATGTTCATCCTCCCGGTACTGGTGCATTCGCATCGCACACGAAGTTCCTGTGCAGCCAGATTTCTGAGATCACCGCATTTCCTCAATTCCAATTTTTCGCTCCATGGCCGATTCCCCTTCCCGCTCCCTCGCCGACTCGACCCCTGAAGCCACCCCGGATTCTCCGCGACGTGAATTCCTGCGTCGTGCGGGTCTCGGCCTCGTCGGCCTGCCTTTTGCCCCTGCCTTCTTGACCACTGCGCCGGGCGCTCGCATCCTTGCCGCAGCACCTGCGGCGACATCCCCCGCTGCCGTTCCCGCCACCACCACCGTGGCCGCACCCGCTCTGGCACCACTCAATCGCTTCCCCCGCATGATGCAGGAGTGGCTGGTGAACCAGGTGCGCACGGTCGAAACCCAACAAAACGCAAAGCGGGCCGCCCTCAAAACGCAGGCCGATGCTGAAGGCTATGTCACGTCTGTTCGTGAGCGCATTCGCACCAGCTTCGGCCCCGAGCCTGAAAAGACTCCCCTCAACGCCCGGGTCACCCGCACGGTGGAACGCGACGGCTACAAGATTGAGCACATCATCTTCGAGAGCCGCCCTGGCCTTCTCGTCACGGGGAATCTCTATGTGCCTGTGGGCCGCACTGGGCAGATGCCCGGCGTCATCGGTGTGTGTGGCCACTCCCTCAATGGCAAAGCAGCGGACGCCTACCAGAGCTTCGCCCAAGGACTCGCCCGCCTTGGCTATGTCTGTTTCATCATCGATCCCATCGGTCAGGGGGAACGCTTTCAGTATCTCGCTGAGGGCACGTTGAAGTCCCGGTTCAGCCCGGGTGTGAGCGAGCACATCCAGTCAGGCAATCAACAGACACTGGTGGGAGAGTTCCTCGGTGCCTGGTTTGCCTGGGATGGCATTCGCGCTCTGGACTACCTGCTCACCCGCCCTGAAGTTGATCCCAAGCACATCGGCCTCACAGGCAACTCCGGCGGCGGCACGCAGACAACGTGGATCTGCGGGCTCGATCCGCGCTTCACCATGGCCGCGCCTGCCTGCTTCGTCACCACTTTCCGCCGCAACGCAGAAAACGAACTGCCTGCCGATACCGAGCAGTGTCCGCCTGCAGTGCTCGCCCTCGGCCTGGACCATAGTGATTTCCTCGCTGCCATGGCCCCCAAACCCGTGGTCATCGTGGCGCAGGAGAAGGACTTCTTCGACGTGCGGGGCAGCATGGAGGCTTATGAACGCCTCAAGCAGCTCTACACGCTGCTGGGTAAGCCGGAGAACATCCAGCTCCACATCGGCTCGGACTATCATGGCTACTCCAAGGAGAACCGCGAGGCCATGTACCGCTTCTTCAACAAGGTGACAGGAGTGTCCCAAGCCACGTCGGAGCCCGATCTGGTGATCGAAAAGGACGAGACACTCTGGTGCACCGCCAGTGGGCAAATCAGCGAGTTAAAGCCTCGAACCGTCGCTTCGCTCACGGCCGAATCCGCCAAACAACTCGCCACCCAACGCCCCCGCCTGACCGGCTCCAAACTGGTGGAGGCGGTCAAGAGCACACTCAGGCTCCATGCAGAAGCTCTGAGTACCACCGTGCCCGACTACCGCATCCTCCGCCCCTCCAGCGGCCGCAAGTATCCCGCCAAAGGCAGCAGCACCTACGCGGTGGAAACCGAGCCCGGCATCCAGGCGCTCGTCACCCGGCTCCACGACGCCTCACTAGTCTCGCGTCCCCCTCAGGGCGGCACTCGGGCCATTCTCTATGTGGCCCACCGCTCCGCGGATGCCGAACTCCGCTCCGAGCCTCTCGTGGCCGAACTGGTGGGTGCCGCCGCTGACGCCGCCGTGTATGCCTGTGATGTGCGAGGTATCGGCGAGTCTCAGCCGGACACCTGCGGCGCAGATCAATTCCTCAAACCCTACGGCAGCGATTATTTCCTCGCCGCCCATGCCATCATGCTGGACCGTCCTTATCTGGGTCAGAAGGTCGGCGACCTCCTCCGCGTCGTCACCTGGTTGAAAGCCCAGGGCCACCAGGAGATTCATCTCGCCGGACGCGGCTGGGGCGCGCTCGCGGCTGCTTTCGCCGCCCTTCTCTCCCCTGCGGTCACCCAGGTCACTTTGAAAAACGCATTGGCCTCCTACGAGGTCATCGCCACGACGGAGGACTACAAGTGGCCCTACGCCACGCTGCTTCCAGGCGTGTTGAAGCAATTCGACCTGCCTGACATCTACGCGGCGCTCCAGAGCAAGAAGCTGGAGAGCCTTGAGCCGTGGGGTGCAATGGATGGGATGAGTGCCTAGCATCGCGCCAACAGCCCATCATCCAGCGGCGCAGTTCTTCTGGGGCAAAAGACGACAGAGGGCGTGCTGAGTGGTCAGTACGCCCTCGACATATTTCCGACGCCCCCTCCGCTCCCATCCCGACGGAGACCGTCGGACTACCCCTGAGGCGGCGTCGGGAGTAGTCCGGTTGTCCCAACCGGCTCAGGCGGCGGAGGAGACGAGTGCCTCACCTCCGCGAACCCACTGACCGCCAGGATCGTCTTCCTGCCTTTGTCCGTACGTCCTTTCCAGCGACTGAGCCGACGGAGACCGTCGGACTACCCCTAGGGCAACGTCGGGAATAGTCCGGTTGTCCCAACCGGCTCAGGCAACGGAGGAGACGCGTGACTCACCTCCGCGAACCCTCTGATCGCCAGGATCGTCTTCCGGCCTTTGTCCGTACGCCCCCTCCGCTCCCATCCCGACGGGGACCGTCGGACTGCCCCTGAGGCGGCGGCGGGAGTAGTCCGGTTGTGCCAACCGGCTCAGGCGCCGCGCGCATGCACGTCCATCCTGCCTCTCCAGATGTCCGCAGGTAAGAATTCCCAGCGCACCGTCCCATCCCTCACAATTCCCGTCCAAAATCGGCCGAATTTGTCCTTTCTATGGGACCGCTCCACTCGCCGCTTAATTACTTTCAAATCGAAACATAACCCCTGAAACACCCCCACCCTCCCTACGTATTCTTCCACCGCATTCAGCAGCGCTTCCTCACTGATCCCGCCCTGGTCTGACTGCCCTCCTCGTCTTCCCGTGTTCCCCCAAATGCGGCAGGACGTTCAGATGACTCGCCCCCAATGATTGCTCCGTCCTGGAATCCGCTCCGCGCCACCGCTCCCCACTCCAAATCCTCTTCCCGGCTCCGCCCGCGTCTCTCGATGGCGCTGGCAGTGCTGGGTGCCAGCGCCAGTCCCCTCGGGCTGGCTGGAGCCGCTGAACCGTCCGCCACAGCCAATTGGGAAAAGGACATCCGCCCTCTCTTCACGCAGTACTGCTATGACTGCCATGGCGGCAAGAAGACCAAGGGTGGCGTGAATCTCAAAACCCTGGATGCCGATCCCAAAGTGGGCTCGGAGTTTGAGTTCTGGAAGAAGGTCAAGGACTCCATGCACGCGGCCGAGATGCCGCCAGAAGATGATCCCCAGCCGTCCCCTGAAGAAAAAGCCCGCCTGACAGCCTGGCTCAATCATTCTCTCGAAGCGGCAGCCCTGGCCAACGCCGGAGATCCCGGCGTGGTGACGATCCGTCGTCTTACCAATGCGGAGTATGACAACACGGTTCGCGACCTCACGGGCCAGGACTACAAACTCGCCAAGGAGTTCCTGCCCGACGGTGGTGGCGGCGAAGGCTTCTCGAACGTGGGTGATGTGCTCTTCGTCAGCCCCCAGCAGCTCGACAAGTACCTCTCCGCAGCCCGCCAACTGGCCGACCACGCCAGCATCCTGCCCGGCCGTGGCATCAGCTTTCAGACCCAGCGTGTCGGCCTTCGCGGGCCGGAGCAAATTCGCGATCAAGCAGAGCAGAGCCTCTACGTCTGGTATCAGAAGATGGCAGCCCCCTACCTTCCCAAGGATGGGGACGACATGCGCGAAGGCGACTACATGCTCGCCAGCTGGAAGTTCAAGCATCGCGAGCAGACCGGGGCCACGTCTCTGGAAGTACTGGCCAAGGAAGCCGGGCTTTTTCCCGCCTTCCTGGAGAACTGGTGGACCATGCTCAACAATGACAAGAGCAACTCCCGGTTCCTGGACATCACGCGCAACGCCTGGAAAGAATTGCCCGGACCTGATGCGGCCAAGCCCAAAGAGGTGCCCGCAGTGGTCCGCGAAAAGATCCTCGCCATTCAGGCAGAACGTCGCTCATGGTGGGACCCCAAGCGCCCCGGCACAGGTGTGCAACGCATGCAACAGGATGCCGACGGCTTGCGTCCCTATGGCTTCGTCCGTGAAGTGACCGGGCACATGGAAGTGAAGCTCGTCGCCGGGGACTTGGGCGATGGCAATCGCGGAGACTGGGTGCATTTCACCGAACTCATGTTGACCCGCGGCAAGAAGACGGAGCCCTATCTCGTGTGGCTGCGCCGCCAGATGGAGATGGATCGCAAGGCCTTGCAAGCTCCGGGGGCAGATGCTGTTACCTTGAACCAACGCATCAGCACCGCCGAGAAAGCGCTTGCCCAGTTTGGCAAGAATCCTCTGGGCCCAGAAGTCAATGCCGACACCCTCGTGGTGCAGGCCCCAAAGGTGATCCCCCTTCCCCTGCCTGACGACGCCACCCTCTTCCGTGGCAAAGGTCGCCTTGTGCTGGAAGGCCCGGACAGCGACTTCGCCACCATCCAATGGACTGCTGTGGTGGGGAACGCCCCCGACCCGCAGAAGATCTTGCCGGGCGTGCTCACGCTCTGGAAACGCCAGACTGAAGCCGCGCGAAACACGATGGTGGACTTCAGCAGGATGAAGACCGCCTTCCCAGACGAATACCTGCGCCGTATGGAGGAAGTCTCTCGCAACTTCCAACGCGGCGGCAAAGGACCCGGCGTGTACTACTTGAGCGATGTCCAGCTCGCCTCATTGATCCCTCCCCAGGAGAAGGACCGCATGACGCGCATGCTGACCGACTGGCGATTGGTACGCTCCCTCAAGCCCAATCCCAAGGATCTGAACGAGTGGGATGAAAATCTGCGTGGACACCTGCTGCACTTTGCCAAGAGAGCCTGGCGTCGCCCCCTGACGGACGCAGACAAGCAACAACTCAGCCAGCTCTATGCTGACGCCCGCGCTCGTGATCTGGATCGCGAATCCGCCGCCCGCGAGGTGCTGGTGAGGATCTTCATCTCCCCGGACTTCGTGTTCAAGATGGAGGAGGCCAATGAGCCCGGCGAACATCCCTTGAAACCCTGGGAACTGGCCACCCGGCTCAGTTATTTCCTGTGGTCCTCCGTGCCGGACACGCGTCTCACCCAGACGGCCATGGATGGCAGCCTGTCCAGGAAAGAAACGATCACTACCGAGGTGCAACGACTTCTGCGCGATCCCCGTGCCCGTGCCCTCGCTGAGGAGTTCGCCGGCCAGTGGCTGTCCTTCAACGGCTTCTCCAAGCACAGCACTGTGGACGGAAACAAATTCCCGGAATTCACTCCGGAGTTGAGGGCCGACCTGTATCGGGAGACCACTGAATTCTTCGCCTACGTGATCCGTGAAGACCGCCCGGTAAAGGAAATTATCCTCGCAGACTACACGTTCCTCAATGAGCGCCTGGCCAAGCACTACGGCGTGCCCGGTGTGACAGGCGGTGAGTTTAAGAAAGTCGCCGTGGGCCAGCACCAACGGGGAGGCATCCTCGGCATGGGCAGCATTCTCACGAAGACCTCCTACCCCCAACGCACCAGTCCAGTGCTGCGCGGTGACTGGCTTCTGCATGCCGTGCTGGGTGCCCCTACCCCACCGCCGCCGCCGGATGTGCCGCAGCTCGACGACAGTGCGGCCAAGGCCACCACGCTGCGTCAGCGGCTGGAGGCTCACCGCGCTGACAAAGCCTGTGCCTCCTGCCATGACAAGATCGATCCGTTGGGATTCGCCCTGGAAGGCTTTGACGCCATCGGCCGACTCCGCACCCAGGACGACGGCGGCCAGGCCATCGATGACTCCGCCCAGATCAAAGGTGGCGCATCCTTCAAGGGACTTGCCGGTTTGAGAGAATATCTCAGTTCCCGTGAAGACGAGTTCAGCGCCGTCTTTTGCCGCAAGCTGGTGGGCTACGCCCTAGGGCGTAACGTCCTGCCCTCGGACAAGCCACTCCTCGCTTCCATGCAGGAGGAAATGAAAAAGTCCGGTGGCAAGTTCTCTGCTGCGGTCCTCACCCTGGTGCAGAGCCGCCAGTTCCAGCACCGCCGGAATGAATGACCGGCCCTCCTGACCGCGTAATAGTCTATAACCGCCCCCCAAAGAAAACCCCGATCCCTGCACACGAATTCGTCCCATGAGCTCCTTTAACGCCCGCCCTGTCAGCCGTTCCTCCGGCTTGTCCCGCCGCCATTTCCTGCGTGGAGCAGGGATTGCCATGGGTTTGCCCTGGCTGGAATCCATGAATGCATGGGGCAGCGCCACGCCATCCGCCAAGGGAGCTCCCCGCCGGTTCGCCGCCCTGTTCATGGGCAATGGCGTGAACCCGCACCACTGGGGCGCCACCAACGGTCCCCAGGGCATTGAGTTGATGAAGACGCTCAGCCCGCTGGAGCCGGTGAAGGACAAGCTTCTGGTCTTCAAGGGACTCTGGAACCCCACCACCGTGGCCGGCCCCGGCGGCCATTACCCAAAGATGAACGTGCTTTCCGGTCTGACCGTGAAGCAAACCACCACGGATGTGCAGGTGGGCACCACCATGGACCAGCTCATGGCGCAGGAGTTGGGCAAGAACACCCCCGTCTCAAGCATTGTGCTGGGCACGGAAGGTCCCAAGTACAGCACTGACAGCGGCTACACCTCCATCTATTCCGCCTACATCTCCTGGAGCAGCCCAACTGCGCCAGCCCCGAAAGAGATCTATCCTCAACAGGCCTTTGACCAACTCTTTGACGACGGCTCCAAGCGCAAGCGCGACAAGAGCGTGCTCGACCTCGTGCTGGGAGATGCTAACAGCCTGCGCAACAAAGTGAGCCGCCGCGATGCCTTGAAGCTCGACGAATACTTCACCTCCGTCCGCGAGTTGGAGCAGCGCATTGAAAAAGCGGATGCCTTCAGCAAAAAGGAGACCAACGGTAACGGCTGGTCCCCCACCGTCAAGGCCCCCACCTTCGCCCGCCCCGCAGCTGGCATCCCTGCCGATGTGCGCGACCACTTGCGCCTTCAGCTGGACACCATGGTGCTGGCCCTCCAGATGGACCGCACGCGCATCGCCACCATGATGCTCAACAACGACCTTTCCCAGATGAACTTCGGTTTCCTGGGCGGCATCAAGGGTGGTCAGCATGAGCTCTCCCACCATGCCAATGATCCCGAGCGTCTGGCCATGTACCAGAAGGTGAACGAGTATCACATGCAGCTCATGTGCGAGACTCTGCAGAAGATGGATGCCACCGATGAAGGCGAGCGCTCCCTCCTGGACAACAGCATGATTCTCTTCTGCTCGAGCCTCTGGGATGGCAACGCCCACGACTCCCGCCAGCTCCCCGTCCTCCTCGCTGGCGGCGGTGGCGGCACCATCCGCGGCGGCCGCATGCTGGACTACAGCCAGAACGAGAACCGCAAGCTCTGCCGCCTCCACCTCTCCGTCATGGAACGCATGGGCATGAAGATGCACAAGTTCGGCGACGCCGACTCTCCGCTGCCAGAATTGGCGTGAGCCAGTGGGCAGAAGGCAGTGGGCGCGATGCTGAACCCCGGGCGTCCCGCTTGCAGGGTTCATCCAAACTACCCCACTGCCTCCCACTTTCCCCATCCTGTTAATCCTTCAAAATCTTGTTAATTCTGTCTAGAAAGCGTCCGCTCCCGCCCATCCCCTTTCCAGCTCCATAGCGCCATCAACACGGCTCCGGCTGCCACCATCGCTGCCGCCACGGGCACAGCTTGGTACCCGGCCCCGGCTCCCCGCTCAATGATCACGCCGCCCATCCAGGCACCGATGGCATTGCCGAGATTGAAGGCCCCGATATTTAGACTGGAGGCCAGGGTCTGACCGCCCCCCGCCTTCTGCAGCACCCGCAGTTGCAGCGGGGCCACGGTCGCGAATGCCGCCACCCCCAGCAGGCCCACAAAGAGCACCACTCCCACCTTGCTGTGCATCGCCACGGTGGTGCCCGCCAGCACCAGCGCCAGAAACACCAGCGTGCCCACCATGGTGGCCATGAGCTTGCGGTCCGCCAGCTTGCCGCCCACGTAGTTTCCCAAGACCATGCCCCCGCCGAAGGCGAACAGAATGGGTGACACTGCCTCTTGGGCAAAGCCGGTCACCTTGGTGAGGATGGGTTCGATGTAAGTGAATACCGCAAACACCCCCGCCCAGCCCAGCACGGTGATGAGCAGACCCAGCAGCACCTGCGGGCGAAACACTGCGGCCAGCTCCTCCCTCATCATTCCGGCCCGTTCACCCGTCTGCTGCTGCCGGGGCACCAGGAGCGCGATCACGGCAAAGCCTACCACGCCAATCACGCTCACCGCCCAGAAGGTGGACCGCCAGCCGAAATGATGCCCCAGCCAGGCCCCGGCAGGAACCCCCAGCAGCGTGGCCACCGTCAGGCCGGTGAACATCACCGAGATGGCCGAGGCCTTCCGATCCTCCGATACCAGTCCAGTGGCGACCACCGCGCCCACGCCGAAGAACGTGCCATGCATGAGGGCTGTGATCACCCGTGCCACCATCAGCACCGTGTAGTTTGGCGCCAGCGCACATACCACGTTGCCCACGATGAACAGGATCATGAGCCCCATGAGCACCGCCTTGCGAGGCAGCCGGCTGGTCAGAATGGTCAGCACCGGGGCTCCGACAAAGACCCCGAGCGCATACCCGCTGATCAGCAGCCCCGCCGCAGCGATCGACACGTGGAGATCCGCAGCCACCTGGAGCAGCAGCCCCATGATGACGAACTCCGTGGTGCCAATGCCAAAGGCTCCCACGGTGAGCGCATAAAGTGCCGGCGGCAGCCCCGCCTTCTCACGCGTAGTGACGGAGTTGGCAGGTTTCAATGAGGTTGCACATGAAGCAGAAGTTGGAACTTGCATGCCCCTACCGTCCGGTGTTTCACTGATACATCCATTCTCTTGATTCAATCGTTTCGATAGATGCCATCAATCAAAGACAGCCCTACGGAACTGCGGCACCTGCGCTACTTCCTGGCAGTAGCCGCCGCCGGGAACTACCACCGGGCGGCGGAGGCGCTGCACGTCTCCCAGCCCACCTTGTCCCACCAGATCAAGCAGCTGGAAGGCCAGATGGGGACCCCGCTTTTTGACCGTCTCAGCCGGACGGTCCGCCTCACGGCTGCAGGGGAAATCCTGCACACCCGGGCCGTCACCATCATGCGCGAACTGGACGACGCCCGCCGTGAGATCGCCGAGCTACAGACGATGGAAAGCGGACAGCTTCGGGTGGGCATCGTCTCCACCGTCAATGTTGCCGTTGTGCCCGAAGCCGTGAGCGCCTTCCGCAACCGCTATCCCAAAGTCACGGTATCCGTTCGAGAAATGCCCATGGAGAGTCTGGAAGCCGAGGTGCTGGCCGGCAAGCTTGACCTGGGCATCAGCTTCATCTCTACCAAGAACCACCCTCACCTCGATACCGAACCGCTCTTCGTCGAGCAACTCGTCGCCGTACTCCCTGACAAACACCCGCTGGACCGCCAGCGCAAAATTCTCCTCTCCGAGATGCTGGCCCAGCCCCTGGTGCTGCTCAGCCATGGCTTCTGCACGCGCGAGCTCGTGGTGGAGAGCGTCGCCCTGCAACAGCTCGACCACCGTCTGCATCCCGCCGTGGAAATGAACTCCATCGAAGGTGTTCTTTCCACGATCCGTCAGACGAACATGGTCACCCTGCTCCCAGAATCCGCTGTGCAGTGGGATAAGCACCCCGACCTCCGTGTCCGTCGTCTGGCCGACAAACCAGCCGACCTCTCCTACCGCCGCGTCGGCCTCATCTGGGTCAACGGCGGCCACCGCACCGCCGCCGCCCGGGCCTTTGCCGAAGAAGTACGGGGAGGGTTGGTGAATGGTAAAAAACGGTAAGAGGTAAATGGTAAGTGGAGGCATCAACCTCCACCCCCAATCTTGTAAATCTGTCAGAAATCTTGTTACTCCTGTCTACAGCCTCCTCTCCTGATCCCGCAAATACCTCCGGGCCTTCCGCGCTGCCGCCATCACTTCATGCGGCTCGCCTCTTCCCGCTATCTCCAGCATGATGGAGCCCTGGAAGCCGCTATCGCCGAGTTTCCTCAGGACATTCACCCAGTCAATATGCCCCTCGCCAGGGGGCAGGTGATCATCATGATGACCTGAGTTGTCACTGGCGTGAACCATCTTCAGATAGCCCGCCAGCTTGTGCATGGCGCTGTCCAGATTGCGGGCCAGATACGCGTGGCCTGTATCGAGACATACCCCAACATGCGTGGTCGTCATCGCCCCGAGGATCCACATCATGTCAGGAATGTTGCCAAAGAGCAGGTGAGACAGCTTGTTCTCCAGGACACACAGCACGCCCAACTCCTGGCAACGGGTGGCAATGGTGCTCAAGGAACGGGCCACGTGCTCAAGCCGCCACCAACGCTCATCCCCTGTGGGATACAGCGCGTGCTCCGGCCCCGGATGAATGACAAAGTTCCGGGCGCGCAGCATCGCCGCCGCCTCCGCCGCCACCAGCACCTCCTTCACCCCTTGCTCACGTCGTTGAGCATCGAGAGACGTGATGTCGATGTGGTCGGCGAACGGGGCATGAAACGAGTACGCCTCGATCCCGATGCCGGCCATCTTCTCGGCTGCCCGGTGCACCGCGCCGGTGTCATGGTAGTTCAAATGCGCTGGGAACGAGCAGATCTCCACGAGGTTGAACCCTCCGGAGCCGATCGTTTCCAGGCAGTCAAAGATGCTCTTCTGGTAGAAACAGCCCGTGGAAAGGCCGATGGCCCAGTCTCTCATGTTGCCTCCTGTGTAAAAGTGATTCCCGGAACCGCCGGATATCATCGCCGCAATCCGTCACCAGGCAGAGATTCTCCTCCTGGGCAGAGCGACAGTTGAAGTCCACCAGGTCATCCACTCCGGTGGCAAAAAGCCCGCTGAAGAGCCGGGCGTAGAAATCGGCACGGGTCGCTGGATCACAGAGATACCATTGCTCCCCCCACTCATGATGTTCCCGTTCATATTTGGAGCGGATGAGCCCTCCAATGTGTCGCGGATGCCAACCCAGGGCCAGCATCACCCGCACCACCCGTTCTGCACAAGCCGGTCGCAGCAGCAGATCGTTGGGCTTTTCCAGAATGAGACGAACGCACGGCGGAACCTCAGAGAGATCCGTGCGGTCATACGTCTCCGGCCAGCGCTCCGCCGGGTCATGCTGGGCCTCATAGTACCAGTCATGAAATTTCCTCAACCTTGACGCCGCATAGTCCTCCACCAGGCGTTCCATGGGCTCGGAGGCATCCGGAATCCGGGTGGAGGAGCGCTCTGCCAGGCGGTTCACCTTGTCCACCTCCCGCATCATCTGCAGCGCCCGCCCCAGCCGCACTCCCGCAGGCATGGGGATGCTGAAGATGGGCGGCATGCTGTCCACAGCTTCTGCCCCAATCTTCCACGTCTGCTGCCGGGGTTTCAGGTAAACACTGAAAGGTACCCGCACCGCCCGGGCAATGAGAGGATCCGCATACTCTGTGATATCCACCGACACCATCTCCCGACCGTGATCATCTGCCCCCACTTCAATCGCGGCCATCTCCACCGGGATCTCGCTCTCCCCGGCGGCCACGGTTTTCACCTGGTGGGCCAGGTACTCCATCACCAGCCCCAGCCCGGCAAAGGCCCGGCCCAGCTCCGGCTCCACGAGCTCGCCGGTGGGCGATGGAGATGTTTCATAGAGCCGCTCCAAGGTGTCCGAGAGCCGCCCGAAGCCAGCCAGCTTCTGAAAAACCTCACTCTCGCGCCGCATCTGCCACACGAAGTGATGGCCCCGTCCGGTGAGGAGATGCAGCGGACGGATGCCGTAGGAGAACAGGATGTCCTTCACTGCACGCTGGACCGGCTGCTGCAGGGAGAAACCGCGGTCTGGATCGAGGTAAATCTCCCCGGGCCGGTCAAAGTTCACATATTCAATGTCCAGGTGGGCAATCAGGTACTCGTGATCCCACAGAGAACGGTTGATCTCCGATCCTCCATCCAGCCAGCGTGTCAGTTCCCTCAGCGGGTAACGTCGGCGGTACATCGACTCCGCCTCTGTCCCGGGAGCAAAGTACATGGCGGTGCCCCCATCGGGAAAGCGCCCGCCGAGAAACTCCCCGATCCGGCGTTGAATGGCGTCCCCTGCGTAAAAGCCGCGACGCTGTTGAACGGTGAGTTCCATGGCCTGAGCAAACAACAATCCAAATCCGCAGAATGAATGCGATCTTCCCAGAAGGTCAGGCTCCCTTGCGAGCCCTCACCCTCTGCCTGAAAGATCGTTCATCCAGCCGGATCCGGCCTTGCTAACTTGCACGCACCATTTGCGGCCCACCCGCATCACCCTCAGGAGACTGCGCTGGCGGGCGAGGCCGCCTCAAGAAGCGGCAAATCGCTACGCCACCGCCTTCACCCGGGAGGCGAGCACCACACTGGCCAGGCTAGCCGCGATTGCGATCCATCCCAGCGTAGGGAAGTGGAGCAACTTCCCAGTCAGGGCGTCCTTCACCACGATATGGCCGCCCAACATGGAGGCCACGCCTGCGGCGAGATCACGCACACTGCTGTTCAGACTCATGAAGCTGCCCCGCAGACGCGCTGGTACCGCAGAGGTCACGATGGCCTGCCCGGGAATGAAACGCCCTCCGCCAAAGACGAAGAAGAGTGCCGCCACCACCATGATGACTGCCAGGTGGGACGGTCCCTGATTGGTGATCAGATACACCGGCAGAAGCGCTCCCAAGATCATGATGGCAAACATCTTCAACCGACCATGCCGGTCCGCCATGCGCCCCACCACCGGGGAGGTTACAAAGCTTGCGATGCCGCCCGCCAGATAGAAGTAAGACAGATCCTTCTCTGCCAGCCCCGCATTGGCGACCATACTGGGACTCAAGAAGGGAATGATGATGAAGTGCCCGAAAATCATCATCATCATGAAGGAAAGTGCCGCCAGGGTGTTGCGATTCGTCAGCAGTTCAAGCAAACCCTTGATGGCCTGTCTGCTGTGCTGGCCTGCCGCCGCCAGATGTCCGCGCAGGGCGGGAAAACGTACCAACGTCACTCCCCACACTACCGATCCCAGGGCGACCACAAGGAGAAATGGGGCATGCCAGCTCCAGATCGCGGCAAGCCAAAGCCCAAAAGGCACCCCCAAGATGGAGGCAAGTGCAAAGGAGGACATGATGATGCCCATGGCGGAAGCCCGTCGCTCCAGAGGCACAATGTCCCCCACAATCGTCAGCACCATCGCTCCCGATACTCCGCCAAAAGCACCGCTGACAATACGAGCCACGAGAAGCGTCTCATAGGAGGGCGCAAGGGCACACGCCAGAGTGCCCAGGAGGAACCCGGCATAGCAGAAAAGCAGAGCCGTCTTCCGGTCAAAGCGATCCACCAAAAACGCCCCCAGCAGCCCCGCCACGGCCGCGCTGAAAGTGTAGGAGGCCACCAGATTGCTGAACTGATGCGGCAGAATATTGAAGAGCCTCATCAACTGAGGCCCCAACGGCATCATGACCATGAAGTCCAGGATGTGGGTGAACTGGACAGCGGCAAGAAGGAGCAGCAACGGGCGCTCCGGGAGGGGAGATTTGGGCATACTGAGGATTTTGCGAGAGGAGGGCGTTAAGGTGTACGCCTCCCCCCGCTCATGAAGACCGGGCTTTTTTGGCACCCGGCGTCCTCACTCTCAAGGATTTCCTGACGGAGCGTGTTTTTTGAAGAAAGGCTCCAGGCGGGCCCGCAGCTTTTCCTGCTTGGCCTGGCCCTCCGCCATGCCGATCTGAGCTCCCTTCTTCATGAGCTGAGGCAGAGCCGTGAGAGACTTGCGCCCCAGCGGGCTCTCATAGAAGGCGGCGAGGCCTGCCAGCTCCTCTTCCGTAAAGTTCTGGGCGTAGAGCTTGATCGTCTCGTCGAAGATCTTGCTGTGATCCAGATCCTCCGTGAACCAGGTCCGGAAGATGCCTTCCAGTTCCTTGGCATCCGTCGGATTGAGTTTCATCTTCTCCGACATGTTGGTGATCATCGGCATCATCGCTTCCAGACCGTTCGACATCTGGGCTTTGATATCCATGACTTCCGCCAGCTTTTCTGCTGCTTTCACAGCCCCCGGTGTAGGCTCCTGACCACGCACAGAGGTGAAGGCGAGCACGACGGCAACGAACGGAAGCAGCATTTTCATAAGCATCGGAACGCCCTGGTTGGCACCATGGGCGTGAAGGTGAAGGTGTGGCTAGGGGTGAACGTGGACGGGCGGAAAAAATTCCGCGCTCATCTTGCGGTCGCCAGCCATTCCCTGACAAGCAATGTTTGCTGGGAAACTGCGCCGATGCGCTCAGTTCCCTCGCTTCCCTGCCCCTGGCTCCAGAGCCAGACTCACTTTTTCAGTGAAGAGGCGATCCAGTCGCGCCTTCAACTGCTCCTGCTTGGCCTTGCTTTCAGCCGCCGCCATCACCACGCTGCGCTTCATGAGTTCTGGCATCACAGTCAGGGCCTTGCGTCCCGCTGGGGTCGTATAGAACTCCGCCAGGATGATCAGTTCCTCCTCCGTGAAAGTGCTCGCGTAGAGCTTCACGGTCTCCGCCAAGATCTTCGCATGGTCGAAGTCCTCCAGATACCACTGGCGGAAGGTGCTCTCTAGAGCCGTGCGCTCCTCAGTCGCCAGCATCATGCTGTCAGCCATGCCTTTGATCATTGGCATGAGAGCTTCAAAGCCGCCTCCCATTTGCCCCTTGAGATTCATCACCTCTGCCAGCTTTTCTGCCGCCTTTAAGCTCCCCGCTGGCGGGGTGGTCTCTGGAGATGGCGATTGCGCCATACCCATCCCCGCAAACCCAACCCACGCAGCGACGATAGACAGGAGCTTTCTCATGATTAGGACAAAGAGCTAGAGACCCGCGCAGCAAGACCACGCATAAGAAACTGGACTATTCATAATTTGCATATCGTCACTATCCATCAAGTAACAATTAGCATTTCGAGAAAAAACGCATACCACCAAAGGGTTAGCTCTGTCGGCGTGTCGGTCTTCAACAGACACCTTCCCTCGAGGACGATGCGATGCCGAGCCTGTGTGGACTAGCTTCTGGCCCAACGACTTTCGGCCGTTGGGTAGATGTCTTGGAGGCCAGCTCCAAACGAGAGTGGCGACGGCCCGGCGACCGGCTGGCCCTGTGGTTCCGCCAGCCCCGGAAGTACCGCTGCCGAGGATGCGCAGAGATCACCCACTGGATCTCCACACCTCCCGCGCAGCGGCCATTCCTAATTCCTAATTTGCCTCCTCAACCACCCCAATCTTCTCGATCGGCAGCGCCTTGAACCCGAGCTTGAAGGCGGGAGATTCCGGCTTCAGGCGATAGTCATCCTTGGCGGCGTTTTCAAACAAGGGATCCGCCACCACCGAGTGCTTGTCCCAACCCTCGCTCTGCCAGGCACTCCATTCATCCATGGGACCAGCCTCGCGGATGCTGAGGTCCTTGAGCTCCAGGACGGCCTCGTCCACCGGGAAGTCGAATCTCACACAAAACTGGCTCATCCAGTCCTTCCACTTCGCATCCGACTCCCGGGGCATGGAGCCGGTCACTTCCACCTCCTGCCACTCGGGGGTGAGGTGAATCTCCTTGCGAGGCCCTTCCCAGTATCCTTTCCCGCCCACGAACATCATGAACGCGGCGGAAACCTTGGCCTCCGGTTTGGTCGAGCGCACCTTCAGCCGGGCGCGGAAGGAGGCCCCCGCCTTGAACGGCACGAAGGGACTGTGAATCACGCTGTGGGGGTTCTTGGGATCCTTGCTAACCGCACCGTCCGTCACCAGCACGCCGCCCTGCACCACCGACTTCAACTCTTTGAGCGGCTTGTGGTTCCACCCCCAACCCTTGGGAGCGGTGCCGTCAGCCACACCTTGGAAGCTACCTGCTCCGGCCAACAGATCATCACCCTGATCGGGTCCCACTTTGGAGACGGCGGTGCGAATAGGCTGACCACCGTTCCATGCCAGGTTGTAGTCGCAAGTATTGTGCTCCGGCATGCAGTTGCGGACGTCCACGTAGCGCAACTCCGGCTTGCTCCAGAGCACGATGTTCCGCTCTGCCACATTCCCGCTCATCATGGTCTGGTCGGGGAAGAAGGCATTTCGTGGATCGATCTCCATGCCTCGCATGCCTTTCCAGGCGGGCAGATCCTTCACACTGGCCCAACCTTCCACCATGGTCGTCATGTGGTTTTTGACATAACTGTGTTCGGGCCGCCAGCCGTTGAACTCGATCTGACGTTCACCGCCATCCACGAAGATGTTGTTCAGGATGTGGTGGTCCCGCCCATTGTGCAGGTGAATGGCTGCGCGAGAGCAGCGAGCCACGATGTTGCCCTCAATGTCCAGCCCGCCTGCGTTGTCATCCATGTAGATCCCCCAGGCGAAGAAAGGAACCTTGAGCCCGGCCGACTCCTGCCCCACCCCCACGATGTCATGGATGAAGTTGTACTTCAGACTCGTGCCGCGGGAGCTGATCCAATCGCGCCCGCCTGTGTACACACCACCGCCATCCTGGGTCTCCAGCATCACGTGGTGGATGTGGTTGTACTCGATGACCAGGTTGTTTCCACTGAACTGTACGCCCATGCGCGGGCCGTCGTGAATGAGGTTGTGCGTGACCACATTCCCCACGCCTCCCAGGCCCACCCCGGCGGCATTCTTGTTGATGACCCCCACATGGTGGATGTGGTTGTTCGTGACCACGTTGTTGGCCGGCACCAGCGTCTTGCGATCCCCACCGCCCACACCCACGCCGGTGTTGCCGATGTAGGAGATCTCATTGCGTTCCACCCGGTTGTTCTTGCCACCCTGCAGGCTCACGCCGGAGCCTCGCATGCTGCCACTGTGCTCGATGACACACTTTGTCACCAGGCAGTCTTCCGTGCCTTCCATCGTGATGGCTGTGCCATTGCATCCCAGGAAGGACAGCCCCCGCACCGTGATGCCTTTCACGCCCGCACGCATGCGGACGAAGCTATCCACCACCGGAATCCGAACCTCCGCCTGGTCGAGCGGCTTGGGTGGCCAGAAGTACAGCGTGGCGCTCTTCTGGTCCAGATACCACTCACCTGGGGCATCCAGCTCCTCCAGTGCATTCTGGAAGAAGTAGCGGTTGTGCGGATGCAGGTCATAACCGCAATCCTTGGCCAGGGTGAGCTTGCGGGTCTCCGGATCCAGAGATTTTACCGGTTCAATGAA
The DNA here is from genome assembly GCF_000739655.1 of Verrucomicrobium sp. BvORR106. Lineage (GTDB taxonomy): Bacteria > Verrucomicrobiota > Verrucomicrobiia > Verrucomicrobiales > Verrucomicrobiaceae > Verrucomicrobium. The sequence continues at coordinate 51,398 of NZ_BATR01000098.1, read as the reverse complement.
ATTCCACCATCCATATTGGGCGAAGATGAAGAGCTCCACCTCCTCCGGCCGGGACCACTTGCGCACATCCGCAGCCTTCACATAGCCCTCCCGCTTCCATACGTGGCCCTCGTTGGCCCCCTCCGGCAGTTCAGTGAGAAACGCCCAGCCACCGTAGAGCGGATTGGCAGGGTCAAAGTTTGGGTAGCGCGCCAGCGGCTGGCGCTCGCCATTCAGCAGTAGCTGACGAATCTGGATTTTGCTCAGGTTCAAGCCGGATACATCCGCCTTGAGGATGGCGCCCTCGTGCGTGGTCCAGCCCGTCACCTTGCGGGCTCCAATGAACTTGGGCTTCGCCCCCGGCGCGGCCTCCCAGGTCACCGGCTGACCGTCAGACCTGCCGTCCACCACATCAAGCTCCAGCGGCTGCTGCATTTCATAGGTCCCATCATGCACCACCACCCGGGCCTGCTCCTTGAGCCCGGCTTTCTTGCGCAGCTCCCGGATCGCATCACGGGCACGAGTCAGGCTCGCAAACGGAGCTTCCGCGGTGCCAGCGGCCGTATCCAGGCCGGAGGGAGAAACATGAAACTCAACCCCTGCCACCATGGGCGCAGTGCCCAGGAAAGCTGGAAGTACCAGGAAGCGAAGCAGACGATGCATGCTCACATTCTGTGAAGCTAGGTCGCCTTGTCAAAGAGCCTCCTTCCCGGCAAGCGGTACAGACAGACACCTACAAATGAGCCCCTGCCATCACGTCCGTGGCCTTGAGTTCCAGGCTAAACGGCTCCAAAGGCATCGCGGCGTCATGCTCAAGGTGACTCGCACACACGGCAAACAGCTCCACCTTAGTCTTGGCACGCCGCATGGCGTGCAGGAAGCTCCCCGTGGGCTCGACTCCCAGGCCGAGGAAGTTCAGATACTTCTTCATCTTCTGCACCTGTAGCGTCTCCGGCACCTCCGGGCTGGTCACGGCCTCATACAGACGGTGGATGTACTCCAGCACCTCCCGCCCCCGGGGTAGCACGACCGGCTGCCCGGCCAGATGCTGCCTGATCTGCCGGAACATCCACGGATTGCGGATGGCTCCACGTCCGATCATCAGACCGCGGGCCCCCGTCACCTCCAGAATCTCCTTTGCCTTCACCGCGGATGAAACGTTGCCATTGGCCAGCACCGGGCACTTCATCGCCTCCACCGCCCGGGCAATGAAGTCGTAGTGCACCTCACTCCGGTACATCTCGGCCACCGTGCGACCGTGCACCGTCAGCAGATCAATGTTGTGCTTGGCGAAGATCGGCAGGAATTGCTCGAACACGCCAGCGTCATCGAAACCGATTCGAGTCTTTACTGTGAACTTGCACTTCACCACCGCATCCCGCAGCGCACCCAGGATGGCATCCACGTGACGAGGATCCCGCAGCAGACCGCCGCCGGCACACTTTTTATAAACCACCGGCGCCGGGCACCCCAGGTTCAAATCTACAGCGGCGATCGGATGCTCCTGCAATTCCTTCGCCGTGCGCACGAGCGAGGCAATGTCGTTCCCGATCATCTGTGCCGCCACCGGCCGCCCCGTGGGATTCTCCGTCACCGAGCGCAGAATGGGCTTCTCCAGATTGGAGTCCGCATGGACACGGAAGTACTCGGTATAGTAGAGGTCCGCACCGTCATAGTCGGTCATGAGCCGCCAGAAGGGCAGGTCCGTCACATCCTGCATGGGCGCCAGCGCCAGCACGGGGCCCGGTCGCGCCATTAGATCCTCGAACTCCCTCACCGGGACCGCCGTGACAGCGGCTGCATCATCAGGAAACAACATCACCGGAAGGTTGTGGCACATCCATCCATCGTTCAATCAATCAATCAATCGTCATGGCCGTGATGGGCCAGCTCACGCTCATGGCGGCGACGCAGCTTGGCGATCTCCACCCCCCGGCACAGGTACCGGTCATCGCACGCCGTGCGGGCGCACTTCTCACAAAGATAAAGCTGGGGCGAGACAATCTCCAGCAGCTCGTCGGCATGCCGTTGAATGTCCTTCTTGCTCCAGTCGCACAGTGTTCTTGACATAGATTCTCAATCCTAATTCACATCCCAGCAAGTTACAGCGAAATGATTGGTTGCTACATTCTCAACAACCGCCTACTTTCTCAATAACGTATTTAGCTATATGAGCACCACGAAAACTTCTCCCGGAAAAACCCAAAACGCTGTGACGGCGGCCCTCTCCACCCTGCTCGCTGATTCCTACAGCCTCATGGCGGAAACACACCTTGCTCATTGGAACGTGGAAGGCCCTGCTTTCTTCGAACTTCATGGCGCGTTTCAGAAACAGTATGAGGAGCTTTTCGAAGCTGTAGACGAAGTTGCCGAGCGCATCCGCGCCTTGGGTGACTACTCCCCTGGTGGCCTCGCTGTCTTTGCAAAAGCCAGCTCCATCCCCGGCGCTCCGGTGGGTGCTGCTCCGGCCAAAGATTTCGTCGCCGCCATCATTGAAGGCAACGAAACCGCCAACGAGTCTGCAAAGAAACTTCGCGACACCGCTGAGCAGGCTCACGACCTCGAAACGCAGGACCTCGCCATCAAGCGCATCCAGTATCACGACAAGACCCTCTGGATGCTGAAGAGCTACCTCAAGAACCTGTAAGCGCTGTTCCGCAGCGGTTCAGGTTTTGACGAACCCTTTCTCGAAGACCAGCTCCCTCCGGAGCTGGTCTTTTTTGTTGGTTGGTGTTCAGGGCGAAGGCCGAATCGAGACGGCGTTGATCTTGGGGTATCGCGGTCCATCTCAAACCGCCTGCGACGCAAATGGCCCTGCCCCGTCTCACTCCCTCACTCCCTCACTCCCTCACTCCCTCACTCCCTCACTCCACCACTCCACCACTCTACGCGTCCATTTTCCTCGTAAGATTGGACAATATTTGACCGTTTTGTCACTGAATACAGGCTACTGAGACCCATTCTCACGATTTCATTTGCATTGTCACGATTCTGATCCTTCTTTTCGCATGCAAGTTCACACTGGCGTTGCTTCCCCAGCCACCGATTCCCGGCGGCCTCTGGCAAGATGGCGTGCTGATGCTGCCCGTCTGGCGGCCCAGTTGCTTTGTGAAGTTTCCCCTTCGGCTGCGGATGAGGTCCTCGATCTCCGCATGATGCTGCTCGACAGCCAGGCTTCGGCCCAAGCCGTACTCACTACCTTCTTCGCTGCTCGCAATCGCCTGGAAAGCGAGCACTACCTCCTCTTTTTCAGACTCCGTCGTGTGCTGGAGCCTTCCTTTGGGCTCGAAACCACCGCGCAGGATTTCCCGGCCCGCCAAGAGACAGTGAACTTCCACTGTCGTGACCTGCGGCACTTGAAGCGGCGCGCTCAACAGGATGCTTTCGAGTCCGATCTGCGGCTCAACAGCCCTGAAGAGGTGCAGGTACGCATCGTGTGGCGACTCTCTCCGTACGCGGAGACCGCCAACAACTGACGGGCTTCTCCGTCAATTGATTGCAAGGGCTCCTGCCCTTGTCAGCCGTACTGGACGAAGGGCTCTCGTGCAGGTCACTGCCGCAGTTTGCGCGGCTCGTCACTTTCACTTGTCCAGTCGCAAAACTTCCGGTAGGACGATGCAATGCCCTCACCTTCAGGGGATGATTCTGGCGCAGAGGCCGAATTCACCCCTCCCCCACTCCCTAATGGTGCCCATTTCGGCGACCTGAACGCCCCGAAGCGTCATGCCCAGCGTTTGATCCCGGGCAGAATGGGACTGGGGCGGGAATTGGTGCTTTGGGCAATGGCCGCCCTGATCCTGTGTGTCTGGTGGGAGGCAGAGTGGTCTTGGAGCGGCGGTTCCAGCGCGGGAGCAAGCACCTCGGGTGCCTTTCGGAACTACGTCGCCACTTCCATGATGGTGCATGATGAGTACTCCCAAAAAGGATACCAGGGCCCCGGCTTCATGAAGTGGATTTTGGAGCTGGATGCCATCCCCGAAGATGTTTACTCAGCCTTCACCGAGGTCGCGGCGGAAGGCCACTCCACGGACGCCTTGCAGATGGACCTCGCGCTGGTCAGCCTGCGTTTCAGCCGGGACCAAGAAGAAAACTCCGCGGAGTGGACGGCCATAGCCCAGGGGGCGCTGGAGTCTGTGAGTGAGGAGGGGCAGAAACTTCCCGCTTACCGCTACATTAAAGGTGCCGTGGACGGCACACCGGTGGCGGCATCCGAACGCGAAGCCCTGGACCAATACCTCCGTGAACAACCCGTGGACTGGTGGACGGGCTTTCTGGCGGCCCAGTACCATCTTCAGGACCGGATCAATCAGGATGCTCTCGCCGAAGCTCAGAAAGGGGCCATGAGCAACTTCGGCTTCGCCGCCGTCATTTTGGTGAACCTGACGTTGTTGGGATTGATCGCGCTCCCAGCGGCATGGGTGGCACTGGCCCGCTCTGGCCTGAAGGCGCCCGCCTCCCATTTACGCCTCTACCGCCTCTGGCCTGGCCCCCGGGTGGTCAGCACCTTCGGCCTCGCAGCACTCGCCGCCCTGTGGCTGACTCACCATGTCTTCACCGCCGCATACCCATGGGTGGCGGGAGTCATTGCGGCAGTGATGGATGAGTATTCCGCCTGGCAAACCACCACCTGGATCTGGCTGGGCTGGGCCACCGCGATGGTTTCTCTGCCCCTGGTGCCACTCTGCCGGATCTACGCCCCTAAGTTCTCGCGTCTGGCACAGGTCCTGGGGTTTAGAAACCGGGATTTCGCCTCCGCCAGCTACATCGGGCTGGGTTTCGCCAGCATGGGGCTCCTGCCTTGGTTTTTCCATTTTCTGGACACCGGCCTGGAATGGCTGGGCTCCACCTCCAGCGTGCTGGACGGCTTGAGTCGTTCCTTTTCAAACCAGGGCGAGCTCTCCCTTCCTCTGGGCATCTTTTGGGCCGTCACTATGGCCCCATTTGTGGAGGAGATCGTCTTCCGCGGCTTCATCTTCAGGTCCGTGCAGGCCCGCTGGGGCACCGTGGTGGGCATGCTGATCTCCAGCGTCGTCTTCGCAGGATCTCATTTCTACAGTGTCAACGGAACCGTCCACGTCTTCCTCTTCGGGATCCTGAACTGCTGGGTGTACCAGCGCACCGGGAAACTGGCTGCTAGCATGATCGTTCATGCTGGCAACAACCTCGCAGTCATCCTCCTGTCTCACTTTTCAGGCGGATAAGCCCCCCTTGCCAAGTGGCGGTTCCGCGATTAAGTCTCATCCCCCTTTTTCCCGTCCCCGCCCCCTGATGTCCATCGAACTGACCCGCAACTTCTCCATCATCGCCCACATTGACCACGGGAAGACCACTCTCTCCGACCGGTTGCTGGAGTTCACCAAGACCATTTCAGAGCGCCAGCAGCAGGATCAGCTGCTGGACTCCATGGATCTGGAGCGCGAGCGTGGCATCACGATCAAGGCGCACCCCGTCACCATGAGCTACAAGGCCAAGGACGGGAAGACCTACAAACTGAACCTCCTGGATACCCCCGGGCACGTGGACTTCTCCTACGAAGTATCCCGCTCCCTGGCTGCCTGCGAAGGAGCCCTCCTCCTGGTGGACGCCTCTCAGGGCGTGGAGGCCCAGACGGTGGCCAACCTGAACCTGGCATTGCAGCAGAATCTGCACGTCATTCCGGTCATCAACAAGATCGACCTTCCGAGCGCCGATGTGCCTCGCGTGAAGAAACAGTTGGAGGACATCCTGCAGCTCTCTTCAGATGAAGCCGTGCCGGCCAGTGCCAAGATGGGCATCGGTATCGAGGACATCCTGGAGGCTGTGGTGAAATACATCCCCGCCCCCAAATCCCTCGGCGAAGAACATTTGCGCGCCTCGGTGTTTGACTCCGTCTTCGATGCCTACCGCGGCGTGGTTTCCTATGTCCGCATTTTCAGCGGCAGCGTGAAGCGCGGCATGAAGGTGCGCATGATGTCCACCGGTCTGGACTATGAAGTGAAGGATGTCGGCGTCTTCCGCCCGAAGATGTCCACCGTGCCGGAGCTGCACGTTGGAGACGTCGGCTACATCATTGCCAACGTGAAGGCCACGTCGGACGTGAAGATCGGTGACACCGTCACGGAGACCCGTAGACCCTCCCCCGAACCCCTCCCGGGCTTCAAGGAAATTCACCCCCTCGTGTTCAGCGGCATCTACCCGGTGAGCACCGACGACTTTGAATCGCTGAAAATGGCGATGGGCAAGCTGCAGATCAACGACGCTGCTTTCAGCTACATGGCAGAGAGCTCCGCCGCCCTCGGCTTCGGCTTCCGCTGCGGCTTCCTCGGCCTGCTCCACATGGAGATCATCCAGGAGCGCCTGCGCCGTGAGTTCCAGATGGACGTGATTTCCACGTACCCGAGCGTTATCTACGAGGTGCTGAAGACCAACGGTGAAATGGTCATCGTGGACAACCCCTCCTTCCTCCCGCCCGTGCCGGAGATCGAGGAAATCCGCGAGCCGATGGTGAAGATCTTCCTCATGGTGCCCAACGAGTACATCGGAGACATGATGCAGCTCGTCATGGACAAGCGCGGCGACGTGCAGCACACGGAAACCCTGGACGACAACCGGGTCATGATCCAGTGCATGCTGCCGCTCAACGAAATCCTCGTGGACTTCAATGACAAGCTCAAGAGCGTGACTCGCGGCTACGGCAGCATGGACTATGAACATGCCGGCTACGTGGCCTCCGACCTCGTGAAAATGGACATGCTCATCGCCGGCGAGCCGGTGGACGCCTTCTCCTGCATCGTGCACCGCAGCAAGGCAGAGTCCCGCGGCCGGGCCCTCGCCGCCAAGCTCAAGGAAGTGATCCCCGTACAGCTCTTCGTTGTCGCCATCCAGGCCGCCATCGGCGGCAAGGTCATCGCCCGCGAATCCATCAGCGCCATGCGCAAGGACGTGACCGCCAAGTGCTACGGCGGTGACATCTCCCGTAAGCGCAAGCTGTTGGAAAAGCAGAAGGAAGGCAAGAAGCGCATGAAGGCCATCGGCCGCGTCAACATCCCTCAAGAGGCCTTCATTCAGGTGCTTAAGACCGGGGATTGAGCAGCACCCTTCGCATACGCTGCTCCTGGTGCGTCACCACAGGGGCAGCCAACGCCCCTCTCTCCATCCGCGCCTTTCCGGCGCCCCCTCAACCGACACCACCCAGTCTCAGCCAGCCATGTTCCAACCGCGCTTCATCAAGCACGCCAAGCTGCTCCGCAAGGGGGTCACCCGTTTCCTCCACTACAAGCGCGATCTGCTGCCTGCTGCCAAGCTGGATGAGATCAACGGACTCCGCGCTGAACTGGACAGCGCCATCAGCCAGCGCAACAGCACCCGCATTGACGAGCTGAGCAAGCAGCTGAATCAAGTCTGTGAGCGGGCTCTGCCGGAGGCCCGTACCACGGAGTGGGCGGAAAACATCGAGGTCTTCTTCGTCTCCATCGTCATCGCCCTGGGCATTCGTTCTTACATTGCCCAGCCTTTCCAGATCCCCACGGGCTCCATGCAGCCTACGCTGAATGGCATCCGTGCTGAAGCCACGGAGAAGGATCCCAATCCGGGCCTCCTTGGCAAGCTCGGCGGCTTCTTTACCGGTACCACCTATCTGAATGTGGTTTCAGATCACGAAGGTGAGCTGGCACCCACCGCCCTTACGGAGCACAAGTTCCTGATCTTCCGTCCCTACACGAAGGTCCACTTCGCCGATGGGCACACCATCAAGATCTCCGCCCCTATCCGCCAGCTCACGGATGACCTGCAGTTCTGGGCCCACGCCAACACGGATACCGAGCTCGGCAGCAACGACACCCCGGACATGCGCGCTGCCGTGAACCGTCGCACCGGCTCCCGCTCTTACATTCGCAAGGGCCAGCTCCTCGCCCGTGGCATCGTGCAAAACGGCGACCACGTCATCGTCAACAAGTTCGCCTACCACTTCCGCCGCCCCACCCGCGGGGAGGTGTTTGTGTTCACCACCAAGAACATCTCCCGCATCGAAAGCGGCAACTTCGACGCGCGCTGGGGCTCCCAACACTACATCAAGCGGCTCGGCGGCGTTCCTGAGGACACCGTGGCCATCAAAGACTCCCAGCTCTTCATCAACGGCCAGCTTGCCACTGAACCCGGCTTTCAGCGGGTGATGACGGGCACTTACCTCGAGCCCAAGGACGGCTATCGCGGGTACCAGGACGCCATCCAGGACGCCACCGGCCGTCGCGTGCCCGTGCGTGGCGTGCAACTGGAGAAAAAGCAATACATGGCCCTGGGAGACAACAGCTACTTCAGCTCTGACAGCCGCTACTGGGGCCCTGTCCCCGAGCAGAACGTTGTTGGCCCCGGCTGGTTCTGCTACTGGCCGCTCACCAGCCACTGGGGAGTGATTCGGTAGCTCAGTAATCCAGTGGACCAACGGTCGAATTTGACCGCATGGTCTCCACTGGGTCGGGTCAGATCACGCCAGCCACGCTGTTCGTTGCTCCGACGATTCACGAGAGCAAACGGGCAGAAGACCGACGCATCGAGTGTCCCTTGCACCGGAATGTAGTCCCGACCGAGGGGTGGCGGCTGCTCGGCACCCTGCTTCCGAACCCAGAGGGTTCACTACGAATAAGCCGAGGGTGAAGCGAGCGCAGGAACAACGCAATTCTACCGCGGACCGGCAAGCCGATAGCGCCCCCTCTTGGAAGCAAACTTCTCGCCATGGATCAGCCAACTGGGCGGCGACACAGCGAGCCCCCCATCCTGCCACGCGCTCCTCACCCGAGCGCGAACCAGTGGTAACACATCAGGTACACCAGCACGCCTGTCACAGAGACATACATCCAGACTGGAAACGTCCAGCGGGCGATTCTCTTGTGTTTGTCGAACTTCTTCTTCAGCGCAGGCACCACCGTCATGATGATCATGGGCAGATTGACGATGGCGAGAAAGACGTGGGTAATCAGGATGGTGTAGTACACCCACCGGATCGCCCCTTTGCCCTGAAACTTCATGCTGGGTACATGGAAGTGATAGATCAGGTAGCTGGTAAGAAACGCTGCGGAGACCACCAGCGCCAACGACATGAGAGTGATGTGAGCGGAGCGCTTGCCCAGCTTGATGCAGATCCAGCCCGACAGCAGCAGAACAGCGGCGGCGGCGTTGAGGGTGGCGTTGAGCGCAGGGAGTTCGTAAACTTCCATGGTGGTGGTGCAATCAATCGTGAATGAAGCAATGGCGGACGAGAGAGCGACTGCCTTTCCGCCTCATTTGCCTCTCAATCAATCAAATCATGCAATTCCGGGCAGAATCAGACGGGAAGCGCCAAGCCCTGCGGCTTTCTTCTGAGAGCAACTGAGCGCCCAGGCTCGCAGGATGGCGGCAAACCACCCCTTACTTGGTGTTTTTGCCCTGTTCGTCCTCGACTTTGTCTTTGAGCAGTGTGGCGATATCTTTGCGGATCTTGTCTTTCCAGAAGGCCTTGAACTCTGGGTCGAAGCTGGCCACGTCGTACATGCCACGCACGTGACTTTTGTGATCCACCAGGGCGACTTTCATGTCGTGGATGTACTTGTCATCCGGAGAGAGGCGGTCTTTCTCAGGCACATCCTGCACGCCCTGAAACCCGAAGTAGCGGGTCATGTAGGAGCGCACTTCCTTGGTCTCCCCATTCACAAACCACCAGTTGTCCCCTTTGATTTTCAGCCCTTCAGCGAACTTGCTGAGTTGCTCAGGGCCATCCGCAGGATCCACACTTACCGAGAGGAAATGGACGTCTGGATTGGCCTCCAAATCATTGTGCAGGCTGAGGAGCTCCCCCACCACGCCGGAACAACCACGAGGGCAGTGAGTGTACACCCAGCAGGCGACGATGATTTTGCCTTTCAGCGCAGCGAGTTCCACTTTCTGGCCATTGCGCTCCACGAACCCAATATTCTTCTCCAGTCTGGACAACATGGGCAAGCGCTGTTCCACCATGCCCGCCGACTCTTCCCGCTCCTTCTTGATCTGGCTCACCATGTAGTTCCAGCCGATCACCACACCGCAGACAATCACGATGATGGGCACCCAGACGGTCAGCGGATTGATGCCCTTGGGCGCGTCATCCGGTGAAGGCTCAGTCGGAGTGGAGGGCGGCGTGGGGGTGCTCATGGCTTGATCAGACACGGGGATAGACGGAGGCGGAGGTCGAAGAGAGGAATGGTAACAGGATCCAGTACGCTTACGAACGGCGAGGCCGCTACGTGGCAAAATGCCACGCCGTTGGCGGCTGATCAGGCTTTCCAGAACACCATGCTGATACCCAGCAGGAGTGGCAGGTACATGAGGGTGAAGAAGAACAACTTCCGTGCACTCGCCCGGTCGCGAATTTTGTAGAACTTCCAGGCCAGCCACACCAGCATCAGGTTCACCAGAAGCGCAAAAGGGAGGAACCAGTAGGTGGTGTCCCCCGCAAAGGGAGGCAGGAACACGAGCGCCACGGCACAGAATGAAAAAAGCAGGGCCAGCTTGGAGGTTTTGCCCCCCGTATCATCCTCATTGGCCCACATGACAAAGCCGCCCTTGCGGTACTCATCCCGGTACATCCAGTTGATCGCGAGGAAGTGAGGGAGCTGCCAGAGGAAAAGCAGAGAGAACAGGAAGATGGCCCCGCTGGAAGAAATCAATTCCAGACGGAAGTAAGCGTCATTGTTGACCGGGGGACCTGCGGCCCCAGCCCACCCGATGAGCGGCGGCAAAGCGCCGGACACCGCGCCCACAATCGTGTTCCAAGCCGATTGCTGCTTCATGGGGGTGTAGATGAAGAGATAGACCGCGAGCGTCATGGCACAGAGAGCGGCGGACTCCACGTTCACCATCTTCCCCAGGTGCAACAAGGCAAAGGCGCTGAGCAGCCAGCCGACTCCAAAGGCCACACCCGGCTCCATCCGGCGCGAAGGCAGGGGGCGATCCGCTGTGCGGTCCATCCGCTTGTCCGGCTCGATCTCCATCAACTGGTTAAACACCGCCGCGCCAAAGGCGGCCAAGGCACTGCCCAGCAGGGTGTGAAACATCAATGGCAAGTTCAGATCCTGCCCACTGCGCCCAAGCCAGTAACCCACAAAGGTGGTCACCAACACGAGAACACTGAGACGAAACTTCGTCAGCGACATCAGGTCCTTCATCGTGACGTTGGATGGGGTATTCGACGAGGTGGCGGTCTCTGACATGACGGAACTCTGCATCTGGCTCTCTGAAAAGACGGGACTGGGAAATCTAAACTACAGGACTGGGCGCATCGGTCTCCATCGGTGCTGACAAGTCTTTCGCCCGGGTTGCCCGATGGCTGCCGAGCAGCCAGAGGAACAATCCACTCACCAGCAGGGAAGACAAGCCAATGTGGAGAATCTGTGCGATCCGAACGATTCCGACCTGGGACAGTACCACACCGAGCACCATCTGAGCGCAAACGAGTCCCACAATCCCTCTTTCCAGCCAACCGACTCGGCCAAGCACTTGAGTTGACTTCCAGTGAAACAGGAAAGCCACTCCCAAGATAATCCATGAGAAACTCCGATGGAGGAGGTAAACGACCGTTTGATCCAGTTCCTTGACCCAGAGCTCACGCTTCTCCCCCGCGTGGAGCATGGCAAGGTGATCCGTCATCTCCCGAACTTGGGACCCCATGACACCCTCCAACACGACCAGGGCAAACAGCAGCAGCCCAATGCGAAACAGAGCTTTGCCCCCGCCCCCGATCACGGGAAGCTTCCACGGTTGAGAAGTGCCACGCCAGGCGGTGTACACGAGAAAACACTGCAAGAGAATGGCCAAAGCCATGTGCAAGGTGATGATGCCGGGCTTCAGACCGCTGAGAACCACCCGCGCGCCCAACCAGGCGTTGATCAGCACCAGGGCGAAGGAACCGAGTGCACCGGCAAAGACCCGGAAGCGACCCGCCCAGATCTGCCAAAAAGACGCCACGAGAAGAGCGGTCACAGACAGCCCCACCGGGAGGCTGGTCAGACGGTTGATGTACTCTACCCAGGTGGCGACAGGATCAAACTCGGCCCTCAACGTCTCCGGGGTGATGGAAGCGGGATCCCGCCCCAGTCTCGCGGCCTTCGCCCGGAACTTCTCGATGTTGAGTTTTTTGAAATCGATGTCCTCCGCTTTGGTCGGCGGAGTCCAGCATCCATAGCAGAGAGGCCAGTCGGGACATCCGAGGCCTGAGCCAGTCGCCCGCACTACTGCGCCCACAAAGATGAGCACTTCCACCGAGATGAACGCTATCAGGGCCAGCTTTTGAAATCGGGTCCAGTTCATGCCAGGAATGAGATCAGGGATGGGCGAAACGGGCTAAAAAACAACAAACGGCAAAGCCCCAAGGCTTTGCCGTTCGCAGAAATTCAAAGAAGGATCAAGGTCGGTCAGAGCGGTATTCTGTCGCAGAACCGCCACGGCGTCAGTGGGCTGCCGGGGCAGCAGGAGCCGGGGTGGCTTCGACTGCGGCCTTGGCGGTGTCGCTGTTTTCCTTAACGAATTCGTCGAACTCCTTTTGCTCGATCACGTTCAACGTGGCCTTCATGCCGGAGTGGCCGGGGCCACAAAGCTGACCGCAGATGATGTCCCAGGACCCAGTCTTGGTTGGCTTGAACCAGGCGTGGCTGCGAACGCCAGGGGTGGCATCCTGTGCCATACGCATCGGCACAAGAGCAAGGTTGTGAATCACGTCCTTGCTGGTCACGTCCACGATCACGGGGCGGTTCACCGGAAGGGTCATCACGCCCACCTTCACGAAGTCATCCTTGCCGTTCGGGTCCTTCATGTCGCGACCGATCGTGTTCGGAGGGTTGGTGCCGATATCGATCAGCTTGAGAGCGGTGCGGCCCAGGGTATTGTCGGTACCACCATACTGGAAGCTCCAGAGGAACTTCTCGCCCACAGCACGTACCTTCAGCACGTTGTTGCCGGAAGGGTATTTTTCAGATTGCTGGCCCCAGAGCGGGAAAGCGAAACCGAGCAGAAGGATGGCTTCCACGATGACCACGCCGATCTCAATGTGAGTGGAGGCGTGACCGCGGACACCGTGATAGTCGGCCTTGGGATTCTTGCTCTGACGGAACTTGGTGAAGACGACCACCAGGAAGGCGGACCAGCCGATGAAAAGGAGCAACATGAACCAGTGCACCAGCTCAAGCATGTGGTCCACCATCTCGCCGTGTTCAGAAGCAAGAGCGGGAATCCCCAGAAGCTTGTTCAGGGTGGCAAGGGTGATCATCGAATCGGGTATCATGGGAATTTACAGGGACGAATTTTCGAACTCACGCTGCTTGCGTGCAAAGTTGAACATGATTTTGACGAGCAGGCCCAGCACGCTGAAGACCACGACCACCATAAAAAGGATGGCAGTGTTCGAAGCCTTGGCCACTTCGGACGACTGGTCCGGAAGACAGACGGCGCAGGCAAGCTGGTGCAGATGTAAGAGGCTCATGGTGTGATGGGGATCAGGATCTCAAACCTTGATGGTCTTGCTCTTCTTGGCGACAAACCAAATTCCGTAAACGAGCAGCAGCAGCGCCAGGGTACCACTCAGGTTCCCAGCAACCACCGCCCGGGCTTCCCTCGCCTGCTCCACCTCCACCACCGTCCAGGCCCAGAACCCCGCGGTGCAGAGAAACGACAGAACGATGAAGAGAATGTGGAAGCCTTTGAGGGACATGGCGGGAAATCAGTAACCGATGAACTTGGAGTGCAGCGGATCAGCGTAGCCGAGGTAAGTCAGCACGAAGAGGCCGATCGCAAAAAGCACGGTGAAGAAGAGAACCTTGTAGATGAGACCGCGTTCACTCTTCAAGTGCATGAAGATGAGGGCGACAAAGCTGGCTTTCACCAGGGCGATGAACATGCCGAACGCAATGTTGGCGGCGCGGGAGCCCATGTCCCAGTCCATCACCCCGACGGTGATGAGGGTGCCAAGGACGAGAACACCACCAACCGCCCAGATGATCTTGGACTGCTTCTTGTAGTATTCCGGACTGTCGTGGTCGTGATGGTCGTGAGCCATGATGGTAAAAAGCTGGGAATCAATTCCCGGGGCCGCAGCCCCGGAGAGTCGGGTTAGAGGAGATACAGCAGCGGGAACAGGAAGATCCAGACCAGATCCACGAAGTGCCAGAACAGGCCGCCCACTTCCACACGGTTTGCCAGGTGGTCAGGGTCCTTGTCGTAGATCCTCTTGCCGAACAACAACATGTGGCTCAGTACAAGTGCGCCGCCGATCACGTGCAGACCGTGCAGGCCCGTCAGAGTGAAGTAGATGGCGAAGTAGTTTCCGTACTTGGGAGTGAAGTTGGACCAGAAGGAAATGTCCTTCTTCCCGATCACAACCAGAGGATGGCCGTGGCTGCCAGCATGAGCTTCCGCAGCGTGAGCGCCATGGGAGTCACCAGCGGCTTCAGCAGCAAGCCCTTCCCCACCCGTCTTGGCAGCGTTGGCGTGACCGTGGGAGTCGTCCAGGCTGATCTTCATGGCATAGACGTGGCGAACGTAGTCGCTGTTGTCCATGGGCTGTTGGGGCTTCTTCTGGCTCTTGTGCTTCTCGATGAACTTGTTCAGTTCCACATCGTGGTGCTCGTTGAACTTCTTCTTCCAGTCGCCACCGAGGACACGCCACACGTCAGCGTTCTGCACGCTTTCAAAGGCCTTCTGGTCGCTCTTCTCGTCTGCAGCGAAGAGGCGGCGCAGATCGATCCGGTCCACTTCAAGGTGCATCGAATCATAGGCCAGCTTGCCGTCGATCACTGTGCCATCACGGAAATGGGCTTTGTGAGCATCGTAGGCGTTGTCGAAGAGCTTCGACGGCGGGATGTCAAACTTGAGCGGATTGGTCGCGGTAAGGACAATGAAGTCGATCTTCTTCTCCTGAGCATCGTGCACCAACTTCTTCACGGTAGCTGCATCCAACGTCACCAAGTTACCGGCGGCATCTTTGAACTCAGGCTTGCCGTCCACAATGTACTTGAGGAAACCACCGTCAGAACCATGGCGGAAAAGTCTCCAGTCAAAGAGGCCCTTGTCCATGTGCTTGGAGGCCAGCGTCACGGTCTTCACCTCATCAAACTTGATGTGATAAGGATGATCTTCCGGGAAGTGACCTTCCAAGGAGCTGCCGTCCTTAAGCAAAACACCGAAGTGATGGAACTTGTCAGCGTACTCGACGGACTTGATGGCCATGAAGCCACCAGCGCAGAGGATAGTGAGAGTCATCCAAACCTGGAACAACCGGAACTTCCTCAACTTCAGAGCCACCCACGCCTGCAGCACGGTGACACTGGAGAAGATCAGCACAAGGGTGTTGATGAAACCCCACTTAACGGTCAGCACCTGAACAGGCCAGGGGCCTTCGGGGGCGATGCGCAGGAAGATGTAGGCAGAGAAAAGACCGCCGAAGAGCATCACTTCAGAAGCGAGGAACAGCCAGATGCCGATCTTCGCATTGAACAGTCCGGTGTCCGGCCGGGGTTTGACGGTGTATGGAATTTCCATCAGAGCGAAAAAGTTGTCAGTTGGGAGAAATGATTGACTGGAACAGGAGTGGTTGGCCCCGGGGAGATCAATGCATGTGGGTGAGCTTTTCCTCAGGCTTCACGCCTTCTGGAAGCCACTGCGGGGAATAATCCGTTTCGGCGCCAGGAACGCTGTAGTCGTAAGCGTCGCGGTAAACCACGGGCTCTTGAAGGAAGTTGCCGTGTCCGGGAGGTGTCGGGGTGGCCCACTCCAGCGTGGTGGCCTGCCATGGGTTGTCCGACTTCACCTTCTTACCACCCTTGATGCTGAAGAACAGGTTCAGGATGAAAGGCACCTGGGCAATGGCCAGACCCCAAGCAGCAAAGGACATCACTTCGTTGAGCTTCAAAAGAGGGATGCCCATCCAGTCGCCACTGGACGTACCAGCGAAAGCAACCCCACCATCATGCCAGCGGCGGTGGAAGCCTGCCATACCCTGAATCAACATCGGGGAGAACAGCAGGTTCATGCACAGCAAGGAAGGCCAGAAGTGCAGGCGACCAAGCGTCTCGTTCATGAAACGGCCCGTCATCTTCGGGTACCAGTGGTAGATGCCGGCGAAGAGACCAAAGATCGTGCCCGGAGCCACCACATAGTGGAAGTGACCAATCACGTAGTAGGTGTCGTGCAGATAGAGGTCGATCGTGCTGAAGGCCAGCGGCAGACCGGTAAGACCACCGATACCGAACATCGGAAGGAACGCACAGGCGAACAGCATCGCCGTGTTGAAGCGGATGGAACCGCCCCAGAGGGTGATCATCAAGCACGTCAGAAGAATCACGGACGGCACCGAGATCAACACCGTGGTGATCTGGAAGAAGGTGGAGACCACCGGTCCCATGCCCGTGAGGTACATGTGGTGAGCCCACACGATGAAGCTCAGGAAGCCCAACGTGAGCACGCCGTAGATCATGGACTTGTAGCCCCAGAGCGGACGACGAATGTTGGCCGGGATGACGTCAGAAACGATGGCGATGGCCGGAAGGATGAGCACGTACACTTCCGGGTGACCGAGGAACCAGAACAAGTGCTGGTAGAGCAGCGGGCTGCCACCACCGGCGATGTCGAGGTGTTTGTTGGCTTCCACCAAGCCCGTCGGAAGGAAGAAGCTGGAACCGAAGAGACGGTCAGCGAGCTGCATGACGGCAGCGACTTCAAGCGGGGGGAAAGCAAGGAGAAGCAGGAAACCGACGACCAACATGGCCCAGCAGAAGAAGGGCAGGCGCATCCAGGTCATCCCTTTGCAGCGCAGGTTGAGGATGGTGGTGATGAAGTTCACCGAGCCCAACAGCGAGGAAGAGATCAGGAACACCATGGAGAACAACCACTGCGTCTGACCGGTGAAGAAGATGTTCTTCACGTCGATCTGTGCGGTCGTGGCCAGAGGAGAGTAGTTCGTCCAACCCACCTGGGCAGCACCCGTCGGGAGGAAGAAGCTCAGCATCATGAGCACACCGCCGATGAAGTAGAGCCAGTAGCTCCAGGCGTTGAGCTTGGGGAACGCCATATCCACTGCACCAATCTGCAGCGGCATGATGTAGTTGCCGAAAGCGGCGAAACCGAGAGGCACCACGCCCAAGAACACCATGATGGTGCCGTGCATGGCCCCAAACATGTTGTAGAGCTCAGGGCTAACCACCCCACCAGGAGCCCAGCGTTCGCCCATCAGATGGCCGAAGAGGGGCATTTCCGTACCAGGGAAGGCGATGCTCCAGCGCATCACCATCATGAGGAAGAAGCCCCACAGCAGGAAGCACATCGCAGTGAGACCGTACTGGATCCCGATGACCTTGTGGTCGGTACTGAAGATGTACTTGTAGAGGAAGCTCTGCTTCGGGTGATCGTGCTCGTGAGCATGATCCGCATGCGAGTGATCGTGGTGGGCGGTAACAGCGCTCATGAATAAAAGCAGGTGGTTCGGAAAACGGGGGATTGGAAAGGTGCGGTGCTCAAGCTCAGAGAGTCAGGATGCCGGTTGATTGCTATTACTTGGCTGCGGGCGCGGCGGCTGCGGGAGCTTCGCCCGGAATGTCCTTTTCGGCAAACTCCGAGAGTGTGGCGGCCGTCCAGGGACCCACATGGGCCTTCGTTTCGGCGCGGACTTTCTTCACCATGTCCGGCGTCACCAAGGAGCCCTTGTTGCCCCAGGAGTTCCGGATGTAAGTGATCACGTAGGAAAGTTCCTTGTCGGAAAGGCCCGACTGAGGAGGCATCACGCCATTGTAGTTTGCACCTTTGACAGTGACGCTACCGCTCAGGCCGTGAAGGGCAATACGGGCGATGCGCTCGGTGCCACCTGCAACCCATTCCGAACCAGCGAGCGGCGGGATCAGGCCTGGCTGACCACCACCGGATGCACCGTGACAGCCCTGGCAGCTGTTGTAGGAATCGGCACCCTTTTTCATCGCTAGGGCGAAGGGATCGAGAGTGTCTGCGACATCAAGCTTGATCGGCCGAGTATCCGTCACCTTCCCGAGGTAGGGCGAGTTCTGCTCGAATTCAAATCCACCGACGTAAGCTCCGGCGTAGCCACCGGCGAGCACCATGGCGGCCATGCTGGCGACAAACACCCACAAGGGAGCAGGTTCGCGGCCAGGCTGGGCGTCAGGCTTCTCGCGCTTCACGGCAGCGTGAAGGCGGTCGAGGTCAGTATTGTCAAAGTTCTGGGGCTGATTCTCGTTCATGGCTCGTCGTTACTTGCTGTCAGCCACCACCTTGCCGGGCTCGGGGGCGTCTTTTTTCAGGGAGCAAAGGTAGTTCACCAGTTCCACGGCTTCGGCGGTCGGCACCACTTCGTAGCCTTTCTTGGGAGCCAGATCCTTCGGAAGCTTCAGAGCGTCGGGAGAACCGGCACCTTGAATCTTCTGCACCTTGTAGAGGTGGCGGTAGGACGGCATGATGCTCCACTCATTCTGGGAACGCGGGGCATACAGCTTCACGTGAAGAGCTTCACGGCCGGCTTCACCCACCACACGGTAGCCGAAGTTGGCGAGGTCCGGACCATTCCGCTGGACACCTAGAGGAGCCACTGGCTCACCGAGGTAGTCACGCATGGTGCTGGCGCGCACAACATGCTTCGGAATATCGCTTTGATCACTCCCCCACCCCTTCTTCCAGCCATCAGAGATGTTGTTGAAGGTGGTGCGGATAACCTGGGTGTGGCACTGCACGCATCCCTCTTTAAGATAGACGAGCTGACCTTGGCGGTACACACCTTCGGCCGGATAGAAGCCGGTCAATCCATCACGATCCTTGTCGTACGGGATAGGAACGGTCTTCTGGGCTTTGAGAGCAGGAATGACGACCAGCAGGAGCCACGGAGCTCCGAAACTGACACCCAATCCAATCACGAGTTTGCGCAAGCTGGTCATGCTTCTTTGGTGGTAACCGATGTTAAAGTTCCGGGGACGTAGTCATGGTGGCGGTCATGCACAAGCAGGGTTGGCGTCGTGCTACGACGTCCCAGACCCAGTACCATGAAGACAAGGTGGACAAAGAACCAGAAGTTCGACCACAGGATGAAGACCCAGGCCAGAGAGCGGCCCACAAGATAACCACGGGCGTTGATGACACTACCGACCATGGGTTGATTCCAGTTGTCGGGGCTGTTGACGCTCGCGCCTTGGAACAGACCGCCGACCAGCATGCAGACCACCATGGCGCTGATGCCGTAAACGGAGAACCAGAAGTGCTGGCGAATCAGGCGGGCGCTCAGCCACTCACAGTTGGCCAGACGGGGAACGATGTAATAAATCGCGCCGAACATGGTCATGCTGAAGAAGCCGTACACCGCAAGGAGCTGATAGCCGTACTCGGCGTAGGTGAACTGGGTGTTGGAACCCGTCCAGAACGTACCCAGCAGGGCGCTCACGCCACTCATGAGCACGTAGCAGAAAGAACCAACGAACACGAAGCGAAGCGTGGGGCTGCTCTCGATGAGGCCGCGCTTGCCCTCAGTGGTGAGGTGGTTGTTCAAAGCCACAATGCCAGCCGGAACAAGGAGCAGCAGTGCCGCGGTGCCGCCGACTGCGGACATCCAGGCGGGAAGCGGCCCACCCATGTACTTCTGGTAGCCAGTCCAGCCACCGAGAACCACCAGACCCCAGAAACCCAACTGCGCAAGCTGGCCGCTGAAAACCGGCTTGCCGGTGATCTTCGGGATAAAGTAGTAGCAGGCACCCAAGCCAATAGGAGTGAAGAACAGCCAGATGATGTTGCTCACGTACCAGGCGTTGATGCCAGCGCCAATCGCACCAAGCGGTGAAGCCGGGGCATAGTGGTTGAGCAACAGATTCACCGTGGCAAAAATCCAAGGGAAGCAGAAGAGACCCGCGAGAATGTACCAGGAGGAGAGGAAGAACCAGTTCTCACGCTGCACCGCGTTGAAGTGCAGCACCATGCGGCCAGCGATGATCAGGAATGACACCAGGAAGAGCGGCCAGACGAACGCCGGGAACTCCAGCCAGGCCAGCGAAGTGCTGCCGCCGAAAAGGATTCCGATGATACCGAGCGTCACACCGATGTTCCAGAACACCCCAGCGGTAACCATCGATCCGGCACCACGCTCCAAAGCCACACCGGAGCGGCGGGCAAGGATCCAGACGCTGGCACCAAGGCCGGACTGGATGGCCCAGCCATAGACCAAGGCCGTAAGATGGGCTGGCTGAAGGCGCCCGTAGTTGAGGAACCAGAGCCAGTCGTAGTCCAGGAAGCCCGGCTTAACGAGCTTCACAGAGGCGATCAAGCCCATGATGGTGGATGCGAGCAGCCAAAGGGCGGCGTTGGCGAACAGGAAGAGCACCGGCCCCTTCACCGAGCGGTCAATGGCCGCGCGGCGTAGGCTGTCGCTGTTTGAGACGGTCGTGTCAGTTGTCTCCATGGCAGGTCAGGTAAAAAGGAAAAAACGATGCTTACTGAGGTTGGGGTGCGGGAGTTTCCGGAGCGGCAGGCGGAGCCGGAGCCTCAGGAGCGGGAGTGGTGGGGGCAGGAGCCGGGGCTGGGGCCGGGGCGGGAACTGGAGTTTCCGTCTTCGGAGCCTCGGGGGAGGGAGCAGGAGCAGGCGCTGGTGCTTCGGGGGCAGGTGCGGGAGCTGGCTTGGGTGCCTCAGGAGCCGGGGCGGGCGCTTCCGACTTAGGAGCTTCTGGTGCGGGAGCCGGAGTTGGCTTCGGTGCCTCAGGAGCGGGGGCTGGCACGGGTGCCGGAGCAGCTGGAACGGGTGAGGGTGCCGGGGCTGGCGCAGGCGCTTCCGTCTTAGGTGCCTCGGGAGCCGGGGCGGCTGCCGGAGCAGGCGCGGCAGGCATCGGAGCCGGGGCAGGAGCCTCGACCTTTGGAGTTTCCGGTGAGGGAGTCTGCGCAGGCGCTGGAGCCGGGGCCGGTGAAGGCGCTGGAGCCGGGGCCGGTGAAGGCGCTGGGGCTGGGGCGGCAGCAGGCTTTTCCTCCGCTTTCTTCGCAGCTTCCGGTGCGGGAGCAGGAGCGGCTGCGGGAGCAGCAGCTGCCTTCAACGCTGTCGGGGAACCAGGCACCACCTGCGTGGAGGTGGAGGGCTTGCGCTCCTTCACAAGTTCAGCGGCTTTGGCAAGCACAGGAGTCGAATCATGCTTCAGACCGTACTTCTCAACGAGGGCATCCTGTTCAGCAGCGATGCCTTCTTTGACTTTGACGCGAGCATCATGATCCCGGTACTCAGGCGTACCGCCAGCGATGGCTTGCAGCAAGGCAGCCACGACGGCGAAGCTGGCAAATGCCGCCAGCGTGCCCAGAAAGACTGAGAGCGCTCGGGAGGGTGTGGGTGGCGTGGGAGACGACATGGGAAACTCTTAGTTGGTGGCGGTGACGGACTCCAGCAGGCGGGGGTCACGGCAGGGATACAAGCTGGCTTTGGAAAGACGGCGCAGGTAAGCCCAGCCGCAAAGACCGCCCATGGTAAGCAGGGCAATCACATCCCCCACCCAGGCTCCGTCGAGCCACAAGACTTTACCCTCGGAAAGGGAAGGTCCACGCTCGGGAATGATGAGCCAGTACCAGTCCACCACGTGCATGAGCAGCACCCAGAAACAGAGGGCGTTCATCACGCCGGTGCGCTTCTTGCGGCCAGCGGAAAGCAGCAACACGAAGGACACTGCGAAGTGGAGCCAGACCAGCACGTGGCTGAGGTACCACCAGCCGCCTGTGTTACGCAGGATGTAGAAGCGGGTTTCTTCCGTGATGTTTGCGTACCAGATCAGGAAGAACTGGCTGAAGGCGATGTACGCCCAGAACACCGTGAAAGCGAAAAGCAGCTTGCCCATCAGGTGGTAGTGCTCGCCACTGGTCACCTTGTGCAGGTAGCCGTTGCTGCGGACATACGTCAGCGCGAGGATCGAGACCGCCATGGCACCCCAGGCACCGCCGGCGAAGATGTAGACGCCCCACATGGTGGAGAACCAGGTGTAGTCCATCGCCATCACCCAATCCACCGCCGAGAAGGTCACGGCGAGGGCGAACGGAAACAGGAGGATGCAGCAGAAGGCGCGGGAGCGGAACGTGTGCTTGAAGCTGCCGTCCTTGTCCTGCTGGATGGACCACTTGCGCAGGAAATAAGCGAGGGCACCGAGAATGGCAAAGTACACCACCACACGAACATACCAGAAGCTCAGGTTCAGGTAGCCGTACTTGGAGGTCAGGATGTGCTTGGAGTGATCCGTCTCCGCCAGGTGGTGCAGCCCTTCATAGGTGCCCCAATTCGCGCCAGAATGATCCGCATTATACTTAACAGCCTCTTCTGCCGCTTTGTGATGAATCGGAATCCACTCCCAGAGGGCGTTCTGAACGGAGGGAATGAATACGAAGGGAAGCACGAACACCGCCATCCAGCCAATGTTGGAACCGAGGTTCTCAAACAACCGGCGCACCACCACACTCCAGCCGGAGTTGGAGGCATGCTGGAGCATGGTCCAGAAGATGCCGCCGCAGGTGATGGTGAAGAAGAAGAAGAAGGCAAACAACCAGCTGTAGGCGAACTCCGCCTGCTTCTGCTCGCCAAGGAAACCAAGGAGGTAGGCCAGGGAGGCCACCAGACCAAGGCCGCCGATCACGAGGAACAAGCCGTTCAGCTTGCTGACCTTCGTGAGATCGAGCCGTTCTCCGTCGCGCGGCAGGTCGTCAAGAGTGATGGGATGGGCGCTCATGCTTTGCTTGAAAGGAAATTACTTGGCCGGATTTTTTGCCGCATGCTGGAGGGCGCGAACGTAGGCGACGATCGCCCAGCGGTCCTGCACTGTGATGTTGGCGCCGTAGCCGCCCATCTGGTTCCAGCCATTTGTGATGGTGTCGTAGATTTTGCCGTCGGGCCGATAGGCCGGGTTCGAGGCATCATCAAAGCCGGGGCCTGTCAGGTCGGCGGGAACGACGGTGGAGTACTTGGTGAACACACCCTTGCCGTTGCCGGAGGTGCCATGGCAGATGGCGCACTGGATGTTGTAACGTTCCTGGCCGCGCTTGAGAAACTCGGTGGAAACCTTCAACTCTTCAGGAAAGCCATCGCCGTAGTAATCCCCCACCTTGCCGGTGTAGTAATACGTGGATCCGTGGGTGAACTCCATCGTCTGGGGCGTGTAGCCTTCACTCGCCGGCTTGCTGGGATGTTCGAAACCCATGGGCACAGTGCCCGCGACCGGGTGACGCATGCCCACGCCGTCCGCGAAGAAGTGACTCTTCACCTGGGCCTTGACTTTGGCTTGGTCATCCATATCCGGGAAGACCTGGATCGGAGGCTTTTCAAACTTGTGGCCGCGGAAGCCCGCAAAGCTCACCACCGTCACCACGACGAGAAAGTAACTGAGGAAAAAGTATTTCATGGACAGTCGTGATGCTTACAGTTCGTCCTCAACGAGTTCGATGTTCTTTCCGCCAAGCCCTTCCAGGAGGGCCCTGGTTTCAGCCTGGTGGAACTTCGGATCGCGGGCCTCGATGCAGATAAAGAACCCGTCGTCGGAGAACTTCTTAAAGGTCTTGGCCGCGAAGAGCGGGTGGTTCAGCCGTGGAAGCCCCATCAGAGCGAAGCAACCAAACACCGTCGTGAACGCTGAGAACAGAATCGTCAGCTCGAACATGATCGGGAAGAAAGCCGCTGTCGTGAAGATGTTCGCCGGCTTGGACTGCACCACCGTGGGGTAGATGCCCACCTGGGTGATGTAAGCCAGGCAGAAGGCTGTCGTGATGCCCGCTGCGCCGCCAAAGAAGACAAACCAGGGAAGAATCGAACGCTTGAGCCCCATCGCCTCGTTCAATCCGTGGATCGGGAACGGCGAGTGAACGTCCCAACGCTGGAAGCCAGCGTCGCGGATCTGCTCGGATGCGTGATAAACGTCGCTGGCGCTGTCAAATTCAGCCAGGTAGCCGTGGACTCGTTTGAGAGTGGTTCGTGCCATGTGAAAATTCCTCCAGCGAGGGGTTAGGAGACCTTGACCTTTCCGTACTCGATCTCCAGTTCGTGAACACCCTTCTCGTGATGGTCGTCATGATGCGGGTTGGCCTCAGGGAGCACTGCCTTCACTTCTGCCACAGCGATCACCGGCAGGAAGCGCAGGAAGAGTAGGAAGTTCATCATGAAGAAGCCGAACGTCCCGATGAAGGTCCAGTTGTCGACCCAGGTGGCGTCGAACACACGCCAGGAGCCCGGCATGAAGTGGCGCTCCAGCGTTGTCACGATGATGACGTAGCGCTCATACCACATGCCCGCGTTCACGCACATGCAGACGAAGAGGACGACGAACAGGTTTTTACGGCACCACTTGAACCAGAACAGCTGCGGCACGAAGACGTTGAAGCCGAACATGCAGTAGTAGTACCAGACGGACGGACCGTAGAGACCACGGAGCTGGAAGGTCTGGAGTTCGTACTGGTTGCCCGAGTAGTAGGCCATGAAGAACTCCATGCTGTAGCCGTAACCGACGATGGTACCGGTCAGCAGGATGATCTTGGCCATGTTGTCGATGTGCTTCTCTGTGATCAGGTCATAGAGACCGTAGATCCGGCGGGCCGGGATCATGAGTGTAAGCACCATGGCGAAGCCGCCGAAGATAGCACCCGCGACGAAGTAGGGCGGGAAGATGGTGGTGTGCCAGCCAGGAACCACCGAGGTGGCGAAGTCAAAGGACACCACGGAGTGCACGGAAAGAACCAGCGGGGTGGAAAGGGCCGCCAGGAGGAGGTAGGCCATTTCGTAGTGGTTCCACTGACGGTTGCCACCACGCCAGCCGAGGGCGAAGATCCCGTAAAGGGTACGGCGAAGGCCAGGCTTGCAGCGATCGCGAAGGGTCGCAAGGTCGGGAACAAGACCGATGAACCAGAACATCACGGACACCGTGAAGTAAGTGGACACCGCAAACACGTCCCAGAGGAGCGGTGACTTGAAGTTCTGCCAGATGGCGTTCGCGTTCGGTACCGGTGCGAGGAACCACACCATCCAGACACGACCGACGTGGAATGCCGGGAAGAGACCGGCGCACATCACCGCGAAGAGGGTCATTGCCTCAGACGCCCGGTTCACCGCCGTACGCCACTTCTGCCGGGTGAGGAAGAGAATGGCGGAGATGAGGGTGCCGGCGTGACCGATACCGATCCAGAACACGAAGTTTGTGATGTCCCACGCCCAGGCAACCGGCTGTTTCTGGCCCCAGACACCCACCCCGGTGGAGATGAGGTACACAAAGCAGAAGGCCATGATGCCCGTCAGGATCACCGACGGGATAAAGAGGATCCACCACAGCTTGGGCTGCCGGTTTTCCACGATGCCGCAGATGCGGTTCGTGATCCAGCTGTAGCTGCGGTTGTTCAGGACCAGCGGTTCGCGATCAAGGATGCGCGGCTGGTTTGAGGATGAGTGGGAGGCGGTCGCCGTTTGCTGGGCCATGACAAATTAGAATGAGCGTTCCATGCTGCTGGAGGTACCCGTCGGCACCGTGCGGTCTTTTTCGAGCTCCAACTTCGCCATCTGGGGATTCACATTGCGAATCCTAGCCAGGTAGCTGGTGCGCGGGCGGGTGCCGAGGTACTTGAGCACCTGGTAGTTGCGCGGATGTTCTTTCATCTTCGCCACCGGACCGTCTTTGTCGGCCAAGTTGCCGAAGACGATGGCGTCGGCGGCACAGGAGGCCTGGCAGGCCACCTTGAGGCTCTCGCTCTTCACCATCAGCTTGCTCGAGTCATCGCGGGCAATGCGGCGCTGGTTGATCTTGGCCTCTTCGAGACGCTGCACGCAGTACGTGCACTTCTCGATCACACCACGCATACGAACGGTGACGTTCGGGTTCTTCTGAAGCTGCTCCATTTCCTGGGGCTTCTTCTCACCGAGCGGGCCAGCGTAGATGTTGTTCGTCTTAAGACCCAACACCTTGGTTTCGATCAGCGGGTTGCGCTTGTTGTAATCGAAGAAGTTGAAGCGACGGGCGGTGTACGGACAGTTGTTGGCGCAGTAGCGGGTACCGATGCAGCGGTTGTACGCCATGGCGTTGAGGCCGTCTTCAGTGTGAACGGTGGCGTTCACGGGACAGACCGTCTCACACGGAGCGGATTCGCACTGCTGGCAGGACACCGGCTGGCTCACCATTTCCGGGTTGTCCAAGTCTTCCAGAGTCGGGTCGGTGTCCACATTGTCCGGGGTGGCGAAGTAGCGGTCCATGCGGATCCACTGCATGACGCGGCCCTTGCGAACCTGGTCCTTGCCCACGACGGGAATGTTGTTTTCACTCTGGCAGGCCACGATACATGCGGAGCAGCCAAGGCACTTGGAGAGGTCGATCACCATCCCCCACTGCGGGATGTTCTCGTAGTCGAAGCCGTTAGGGTTCTCCTCGGACTTCACGCCGATACGTCCCTTGTAGATGCTCATCTCCGGCGGGATGTGAGAATCCATGCCCTGGTGGGAGGCGAAATGCTCGTCCTTCTGGAAGGTCTCGAGCGTCGCTTCGCGCACCTGCGAGCGGGCTTCCATCGTGTAAGTCTCCTGCGTGATGGCGAGCTCGTAGTTGCCCTCCACCTTGGCGACCGCAGCGCCACTGATGATGTAGTCAGTGTTGGCGGAGCGCAGCGGGTAGGCGTTGAAGCCAGTTCCCTTGCCCACGTAGGTGGTCACCTTTTGGCCGTAGCCAAGCGGGATGGTCACGGAATCATGCGCATGGCCCGGGCAGGCGATCGCGGCGATCTTGAGGGTCTTGTCCCCTACCTTGACTTCGATGAAGTCACCTTCGGTCTTGAGGCCAAGGCGCTTGAAGGTGCGCGGGCTCAACCAAGCGGCGTTGTCCCACGTCAGCTTCGTGATTGGATCCGGAGCTTCCTGCAACCAGGCGTTGTCGATGTAGCGACCGTCATAGACGCTGGCATCAGGGGCCAGGACGATTTCCAGAGCCTGCTCAGTCGGAGCGGAGAGCTTGGGAGCCTTCGCCACCAGACCTGCCACTGCACCGCGGTTCAGGGAAACCTTCGCCTTCGGATAAAATGTCTTCGGAAGGAATCCGTCACGCAATGCATGATTCCACTTCTCTTCATCCCAAGCACCTGCAGTCTTTGTGAAGCTTTCCTTCACGGCCACGTAGGCGGGGTCCACTTCAAAGACCGGAGCGGGCACGGGAGCAGCGGGATCTTTCGAAGGCTCCACCGCTTTCGCGCGGGCGGGGCCCGGGTGCTTACGACCCAAGAGTGCGAGCAGGATGTCGTTGACGGAGGCACCGTCAAAGAGTGGCTGAATCATCGGCTGCACCACGGAATACACGCCCTCGGCAGAGCGAACGTCATCCCATGCTTCCAGGTAGTGGGCGGCAGGGAGAATCCAATGGGAGTGCTTCGCCGTGTGGTTGGCCCGGAGAGCCAGAGTCGCGATCTTCGCCTCGCTGGCCTTGGCGGCTTCAGCGAAACCGACGGCGTCATAGACCGGATCGGTGTCGGCAAGAATGAAGAGCTGCTTCACCTTCTTGGCCGTGAGGTCAGTGGTGAGCTGCTCGATGCTGCCGGACTTGTCCACCGGGACGGTCACAGTGTCGATCACCGAACCAAATGCCTTGAGAGAGTCATTGATCGCGAGCACGAGGGCGTGCACCGCTTCGCTCTGACCGGAACCGGCAACCACGATCGATTTGCCGAGGTTCGCGAAAAGATCTTCGGCCGCAACCGCGATCCACTGCTTGTGGTTGTCGCTCAGGCCTTGCGCCAACGGAGCGGCAGCCTGTTGCAGAGCACTGTCCTTGGTGAACTTGGCCACTTCCTGCGCCAGCACGGCAGCCGCGGCAGGAATGAGGCTGGCCGCGGTCGGCTTGCGATGGTCAGAAATGCCACCCGTGAGGGTGTAGCGGTTCTCCATCACATAAAGACGGCTCATGCCGTCCGTGCCCTTCTCAGGACCACGGTTCTTCATGAAGGACTTGGTGTGGAACTCCGTGGTGGAGTCCACGCCCAGGAAGTCTGCGTCCAAGGAGAAGACAATCTTTGCCGCCGCGTAGTTCGGAAGCAGGGACACGCCTTCACCGAAGAGGGCCTTCACGGCATTGAGCTCGTTGGTCCGGCTGACAGGAGCGTAGCTGTAAACAGCAGCCTTGGGATAGGTCTTGGCGAAGTCCGCCAGGAGGCTGCCGCGAGTGGGCGAGGTGCTGGGGCTCAGGAGGAGGGCGAGACCTTCGCCGCCATTCTTGGACCAGCTGTGTTCCCACCATCCGCGCAGTTCTCGCTCGAACTTGCTCCAGGAGGTCGGAGCACCTTTGCCGACGACTTTCTTGACGCGGGACTCACTGTAGAGGTCCAGCACGGAAGCCTGGGCGAAGATATCCAGACCACCGTTGGTCGGATGCAGCGGGTTGCCTTGAAGGTGAGTCGGGCGACCTTCGTGGGTCACGGCCACCACCGGGGTCGAGCCGTACGGGCGGGGCATCACGGTCGCGTAAAGCAGCGACTTGCCCGGCACGATCCATTCCACGTGCTTGGTGAAAGGAAGGATCTTCTGCTGGGGACGGCGGCAGCTTGCCAAACCGGCCACGGCGGCGATGCCGCCCATGATCTTCATGAAATCACGACGCGAGTTCTCGCGCTCTTCAGGCGACTCAAGGCTGATCGAAGGATCAAACTCGCGGCCCAGTTTCTCGGTGAACTCCGGCGTGCCGGAGAACTCACCAAGACTGCGCCAGTAGCGACGCTCAGACTTGACTTCAGGATGTTGCCAGATGCGTTTCATGCGTGGACTTGGCGCGAAAGGTTAGCGGTGACAGGTGGTGCAATCCTCGGGAGCATGGATGCGCCAGTTGTGCTTGAGCTGGCTGCCGACCTCCTGCTGCGTGACCGTTGGGCCGTAGGTATCCGTGGCGAGGGCCACGAGAGCGTTCAGGTCGGCGGGGAGCTTCTCCGCCGGTTTGCCGTTGAGGACCGTCTTGCCGAGGTCTTCGAACTTGGCACCCTTGTCAGCGAGACCCTGATAGAAGGCATCACGGTTGAGCTGCTCGGGCTTGTAGTTGAGATTGGTGATCTGGTCGAGGGGGCGGAGGTTCTTCTCCGGCTCACGGTGGCAGTCAAGGCACCAGCCCATGCTCTGCGGCTCAGCGTGCTTCACCACTTCCATCTCATTGATCTTGCCGTGGCAGCTGACGCAGGAAACGCCGCGGTTCACGTGCACGCTGTGGTTGAAGTAAACGTAGTCAGGGGCCTTGTGCACCTTGACCCACTCGATGGGCTGGCCGGTGATGTTGGCTTCACGAACCTTGGCCAGCTTCGGGCTGTCCTTCTTCACCTGCCCCTTGTCCGGACCGTGACAGTTGTAGCAGGTCTGGTTGGTGGGCACGTTCGAGTGGCTGGACTGCTCCACGTAGGAGTGACAGTAGCGACAGTCGAGCCCGAGCTCCCCCACGTGCTGTTTGTGAGAAAATGCCACGGGTTGCGTCGGCTCATAGCCTACCCGGGTGTACTTGGGAGTGAAATAGTAGGAGGCACCAACGGCCACGCCCACCAGTACAAATCCAAGGCACACCGCAATCTTCAACGGCACCCAGTTGGTCCAGCGAGGAAAAAAATTGCCCATAAGGTTCAGAGTCTGCGCTTGTGAAAAATTTCACAAGGGGATTCATTGTAGGATGCTGGCAGTTGTTTGCAAGAATGGAAATGAAGAATTTTGAACTTTTTGGCAGCCCCTGATGTCCCTGCGAACAGCCTGTGGCGGCCCATGGCGCAGCTTTTATGCCGGAGGGAGATCCCTTGGAGAAGTTGCTTCTCAATCTCCTTCTGGCTCTGTAGGATGAGGCGGCCAGCCATCGGCCGCCATGAGCAGGTTTTCGCAATATCCGGGCATCCTTTTGCTCTCATGCCTCACGCTCTCCCCCACCCTTTCGGGATCTCAGGAAGAGGGGGCCAAGGCCTCCGCGCCGTGGAAGCTGTTTCCCGAACTTTTCCAAGCCCGGGCGAAGGAGTTCCCGGAGGTTTCAGTGACGGAAGGCTCGGATCCCCCTCGTCAATTCGAGGCCAATCTTCGCAACGCCGCGTTTGTCTTACCCGACGGACGACTGGGGTCAGCGGTGAGATTCCGGGCACCCAGAACCCCTTACCTTGACCTGGTTTGGGCTCTAAGCCTTCCCGATTCCTGGTGCCAATTTGGTTGCATTCGAGTGGCAGACCAGGCGGGCCAGGAGGAGAAGGACAACGACGAGGGCTATTTTGCCGGCGACCGCGCCTACATCTCCCCCACCACTCCTGCGGGACACTCCCTCTTTCTCCAATCCATTCGCTACAAACGGTTTACGCCCGGGGAGGAACACCTCATTTGGTTCGTCAAAAACCAGGCCGACGACTCACCCGCTCTCCTTCGGGCAGTGATTCACTTCACCCGCTGGCAGCGAGACAACGAGGCGACACCCTGGAATCCTTCCACCATTGAGTCCACCCTGCGACTCCGTCCAGCCAGCGCAGCGGAAGACGCGGCCGTCCTCCGCACCCGTGGAGGACAAATCCTGCTCGACCCCCAATTTTTCGACCGACCATATGCCGAGGATCGAATCAGAGCTCTCACCGCAACGCTGCGGGATCGCCTGATGACCGGCGACCAGCCCCAGCCCGCTCCACCCCCTCAGGTACCCGTGAGCCCCACCCACCCTTCTCTACTGGCGATTCAGAAAGCTTATGGTGAACCTGATCTTTCAGTCTCTGCCCGCGAGCGATCCCTCATCAATGCTCACTGGCCCCCTGAGGAGCGGCGACTGACCCGGGCTTGGTACGACCGTTTCGCTTTTGTGTACGCTGAAGCTGACCCTGCCAAAGCCATTCTCTGGGTCGAGACGAGTGCATTCAACTTCGTAGACTCCCGCCCCCGCGCAGCCGGCCTCACCTATGTCAGCCTGAGCAACTTCGCCCTCCCGATAACCTTGTTCTTCAAGGACCGGAGGGAGATCGCACGAATCTCCCGGCTGGGAGCGGCGAACAGCAAAATACTCTCCGGGAAACTCGCCCTGGGCACCTACGAGCAACTCATCCGACCCGGGAACAAAGCGGAGCTCATCTATTTAGGAAAGGGAGCCTGGACCTACCGATGGATCACCCCTGAAAGCGATCCGCACCGGACGGCAACCCTCAAAGATCACGCCTACGACGGTCCAATGATCGATTATCACCCGGATAAAACAGAGGCGGGAAGGATGAACTTCAAAAAGGGGCACCTGATTCAATCCGCCCCCTCTCCGGAGTCGGGACCATAACCGCATCCCGCCGTTGCTGATTAGGGCTCAGCCAAATCTGGGCGAGTCGCCAGGAAGATGCCCCGATGTTCTGGCCCATAGGAGAGCTTACGGTTGTGGCTAAAATTCCCACCGGTGTAAAAGAGCCACCACTTCCCCTCACGCCGCACCATCGCATGGGGCGCATGAAGGAGGTAACCATCCAAACTCCCCTCCCCACCCCGTGAGATCCAGGGTTCACGGGCCATTCGCTCCCACCTGATACCGTCCGCGGAAGAGCATCGCTCCAGATCGATCGTCTGTGCTCCCAGTCGATAATGGCCCAGTACCCCCACCCGCCCAGCATCCGTGTGAGTGACGGAGAGGAAGTAAAACTGCTGATCGACCGGATCTTTCTCGTCAGGCTCGATCACCCGCTGCCGATTGCCCCATTTCAGACCATCCTTGCTGGTCAAGCGGTCAATAACCCGCAGCAAGCCGGGAATGTTGTCCTGGGGTTGGAATCGGGGATCCTCTTTCGGGATTTGAACCAGCCCAACCGTGTACATCTCAAAAGTGCCGTCAGGCAGGACATAGACATTGGTGGCGTCGTTTGAGATCAGCTTCCCAGAAGCGAGGGCCTCCCCCTCCAATGGAGCGGCCACCTTTTTGGCCCACCTCAGCAACTCCGCCTCAAGAGCGGCCGGGCCACCCACCGCCCGATCAGCAGGGTGATAGAGGCAGGGTGCCCCTGCATTGACGATCCGGTAATGATCCCCGGCGTCACTCATGCGGTCCGCTGCTACGTATCGCACCACCCCTTCGCCATGGGCCCAGAAGTAAAGACGTTCCCCTCCCTGAGGGAGCTTTACATGCACCCCCTGAACCAGATGCCACCCCTCCGGCACGCCACCAATGGCAAAGGGAGCACTGAGATCCGGAGCACCAGGCGAGAGCACCGCCTCCGTCACCTTCCAGTCGCCACCGGGCCGCCCTTCCGCGAAAGCTAGATTCTTGTTCCGCTGCGCTCCTGAAAGGCTGCACCAGATGCGCCAACGCCCATCTTGCAGAGGTTCCGCCGGGCTGGTAAAGTTCTGCACCAGCACCCCGGGCTCCATCTTGAACATCAGCCCCTGCTTTTGCCAGCCATGATCCGACGAGTGTGGATCGGCAGCGTTGCTCAGGCGAGACGACAAAGAGATGACGACCAACAAGAGGGGAAAAAGTGGGGCAAATCGCATGGCGGGAGCTCGGTGGTAATCGACACCAAGCCATTCAACGCTGTGAAACGTAGATTTCTCGTGCCGCGTCCCCACCGAATTCTACTCACGCACCTGAGCACCCCCCTTGGCGCACCGCTCCGAGACCTCAGGCGTCTCCGTACGCCTTCAGCACTGAATCACGCGAAAGAACGATGATCGTGAACACCCCCAGCGTGGTACCGATGGGAATGTGCAGGCAGTTGAGCGCGGCCATCACGTAAGAAAACATGCGATGCCGCCTCTGCTTTAGATACTTGGCCGAGAGAAGGTTGCCGACCGCATACGCCACAAAGAAGAGCCCCATCCCTGCATAGACAACCTTCATGAAGGTGAAGATTGCTTGCGGCGGAGGGCCGCCTTTGGCTCCGCTGAGCATGGCCGGATCGGACATCATCATCTTGAAGAAGAGGAAGTGTATGAACATGAATGCCAGCCCCGCGAACGCCAGCCCTGCCGCGACGTAGTGAAAAATCGCGAGAAGCTTGAGGTGTTCTGCATCCTTGGGGTCGAGCAAGTTGGGATTGGTTTCAGTCATCTGTGATCGGGGGCTGTTTTTCCATAAAATCACATTCCGGCGGACAAATGTCACGCGAGATGTGAAGAGCCCCCCCATTCAACTTCAACCTCAACGAGACAGCTTGGCCTCCAAACGGGGAAGATAAGCCACCTCACACCCATCGAAGAAAGCGACCGTCTTCCCATCTTGAGCCAAGACAAGCTGGTACAAATACTGCCCGCTATCCGGCGGCGTGAAAGGGGGGCACGACTTGCGATACGGTCGATTCCACTTGAGGATCAATTGCTGCCCCTGGGTCACCGCCCCCTTGATCACTCGATCCACCCGGATCGCGACCGTGCCGACCTCAAATAGCATGATGGTCTGCTTGTCATCCCGGGGAAGAACCAAGCCAGCTTTCTTGCAGGCCTCAAAGTACGCCTTCTCTCGTCTATTTCGCTCAAACTCAATAGCCTCCTCACTCGGGAACTCCCCCTTTTCGCGGGGAAACTCGGAAGGATGGAAGTACAGGTAAGACGAGACCGTTTCGGCATCAATCTTCACCGCTCCAGCCGGAGCTTCACGACCAGAGGAGACCCAATCCTCGGTGGGAATCACCACAGCCATGTAGCCAGACTCCCCGCCCTTGTTGGTGGCTACCACGTAAGAGACGCCATCTCTTGTCTCCCAATACTGGGTGGGATCCATCTCACCCGCCTTCAGCACGAGGATGGCCAAAAGACAGGCCACCACACCCTGCGCCACTCTACGCATACAGACGGCATGCAGAGGACGTCGCAAAATCAGACGGGAAAACTGCCGCGTTGATAAGGTCCCCATGCGCATCAGGAGAAAATCCCACCACATCATTCTTCAACCCGCAAGCGCAAGCGCAAACCCAGGCCACCAGACACAACAAAAGGAACGCGGAAACCAAGCGGCTCCCGCGTTCCTGAAATTGAATCAATCGTGCTAAACGATCTTACTCCTTACCGACCACTTCGGCTTCCACTTCCTTGACGGAAGCAGCAGCGGCTGCAGGGGCGAAGGCATCAACCCACTCGATGAAAGCCATCGGAGCGGAGTCGCTCTGGCGCTGGCCGAGCTTCGTGATGCGGGTGTAACCACCCTGACGCTCCTTGGAAGCCACGGCGATCTCACCGAAGAGCTTGCTGACAAGGTTCTTGCTACGAAGCACGGCGAAAGCCTGACGGCGGGCGTGCACGGTGTCGCGCTTGCCAAGGGTGACAAGCTTTTCCACCACAGGGCGCAGGGCCTTGGCCTTGGCGAGGGTCGTGCGAATGCGGCGGTGCTCGATCAGGCTCTTGCAGAGGTTCTTCAGCAATGCATCGCGATGGCTCGCCTTGCGCTGCAGTTTAACGGTTTTGCGTTGATGTCTCATTGTCTCAATTTCCTGTTAGTCAATTAACCTTACCTTGGGCGGGGCGCAGGCGATTATTCCTCATCGTCATCATCGCCCAGGTTGGCGCTGATCAATCGGGAGAAGCTGTCGGCATCGGCCTCATCGTCATCGTCACGGCGGAAGCCACCGGCGCGCAGCATGGAGACGCCACCAGGCAGCGGCTCAAGCAGCGACGGGTCGAGCTTCATGCCGAGAGTAAGGCCCAGCTCGGAGAGCTTTTCCTTGATCTCGGTGAGGGACTTTTTGCCGAAGTTGCGGTAGCGAAGCATCTCGGCCTCGCTCTTCATCGCGAGCTGGCCCACGCTGGTGATGTTCGCGTTGTTGAGGCAGTTCGCAGCGCGGACGGAGAGCTCGATCTCGTTGACGGACATGTTGAGCAGCTTGCGCAGCTCCAGGTTTTCCTCGCTCTGAGCTTCCGGAGCCACTTCGAACTCGACCTGGTTGTCGTCATAGTTGACGAACACATCAAGGTGCTTGCGAAGGATCGCGGAGGACTGAAGCAGAGCGTCCTGAGGGGTGATGCGGCCGTCGGTCCAGACGTCGATGAGAAGCTTGTCGTAGTCGGTGTTCTGGCCCACGCGAGTGGCTTCCACGCCGTACTTCACGCGAGTCACGGGGGAGAAGATGGAGTCGATCGGGATCACGCCGATCGGCATGTCCGGACGCTTGTTGTCTTCGTTGGTGGCGAAACCGCGGCCCACTTTGACTTCGAGCTCAGCTTCAAATTTGCCCTTGCGATCAAGGGTACAGATGACCTGATCCTTGTTGATGACCTGATAGCTCGTGTCGTCCTTGATGTCACCAGCGGTCACGACGCCTTCTTTGTCCACGGACACCTGAAGGAGGCGGGTTTCTTTGTTCTCGAAGTGGCGGAACTTCACCTTCTTCAGGTTGAGAACGATCTGGGTCACGTCTTCGAGAACGCCGGGAAGGGTGGTGAACTCATGTTCAGCTCCCTTGATGCGCACGCTGGTGATGGAAGCGCCTTCCAGGGAGGAAAGCAGCACGCGGCGCAGGCTGTTGCCGATCGTGTGGCCATAACCACGGTCGAAGGGTTCAGCAACGAATTGGGCGTAATAGTCGGTGGCGGTCGCGTCGTTTTTCACGAGGCGATTCGGCATCTCGAAGCGGGCAAGACGGATGGACATGGTGGTATAGAATAGCTGGGTTGCCTTCGGGGCGAGCTATCCCCTGATCAAAGAAAAGGGAACCCGAAGACCAACAGCGGATGAGCTGGCTCGCAAGGGGCGGGGAAGAAACACGAGGTTTGCGACCTTGCAAGATATTTTTGGAGCCGATCAGACAGTCGGAAAACCAAGCCTTGTGATTACTCGCGACGGGTTGGTCGGCACTCCGCAACCACTAATGATTAGCCAAATATCACCATCTCCTAAGCTCTAAAAAGAGATCCCAGCTTTTTCCCCAACACGAGAGCCGCCCCCAAGAGGGTAACACCCAGGAAGATCATGGCCCAGACCCCCAAGGCAGCCGAGAGATACGGACCATTTCCCAAGGAGTGCATGAGGAGATAGATGGCCTTGGTAATGGGATAGTGACTGGCCTGCTGGGCGAGCACCATGGAATCTGCCACCTCCAGCATGGCAAAGGCGAATGCCAGAAGACCGCCCGCGATGAGATTCGGCGTGATAAGAGGCAGGGTGACGCGGAGAAAAGCCCGCCAAGGAGGAGCCCCCAGGTTCTGCGCGGCGTCTTCCAGATCGGGGTTCACCTGCTGGAGGCCGGCAGTGGCGGACCTGACCACATAGGGCAGTCGGCGCACGGAATACGCCACCACCAGGAGCAACACCGGATCCTCCCCCAACATGAGCCAGTGGAAGGGCTCCCCTTCCCTGGCCATGGCGAGGTAGCCAAAGGCGAGAACAATGCCTGGCACCGCCAGCGGCAACATGGCCATCACATCCAGCAGGTGCCGGGCCGGGAGCCGGGAACGCACGTTCACGTACGCAATGCCCAACCCCAGCACTACATCCAGCAAGGTGGCCAGCGAAGCATACTTCAAACTGTTGGAGACGGCGGTGAGCGTCATCTCATGACTGAGCGCGTCCCGGTAGTGCTGGAGAGTCAGCCCCTCAGGGAACACCGACTGGTACCAACCCTTGGAAAGAGAAAGAAGAATGACGCCAATATGCGGCACCATGGCAATGAAAATGACGCCGGCAAAAAGCGCCGTCACCCCCCACGCCCATATGGGCGCGAGCCGTACCGGCTCCCGCGCGACAACATTGCGCCCCCCTCCGAGCACATGACTGCGGCCAAACAGGAACTTGCTGGTCAAGTAGATGAGGACCGTGGCGAGCAGCATCACCACCACCAGCGCGTAGGGTTGGGGATTGTCACTGAGATCACGCAACGAGTTGTAGATCTGGACGGACGTGACCCGGGTGTAGTCGAAAACCAGTGGCACCCCCAGCTCCGTGAAGGCCCAGATGAAGACGATGGTACCGCCGGCAAAAACGCCGGGCATGATGAGGGGCAGCGTGATGCGCCAGAAGCGCCGCCAGGGCGCACACCCCAGATTCGCCGCAGCCTCATCCAGAGCAGGGTCCAGATTCGCCAGCGATGCGGTCACATTGAGATACAGAATGGGGAAGAGGTGCAGTGTCGTCATGATGATGACGCCCACCATCTGCCCCTCCCCCAGCCAGTCTCTCGGGTGGGCGGGATCCATGAGGCCCAGCTTCATTAGCAGACTGTTGAAAGCCCCGGCCTGCCCCAGCATGGCGCGCACCCCCACCGCCCCCACAAAGGGCGGCAGGATCATGGGAAGCAGGAGCATTCCGTTGAGGACATTCTTTCCAGGATACTCAAAGCGGTGAAACAACACCGCCAGCGGCAGTGAGAGCACCAGGCAGCCCAACGTGGTCCACACCGCGATGATGAAGGCGTTCACCAACCCCTCACGATACATGGGATTGCGAAAGATCCCCGCCAGATAGTCGAAGGTGAACTGCCCCTTCCCCCCAAGAAAGGCCACCTCCAAGGTGCTCCAGATGGGCATGAGGAAGAAGCAGGCGAAAAAGACCGCCATCACCACAAACACGACATAACTAAAAGAGCGAGGCATGGGGAATCAGTTCTTCGTGCTTGGTTCGTGATGGTTCGCTTGCCAGGCCTCCAGGTACCGCACCCCATACAGACTAGCTAAAGACGCAGAAGTACTCCTAGAATCCGTCTTTGGCCAGTTGGTAGGCGCGTCGGTATTGATTGCGGAAGGCGACGCTGAGTTCGGTGGCCTTACGGGCTTCCTGAACCTTGTCCTTCTTTTGCAGAAGGGCGGCCAGCTCCTGTGCGGCCTGATAATTGAGCAACCGGGTGTCTTCGAACACGGCAGTGGCCCGCGGTGGGAAATTCCGACTGATCAACATCTCCCAGGCACGACGCTGCTCCTCATGGGTATCCACGCACATCACCTTTACCAAGTATCGCACCACTCCAAAGAGGTGATTCGTCCACTCCGGGTGGTACGTGAAGGCTCGAGACGTCTCCATCGGATCAGCATGAGGATCGGTCATATAGGCCCGGTTCGCGGCTTGATAGAAATCAAGACGTACCGGCAGCCGGCGTAGAGGCGTGCGAACGGGCCCGCCAGGAGTACCGGGGCTGAAATTCCAAAGCTTTTGCCCCGCATCACTGAGCACGAATTCCATGAAAGCCGTGGCTACCTCAGGCTCCGGCGCGCCCCGCAGCATGCCAATGGGATCCACCCCCATCGAGGTGCCGCCCAGCGGGGTCACATACCCCATCCGGGATGTCCCGTCCGGCCGACGCACCAAATCCTCAAACGTCCACCCATAGAAATCGATGCACATGCCAGCGGCCGCATCTCCCTGGGAAACCTCAAGGGGGATCTTCGTGGCGTTGTCGGTGAAGTAACGGGAGTTCGCGCTGATTCGCTGAATGAGATGCACCCCACGCTCCCAGCCGATCTCCAGACCGATTTTCTCCGGGTCGCCCTCGGCCTTCGGGTCATCACGCCGCTCATCGATCGCCAGCTGCATCTGCTGCTGGATGAGCTGCTCGAAAGCTTTGGTCACCGTCCCGCTCTTGTTGGGATCCGCCAGCGCCACCTGCCCAAAGTACCGTGGATCCCCCAGGGCCTCCCATTGAAGAGGTTCCTTCTCGATCCCCAGGCGGGCCAGGACATCGCGATTGAAACAGATGCCGAGACTGGAGAGGCAAGTCCCCACCCAGCGGGACTCTTTGTCGTAGTAGTTCTCGCCCCCCAGGTTCTGGGGAATGGACTGCGGCTGGAACCACTCCGGGTGCCTTTTCATCACTGGCTTCAGCCCGAATTGGCCACTGGCATCCGCCGCCACCAGAAAGCCCGCTTTAGCCTGGGACTCATAGTCCACCGCACCTCCGCCAAAAAAGAGATCCACCCCGATGCCAACGGCGGAGTCCAGGAATTCCTTCCTTGCCGACTGCTGCAGGGTAAGCTGCCCCTTCTCTCCCGCCTTGGGCAGCGTCACCTTGGAATTGCCAAACGAGGTCGCCACCTCTGGCAACCAGGGCCGGTTCAACGAGTCCGTCCAATAGCGCTCAAAAGCCGCGGCGTAGTCGGAGCGCATCATGAGACCGATCTCCGAGGTGCCAGCCACGCGCCAGTCGACGTAGAGAGTCTCGCCCCGCTCCTCCTTCCACTTCCTGGCAAAGGCGGCACCAAACTCGTGGCGAATCTTCTCGTGGTGAGGGGTGTAGATCACCAGCCGACGATCATGCTGGCGCGGAGCGCTGCCCTCCGCCGGCTTCAGAAGGAACGGCGCCGCCAATACCACCACAATGGCCCCCACAGCAGCGAGCTCCCGCCCCCAATGCTGCACGATAGGCACGCGGCGAAACCGCTCCCACCAAGAAGTGAGCGCGGCGATCAATGCTGTCAGTTGGGGTTTGGAGACGCCGCGCATCGCGCCAACGAAGCTGAATTGCCGGGGGTGTGCAAGCTTTTCACCGGGCCATGCACGCAACCATTTGGTCGCATGCGAAATTAAAATGACCAAAGCCGCTATTTCCCCCAAAACGAGTCCGTTATTGCTATTATTATTTCTTTTCCATACCCATGCTTGTTAAAGGAGGAGATCTCCGCATAGAGTGACTGTACCAACTACTGATTGTGATAAGGCGACCGGAGATCTACATCAGCGCGGCAAGTCCTGACCTGGGCATAGCGGTCAACTTGGTGCGGGCGGAGATGTTACAGATGGAGGCCACGCCGGTCCATGTGGACAACTACCCTGCCCAGTGGGCCTCCGCCTGGAGTCTCATGGAGCACCACATCAGCAAGTGCGATGCGATGATCCATCTGGCAGGAAGCTGCTTCGGCCCGGAGCCTGCCAACCGCCCGACGGCGGAACCCCGCCGGAGCTACGCCCAGCTGGAATATGCAATGGCGAGATCTCTGGGGAAAAAAGTCTTCACCGTGGTATGCGATGCGGACTTCCCTTCCCTCTCCCACCCGCCCGAGCAGGAGGAGGCCGTCACCCTGCAACACTCCCATCAGGAACGTCTGGTCCGCCACAATGGAGCCGAGATCCGCGTGCAGGACATGGAAGCCCTGCGGGCCATTGTTCGTCGATTGAAGGGCTGGATTGACGAGACCCGCCAGCAACTCGCACAATCCCCCGCCCCTCCGCCTGCACAAGCCAGCCCTCAACTGCCACCGGCGACGTCGGTGACCGCGGGCACGGAACTTTTCATCAAACCGCCGCCGACGCGCCATACTCCCCCGTGGCACGTTCCGCAGCCAGCGCCGAACTTCGTAGGGAGGACCCTGGAGAAGGAATCCATTCAACAGGCGCTGAAGAGCTCCCACCGGGTCAGCGTCACCGGAAGCCGCGGCATCGGCAAGAGTTCGCTCATAGCGGCCTCGCTGGCCCAGATCGCACCCGGCCCAGACGCGCCCGGTGCCTACCCTGGCGGAGTCTTCCGCTACAATTTTCATGAGGCGCAAGGCCACTACTCTGCCTTGGCCACCATCCTTACCCAGGCTGGTCTGGGAGACATTCCTGACACCAAGCATGAGGCGGCGGTAAAGCAGCTCCTCTCCAAACCAGACGTCTGTTTGATCTTGGAAGGCGCTGAAGTCGCGGAGAACTTGGGACGCCTCTTGCAGCTGGCCGGCCCTGCCCACTTGGTGGTGGAGGCGCTGGAGCCCTTTGTCCTGCCAGGCGTCCCGACCGTGACCGTGCACCCGCTGTCTCTGGAAGACGGAGCGTTCTGCCTTTATCGCTCCCGCTTGGACAAGGAACCTTCGCGCGAGGCCGTCGCCGCAGTGCCGGAACCAGAACTTGCCGGAGTGGGAGCGACAGGCAACTTCCCTGCCGCGGCTACCTCGGGAGCGGCCACCGCCTACGCGAACTCGACTTCTCACTCGCTGCCTCAGTTCAACGACCCTGTCTGGCAGGAAATCGCCGGCCGCATGGGAGCCCACCCGCTGATCCTGGAGCTCACGGCCCAGCATCTGGCGTCAGAGCAGATTGTTCCCTCCTCGTACCTGGCGCGCTTGCGGAGAGACGGCATTGATTTCCTCGAAACCATCGCCTCCGAGCAGAAGAACGTCCCTTGGATTCTCGCCCAGTGCGCCCAGTCCTTCAGCGGGCTGGATGCAGCCGCCCTGCCCGCATGGTATGCCCTTTCCCTGCACGCCCCCACCCCAGCGCCGACCCTCTCCATCGCCACCGCGATGGGCGTGCGCCCCAGTGAGGTGGAGGAGCCACTGCAGCACCTGACGCGGCGCGGTTTCCTGACGGAACAGGAAGTCCCAGGGGCAGAGCCCGGAACGAAAGAAAAAGCCTGGACGCTCACCAGCGTAGGTCTGGCCGAGGCCGCCCGGCTCCAGTGGGAATGGCGCGATCCCATCCAGCAACATTCAATCTTTGATCCACGGTCCGTCTACCAACGCTGGAGAGACTGGGTGCTCACCTACCTGCGCCAGTGTTGGAAGACCCGGAGCGTCGTGGGAGGAACGGAACGCTACCAAGTGCTGGAGCCGCATCTGCATGCTCTGCTCCGCGCCATTGAGCGCAACGAAGGAATCTCCTCTCCCAATCTACTGGCCGCCCTGCGCTGGCTCTCCGCCTTGCATCGGCTGCTGGGTCGCTTCGCCTCCGCCCAACCGCTCTCGGAACGCCTGCTCTCTTTGTCCCAAAGCCTCTATGGCCCGGAGCATCCGGAGACCCTCTCCAGCATGAACAACCTGGCCACCCTGCATTATCGCAAGGGAGACCTGGGTGCCGCGGAGCCCCTCTACCGGCACACGCTGCAGCTGCGGGAAAAAATCTTGGGTCCCGACCATCCCGACACTCTGAGCAGCAAGAACAACATGGCGAACGTCCTGGCCGACCGCCAGGATGTGAACGGGGCAGAAACGCTGTACCGCGCCTCCTATGAAGGACGGGTACGCATCCTCGGCCCAGAGCATCAAGACACCCTGGTGAGCGCGAAGAACCTGGCCAACCTGCTGCTGGACAAGGGCGAATTCAATCTGGCAGAGCCCCTCTATCGGAGCACGCTGGAAGCTCAACTCCGGGTGCTGGGCTCTCTCCACCCCGACACCGCCATGACGTCGTACAACTACGCCCGTCTCTGCGTGCAGCTCCGTCGCCCCCAGGAGGCCGTGACATTGGCACAACATGCGGTCACCACCGCCCGCCAAATCTTCCCTGAAGGACATCCTCACCGGCAACGGTACGAGCAGTTGCTGTCACGGCTGGTACCTGAGAGCCCTGGGAAGAACTGAGGCGCGGTGCGCCAAGGGTGAAAAATTTGGCCAAGGCCATCAGGGAAACGGAGAATCTTGCCGCCTTGTGAGGGCTGTAGGCCCGGCCTCATCAAGGGGCAGTCTCGCGCGACGAATGGCGCGCAGACGAAGGGCAGCATGCACTGCCACTCCGTCACAAGCTGTCCGCAAGGCCCGGACGACTCTACTCCGCGTAGTTCGCCTTCTTGGAAAGGAAGTACTCGAGGCTGTCCACGAGGGCTTCCCAGCTGGCGTCGATGATGTTGGTGTTCACACCGACGGTGCCCCAGTGGTTCACACCATCGGTGCTCTCGATCAGCACGCGGGTCTTGGCAGCGGTGCCGGTGCGGCTATCGATGATGCGGACCTTGTAGTCGCAGAGCTGAACGGTTGCGATTTCCGGATGGGCCTTGGAAAGGGCAACGCGCAGGGCGCGGTCAAGGGCGTTCACCGGACCGTCGCCTTCCTCCACCGTGTAAACGCGTTCGCCATTCACCTCCACTTTGACGGTGGCTTCGCAGGTATCGAAGCCACGCTCGCCGTGGGTGCGGTGGCTCACGTGATACTCCAGCAGCTTGAAGCTGGGGGTGAATTGACCCAGGTCCTTGCGGAGCACGAGCTCGAAGGAGGCATCGGCGGCTTCGTATTCGTAGCCTTCGTTCTCCTGGGTCTTCACGTGATCGAGGATGCGCTTCACTTCCGCAGAGCCACGCTGGAGCGGGAAGCCAAGCTCGGTAGCTTTGTGAAGGATGTTGTCCTGGCCAGACATATCACTCACCAACACCACCTGGCGGTTGCCCACACTGGCGGGCTGGATGTGCTCATAGCTGCGGGCCAGTTTCTGCACGGCATTCACATGCGTGCCCCCTTTGTGGGAGAAAGCAGTGCTGCCGACGAACGGAGCCCGGTTGAAGTGCGGGAGGTTTGCCACATCGTCCACAAACTTGGAGAGGACGGTGAGCTTGGTAAGGTCCCCCACCACGGGGATCCCCATCTTGAGCTGGAGATTGGGGATGACGGTGGTCAGGTTGCAGTTACCGGTACGCTCGCCGTAACCGTTCATCGTGCCCTGCACCTGCACGGCGCCTGCCCGGATGGCGGCGAGAGCGTTGGCCACGCCGAGACCGCCATCATCATGGCTGTGGATGCCGAGCTTGGCCTCCGGGAAACGGGCCTGGACCTTGGCAACAATCTCAGCGATCTCGTGAGGAAGGGTACCGCCATTGGTCTCGCACAGAACCAACACATCGGCCCCACCTTCCAGAGCAGCTTCAAGGGTGGAAAGGGCATACTCAGGCTCGTCCTTGAACCCATCAAAGAAGTGCTCTGCGTCGTAGAACACTTCGCGACCGGCCTCCTTGCAGTGGCGCACCGTGTCGCGGATCATCGCGCGGTTCACTTCAGGCGTGGTGCGCAGCACTTCGGTCACGTGAAGGAGCCAGCTCTTGCCGTAGAAGGTGACGACCGGCGTCTCCGCCTCCAAAAGGGTGCGCACTTGGGGATCCTTGTCCACGGCCAGGTCGGCACGGCGGGTGCTGCCGAAGGCAGCGATCTTGGCATGCTTGAATGTCTGCTTTTTGGCCAGCTCGAAGAACTCCACATCCTTGGGGTTGGAGCCGGGCCAGCCGCCCTCGATGTAGTGCATGCCAAAGCTGTCGAGCTCGTGGGCGATGCGCAGTTTGTCGAGCGAGCTGAAGTTTACGCCTTCACCCTGCGTCCCATCACGGAGCGTGGTGTCATAAAGGG
Source organism: Verrucomicrobium sp. BvORR106 (assembly GCF_000739655.1). Classification (GTDB taxonomy): domain Bacteria; phylum Verrucomicrobiota; class Verrucomicrobiia; order Verrucomicrobiales; family Verrucomicrobiaceae; genus Verrucomicrobium. The sequence continues at coordinate 7,543 of NZ_BATR01000098.1, read as the reverse complement.
AAACTTTCGGTGCAGTGATCATAAGAAGCGGAGAGGAAGTAGCGAAAAAAAGCAGGGTTACGAGAAAAGCAAAGAAGAGCGTCTTGCGCAAGGCGGACCGGGGGATGGCGAGGTCAATCTTTCGCCAGTTCGACGCCGGGTCCGGGCGCTCAGTCGGGAGGGAGGATGCGGGCTGTCTGCACAAGAAAACGCCTTTCAGGCGCTGCAGAAGCCCTAGATAATTCGAATGAGCCAGATGGAGGCTGCGGACGACATGAGGCGCGGAGGATAGCAGGAGTTTTAAAGTGAGCAAGTTCTTGGTTCCTCGTTGTTGGATGAGGACGGCTCCCTCTCGGGGAAGGAGATGGAGTTGGCGCTTGCCTCGACGGAGCCTCAAAGCCATGGTCGCGGCCGGATGTTTCGTGTCCCCTCCTCTTTGCCGCTGCGTGAATCCCGTGTTCTGGTCCTGGCAAGCGCCCTGTTGTTTGCCGGGTTCCTGACGGCGTATCTGACGATCGACCAGCCAGTTAAACAGGAGCGTCGGATTGAGCGCCTGAAGGCAGAGGGCAAAGTGGTGGCACCTGAGGCCTACGTACCCGTGTGGCTCTATAAGGGGTTGAAGCTGAATCTGTGCCTGTCCGCCCTGTTGCTCCTGGCCAGCCCCTGGCTGGGTCGGCAGCGGCAAGAAGGGATGAGTTTTGTGGAGTCCCCTACCCGCCCCCGCTGGACCAGATGGCAGACGCTGGGACTGGTGGGCGTGGTGGGACTGGGGGCGTGGATGAACAGCCCTCGACTGACCCTCTCCATGTGGGGAGATGAGGATTTCAACGCCAGCCGGTTTATCTTGGACAAGGTGGAGCGCCAGCCCGACGGCACACTCACCATTGAGCCCCGCTCATGGGCGACCACTCTGTGGAACATGCGCAAGCCTACGAACCACCTGGGGTACAGCGCCTTTGCCCGGCTCTCCCATGAGACCTTTTTCCGCCCCGGCACCGGGCCGGACGCCCCTTGGTTCAACGAAGCGCTCCTGCGCGCGCCAGTATTCGTGGGCGGTCTGGCGACCTTGGCGCTGATGATTTGGTCCCTGCGGGTCTGGGGGCTCAGTGGCTGGTGGACGGTCTTGCTCATGGCGGCGCATCCGTGGTTCATCCGGTTTGCCGTAGATGGTCGCGGCTACGGTTTCGTGATGCTGGGGGCCACCGCGCTGGTGGGAGTAGTGGGTCGCGCCCTCCAGACTGGACTCTGGCGCTGGTGGGTGCTCATGGGGGTGCTGGAGTTTTTCATCCTTTGGAGCAATTTCCAGAGCGTGTACCTGCTGGCGGGGCTCAATCTTGTGGTGATGGTCGCCTTCTGGACCCCGTCCCTGACGTGGTCGGCTAGATTCCTCCTCGCCAGCCGATGGATCGTCGGCGGGCTGGTCACCTGTTTCTTGGTGCTGGGCTACCTCACCCCCTGCTGGCCACAGTTGCTGGAATTTATGAAAAAGGGGGAGATCCACGGCACGATGGATCTACGCTGGTGGCAGGATTCCTTTTCCGGCTGGGTCTTTGGCCAGCCCTGGAACTCGTGGAGCCGGGAGACCAACCCGCTTCACCACCACCTCTCCGCCGCATTTGGTGATCACCCCGTGCTGTTTGCAGCGGGAATGGGCACGCTGCTCCTGACTTTGCTCGTGGGTCTGTGGGCGCTGGTGACTGACCGGACTCGCCGATTGCTCCTGATCTTCGTCTTGGCACCACCCGTCTTGATGCTCGCCCACATGGCGGCAGGGCAGAACAAGCCCTACCCCTGGTACTTGCTACCGTTCCTACCGGGCCTCTTCATGCTGGTTTCTGCCGCCGCCTCAGGCATGGCGCGCTGGCGGGTGAAGCATCGGCATGGACTGCTGCTTGCCGTGACCACGCTATTTGTCCTGATCACCGCCGTCCCCCGGGATCGGATGCGGCACCACCCCATCGAGCCCTCCCGTGAGTCGGTGGCCAGCTACCGGGAGATCATGAGCCCGCGTCACCCCGACTTCGACAAGAAAGTGATGGGCGGCGCTCTCTCCATGTTCACCGAAGCATACGACCCGGCCATGTACCGGGCGGACAACCTGGCAGAGTTTCGCGTCTTGCTTGAAGAAGCAGACCGCAGCAAACGCCAGCTCTACTTCAATCTGGGGGATGTGGGCTTTCAAAAATCCAATCCCACCTTGGCGGAAGTGATCGCTGTGCTGGAGGATCCCGCACAATTTGAACATGTGGGACACTTTTCCGGACTCATGCCCTTTACTTCCCGCGATGTGTATCGATATCGCGGACAAAATCCTCGCTAGGCAATTGTTTTTCCCCGCAAGATTATCACGCTTCTTGCTGGATTCGTTTGCTTTCGCGGCAGTTGTCGGCAGTATCCGCGACTCCCCGCAAAACTACCCCGGATGCCAAGCCCCATGACGCCCAGAATATCTCGTACAGTCCCAACAAGAATTGGGATTGTAGGGACTGGGTTCATTGCCGTGGGCTTGTGCTTGGTATTGCGTTCCACGCCGGATATGGCGGTGTCTCGGGTGCTGACCCGGCGACCGGTGAACTCCGTGCGGGAGATCGATTCCAACCTGCTGACGCGGTCCATGGAGGACCTGATGGCCAACTCTGACGTGATCGTGGAGTGCAGCGGGGACATTCTTCACGCCAGCAATGCTGTGCAGGCTGCCCATGAGGCAGGCCTGCCGGTGGTGACGATGGGCGCGGAGTTCCACGTGACTGTGGGCTCGTACTTCTGCAACAGCGGTCTGCTGACCGAGGCAGAAGGCGACCAACCCGGCTCCCTGGCCGCCCTGCATGAAGAGGCGGTGCAGATGGGCTTCAATCCGCTGGTGTACGGCAACATCAAGGGCTTCCTCAATCATCATCCGAAAGAGGAAGAAATGGCCTACTGGGCCAGCCGCAACGGCATCAGCCGGACGCAGGTGACGAGCTTCACCGACGGAACCAAGCTGCAGATCGAGCAAGCACTAGTGGCCAATGGGCTGGGTGCGGATATCGCTCAGCGCGGCATGCTGGGTCCACAGGACCTGACGCTGGATGAAGCAGGTGCCCTGCTGGGTGCCGAAGCCACACGACTGGGCACGCCGCTCAGTGACTACGTGCTCAACCGAAAACTGCCCGCCGGAGTTTTCGTAACCTGCGAGCACCCTACCGAACGCCCCCAGGTACTGCGCTACCTGAAGCTAGGTGATGGGCCGTACTATACCCTGCTGCGCCCCTATCACCTCTGTCACCTGGAACTGCCGCGCACCCTGCGCCGCGTCATCGCTGGTGGCGGAGTGTTGCTGAACAACAGCGCGCAGCCCAAGATCAATGTGGTAGCCGTGGCCAAAAAGGATCTTCCTGCTGGCACGCTCATAGAAGCCGCGATCGGCAGTGTGGAGCTGCGTGGTGAAACGGTCCGCATCACAGAGCTACCGGATGCGCCACCCATCGGCCTCCTTTCCGGCGCCCGGTTGCGGCACTCCGTTGCGGCGGGACAGACTTTGATGACTTCCGATGTGGACATTCCCAACAGCCTCGCCAAAAAGGCATGGGATTCCATCCGGCAACAAAGTCTGGAACTGGCTTGATGCCTGCTTCCGGGTGGCGTTCTCCCGTCATTCAACGCACCACTCTCACACATGCTTCTTGGTAAAAAGATCGCCGTCACCATGCCCGCGTACTACGCGGCCAAAACCGTGGGCAAGACCGTCGCGGACATCCCACGCGAGTATGTGGACATCGTGATCCTGGTGGATGACGCCTCCAAAGACGACACCTTTGCCACTGCGCAGGCGCTCGGCATCTCTGTCTTCCGCAACGAGAAGAACCTGAACTATGGCGGCAACGTGAAGCGCTGTCTGCAACTGGCTCTGGACGCTGGCGCGGACATCGTGATCCAGCTTCACCCGGACTACCAGTACCCACCCAAGGTGACCCTTCCCATGGCGGCCATGCTGGCCACGGGTTACCACGACCTCGTGCTGGGCGCCCGCACCTCTGGCAAGGGAGCCCGCGGCACCATGCCCTTCTGGCGCTATTTGCCCAACCGCCTGCTCACCATGGTGATGGGCTGGTGCTTTGGCGTGAGCCACAGTGAATTCCACACCGGCTGCCGCGGCTACACCCGCAAGCTGCTGGAAACGGTGCCCTTCCACGAATTCCGCAACGACTTTATCTTCGACAACCAGATGCTCATTGGCGCGTTGCGGCATGACTTCGCCACGAGCGAGGTGACCTGCCCCACGGTGTACGAGGAAGACAGCAGCTCCATCCCTTTCTCCAAGGCGCTGCGCTACGGCATCCAGTGCCTAAAGATCTCCATCCCCTATTTCTTCGAGCGAATCTCTTCTGGGAAGAAGTAAGCCTCTCCCGCAGATCGATTCACGAGACTCTCAGCAAAGGGCTCCCAATTTCGGGAGCCCTTTTGCTTTTGCGGTTTCGATCTCCCTCAATCCGGCTATTCTGACAGATGGCTTGGCAGAAACGTGATCGTGATGGCGACAAGAACCAAAACCGTCGTCGTCGTGGAGAGCAGGAGGAACGCTCCTCCTCTCCCGCCCCCTATCGTGGACCACGACCGCAAAAAGGAGGCACAGAAGGTTGCCAGAGTCCGACGCGGCCAGGATTCAGACCAGGGCACGGTCCTGCAGGCTTGAGGAAGCATGCCACCTCCTGGGAGCAGTCGGCGCAGTGGTATGATCGGATCTTGGGCGAAAACGGTTCAGAACTTTACCAGCAAGTGGTAATCCCCGGGGCACTGGCTCTGCTCAAGCCGCAGGCAGGCGAAGCTATCCTCGATCTTGGCTGTGGACAGGGGGTCTTCTCCCGCGCCCTGACGGCCGAGGGAGCCAAGGTCACCGGCGTAGACGCCGCCCCTTCCCTCATCAAACGGGCCAAGACCTACCCCTCCCCTGCCCCCATCCGCTATGTGGCGCGGGACGCAGCAAAGCTCAACGACCTGGGCACCTTCGACGCCATCTCCGCCATCCTCTGCATCCAGAACATGGCGCACCTAGGCGAAGTCTGCCAGGCCACCGCCAAGGTGCTGAAGCCGGGCGGTCGCATGCTCTGGGCCATGAACCACCCCACTTTCCGCATCCCCCGCCAGACCAGTTGGGGCTTTGATGAAGAGGCCAAGATCCAATATCGCCGCCTTGATGCGTATGGCAGCCCGCTGACCATCCCCATCGTCATGCACCCTGGCCAACGGGAGAGCGAGACCACTACCTCCTTTCACCTCAGCCTCTCCGACCTGCTCGCCAAAGGCTTCGCCGCCGGCCTCGTGCTTGCCGGGTTTCAGGAATGGTATTCCCACAAACAAAGCGAACCCGGCCCCAGGGCCAAGGCGGAGAACAAAGCGCGGAAGGAGTTCCCGCTGTTCCTGGGATTGCTGTGGAAGAAAGTGAGCTAGAGGGAACTTCCAAAAAATGATGAATTAGGAATTGGAAATTAGGAATGGAGCCCCTGATCGGCACGAAGACCCAGTCAGAGGAAGCCCATTCATAATTCATCATTCCTAATTCATAATTTTTGCCTCCTCGGTGTTCTCTGTGGCTCTGTGGTTAAATTTCTTCACTGCTCAGACGCGTACACTGTAATGAGCGCCCTAGCTTTGCGTCAGCCTTGGTGAATGAAGACTCTAGAAACCTCTTTGCTGGAACACTTGAGCGAGTTCCTCGCTTTTGCGCGGAAGCGCCTGTCCAGCCCGGAACTGGCTGCGGACGCGGTGCAGGAAAGCCTGCTGAAGGCCCTGCGATCCAGCGGGGAACTACGGGAAGATGAGAGCGCCAAGGCGTGGTTTTACCGCATCCTGCGCCGGACGATCATTGATCTGTACCGGCGGGATGATGTGCATGCCCGGGCGGTGGAAAAGCTGAAGGTGGAGCTGGAGCAACAGGTGACCCCGGATGCCGAGGAGGATCGCGTGACGTGCCAGTGCATGAAGGCTCTGCTGCCGACTCTGAAACCGGAGTACGCCGAGCTGATCGAGCGGCTGGACCTGGGTGGTGAAAGCACGGACGAGGCGTCCGCGAGACTCGGGATTACGAGAAACAACCTGATCGTACGCCATCATCGTGCCCGCCAGCAACTGCGGGAGAGACTGGAGCTGAGCTGCCAGAGCTGTGCCACCCACGGGTGTCTGGACTGCACCTGTGATGCTCCATCTCAGGCCCACGACAACCACAATTTCAATGGAAGGAACTGAATGATGGACAAGGTAAAAGACCCGGTGTGCGGCATGATGGTGGATCCGGCGACGAGCTTGAGCGCCGAGAAGGATGGCCAGACCTGGCACTTCTGCAGCGAGCACTGCCGGACGAAGTTCGTGGGTATTGGCGCAACGAAGCATGAGCATCACGAAGCTCACGCGCATGGAAACTCGTGTTGTGGCGGTGCACCAGCTTCCACACCAGCCCCTCAGGCAACCAAGCCGCAGACACCGGCCCCGTCCTCCTGCTGTGGCGGTGGTTCCAAGCAACACGCCCCCGCTCCCGTAAAGCCTGCCCCAGCGGCATCTTGCTGCAGTGGCCACGGACATGAACATCATCACGGCGGCGCAGAGGTGAAGCCCTCCGCCTCGGCCAAGTATTTTTGTCCCATGTGCCCGGGGGTGGAGTCCGACAAGCCCGGTGACTGCCCCAAATGTGGCATGGCGCTGGATCGAAATCCGGCCTGGAAACCGGAGGCGCGCACGATCTACACCTGCCCCATGCACTCGGAGGTGCAGCAGGATCATCCCGGCGACTGCCCGAAGTGCGGCATGGCATTGGAACCCAAACTGGTGGCAGGTGCCGACGAACCAGAAGACGACAACGCAGAGCTGCGGGACATGACGCGGCGCATGTGGATCAGCACCGTGCTCTCCCTGCCCGTGTTCATCCTGGCGATGACCCACTTGCTGCCGGGCCAGGGTCATGGATCCTGGGCGGACAGTGAGCCCTCACGCTGGCTGCAGTTTGCCCTGAGCACTCCAGTGGTGCTGTGGGCAGGCTGGCCGTTCTTCCGACGCGGCTGGCGCTCTCTGACGACGCTGAACTTCAACATGTGGACGCTCATCTCCCTGGGGGTGGCGGCCGCCTATCTGTACAGCGTGGTCGCCATGCTGGCCCCCGGGTGGTTTCCCGAATCCCTGCGCACCGGTCACGATGGCAGTGTGGGGGTGTACTTTGAAGCCGCCGCAGTGATCATTGTGCTGGTGATTCTGGGACAGGTCCTGGAACTGCGGGCGCGCAGCCGCACCGGCTCCGCGATCAAGGCTCTGCTCAATCTCGCCCCGCCCACGGCCCGTCGTATCGGCACCCATGGGGACGAGGAAATACCGCTGGATGAGGTGAAGACGGGCGACCGCCTGCGCGTCCGCCCGGGCGAGAAGGTGCCGGTGGATGGCCGGGTGCTCAACGGGCACTCCAGCGTGGATGAGTCCATGATCACCGGGGAATCGCTCCCCGTGGAGAAACAACCGGGCGATGCCGTGACTGGCGGCACGGTGAATGGCACGGGCGGATTCGAAATGGAAGCTGAACGGGTGGGCAGTGACACGTTGCTCT
>NZ_BATR01000099.1 GCF_000739655.1 Verrucomicrobium sp. BvORR106 | reverse complement strand
CATTGCGAATGATGTCCAGCGCCACCCCCTGCTTGGTCAGAGCATTGCCTCCAACCTTGTTGAAGGTGATGGTGGACCCGACCAATTCGAAACCGCCCGCATCCACCGCCGTGAGATCCCCGATCGTCAAGTCGCCCAAAACAACCGCAGTGGCCACATTGATTTGGTACGCCCCGGTGTGCACCGCATTGATCATCCCGGCCACCGTGGCTGAGGGCACCCCGCCGCTCCAGTTTGGGATGGCGTTGAAGCTCGAACCGGGCGCCCCAACCCAAACAGACTGTGCCTGTACAGCAGTTCCTGACGCCATAAGAATCAAGCCCGCCGCCAGACCTTTCCACGTGGGTCGGGAAAGACGAGAGGCCTCAAGTGCTGAACAGAAGAAGGTTCGGATCATGAACTCGTTTTTTTATCTTTGGGATTTTCTGAAAGTACCGCCTGAAACGAAACAACAGGCCACATCAGGGCCGGTAGATGGAAAGGCGGGTGGTGACGGGATCCACCAACAAGGTGTAGTAGTTGGTCACTGCGGCCGGCGGTCGGGCTGCATCTGTCTCCGGCACAACTGCGAGGTGCCATTTGGACTCAGAATCGAGGCTGGTAGTTTCCGGATAGAGGACGAAAGACCGGTATTCCTCCGAAAGGGGCAGAAACGGTTCGTAGCCGTTCGCTGTCTTCATGACGGTCTCGACCACCATCGCATTCTGACCCGAAGGACGTGTCGCCAGCCCCAGCAAGGTGGACATCTGGGCATCCTCAGACATGGCCGTGCCCTCGGGCAGCACCACCATGGCCTGACGCACGACGGCCAGAGGACGGGCCAGGGCAGCGGTACCCGTGCGAGGATCCGTTTCACCAGGCTGGAAATACTCCAGCATCAATCCACCTCGAAAAAAACCTCCTGCAGGAGCTCCTTGCATGGAATCTTCCGCAGAAGGTACGCGATAAAAACGAACCTCCACGGGACGCCCTTGACCATAGGCCCGGCTCTGTGCCTCGGAGAGGAACCCGGCCATCTTGTCCCCCGCCTGCGTGAGCTTGGACGCACCCAGCGTCCCCATCAACCCGGGCATGACCAGAGCCAACAACAGCGCCACGACCGCTACGACAACCATAAGTTCGATCAACGTGAACCCATTGGCGGGTTCGCGATGGTTGCGGGTTCCACAAATAGAATGTGATTTCATCATAACCATTGGAGTCTTGACTGGAAAGGTCCCGTTATCTTGACGGAAGCCGTCAGGTCCCCGTGCCAGCCCCCCACTTGGAGGAGCGGATGGGAACCGTGGCCGTAAACACGCGGAAATTGACCTTCCGATCCACCAGCAGGCCAGTAAGCGTCTCCATGTCTGTGGCATAGCGGGCTGCGTTTCGGAACAGCGACGACTGGGAAAGTTCCCGCTGGAGCGGTGGGTTGGATCCCGCGTCCAGTTGCATGTTGATCGCGGAACTTTCGTCCATGGCCACCAGAGTGATCATCACCAGCGGCGGAAGCTGGTAGTCGGTGGAAAGTTGGGGCCGGCTGGGCAGCGTCGCGCCGTACTGACTGTCATAGGTGTAGGATGGAGCGATGCTCGTGGCCGCCACCCGGGCAGTCTCCGCATCACTCGGTGAGAGCTGCGGTGAGATCACCAGCATGAGGATGTTGTTCGCGATCGCACGGCTGCGCAGCGGTGCATTCTGGTCAAAGTCTCCGTACCAGGCTGCGGATCCAGTTTTCAGCGTGGGATCATACACACGGTTCCGCTCGGTGGGTGACCGGTACTCATACATCCGGTACCGATAGGAGGGCGGCTTCCCCAGCGCGGCCAGGTAGTCCGGACGGAGGGCGGAGTCGTCTCCAAACTTGATGTAGAAGCCGCAGCCATTGAGAGAGGTCGGCAGCCGGTAGTCCTTGGAATCCCCCAGCGGAGCCTGGAAGAACACCGCATGCCCCGGTGACAACGACTCTGCCAGTGAAGTAAGCTGGGGCGACGCCCCGGATGAGGAAAGCCCTGTGACGAACTGAAGCTCGGAGTATCGCACGTAGCCAGAGGGAGCTTCGTTGGCCCCCTTCCCGGGTGGCAGCAGCGGGTTGGTGCTTCCGTCATACCTGTAGCAGAGGTAGGGATTGAGGTCCGCCTGGCTGAGGGCATGGGTAATACGATCGAATGCACGCCGCGCCTCGCGGAAGGAAGACACCTTGGCCGTGCTCTGACGCCAGGCCCGCTGCACATGCTCCAGCATCGATGAAATTACTAACAGCAGTATGGCCAGCACACTGAATGACACCAGCAGCTCCACCAGGGTGAAACCACGGGTTGGGCCGGAACCGTGCGACTTGAATGAAGTGGGGTTTTGCATGGTGGGAGTCAGAACCGCCTTTCTTCAAAGCAGGCCGCGTGCCACCGTTTCTCCGCCTTCCCGCCATTGTCATATTCGTACCACTTGCGGTGACTAGCGGTCATTTTACCGTCGCCAGTTCACCACTCCACCAGGACGCCTCACCATGAGCAACCTCCTTATGAGCAAAGACAAGAAGGCTCCATTGAGCTGATTTTTCGCAATATTGAGCATCTCAGACAGGCACCCCCGATGCCACATCAGGAGATCCCCAAACCAACACCCGCCTTATTCACCATCCGATCAGTCAGCACATTTGTGTGGCAACTTCAAAAAAAGTAACCCCGCCATCTGCTCAGCAGCAGAGGCGGGGCGGCTTGAAATCACTGTGATATGCGGGGCGCGGTCAGGGCATGAACCGCTTTACCTCCAACACGCGGAACCGGTAAAAATCCTCCAACGAAGGCAGATCGAGCGGATTGGCACTGGCACCATAGTCAGGAATGCGGGAATCTGCGGGATCGATGCGCCGCTCGATCACAGTGGAACCACGAAAGTCGGTAAGGACATTGTCGCGATTGGCATCAAACTCTGTGGGAGTGGATGACCGGGCTTTGCGGATGACCTGCGCGCGATAGTGCACACGGAAGGTGTTGCTCTGCGTGGTGATCTTTCCATAGATGTTGGCATAGGGCCTCTCCCGCGTGTTGTCGCCAGTGAGGCGACGCTTCTTCCAAAACTCCTCCATATCTGAGACAGTGTAGGCAGGCGTTTGCGCATCTGCGGTTCCGTCTCCCCCAGTAAGATCCACATCTCCTGAAGAGCCTGGAATCTTTTTGGGTATGAGGTGGATTTCACAGATCTGGCTGGCGGTTCGGAAGAGCCCCCGCGTCGCAGCCGGCGTGGTTGGCAGCATGGCAAAGCGATCTTCGAACTGCTTGAGGACGCCTCCCACAATCTCACCACTGGCACCACGTTTTTCCGCTTCAAGCTCACGGTGCCAGTATTTCTTGGTGGCCTGCCCGGTGTCGGACAACCTGCCATCCTGATCCGTCCAAGGCTGCTTGTAGGTGTAGCCGTCAGAAGTGGCGACGAATTGGGAAGCCCCCGGCACCGACAAGTAATTCGGCGCATCTGCCGTTGGCACGGCTTTGAGCATCTCACCCTTCAGCAGAGCATGGAGCCCTGTCGCCCGCCTGATGTAGTGAAACGGCACGATCTGATAGTTGATGTTCACTTTGCCAGCGGTCGAAAATGGCTCGCTAATGGCGTACGGTTCCACCACCGGCATCCAAAAGAGATCCATGATGTAGTGATCTGCCGGACTCACCCCACCCTGCCATGCCGCCGCACCGGGGTGTTTCATCGGATCGCCCGGGGCACCATTGGCCGTCACCACGTTGGGGCGGAAGAGCAGGGTCCGCCAAGGATCTCCGGCACGCACCCCTGTAGGAAGGGACCCGAACATGCCCGGGGAGGGCATCATGCGGTTGGGCGACATGAAGCTCTCTCCTGATGCGGAGGAAAGCTCACCGTATGTCCACGTGCCCATATAGGCCAGCGGCATGCGGATGGTGGAGGCCGAGTCATTCGTGATGCGGAATGAGATGTGAGTGTTCCCCTCATCAGGCTTGTTGATGTAGGCCCCGTCGCGGAGGTCGCTGATGCCGTTGTCGAAGTCCCCGTACCTGGCAGCCAATTCTGTGGCCGAGGCGTTGGTGGGAAGGTCCGGTATGCGGGCGACACCATAGTTGGCCCCCGGCACCAGGCGGGTGGAGCTCAATCCACGATCATAGCCAGGTTCACGATCAGAATAGTAACGACTCAGGCTGTGGGCGACATACTGCTTGTAAGTCCCCACGTTACCTGGACCCGTGCCAATCTTCCCCAGGGTGGCAGTACGGGGGTGAGGAGCCCAGTCGCTGGCAGTAACGTCTGTTTTGGCGGCAAGAAGGCGGGAGTCACCGTGGGATGCCACCATGGTAAACACTGTGTCCTGCCCGCGGGAATCCCGCACAGCTCCGTTCTCCGGCTGTGTGTCGGAGTACTTGGTATCAGACATGCAATCCGTGGCCACGTCTGCCGCCGGGCTGCTTGGATTGAGCAGTGCATTGCTGAAAAAGCCGCTACTCGGGTCGAACGCCCAGAGGGTGCTGGCCCACCGGGGCACCCCATCCAGACCCACCGGCGCATATATGGCAGGAGTGGACAAGGTTGTTGGCACAAAAAGCCGTCCATTGGTGAGGAAGTCAGTCGTGTACGACGTGTTCAAGTCATCCACTCGCGACTGCACAGTCCAACGTTTGGTGCCGTTGTTCCAAAAGCCCGTGAACCTGCGCAAGGCCCCGCAATAGTTGAACGCCCACCACCTGGGTGCATGAATGGCCTCTTGTTTGTATAGTGTGCCCCCGCTGAGAAACTGCTTGTAGTCAGTACTCACGGTCACAAGTTGCGGCACTGGCACACTGGTTCGTGGAATCTCCACATTCACGGTCTGGACCAGATCCTCAGCCTTGGCATTGTGACTTGAATAGATCTTGATGGTGAGACGCCCGCCGGAGAAGTCCATCATCCCCTCATTTCCCGAGCCGTCCACGACAGGCACCGTGAGAAACTTGGTCGTAATGTCCAGGTTCCGGGTGCCAAAATGCGGTGCCGGTGCCACGCCGGTAGAGCGTGATCCGCCCCCGGATGTGTACTTGGCATCAGCAAGCACACCCAAGGTCTTGGATCCCACCCGCCGGTTGAAGGTCATGGCATAGCTGCTGGCCGCTCCGCCGAAAGGGCGGCTGTCTTGTGCACTGAAGAATTCGTGGTTGGACTTCCACTCGAACTCCGCTGCACCCACTCTGTCATAGAGATCCATGCCGGCGAGTTGCATATTCTTCAATCCCTCCACCTTCACGGTAAACTCAGGGTTCATCAGGCTGAAGCCGGGAGCTGGCATGGAGAATTTCATCACCAGCATGCCCTGCACTCGTCTCTCCGTGGGCTTCAGGGGAGGAGCACCAGATTCCAACGTGACATTCCAGTTCTCTGGTTTGCATCCAGGATGGTTGTAGACACTATTGGGCTTCTGATCGTCCAGATCGGTATCAACGCCGTAGTAGTTCTGCATCGTTTCAACCGTTGGCCTGGGAGGATAGTTCGAGTACCAGAATTGCTTCTTCATGGTTTTGTACCAGGGATCGAGGTCCTCTTTGGGCACCGCCGTTCCCGCCTCCTCCTTGGTGGCATCCTTCGGATTGTACCGCTCCATCTTGAGGGCCGTTCGACCACCACTCACCTTGCGATCGGAAGCTCCTTCTGCTGGCTCCTTCCAGTTCGGACCGTCTGCAACAGGATTCACATAGCTGCCCTTGTCTGTCGCGCCGTCCGCCGTGCAGATGAACTGAAAACCCACTTCCGAAAGCGCTACAAACCGCCCAAATCCAACATAGGTTTCAGGTCCGTCCTTGTAGAGCGAAGGTGCCACCATGCCGTGACCGGGGAATGAAGTCTCCACCAGACGCTCGGTGTACGCCTGTCCTGTGGCGCCACGTGTGGATGCGTAGCTCGCACGGTCATAGGTGTAGGTCTTGAACGTTTTGGGCCGTTCCGCGTACATGAATCCGTCGTAAGTGGGCTCAAGCAGGCCCTTCGTCCCCATGCCCGTGCTGGTAGCGTACTTGTCCCGGTCGTACGTACCACTGACCTTCTGCAGATCTTCCTTGGATGGGGCCAGGAAGCCGTCGTACAGGTTCGTGGAGCGCACGTAGTCGAAGATCTCCACCAGGATCTGCTTGTAGTCCTGGGGGTACTTGTCCTTGAACGAAGCTCCTCCCGGATACTTCTGCTCCATGAGACTGAAGAGATAACCAATCAGCGCCTTGTTGCGAGTCAGCTCAATGTCTCTCGTAGGGCTGTAGGCGCACTTTCTACGGAAAAAGTAGCTATCTTCTCCGCTGTTCCCCGTCTTCCCCATGGATGAGCAAAAGGCGATCAACTGGTCAAAACCCGTACGAAAATCCTTGGGGTTGGTCACGCCAAGCACGGCCTTGCCCGCCTCATATTCCAGCCCGCCCTCGTCCGCCACCGGCCACGCCGCGATGCGCGGCAACCCGAAGAGATTTGTCTCAGGCATACGGCTCTGCGCGGTGAGGAAGAAGCGCAGACGTTCCAGGTTCACCTTGCCCTCAACAGGTTGTCCTGGCTGGACAAAGAAGGGATCGGCCGTCGCCGCGCCGTTGGAACCATTCACGTACGAGCTCAGCTTCCGGCGGCCGCTTTCAAATCCATCTGCGAAGTACAACTCATCCACCGAGGCATAGAGACGCTCCTGGATGGAATCCACCAGCGACAGATACTTGTTGTACAAAGAGGAGTCTTTGTACGTACCGCCCGTACCCGTGTAGTTGTCCACAAACTTCCAGTAGGGCACCGTGCCCGCTTTGGACCCACCGAAATTGATCTTGGGGGTGAGCTTATAGATCGTCTCCTTGCGTTGCAGAATCTCCCGGTAAGCGGGATCAGTGCCGCTGCGTCCATAGAGGTCCATGGGCCTGTTGGGGAAGAACACCGTGCTGAGAGCCACCGTGGCCGGATGCCCAGGATACCTCTGAAACTCGTGTGAAGTGGGCTGGTAGTACGCCCACCACAGGTCCCGATCATGGAACAGCGATGGCACCGTCCAGTAAGTGGGCTCACTCGCCGTGTTGATGTTGAGCTTGCAGGATTCATCATCCGACCAGAAGGCCACGCGCCCGGAGATCGGGTTCACCCGCCCCTCGGTGTCGCTGAGCAGACTGCCATCGGGCTTGATGAACCGGTTCGCGCTGTCCAGCACCCCAAAGGTGCCGTCCTTCAGAACATACATCCACTCCACCGGCATGGGCAGGCGGGCATCCAGGCTGGTGGCCGCTGTGGACGAAAGAGGATCCACGACGCCATTCACCCCGGCGGAGTAGTAAAACCCCTCCACATTGTTGTTGTTCTCCACTGCTTCTTCAGACCGCACATAGGCGCGCGGATCCAGAATGGGAAAGTAGAGATGCGGCGTCCCCGCCCCGTCCGAGGCTGGCCGAATGACGGGCTCATTGAGATCAACATACCGATTTGGACTCATGTTCCAGCTTACTGGCGGCTTGTCATCCACCATGGCTCGCTCCGCACCCCGCACGACCATCTGGGAGCTGGAGTAGAGCTTGTAACCAGAATCAAACGCGCCCTCAGTGGTGTACCGCCGCACGGCGCCCGGCTGGGAGGACCATAGATAACGCTTTCCATTCGCCGCCCCCTCATCCTTGCGCTTGGTGGCCTGCCACACCTGATCCATGACCACGTTCACTGCGGAGTCCGCCAGCTCTCGGGAACGCTCCTGATACGTTTGTTGATTCGAAGAAGCCAGCTCCGTTTGAGAGACTGAAAACATGGCCACCGTCAGCAGCGTCATGAGCGCCAGTACGGAAACCACGGTGATGAGGGCGATGCCGCGACGCCTTTTTGCTCCGAAGACGCGTTGATTGACAGGGGTGATTTCTTTCATTGCGAATAAACAGGGGTTGCCCGGTCTCGTATGTCACCCCTGTCAAAGCACCCTTCATGCCACTCATTTTCTTATGCCGTCATACTGTCACTAATGTATCAGTTACTATGATTACTGCACGGTTTGGCAGCTAACTATCCTGCAAAATGCGGCCAGCAAGCAGCATGCAATTCCAGAAAACGGCGGGAAAAGCCGTGCTCAACTCACTTTGTGTCTGAGGGCATTTTGCATCAAACATGCCACTTCGACCATTCTTTGTAATCACATGTGGCTCCTCTATCCAGGCATGAGGGTGCATTCGATGAAATTACATCGTCACCCCGTTCCCCCGCCGTTCGCAGCCGCTTATTTGCCCTGTTTCCAGCGCTTTTCCCACTTGGCCCACTCCTTCTCCTTCAGATCACGCGGTTTGTTCGTGAAGTAGTCGTAGGCCACCTTGTTGTGCTGTGCCATTTCGTGATAGGTGGCATACACCACCCCGTCGCCAGCGCCCGGGAAGATGGGCAGACCGCTCTCCAGGCTGTAAAACCTGGCCCAGAGGACTTCGGTGCTGGAAGGATCCTGCACATAATCCGTACGCCCCTTCTCATTCTTGATCCTGCGGAGACCAATGATCTTTTTGGACTCCAACCAGGCAATGCCATCATTCACCACCCCGCGCATTTCCTCGGTGAGCGGTCCTTTGCGCATCAGGAAACGAAGCATCACGGCGCTTTCCCCCCGCTCAGAGATGGGGGCTCTTTCAACCGGGCCGCCACGGGCACGAGTGTCAACGGATCATGCTGGGCACACCAAACCGTACGCACGTCATTCAGCCGCACCTGACAGGTCAGAAGGCAGTTCAACCCGCGATCAAAGGCCGCCTGCGCTTTCTGCCGGATCTCCGCCGACACCCAGTCAAATGGCGCATCGCCGTGGCTTACAGCATGCAGCACCTCCAGCGCATGGGTCACCGCCCCGTCATTGAAGGTGATGGCCTCATGGTAGCCGGGTTCGAGGGGATAAACTTGGGGCCAGCCCCCGTTGGGAAACTGCGCTGCGAGCAGCCAGTCGATGCCGCGCAGCGTGGCCACACGGCAGTCCTCCCTCCCGTGTGCTTGCGCCACCTGGGCCAGGAACTTGATCTGTTCCGTGGTCGCACGGTTATCCAGAGTGCCACAGTAGTGCCAGCCCTTCCCGTCCTGACTGGTCCAGTGTGTGCCTGGCTTGCGGGACCCTTTGGCATAGTCCACCGCTTTGCTCCAGCCGCCGGAGGGCGTCTGGTAGGTCAACACAATGTCGGCCAGCTTTGCAGCCTCCGCCGTGGCGTACCAGGCCACATCCATCTTCTCATCGTCGAACTCAAACTCTTTGGAGTCCTCCGGAGCCGGGGTTGAGACTCTTTGTCCGAGTTTACGGCCCTCGAGGGCCAGCGCTCTGCGCTCCTGCAGAGCCAAACGCTTCGAGCGGGCGAGATACTCCTGCCAGACCTTGCGATCCGGATCCGGGAGCGCATCAATCCGCGTGGGGGTGAGCATTTGCAGAGGGCCATGGGGTTCGCAAACCCAGGTACGGTTCAAACGCACGGTTTCACCCTCTCGCGCCCGAATCTCCAGGCTCTCCCATCCCACGTCTGGGGTAGGAACCACGAGTTTGAACTTCCCCTCGTTGTCCGCCTCAGGCAAAGCCTGCCAGGAGGCATTCTCTCCCGCGCCCGGCACGTTGAGACGCCATTCCCATACGGCCGAAATTCCTGAGGCGGCCCCAGAGTAGTGCAGCTCCAGCAGGTCTTCACGCAGGTCGCTGGTCCAGTCAGGATCCGCCTTTGCGGAACTGAATGCAGCGAGGAAGAATGAGAGCAGGGCACGAAATTTCATGAGTGGCAACCCTCACAAAAGCCCCTCCCAGCGGGGTTGCAAGGCATTCATGTCTGCTGCGGCCAGCCGCCGCACCCCTATCACAAAAAAACGCCCCCATGCTCACCGCATGGGGGCGCTCACACGAACCGTCACCATCGGTTCGCTGATCCATCACACACATCCAAGTTACACCATTTAACCAGCACAAAATCGTTCAAACACGCCTTAGAACTGCCGCGTGACGGTGTAGGCCACCTTCTCGTGTTTGCTGTCTACCTTGTCGAAATCGAAGTTGGCCTTCGGGCTCACGGCCACGTGGAGGATCACCTTGCGGCTGTCAGAGCGCACAGAAACACCGCCACCAGGCAGCGTGGGCGCGGTACCCGCGTCCACCACCTCAAACTTGGCCACATAAGAGAGCGCTTGCCCTTGAGTACCAGACAGCCCGCCTTCATTGCCGGCGGTAAGGCGGGTGCCTTCACCGTCAAAGTAGCGCACCGCTCCGTGGAAATCGGCGAGCTTGCTCCAACCCACGCCGCTGCCGGTCTTGTCGCCCCAGTCAGCGGATTGCAGTTCACCGATCATCTGCTGGCAGATGCGGGAGGAGGAGATGGAGTCCCCTGCCTGACGCAGGTTTTCGAGGCCGGCGGGGATCAGGCCCAGCAGTGTGAGCATGCCCATGGAGGCGATGGCCACCGCGATGGCGACCTCAGGAAGAGAGAATCCTTCCGCGACAGCGGAGGCACGATGACGAATGGCACGGGTGAGCAGGGTCGTGTTCATGTCTTGTGAGTGGAACAGGGGTTGAACGGATCTGACTTGAAAGATGCAGCACCGGCCATGACGTGGCTCGATGCAGCACATTCTCCTCAAGCACCCGCCGTGCCACCGGCGTGCCAATGTCTTCACGCAGTCACATTCGTACCATTAAGCGTGACTTGCGGACACCGTCGACGCTCACTCCCGCCGACAGCCCGCGTGAAGTCAGCTTCCACTGACCACAATCTTGCCAAAATGTGCTCCCGCCGCCATGTGCTCGAAAGCCGCGGGTGCATCTTCAAACGCGAAGGTGCGGTCCAGCACCGGTTGGATGCCATTCTGCACAATAGCGCGGTTCATCTGCTCAAACTGCACCCGGCTGCCAACATAGATACCCTGGAGCGTGACGCTGCGTGCGATCACCGGCCAAGGATTGACGAGCCCCTCGAAGCCCGTGAGCACGCCAATGAGACTGATGCGCCCACCATAACGCACGGCATCCAGTGATTTCTGCAAGGTGCCTGCGCCACCCAGCTCAATGATCTGGTCCGCCCCTGTCTTTTGAGTTAGTTCAAAAACCCGGCGCTCCCAGTCAGGAGTCGTCTTGTAGTTGATCCCTTCATCAGCCCCCAGTTCCCTGGCACGAGCGAGTTTCTCATCGCTGCTGGAGGTGATGATGACACGCGCTCCATGCGCTTTCGCAAACTGGAGGGCAAAAATGGACACCCCGCCCGTCCCCAGCGTGAGCACGGTCTGACCGGCCAGCATCTGGCCCTGCCCCACGAGGGCGTTCCATGCCGTGACCCCGGCACACGGCAGAGTCGCCCCTGCCGCAAAATCCAACGTGGCAGGCAGATGCACGAGTGCATCCGCCCGGGCAATCATGTACTCCGCCAGCACTCCCTGCAGCGCCCCCCCAGAGCACTCTTCATGATGGTGTGGGTCATCCCACCCGCAGGCCAGCTCTGAAAGAAGGCCGAGATCACGCGGTCCCCTTCCTTCCACTGCGTGACACCCGCCCCCAGAGCAGCCACCTCCCCCGCGCAATCTGAACCGATGGTGAACGGCAGCGGCAGATTTCCAGGACGCTCACGCCGCGTAGTCCCTAGGTCACGATAGTTCAGCGAGACCGCACGCACCCGCACCAGCACTTCGCCCGGGCCGGGCGTAGGGGTGGAGATCTCGGTGAGCTTCAGTCCTTGAGGGCCAGTTGGTTGTGCGATCTGCCAAGCTTTCATGATGATGGATGGTACGACGCGAGTGCGGAGGCAAGCTCTTCACTCAGCGGGAATTCTGCTGACATTACGAACCCACAATAGGGGTAGGACTTACGTTCTCAGAGGAAACTCCCTGAGACGCCAGATGAATCTTTGGGAATTGAGGTGTTGAAAGGTTGAGCATTGCAGCTAGCCCGCTAAGGTGCCGCCCCTCATTCTTCTCAGTCATGTCTATGGATCTGCCAGTCTCCGGTCAACGTTGGGTTAGCGACACTGAACCTGAACTCGGACTCGGCATCATATTAAAGGCAGCCTTCGGGCGGCTCGAAGTGCTCTTCCCCGCTGCGGCTGAGACCCGCCAGTATGCCCTGAAGTCCGCGCCCCTGCGTCGCGTGCGATTTACAGAGGGTGACGTCGTGCAGTCACATGCCGGTGAGGACTTCACCGTGGTCAGCGTCGAAGAGTCCAACGGCCTGCTGGTGTACAAGACAGACAAACGCGACCTTCCCGAGGCAGAGCTGTCAGACTCCATCAGCTTCAGCAAGCCGGAAGATCGCCTCACTGTCGGCCAGGTGGATGAACTGGGCACTTATGATCTGCGTATCAAGGCCCACCAGCACCGCAGCCGCATGCGCCAGAGCCCGGTGCGCGGCTACGTAGGAGGCCGGGTGGACCTCCTTCCCCACCAGATGTTCATTGCCTCAGAGGTAGGCACCCGTCTCGTCCCTCGTGTATTGCTGGCTGATGAAGTCGGCCTGGGCAAGACCATCGAGGCGCTGCTCATCTTGCACCGCCTGCATCTCACCGGCCGCGCCGGCCGCATCCTCATTCTGGTGCCAGAGGCTCTGGTTCACCAATGGTTCGTGGAATTGCTGCGACGCTTCCACCTGCTCTTCCACATTTTTGATGAGGCTCGCTGCGAATCATTGGAATCGCATGATGAATCCGCGAACCCGTTTCTCGAAAGCCAGCTCGTCATTTGCAGCCTGGGCTTCCTTTCGAGTGACGAAAAACGTTCCCTCCAGGCACAAGAAGCCGGCTGGGACCTCGTGGTGGTGGATGAGGCCCACCATCTGGAGTGGACCCCACAGGCCGCCAGCCCGCAGTACACCCTGGTGGAATCCCTCGCCGCCACTTGCCCCGGCCTGCTCCTGCTCACGGCCACCCCACAACAGCTTGGGCCAGAGGGCCACTTCGCCCGGCTCAGACTCCTCGATCCCAACCGGTATCAGTCACTCGAGAAGTTCCTGCAAGAGGCGGAGCACTATGAGGTCGTCGCACAGGCCGTTGACCGCCTCCAGTCCGGCCAGCCTCTCAGCAAAACGGATGTAAAACTCTTTGGCGGACAGTCGGAGCGGGTGAAAAAGCACTGCGAAGCGCTTGCGGCTGGTGATGAAGACTCCCGCCCTCTGCTCGTTGCAGAACTGCTGGACGAGTTTGGCACCGGGCGCGTCATGTTCCGCAACACACGGTCCGCGCTCAAGGGTTTCCCTGTGCGCGAGGCCGCACTCTACAAGTTGACGGTGGAGGCGACCGCTGCGGAGGACGAGGAAGATGAAGACAGTGATGCCGCTGATCTGGGCCTGATTGCCAAGGTGAAGTGGCTCGCAGCCAAGCTCAAGGAGCTGGATCCGGCCAAAGTGCTGCTCATCTGCAAGACCAAGGACCTCGTGGAGGAGATCCACACCTTGTTGATTCATGAACTGAATGTGAATGTAGCCCTCTTTCATGAGGGTCTGTCCATGCTGCAGCGCGATCGCAATGCAGCCTACTTTGCCGAGGAAGACGGAGCCCGTGTGCTCATCTGCTCCGAGATCGGCAGTGAAGGGCGCAATTTCCAGTTCGCCCACCACCTCGTCTTGTTTGACCTGCCGGAAAATCCGGAGCTGCTGGAGCAGCGCATCGGCCGCCTCGACCGCATTGGCCAGACGGATACCATCCACATCCATGTGCCGTATGTGGCAGGCTCCCAGGCAGAAGTCTTGGCTCGCTGGTACCATGACGGGCTGGACGCTTTCCAGAACATTCTGCACGGGGCCAATGAAGTCCGCGCTGCGGTGGCCGCCGATCTCGAGGCCTTGCAGGAGACCTTCAATGCCAAAAAGCTGACCTCGCTGATCACAAAGTCCAAGAAGCAGCGCACGCTCATCACCAAGAAGCTGGAGAAGGGGCACGACCGGCTCCTCGAACTCAGCTCTTGCCGCATCCCCCAGGCCACTGCCATCATTGAGCAGATCCAGGAGCTCGACACTGACCGCGAGTTCGAGGAATTCTTCATCCGGATGATGGACCACTTCGGCCTTCAGGTCGAGGAACTCACCCACCGCACCTACCTCATCGCCCCGGGGCAGAATGTGGATGTGGCCCTGCCTGGCCTGCCGGAAGAAGGCCTGTCCATCACCTTTGACCGTTCTCGCGCCCTCACCCACGAGAACATCGCCTTCATGAGCCAGGATCACCCCCTGGTGCGCGGCTCGCTGGACGAACTTCTGGGTAAAGAGACGGGCAACTCCGCATTCGGCATCTGGAAAGGAT
Source organism: Verrucomicrobium sp. BvORR106 (assembly GCF_000739655.1). Classification (GTDB taxonomy): domain Bacteria; phylum Verrucomicrobiota; class Verrucomicrobiia; order Verrucomicrobiales; family Verrucomicrobiaceae; genus Verrucomicrobium. Next base: position 27,519 of record NZ_BATR01000099.1, on the reverse strand, counting down.
CTGGGAACGAAGGCCTCCTCCTGGAGACCTGCTACATCCTGGAGTGCACCGCCCCAGCTGCCCTGCATGCTGACCGCTTCCTCCCCGTCACACCAGTGCTCATCACGGTGGACCACGCCCAGGCAGACCGCACCGGTGACCACGGCATCCGCCCTGCCCGTCTGGACCGCGGCGACATCGCCAAGCTGCTGGACCGCGGCGTGGTGAAGAAGAAAGTGCTGCCCAGCATGCTCTCCACCTCCAAGAAGCTGGCCGCCGCCCAGATGACCAAGGTCACTGAGGCCGCCGTCGCTGCCATGGAAGCGCAGCTTCAGAGCGAGATCGACCGTCTGGAGGACCTGCAGAAGATCAACGACCACGTTCGGCCCGAGGAAGTCGAAGCCCTGCGGAAAGAAAAGGACGAACTGGCCAAGGCCATCGCCGGGGCGACGCTCCGGCTGGATGGCCTGCGCCTCGTCTGGAAGATGGGTTGATCAAAGTCTCCAGTCCGCCAGACACCTGACTCCAGACCTGATTTGACGACTACGCCCCGGAGGGTGGATGTTACGGGCTCCCGCATGCCCCTCACTGAATCCACCTTCCGTCCGCACCCGCTCCTGGCAAACGGGCACGCCCAGACCATCTGGCCGGTGGTTTTCCCGCATGGGGTGCAGGTACCTTGGGTGCGGGAGAGATTGGAACTGGAGGACGGGGACTTTCTGGATCTTCATTGGCTGCGCAGCCCTGGCAGTGGCAGCAAGCTCGCAGTGCTCTCCCACGGCCTGGAGGGTTCCGCAGACGGGCTCTACATCCGCACGATGGCAGCCGCCCTCCATCAGCGAGGCTGGGACGTGCTGGCTTGGAATTTTCGCGGGTGCAGTGGCGAACCCAACCGCCTGCTTCGCTCCTACCACAGCGGGGAGTCGCAGGATCTGCGCACCCTGATTGAGGCCAAGGCGGGCGACTACGATCAGGTAGCACTGGTCGGCTTCAGCCTGGGTGGCAACATCACCCTGAAGTATCTGGGCGAGCAGCCCCCCCACCCCAAGGTCGTGGCGGGCGCAGCCATCTCCAGCCCCGTGGACCTCGCCGCCAGCGCCCGGACGCTGGACCTGCTCTGGTCCAACAAGCTCTACCTGCATCGCTTCCTCGTCAGCCTGATCGCCAAGATCGAGGAAAAACACCACCGTTTCCCCGGCAAGCTTGATGTACTAGGCCTGTACCGCATCCGCACCTTCCGGGAGTTCGACGACCGCTACACCGCCCCGCTGCATGGGTTCGCCGATGCCGCCGACTACTGGGCCCGCTGCAGCTCCAAACCTCTCCTCCCCCGCATCACCGTGCCCACACTCATCATCAGCGCACGCAATGATCCGTTCCTGCCCGCAGAATGCTTCCCCTTCGCCGAGGCTGAGGCCAACGCACGGATCGAGCTGGATGTCCCGGCCTCTGGCGGACACGTTGGGTTCGTGGAAAGCAACTCCAGCACGACCCCATGGCTGGAGGGCCGGGTTGCGGGATTTTTTTCAAGCATGGGCCCATCCTGACACCACGCCCCATTCGCGAGGTATTCTCAACCAGGTGGCAGACCCTGGTTCATGATTGCAAAGATCTTTCGACTCGTCGTCGTCGAAGACGCCGAAGGCCGCAGCGTCACAGCTTTCATCCCGGCTCATGAAGATCAAGCCCCCAAGTTCCAAACCCTTGAATGGACTTGGAGGTACTGAGGAAGGTTCGGAACCATGCCTTTCGGCCCTCAAATGAAGCCTGTACCGACCAAGTCACCGACCAAGCTACCGATCAAGCTTGTCCCCTGGGTCATCACGTTGCATTTCCAGGTCTCCCGTCATTGAGCACCTCGAATCGGTCATTCACTCGAAAGCGGGACACCGAACCCGGGATGAGCTTGGGCGCTCCGTTCACAAATCCCGTGCCGTACCTGATGACCGCGACATACTCAGATGCCCCCTGAACACAGGGTAACGCCAACAGGAGAACCCTGTTGCATTGCAGCGCCTCAAGGAGGTCCGCACAGCTCGGACACCAGGGAGCCACCACCGCCGCCGCCCCTTACGCACCGACTTCCCCCTCACCCGCACTTGACCCCCTCCCTGCCCAAGTGTTCCCTTCCTGTCCCGCCCCTCTCTCCTCCCCACCATGCTGCCCTTCTCTGAAAGCCTGCTTCGCGAAATCCGCGATCTGGCGTTCTTCCGCGTCTTGAGCGGGAAGAATGCGATGGTGTATGTGGACGTGCTGGAGGCGTTAGACCGGGAATCTGAGGAGCGCCCAGACGGGCTCGCCCGGGAGGAGGCGATCGCCATGATCGCCGAAATCCTGACCGATCACCCTGAATTTCAGCCGGATACACTCACACCAGAAGGCGAGCCTGCCCCGGCCGCGTCGCTCGAAGATCTGGAGGCGATCAGCCTGACCGCCCGGGAAAAGGCCCGCCAAGTCCTGGACCACCTCGTCCGCTGCCGCTGGTTGGAGGAGCCCCCTCGCCGGGACTGGCAGCGTCGGGTGTACTTCGACGCTCACAGTTCCACCATGATGATGGCCCTGCGGAAGATCGCCTTCCCGGACGCTGCCGTCTTCACGGACAAACTGCTGGCTGTCTGCGCTCTCCTTTTCAACGAAGTGGAGATCATCGAGCGCCCCTGGCAGACGGTGGAGAACTGCCTCAGCTACGCGCGGCAGGGTCTCAATGAGCTGCGCACCATGCAGAAATCCGTGCAGCGCCTCACTCGCAGGCAGCTTGAGGAAGACACCCTGAAGGGCAACCTGGAGATGGTCTTCGACCGATACGCCGAGGAGGTGGCCCACACCTGCTACGCCGAGCTGGTCCGCGCCCGCCTGCCCACGCGTCTGCCGGATGCGGTCCGCCGTATTGGCGAGCGCCTGATGGACTCCTTCGACACCATGGCAGCCATGCAGACGGAGTATCTGCGCCGCCACGACGGCATGAGTGCGGAGACTGCCCGGGCCAAGGTGCGCAACACCCTGGACGAACTCTCCCGCCTGTTGGAAATGGTGTTGCCCATGGCGGACGAGATCGACCGCCGCACCGCTGACTTCACCAGACGCTCCCTGGCCCGCTTCCGCTATCTGCAGGAAGTCACCGGTGAGCGTCGCGGCGAAATGCGGGAGTTCTTTGAGCAGGTCAATCGCATGCTCAAAGGCCGTCGGTTCACCGGCAATTGGGAGCTCGAACCCGAGCTGCCCCCGTGCCGCATGCCCGAAGCCCAGATCCCCGCCGGACGCGACTCCTTGTACGAGCCTCCTCAGCGCCGCACTGCCCAGGAACAGGAAGCCATGGCGGACGAGGAACTCTCCGACGAGGACCGCGATGCTGGCCTGCGGGACATGGAGCGCGCGCTCAAGGAATCCCTCTCCGTCCGCCGGGCCAACGCTTTTGTCGCCGACATGCCTGGCGGCAAGGGCTCGGCCATCTCCAGCGCCGACCTGCCTTGGGAGGAGTCCCGCAGCACCGCCGACCTCCTCGCCCTCATCCTCCACGCAGAGTCTCCCGACGCCCGCTACCGCCTCGAAACCGACCGCCAGATCGAGGAAACAGAATCCCCCACCCTCGATCCCTTCCCCGGCGGTAGAGTCGAACGCTTCAAGCTCATCAAAAAATAACGAGCAGCGCCAAATCAGCCCTTCTCCCTTACCCCTCTTCCCTTTTCCCTCTCTCCCCATGCCCACCCACGATCCTGACTTCCTCCATGTGGACCAGCCGCCGGAGACTCTCCTGCGGCTGCCGGAGGCGGATCGTGCCCAGCTCGGAGATGCTTTGCAGGAGTTGCTCACGCATGGGTCCATCCTCGGGCTTGAGGCCGGCCAGTCGGCGCTCTATCATTGGTGTCGGCAGAACTTCGAATGGCTGAGGGAGACCGCCACTCTCTTGGGACTGGATGTCGCCCTGCTGCATGAGGAACGCATGGTCCAGGCCCTGCCGCGCATCGCCAGCCTGCAGCTTCGGCTTCGTCAGGACGCGACGTTGATCTGGCTGGCCCTCTGGTATGCTGGGGACGTGCGCTGGCGGGATGAAGGCCAGACACAAGCCCTGATCAGTGTGAGCGAGCTCAATTCCCTGCTCAAGGACCAGCTCCTGCCCGACCTCGCCAGCCTGCCCACTCGCACCCGCATGCGGGAGATCCTGCGTCAGGCCGCCCGGTTCAATCTCATCCGGTTCACGCTGGCCGAGCCCTTTGAAGACTCCGGCATCGAGGTCCTGCCCGCCATCCGCCGCGTCGTCCCCTTCCAGGACCTGGCAGACTGGACCCGTAGCGCGGCGGTCTTCAAGAAAGAGGAAACAACCGATCTCGAAGGCGCAGCAGGAACTCCCGCCGCCGGTTCTCTGCAGGCCGAGGAAGAAGACTTCCCGGCGTAAATCACTTTTCGTCCCCCTTCCCCTCCCTTTCCCATGCCCGCCGCCCCTGGAGACACTGCCGTGGATGACCCGGACTTTTCCGGAGCCTCCCTGCCCGGCTCCAACTCCCGCACCAGCCGCGCCATCCAGCTCACGCGCATCCACGCGCTGAACTGGTATGGTTACCAGGACAGCCTGGCGGTTAAAGGAAACCTCGTGCTCGCCGGCCTCACCGGATCCGGCAAGTCCATCCTCATGGACCTGGTCATGCTCGTGCTGGTAGGCCCGGAGAAGGCCCGCCATCACTTCAACCGCAGTGCCACCGGCACCCAGAGTGATCGCACACTCAAAGGCTACTGCCTGCTCGATACCAAGCGGGAGGAAAACGGCCAGCCCACCTACTATCGTGACAAAGGGGCCACCACCTACGTGGCGCTGGAGTTCACCTGGCCCGGCGGCCAGCGCATCGAAACCTGGGGCCTCCGCATCGAGTTCCGCAACGCCAGCGAGAACGACGGCCAGATCACCCCCTTCTTCTGCAAAGGCAGTCTGGAGCGGGCCGATTTCCTCACCGCCTGGCTGGATGGCAAGAAGCGCCCCAGCGAGCTGCCCGCCTTTCGCGCGCTCATCGACGCTCGCGCCGGGCGCACCTTCTCCTCCTCCCGCGAGTATCTGCGGGACATGAGCAACCCGGAGCACCTCAACTTCAACCGGGAGGTGCTGGACCGCCTGCTGCCCAGCGCGATGTCCTTCACCAACCTCAAGAGCTTCGACGACTTCTGCCGTCGCTTCGTGCTCCCTGGGGAGTCGGTGCCTGTGGAGGATGTCACCGCCAGCTATCGCGATTTCCAATCCTATGAGCAGGAGCTCAAATCCCTCCGCGCCCAGTTGGAGCGGTTGCAGCGCATCCGTGATCTCTCTCAGAAACTCGAGTCCTCCATCCGTGATCGCGATGTGGCCCGCTATCTTCATGGCGAGCTCTCTCATGAGCACGCCAAGCAACTGGTGGAGAGCGGCGAAAAGCGACTGGCAGATCTGAAGGTGGCCCATGCTGCGGAACAGGCCCAGTTGGACGAACTGGACCGCCAGATCCAGCAAGCCACTGCCGAGCGTGAGCGTCTGCTGGCCGTGCTGAATGAGACCTCCGAAGGCCGGCTCTACGGCCAGCTCAGCGCCCAGGTCAAAGAGCTGGAAGGCCGTGTAGAAAGCCTCAGTAGCCTGCAAGCGCGAGTAGAAGACCGCCTGCGCCGCCGCGTGGACAACGCCCGCGAGTGGCTGGAGAAGATGCGAGCCGCCTCCATCGTGGCCCCCTTGGATGGCCGTGCCATGGAAAAGGCCATCCGTACCCTGGATGATTGCGAAGCCCACGCGACGTTCAATGCCCTCTCCGCCGTGCGCGCCGCCGCGGAGCAACTCTGCCAGGACCTGCGCCGCTCCGTCAGCAACGAGACGCAGAAGCTCCAGACCCTGCGTCGTCATGAGGAAGAGCTCAGCCAGCAGCTCACCGCCCTGCGTTCCGGCCTGCCGCCGATCCCACAGCCGCTGCTGCACACGCTCAATGAGCGGCTCCCCCGCCTCCCCGGCGAGCCCACCGCTCGGGCTCTGCGTGACCTTTGTGAAGTGACGGACGAACGCTGGCGCGAAGCGCTGGAAGTGGCCTTCACCGACAAGTTCTCCATCGTGGTGCCCGAGCAGCACTACGAGGACGCACTGAAGATTTACCACGAACTCAAGCCCGCCTCCCAGAGCGTGCTCGCAGCGGCCGAGTCCCTCATTCACCCCCGTCGTGCGCTGGCCCTGTCACGCGAGGTCCTGCCGGGCTCCCTCGCTGAGAAGATAGAGACCAGCGACGCCGTGGCTCGCGCCATGCTGGACCACCTCTTTGGCGGCATGATCTGCGTGGAGACGCTGGCAGAACTGGAGAAGCACTCCGCCGCCATCCTGCCAGACGGCCTGACCCTGCGCGATGCCCAGGCCCGCCGCGCCCGTCACTACGACGGTCTGCCCTTCATCGGTCAGCGCGGTCTGCAACGCCAACGCGATATCAAGGCCAGCCAGTTGAAGGAAGTGGAGGCCCAGATCCGCCGGCTGGAGCCCATCGAGCGCGCGGTGCAGGATTCCATCAACCTCCTGCCCCAGATGATCCCGGATCACAACAGCATGGTGCAGGATCTCAGCAAGCTCGAGACGCTGCCCGAGATGGAGTCCAACCTGGACAAAGCCCGTCGCACCCTCGCCGATCTGGACACCTCCGCGTACTCCTCCATCGCCGAGCAGGCGGAGGAATGGCAGCCCCGCATCCGTGCGTGGAATAGCGAGAAGCTCGACATCGTCGGCAAAGGCAGCCACCGCGAGATTGAGCAGACGGAGAAGATGCTGGACAAGCGTCGCCAGGAGCTCAATGAAAGCCTGGAGGCCTTCACCCGCACCAAGATGCAGGTGGATATTTCCTTGCACTTGGAACGCCTTCGCACCTGGCGCGAGGAGATGCGCAACCGGTACATGGTATCGGACGTCATGGCCCGCGAGTTCGAAAAAGCCCGCGCCGCCGCCAGTGAGGAGGCCATCCGTTCGGAAGGTGACCTCAAGCAGGCCATGACGGAATTCAAGAAGACCTTCCAGCCCAAGTTCGACGACCTGCCCGAAGACGGCCGGACCGCCGCACCGTATGAGCGGGTCCTCGCCCGCATCGAAGGCGCCAGCATCATCGAGTACGAAAAGAAGGCCCAGTCTGAAAAAGCCCGCTGGGAAACGCTCTTCCGCACCCAGGTCCTCAGCCGCATGCAGCGCGCGCTCAAGCGCGTCGAAGACATCATTTTCCTCCTCAACAAGCAGCTCAAGCGCCCCATCGGACGCGACCTCTACAAGATCCGACGCGAGCCCAACCCGGACTTCAAGTTTTACCGCGAACTCATCGACCTCAACGCGCTTCACCAGGAGGACGGTCTGTTCTACAACAGCATCGGCGGCGAGCTCCGCCAGGCGCTGGACGCCTTCCTCCATACCCTCGTCCACAACGCCAACACTCCCGAGGCCGCCCGCCTCCTGGACTACCGCCAGTACTACGACTACAAGCTACAGGTCACGGACATCCACAACCCGGATGCCCCGCCCATCGATGTGGACAAGCAGGGCCGCAAGATGAGCGGGGGCGAGAACCAGAGCCCCTACTTCGTCGCCATCCTGGCGAGCTACCTCCATGCCTACAACCGGCATGAGACCCGCTGGAAGGAGCCCTCCCTCGCCCTCGTCCCCATCGACGAAGCCTTCTCCAAGCTCTCCGGCGAGCGCATTCAGGACTGTATCGGGGCCATCGGCGAACTCGACCTCCAGGGCGTGTTCTCGATGTCCAGCGGCAACATCCCCTACGCCTTCAGCCTCTGTGACGAGCTCATTGTCATCACCAAGCGCGAAGAACGCTCAGGGAATCGCAGCGGCATCCGCAACGTCCCCAGCATCCTCTTCAGCGACACCCCAGAAGGCAAGGAGTGGATGGAGAAGCATAAGGCCTAAAAAGTTCTTGATTCTTAGTTCCTGGTGCTTGGTTCAGGCCCCTAAACGCGCTCGGAGCCCTGCTTATCCCTCTTCCCTTACCCCTTGACCCTTCATATCAACCCGGCATAACACCCATGCCAAAATATCATTTCCGGCATTAAAAGACCTCCTCCACAATGAGGCATGAGCAGCGCATACGATGTCATTGTCATTGGCGGCGGTCCGGCAGGTTCCAGTTCATCAGCCATTCTGGCGGAGGAAGGTCACAAGGTGCTTCTTCTGGAGCGGGAGAAGTTCCCCCGCTACCACATTGGCGAGTCCCTCATTCCCTTCACCTACTTCCCGCTGGAGCGTCTGGGGCTGGTGGAGCGCATGAAGAAGTCCCACTTTGTGAACAAGTACAGCGTCTGCTTCGTGCCCCCTCATGGCCGCACCAGCCAGCCGTTCTACTTCTTCAACCGCTATGACAAGGACACCGTGGCCTCCACCTGGCAGGTGCTGCGCTCGGAGTTCGACCAGATCCTCCTCGACAACTCCCGTGAGAAGGGCGTGGAGGTGAAGGAGCAGACCAAAGTCCTCGAACTGCTGCGTGACGGAGATCTGAAAGTCATTGGTGTGCGTGCCCAGAGCCATGACGGTACGATCACTGACTACTACGCCCGCATCACGCTGGACTGCACAGGCAAGGAAGCCTTCACCACCGTGCGCAACGGCTGGAAGGTGCGTGACCCCTACCTGAACAAGGTGGCCGTCTGGACCTACTACAAAGGCTCCCGTCGTGAACCCGGCATCGATGAAGGGCAGACCACCGTCGCGTTTGTGAAGGACAAAGGCTGGTTCTGGCACATCCCCCAGCATGATGACATGGTCAGCGTAGGCGTGGTGGCGGAGGGCAAATACCTCTCCCGCGACGGCATTAAGGACCCTGAAGGGATCTTCAAGCGTGAAGTGGAGGAAAACCTGTGGGTGAAGGAATCCCTGTCCCACGGCCAGCAGGTCGGACAGTACTACATCACCAGCGAATACACGCACCACGCCAAGCATTGCGGCAGCGACGGTCTCCTCCTCGTGGGTGACGCCTTTGCTTTCCTCGATCCCGTGTTCAGCAGCGGCCTCATGTTCGCCATGAAGAGCGGCGTCCTTGCAGGAGAGGAAGTCAGCAAGGGCCTCAAGGAAAATGACCTCAGCCCCGGACGATTCCTCAAGTATTCGCAAGAGCTGCGCCAGGGTGTGGAGAACATGCGCAAGCTCGTGTATGCCTTCTACGATCCCAACTTCAGCTTCGGCAAGCTCATCCGCAATCACCCGGATGCCCAGGGTTCCGTAACCGACTGTCTGAGCGGCGATGTAAACAAGGACTACAGCGTCCTCTGGGATCAGATCCGCGAGCTGGTACCCCTGCCGGACGACCTCCCCCTCGGCGAACCCGAGGTCAGATCGCCGGAACTGGCCGCCGCATCCTGATCATTTTGACGAATTCGGGGCCCGCCTTTTCCAATAGAGGAGGCGGGCCTTTTTTCGCGCTTCTTCATTCAATCTCTCTCCACTCCCCTCCTACTCTCCCTTCCCATGAATCGCATCACCGTGATTTATGTCCTGATCCTGACGATTGTCACGGCCGCCATCTTTGCGGTGATTCACGCAGGAGCAGATCTACCCGCCCCGGCTCCAATCAGCGGCCCTGCAGGATCAGTCGCTCCCGCCGCAGTAGCAGCAGCCCATCCGGCCGCCGCCGTTGCGGTCTCGCTATCGGCTGGAGAGGCCATGGTGGCGAATCTGAAGGAGAACTTCAAGCACCCGCTCAGCCAGCTCTTCCTCCAGCTGGTGGTGATCATCGCCATCTCCAGGATCGTAGGGAAGCTGTTCACCTTCATGGGACAACCTTCAGTGGTGGGTGAGATGGCCGCGGGCATTCTGCTTGGGCCCTCCCTCTTTGGTCTGCTCACTCCAGACCTCTTCCAGTTTGTCTTCCCGGCTAATTCTCTCAACACCATCAAGCTGCTCAGCCAGGTCGGTGTGTGTCTCTTCATGTTCTCAGTGGGCATGGATCTAAACGTCGCCCATGTGCGCAACAAGGCTCACACCGCGGTCGTCGTGAGTCATGCGAGCATCGTTTTCCCCTACTTGCTGGGAGTGGTGCTTGCCTATTTCCTCTATACCAGCATGGCGGCTCCCGGTGCCTCATTCATCGCCTTTGCGCTGTTCATGGGCATCTCCATGAGCATCACCGCCTTCCCCGTGCTGGCCCGCATTTTGCAGGAGCGCGGCATGACGAAGTCCTTCCTCGGCAGCACCGCCATCACCTGCGCGGCAGTGGATGATGTGACCGCCTGGAGCATCCTCGCCTTTGTCGTTGCCATCGCCCGCTCCACCAGCCTCGGCGGCTCTGCGCTGAACCTGCTGCTCATCGGTGCCTTCATGCTTGTCATGCTCGCCATTGTGCGTCCCGGTCTGCCCAAGTGGCTGGGTGAGAAACGCCTGCAGGCAGAGAATCCGTCCAAGGGAGTGATGGCCACCGTGATCTGCGTCGTGGTCGCCTCTGCCCTTTGCACAGAGGTCATTGGCATTCACGCCCTCTTCGGGGCCTTCCTCGCCGGGGCCATCATGCCAGACCTGCATGGATTCCGCAATAAGCTGAACATCCGTATCGAGAACTTCAGCTCCGTGCTGCTCCTTCCGCTGTTCTTCGCCTTCACCGGACTGCGCACCCAGATCGCCCTGCTCAATGATCTCTCCGGCTGGGCCATGTGCCTGATCATCATCGCTGTGGCATCCCTGGGCAAGCTGGGTGGCACGGCCGTGACCGCCCGCCTCACTGGGATGGGCTGGCGGGACTCCCTGCAGCTGGGGGCCCTCATGAACACACGCGGCCTCATGGAGCTCATCGCGCTGAACATCGGCTACGATCTGGGCATCCTCTCCCCCCGCATCTTCACCATGCTGGTGATCATGGCCCTCGCCACCACCGCCCTCACCGGCCCGCTTCTCACCTGGTTCGGCGCCCAGAAGTCCCCAGAACCAGAAGGTCAGCCTCATCCCGCCCGGACGTAGACAAAACGGGTTGGCTGTGGCATGAAAAAGACCATGCAAGTCGAGCCCCCCTCTTCTGACTCCACCTACGATGTCGTTGTGATCGGCGGCGCCCTCTCCGGCGCCGCCACTGCCACGCTGATCCTCCGGCACAATCCCGGTGTCCGCCTCCTCATTGTAGAAAAGTCAGAAAAACTGGGTCGGCGCGTTGGTGAAGCCACTGTTGAGATCAGCGCCTTCTTCATGGGGCGCGTGCTCGGGCTCACGCAATATCTCAACGAGAACCAGCTGGTAAAGCAAGGCCTGCGCTTCTGGTTCAAGAATGACGAGGTTGAGAACCTCTCCCAAGCCAGCGAACTGGGGGCCAAGTACCTCTCCCGCATTGCCTCCTACCAGCTCGACCGCTCCACTTTTGATGAGGAAGTCCTGCGCCGGGCCGGTCTGGCCGGGGCCGAGATCATCCGCCCTGCCACAGTCTCCAACGTGGTCCTGAACGACGGCGGCATGCAGTCGCTGGACGTCAGCCACCAGGGCCAGAAGCGCACCATCAGCACCCGCTGGATTGTCGATGCCTCCGGGCTGGCCGCCGTGCTGGCCCGTAAGAACGGCTGGTGGCGCAGCAACACCGAGCACCCCACGGCCGCAGCCTGGTCCCGCTGGACCAATGTCAAAGACTGGGACTCCCGCGAACTGGCGGTGAAATACCCCGAGTGGTCCCGTGCCGTGTATGGCATCCGCAACACCGCCACCAACCACATCATTGGCGACGGCTGGTGGAGTTGGTGGATCCCCCTCAAAGGCGGCTCCGTGAGCGTGGGCGTGGTGTTTGACCAGCGCATCGTCGATTTCCCCCAAGAGGGGGGCAAAGTCGCCGATCGGCTTAAGACCTTCCTCATGAAACACCCGGTAGCTGCCGAGATCCTGGCGGACGCTGAGTACGACGAGGAAGACGTCCACTGGCGGCGCAACCTGGCTTACTACAGCACCACCTTTGCCGGTGACGGCTTTGTGCTGGTGGGAGATGCCGCCGCGTTCATGGACCCGTTCTACAGCCCGGGCATGGACTGGATTTCCTTCACCACCAGCAGTGCCGCCAACCTCATCACCCAGCAGCGCAATGGCAAGCCCATGACCGAACTGGTGGTGAAGTACAACCGCGACTTCAGCGTCTGCCACCGCCGCTGGTTCAACTCCCTGTACAAGGACAAGTACGAGTACATGGGCGAGTTCGACCTCATGAGCCTCGCGTTCCGTCTCGATCTTGGTCTCTACTACTGGGGCGTGGTCGAGGCTCCCTACAATCACGGGGAAACGGCCCTGTATGCTCCTCCCTTCTCCCCGCCCAGCGGCGTGATCTTCTCCAAGCTGATGAGCACGTACAACCGTCGGTTCGCCAAGATCGCCCGCCGTCGTCGCCGCGTCGGCACCCTTGGCCGTACCAACAAAGCCAACCGCTGCCTCATCCCCGGCTTCATGCTCAAGCGCAGCGACACCCTGCGCTTGTTCCCGCTTCTCGCAGAATGGGCCTGGCTGGAGATCAAAGAAGGCTGGCGCAGCTGGCTCGAGCCCGATGAAGGCCCGCCACTGCTGGAGAAGGCCTCGGCCACCAAGGCCGCGCCTGCGGCATAGTCCAGCGAGGATCATAGGCCTTATCGCATATCAGTGCCCACCGGCATCCAAACACGCGAAGCGTCTTGGAGTGTCGGTGGCTTGACACCGCTTTAGCCAGCCGAGAAAGCGGACGAAACCGTGGACATGCAGACGCTGGGTGAAACGGCTCGCACGATGGGCTTCGCTGAAACGGCAAACTCGGCAACATCCCCCACGGCTAGAAAACGGTGTCGAGCCACCGTACTCCAAGACGCTGCCGCGAGGTGCGACGGGCCAAGTCGAAAAACCGCAATAGAAGACGGTTCGGTCGCCGAAGCCTCCCCATTCAGCGTCGGTTCACCACCGCAATCCCCGCCAGCACCAACAGCGCCCCGACGACAAACTGAGGGTGCAGCGGCTCTTTCAGCAACAACACTCCAAACGTGATCCCAAACAAGGGAGTCAGGAACGAAAACACCGACAACCGCGAGGCCAAGTATCTCCTCAACAACCAGAACCAGAACAGATAGCTTCCAAAGGCCACAATCACTGTCTGGAACACCAAGTTAGACCACAGAAACGGCGTGAGCATCACCTTCTGAAAGTCGCCCCGCCACCAGCCAAATGACACCGCCAGCACGGCGGCGCCCACCAGTTGATACAGCAAGGTCTTGCTCGCGGGTGCCTCAGACAGACGACTTCCCCGGATCACAATGGTCGTGGCCGCCCACGCCATTCCCGCGAGAATGCCCAGCGCATCTCCAATGAGCAAATCCTTCCCGCCCGGGGCGAAGAGGCTGCCGGAGAAGGCGGCCACAATGCCAGCGAAGGCCAGCCCCACTCCACTCCACTGACGGCGGTTGAGGCGCTCCTCCTTCACCGTAAAATGCAATCCCAACGCGGCAAAGACAGGTGCCGTGTACAGAAATACCGCCATGTGCCCGGCCGTGGTGAAATTCAACCCCAGAGCCACCAGCACAAACTCCGCTCCGAAGAGCAGTCCCACCCACACTCCAGATCCCGCCGTGCCATCGCGGACAGATAAACTCTCACCGCGCCACACCATCGTCCCTGCCACGAGCAACGCCGCAAAGAGAGAGCGCAACCCAACCTGGAGCATGGGCGTCATTTCAGAGGCGGAAGCCTTGATGGCCACTTGCTGCAATCCCCAGATCAAACACAGCCCCATCATCACCATGTAACTGAAGCCATCGAGGGGCTTGCGAATCGGGAGGGCACTGGGAGGATTCATTCTTGGCGAGTCTGGCGAAACTTCCTTACGTTCCTCACGGACGTATGGGAATCAATATGTCAAGCAACGAGCCGCACGCCCCCAGAGCAGTCCCCTTCAAGCAGGTGGACGTCTTCACCGCCCACCCGTACTTGGGTAACCCAGTAGCGGTCATCCTGGATGCCGCCGGCTTGGACACCCGCCAGATGCAGCAGATCGCCAACTGGACGAATCTCTCTGAGACCACCTTCGTCCTGCCTCCCCAGGATCCCAAGGCGAACTATCGAGTGCGCATCTTCACACCCCAAGACGAGCTTCCCTTCGCGGGACATCCGACACTTGGCACCGCTCATGCCTTGCTGGAGTCCGGCCTCATCCAAGCGTCCTCAAGCCGTCTCGTGCAGGAATGCGCCGCTGGCTTAATTGAACTCACCGTGAGTCCCTCCCCAGGTGGTCCACCCCAAATCGCTTTCCAGTTGCCCAGGGCCAAGTTCAACCTGCTTGATGACTCTCAGGTCGATGAGCTGGAGGCCATTCTCGGTGCGCCCATCAAACGATCCTTCCCGGTGACCCTCACCGATGTGGGCCCGCGCTGGACCATCGTGCAGATCGAGAGCGCAGAGGCTGTCCTCGCCGTTGAGCCCGACTTCGCCAGCATGGCCAAATTTGACCGCGCGCTCGGGGCTTCTGGCGTCACGATCTTTGGTCCTCACCCCTCTGATCATGCTGCCACTTACGAGGTAAGATCCTTCGCCCCATCGCATGGAGTGAACGAAGATCCCGTCTGCGGCAGCGGCAATGGCAGCGTGGCCGCCGCTCTGCTCCACCATGGACTTACCGCCTCTCACGCGAGTGGCTACAGCGCCACTCAAGGCATCAAGGTCGGACGCGCCGGGCAGATCAAGGTCCAATACACGCCGAATGGCTCTATCCATATCGGTGGACAATCCGTCACCTGCGTCGAAGGCACTATCCGCATCTAAGACGAGCAAGTGGCACCATGCCCGGGCACCAAGGAAACAACCCTCTTTCTTCGACCTGGCTCTTCAGCAACCGGACCACTGAATCACTCAACTACCGAATCACTGGATTACTGATTCACCGGCCACCGAGATATCGCTCAGCCAGCTTTCTCATCCCTCCCTTGCGCAGCACCGCCACACCGGCCTCCAGCAGCACTTTGCTAACCTCCCCGCGAGAGACTTTCACCCCTGCTTCCAGCGAGCGCCAGTCCGCAGCTTCTATCAATGCCAGCGTCTTGATCCCCAACAGCAAGGGCAATGCCGTCGCATAGAGCAGCCGCTTGTTCTTCACCTCATCCAGGTAGCGTATGCCTTCTTGTAGATGCTCGAGACAAAGCTTCTTCCAAGGTGTCAGCAATGGCATGAGTTTCGCCGGATCGGCCTGGATGTCCGCCACGCCCAATCCGGCGGTCTGGAGCGCTTCCTCTGGAATGTAGCACCGCCCCAGTTTGAGATCCTTGCCGGGATCGCGCAAGATGTTCACCAGTTGCAGCCCCTTGCCATACCGGATGCCACGCGCCACCATCTCATCCAGGCTCACCCCATCATTGAAGGAGCCTTCCGCCTCCGTCGCACACAGGCGGGTCCAGAACTCACCCACGCAACCTGCCACCAGATAAGTGTAGTCGTCGAGATCCTGACGGGTGGCCAGTGCGCGCAGATTCCCATCTCCGGGAAAACGTTGAATATCCAGCATCTGTCCCTGAATGATGGGCCCCAACACTCCCACCATCGCCGCCTTCTGGCTTTCGGACGAAGCATGGAAAACGTCAAGCGCCTCCTGGAGACGCTCCAGGAGACGCGCCTCATGCGCATCCTCCTGATGCGGAACAAAGTCCACCATCAGCCGGGCCACCAGCACCCCCTCGGCAATGGGATCCCTTAGGGGCAGTCGCACCCGCCGCTCGAACTCGGCCAGACAAGTCAATCGTACCGCATCTGGCACCTGGATCGTATCCGCCATGGTGTCAGCAGCCCTCGCCAGCAGGTACGCCAGGGAAAGCGGCTCTCGCAATCCTTGCGGCAGTGCCTTGAGCGTGAGATAAAAGGATCGGGACACGCCCTCCAGCAGTTTCCCGCCCAGTTCTTCTGCTCCAGTCATTGGTTGAACATTTTCTCTTTGATCCATCTTAAATCCGAAAACTGATTCTGTCTCTTGCCGTCTCATCTTTACCTTCACATCCCCTTCTGTCATCGGATCTGCCCGTACTGTAGTTTCTATAAACACACGCTCGGTGGCACAGATATGGGAGCCTTTGTAAAGGCAGTGCTCCAGGAGCTGGCGCTGCACCAGCGTACGATGCCCGTGACAGCCCGTACCATCTTCCTGGGTGGCGGCACCCCCACTGCGCTCAGTGAGAAACATCTGGTCGCTTTGCTCACCGGATTGAAGGAGGCTGCCGCATCCACGGGAACCGTTTTGGAGGAGTTCACGCTGGAAGCCAATCCCAAAACGGTGAGCGCCAGCAAGGCACGCCTGTTGAAGGAACTGGGCGTCACCCGGATCAGCCTGGGAGTGCAGGCATGGGATGATCCCACCTTGAAGCTCCTGGGCCGTGATCATGCGCCCGATGAAGCGATGGAGACCTTCCACATCCTGCGTGACGCTGGCATCCCCAGCCTGAACATCGATCTCATGTTTTCCATTCCCGGACAGTCTCTCAAAGTCTGGAATGCCGGCCTTGAGAAAACACTCTCACTGGGCTCCGATCACGTGTCGTGCTACAACCTCACGTATGAAGAGGACACCGAGTTTCTCTCCAAACTTCAGGCCGGGGTGCTGGACACCGATGAAGACCGCGATGCTGATCACTTCCAGTCCACCATGGACATTCTCGAGGCTGCAGGCTTCGAGCACTACGAAATCTCCAACTACGCCCGCCCCGGCCACCGCTCGGTGCACAACCAAGCCTACTGGCGCGGGGCCGACTACCTCGGCCTGGGTCCTTCCGCCAGCTCCACAGTCAAGCAGGTTCGATGGAAGAACATCTCAGACACCGCAGGCTACATCCGCCTGATTGAAGAAGGTCGTCTGGCCATCACCGAATCCGAAGAACTCAGCGACCGCCAGTGGCTCATCGAACGTGTCGCCCTGGAACTCCGCACCGCCGAAGGCATGAGCCTCGAACGCGTGGCCCCCTCTCAAACAGAAGCCCTGACCATGCTGGTCACCGAGGGCCTTGTCACAGCCACCGCCGACCGGGTGATCCTCACCCGCGCCGGCAAAGCTCTGTCCGACAGAATTGCAGAACAACTGCTACCGGACGAATAGAGGCAACAATGATGAATTAGGAATTCTAAATTAGGAATGAACTGAGACCTCCGTCACCGGCGACCCGAAACGAATCTCGAAGTTCATTCCTAATTCATCATTCCTAATTCCTAATTTTTCGAAAGCCACTGCACGGCGTCGGCCACGACGTAGCCGTCTGCCCCTTCATTCGTGATGGTCACCACGGCAGCCACGTCTTTTGTGAACTGAAAGGTGCCCAGGGAGACGAAGAGCCCGTCAATCGGGGGCATGCCCTTTTGATTCACGGAAACCACTTTCTCTCCGGCAGGGGTGAGCACCTTGACCTTGGCGTTGGAAGCCCGGTTGGTGTTGTGGGGCACAGCCAGACGCACCTCGTAGTTGCCTGACTTGGGCAGCACCGCTTCGAAGCGGGCGGTGCAGTTGCCGTCATTCACGTTGCCATCGTGACGATAGCCTTCGCCGATGAAACGCTTGGCGACCTTGCTCTCCCCCCAGTTGCCCTTGAACTCCGCCTGGGCATCATCCACCACCACGCCCTTGAGTTTGGAGACATCAATGCCACCCTTCTCCTCAGTCTTGATGAGATGTGGAGCTTCCAGAATCTGGCCGTCCTTGAGCAGGCGCTCACGAAGATCCTTGTAAGGCACATCCTGCACAGCACTTCCTGCATCAATGGCCATGACGGCGGCAGTAGCGGAAGACTGGGCCAGGATCATGAACACCGGCTCCATGCGGATGGAACCGAAGGCGATATGGGTGCTAGAAACACAGACGGGAACCAGCAGGTTGTCTGCCTGACCTTTCTTCGGCACCAGAGAGCCGTAAGCGATCTCGTAGGGTCCGTTGGTGGAGACACCAATGTCACCTTCGTTTTGCACATAGCCCTCAGGCGTGATGTAGCGCTGCACATTGTGGGAGTCGATCGTGTAGGAGCCCATGCCCACGGAGTCTGGAGTGGGCTTCTTCTTGCGCAGCTCGTTCTCCGTCATCACGAAGGCCCCCACCATGCGGCGGGCTTCGCGGATGTAGAGTTGCGGAGACCAGTTGCCGTTGTCTTTGAACTCATCCTTGGGCAGACCCCAGCGCTTCATTTCGTTGCGCACTTCGGTTGGCACCCGGGGATCATTGGCGATGAAATAGAGCCAGCCCTTCTGATAGGTCTCATGCTCCTTGATGATCTCTTTGCGGCGTTCATAGGAGGCGTCTGGGTAGTCGTAGTTGTACCCGATGTTGTCCGTGCTGAAGGGGCCGTGGTTGTTCGTGTCCGTCTTGTGGTTCGGGATCGGATCGAACTTCTCGAACGTCTCCCGCCAGCCTGCATCAAACACGCGCACCAGCATCTCATACTGTTTGGCATCGTAGCCTTCCGGCTTTTCAAACGGGATGCGGTTGTCGGGATGATCCGTCAGGCACATGCGGAAGCAGTAGGCCTGCACCCGCTTGTCTTCCTCACCGAACTTGCCAGGAGACTCAGCGCTGACCCGCGGCAGCACGCCGCTCTTGGGATCGCCTGGCACCACGTAAGGACTGATCTTGTCCTTCAGCACACCGAAGTGATGCCGATGATGCAGCACGCCTGTCTGCACGCCGTTCGCGGTCTCACCATACTTGCTGTTGGCCTCACGTCCCACGTGGTAGTCCACCGCCGCGGCCGCCATGAGGTCCCCCTCATAGGTGGCATCAATGAACATCTTCCCGGTGAGGGTCTTGCCGCTGAGCATGGTGATGCCCGTGATGCGTCCGCCCTCCTTATTCACCCCCTTGGCGCGATCCAGCCACTCATCACGCAGCACAGGGATGTTGAACTCCTTGACGTAGTCCTCAAACACCTGCTCCGCCACATGGGGCTCGAAGATCCACATCGTGCGGTTTTCACCATCCATGGCCGGTGTCCCCTGGCCTTTGTTGCCGTACTCGGCCTTCTTCTGCTGCTTCCAGGCCTCCTCTTTGTCATAGTGCATCCAGACACGGTGGTAGAAGTCGCGGGACAGACCACCAATGACGGCCTTGTTGCCTGTGTCCGTGAAGCCCAGACCACCGCTGGACAGGCCGCCCAGGTGCTTGTCCGGGCCCACCACCACGGCAGTCTTGCCCATCTTCTTGGCCTGCACAGCAGCAATGACCCCCGCTGCAGTACCGCCATAGACCACCACATCATACTCCTCAGCCTGGGCTGCCAGCGGCAGGCCCACGATGAGGGTCGAAACCATCCAAGTGCGAAGCGATTGATGCATCATGAGGAAACGCGTATTTTAATTTCGAAACTTCAAATAACAGGTCAGCCGACTTTATGTCGCCATCTCTCAAGGCCCATGTTAGGACTTTTGGACAGAAGGAATCAATCCCCAACCGCTTGGAGCCATCGGCCAGGAAGGAAAGCCCGCCCTTTCCTGCATTCCAAGGGAACCATTTCAGCCGCGGCGGCGTAATGAGATTTACTGAGAAGTCGAAATGCCCCCTGTTTCCATGATCTTCCGGCCCGTTTCCCTGCCGGCCACATTCGCCGGTCAGCTGCTCCTTACTTCCATGCCTGGCTATCAGGATGGTGATGTGGAACGCCCACTTGCCGCCTGGAATGCCCTGAGACAGAAGTCAGGGGACGACAAGGTCACGCTCGTCTGCCTGACGAGCGAAGCCGAGATCCAATCCAAGTCACCCCGCTATGCCCGCACGCTGGCAGAGGGCCGCTGGGGCGGCCGTCGCATCAGCCATCCCGTGCCTGACTTCGACATCCCGGGGGATGCCGAGCTCTACCATCTGATGGTGCTGGAGATGGGCAAACGCATCCGACAAGGTGGCACCGTGCTCATCCACTGCGCTGCGGGTGTGGGACGCACTGGCACTGCCGCCGTCTGCGTCTTGCTGACGCTTGGCATTCCCTTGCATGAGTCCCTCAGCCTGGTACGCAGCGCAGGCAGCGGCCCAGAGACCGCTGAGCAACGCCGCTTCGTGGAAGACTTTGCCAACAGTCGCATTCTCCGCACGGCCACCACCCCGCTCACTTCGCGGCCGGGCTCCCCCAGATAATGCGCGAGGCGAAGACCGCGTTGTTGGACCCGTATTTCATAGGGATGGTGTAGTCGTACGGCTTGGGCGGGTTGGTCTGCATCCACTCCGTCACCGTAACCCAGGTCTCCTGGTCGCTTACCTTCGTCACACCGAAATTCCCCAGGCGCGCCCCGCGGTTGGGCACCAGGATCCGCTCTGTACTGCGGATGACGCAGAGCTTCTCCGGATCCACCTGCCCGATGAAGAGCGGTGCCCGATGCCGGAAGACGTGATCGTTGTCTGCCCCCTTCCGAGTGTACACCAGGAAAAGGCCCTGGTCATGCGTCACCCAATGCTGCTGGGTGTTGTAGTTCCCCAGCTCCGTGCCGTCATCCCAGGTCCACATCTTGGGCGGGGAGAAATTCAATCCGTCGTCACTGGTAGAGACATAGCCCGCTTTGTCGTGACGCATAGTCAGGTAGTAGCGCCCCTTGTACTGGGTCAGAGATGGCTCTCCCAGTCCACGATCAGACGGAACGGTCAACTCCGTCCCGTGCGCGACATACGTGAGCCGCTTGTCGTCAAACCGGCACCGCACCACCGTCACTGACGTCTGTTTAGCCTCCGGGTTTTTGAAATAGACCGGCAGCAGGATGTCCCCGTCCGGCAGATCCACCCGCTGCACGCAGCCCGCCCCCGCGCTCTTAAAGCGGGGCTCGTCCGGCATGGCCATGGTCTCCCATCGCGTCCATTGGCGTGTCGCCTCGTCATAGACCGCGTAGCAAGTCTCCCGGAGACGCTCATGCATCACCTTGTTGTCCTTGTACCGGGCGGTATGGCCGATCCCCAGTAGCGTCCCGCTGCGGGCGTGCCAGGCCGGCCAGAAGTCACACGCCACCACCTCCACACCATTGGCCTCCGTCCGCCGCCCCAGCGTATCCGGGTGCGAGACCGGCCCGCTCCATGTCGCTCCGAGGTCGTCGGTACGCATGTCGTTCAACTCGTAAAAAACATCGCTGCTGTTCAGCAGTAGTTTCTGCATGGTGAGCACCACCTTGGGTGGGTTCCCCGGCAGAGCGCCGGCCCGGGCGTGCACCCAGCAGGTCTTCTTGTCAAAGCCGGTCGAGAGCGTCTCCAGCCGGATCTCATAGTCTGGGGCACCCAGCACCGGCTTGCCCGGCTCTGCCGCACATAGTGCCCCGATGCCCATTGCCAGCGCCAGCCCTGCCCGAATATGGAATTTGAGACCCATCTGCATTTTCACCAAACGCCGACGTGGTCTCATTTCCCTCCTTCAAGGCACAAATCCGGGCAAAAAAGCTTTGCACCACCCACCTCCTGTTCCAAAATTCCCCCCATCGGACAGTGTTCGATCAACCTTCCAACTTCCTGCCGCCATGCTGCACAACGTTTACTTCTGGCTCAAATCCGACCTCAATCCGGAACAACGCAACACTTTTGAAGGGGAGCTCATCAAGCTCAAGGAGATCCCCTACCTCGTGCACGGCTTCATTGGCAAGCCTGCCAAGACCGAGGAGCGCCCGGTGACAGACCACTCCTTCAACTACTCCCTGACCCTCCATTTCAAAAACATGGAAGATCACGATCACTATCAGAAAGACTGCGAACATCACCTGCGGTTCATCAACACCTGCAAGTCCTTCTGGGATCGCGTGGTGGTGTATGACAGTTCGCCAGTGCACTGATAGCATTCCCATTCCACTCTTCCAAAAGCCGCGGTCGCGAGACCGCGGCTTTTTTGTTGTCTCGACCGGATGGCCCATCTTCTTGGAGGATGTAGTTTCCATTATCCCCTGCGCCCTCACCGAAGCTGGAAGCTGTTTGAACTACAAACAGAGCCCATAGCCCCGAGCAGGAGCCAACTGGGAATCAATCTCCATGCACAATGCAACCCGACTCAAGGCGATCTGCAACAAAACAGAGTCAATGGGCTGCCTTCACCCATCGCAAAAAAACAAAATATCACTCACTCTCAACAACTTACACACATCACCCCTGCCATGGCACGTCCCCTGCAAAACAGTACTTCGTAAAAAAGCCCCACTTCCTTCCCCACAACCCTCCACCCCTGCACGCCATGCTCTACACCATCGCCGTCATCCTCATCATCGCCTGGCTGCTCGGCCTGGTGACCTCCTATACCCTGAGCGGGTTCATCCACATCCTGCTTGTGGTTGCCATCGTCATTGTTCTATTGCGCGTCATCCAGGGCCGTCGCCCCATATGACGGGTTCTACGAGCTTGCTGCGCCACCCCGAAAAAACCCCGGCGCAGCCCTTCAAAAAAACAACGCCAACCCCCAACCCATAAAAAACAACGCCAACCCCCAACCCATTCCCATGTTCCCCTTTTCCAAGCCCCACCCCAAAACCTCCCTCGAACGCATCGGCTCCAGCCTTCGCGACGTGGGTCACGACATCAACAACCTGCTGAACACCCTGGGCAGTGAAGCGAGCGGCTACTCTTCAGAAATGAAGGACTGCATGAGCTCATTCGCCACCCAGGCACAGGCCACTGGCCGCCAGTTGGAAGACCAGGCCGCGCACGGCTACGAGTCCGTTACGGACTTCGTGAAACGTCGCCCTGTGGAATCCGTGGCGCTCGCCTTCGGTCTGGGCATGCTCCTTGTGGCGCTCAAGCGGCCCCGCTAGTTGCGATGCTGCTGCGCCCTGCCACGAGACGCCGTCCCCTCGCCCCAAGGAACGGCTCCGGCCAGAGCAGCAGCCCGCCTCGGCAGACAGTTGAAAACCGTGATCTCCGCGAACCTGGAACGGGGTCCCTGCCCCAGCCCATGCGGAGGGCGGCGGCAGTTCAGGCGGCCTGACCGCGCCTGAACTGCCGCTTGCGTTTCCAGCCCATCTAAAAAAACCGTTCCGCAGCCCCCGATATCTTTCTGACCATCTTCCATGACCTCAGCCATCGTCATTGTGTTCGTCTTGATCGCCGTGGCCCTGGTATTGTTCACGGTGGAGGTGATCCCTGCGGAGATGGTCGCCCTGGGGCTGCTGCTGGCCTTTGTGATGACGGGCATCCTCACCCCTGAGCAGGCCTTTGCCGGCTTCGCCAGTGATACGGTGATGATGATTCTGGGGTTGCTCATCATGACGAGCGCCATCGCGCGCACCGGGGTCATGAGCGGAGTCGCCCGCTGGTTGCAGATCGCAACCAAGGGCCGCAAGTTGCTCTTCATCTCCCTCCTGCTCGGCTCTGTCACCGCGCTGAGCAGCTTCATGAGCAACACGGCAGTGACGGCACTCTTCGTGCCGGTGGTCATCGCCGTCACACGCCGCATGGGAGTGCCCGGGCACAGCATCCTCCTGCCGGTCGCGTTTGCCTCCATCCTCGCAGGGTCCGTGACCCTCATTGGCACTTCCACAAACTTGGTGGTTTCCGGACTCATGCAGAGCAGCGGGCAGGCTCCGCTGGACATGTTCGAGATGACCCCTGTGGGTCTGGTTTTGGTGCTGCTGGGTGTGCCTTACTTGATTTTCCTCGCACCACGCCTGCTCCCTTCCCGCTCCCGGGAAGCCAGTATGGAAGAGGTCATCAGAGCGGGTCACTACCTTACCGAAGTACGGTTGCAAAAGGAATCCCCACTGGTGGGCAAGACGCTGAGGGAAGCTCGCTTTGGTGAGCAGCATGATCTCAATGTGCTCAGCGTCATTCGTGAAAACGGGGATCAAACCTCAGGACGAGCCAATACCAAGCTGCGGTCAGGAGACGTTCTGCTCGTCGAAGGCCCGCATGACGCCATCCTCAAGGTCAAGGACCAGTCCGGTCTGGAGATCAAGGCTGAAGCCAAGCTGGGCGGCGCGGCTGCGGAAAACGGCGAACCACGGTCCGGTAAAGATGACGACCGGGTGGTGGAGGCCCTGGTACTCCCTCGTTCCACTCTGTTGCACCAGACTCTGAAGCGCGCCCGTTTCCGCGAACGGTATGGGGTCATTGCCCTTGGCATCCGTCGGCACGGGGAGAATCTGCTCAGCAAGATCAGCCAAGTACCCTTGCAGGTCGGAGACCTTCTGCTACTTCAAGGGTCCACCAGCGATCTCCGTGCCCTGGAGGACACAGGAGCCTTCCGCTTGATAGGCGAGGCAGACACTACCCGTTTTTCCAAGGGACGCACGATCGCCGCATGCGCCATCTTTGTGGGTGTGCTTGCCCTGGGAGTCTTCAAAGTGCTGTCCCTCCCCGTGGCCGCTCTCACCGGTGCATTTCTCATCTTTGCCACCCGCTGTGCCTCTCCAGAAGAGACCTACCGTGAGATGGAGTGGAAGGCCATCATCCTCATCGCCTGCATGCTCAGTGTCGGAGCAGCGCTGCACACGTCGGGTGCAGATGCCTATGTAGGCGGCTTGCTGGCCGGGTGGGCGGGAAGCGTCACTCCGGTCTGGATCCTGGCCGGAATCTTCGTTTTCACAGTAGCCCTGTCCCAGCCCATGTCCAACCAGGCTGCCGCCGCCCTCGTACTGCCCATCGCCATCCAGACTGCTGCACAGATGGGGCTGGATGCGCGCCCTTTCGCCATGACCGTCGCTTTTGCAGCAGGTTGTTCGTTCCTCACTCCCCTGGAGCCGTCCTGTCTCATGGTTTACGGCCCCGGCGGCTACCGGTTCAAGGACTTTCTCATCGCTGGCCTCCCGCTCACCCTCATCGTCATGGTCGTGACCCTCCTGATGGTACCGATCATCTGGCCCCTGCACCCCCGCTGAGCAACACCTCCTTTCAGGTTCTTTCCCACAACCCGACTCCCACCCCCCTCATGGATGCCCAGCAACGTTCCTATCTTGCCTTTCTGAGGTTCTTCACCGCTCTGCTGCTGGTGGCCGCCCTCTACTTTGCCCAGGAGGTGCTGGTGCCCCTGGCCCTCTCCGCGCTGCTGGCCTTCATGCTCAACCCGCTGGTGAAGCTGCTCTGCCGCTGCCGACTGCCACGCACCCTGAGTGTGGTGATCGTGACCATGCTGGTGTTCACCCTCATGGGGTGTGTCTTCTGGATGGTCGGTAAGGAACTGCACCATCTGGCCAATGCTCTGCCCAACTACCGCCACAACATCCAGGAGCGCGTCTCCGCGGTGCGAAACGCCAGCGAGGGTGGCACCATTGCACGGTTGCGATCCATGGTGGCAGACATCAGCACCTCCGCCCTTGATGTGAGCGCGGGCCGACAGAAGGCCGTCTCCCCTTCTGCACCTGCCTCCACCACGCCCGCCGACCAGCCGCCATCACCACCCGACAAAACGACTCCAGCCCCACAGCCTGCTCCCCCTCCCGTGGAAGGGGGCATGGCCTCCAAGATTCTGAACGGTTCGCTGGCCTTTCTCGCCAATGGCCTGGGGGTGGCAGCCGTGGTGATCGTTTTTGTCATCTTCATGCTGCTGCGACAGGAAGACATCAGCCATCGTATTGTCGGCCTCGCGGGGTTCAGCCGGCTCACCACGACCAGCCGCGCCATGGATGAGATCGGCGGCCGTATCAGCCGCTATCTGCTCATGCTGGCGACCGTGAACTCTCTGTACGGCGTCATGCTCGCCATTGGACTGGCTTTCATTGGCTTGCCCTACGTATTGCTCTGGGGTGTGCTGGCGGCCTTGTTCCGGTTCATCCCCTATATCGGCCCGTGGATCGTAGCGGTGCTCCCCATCGGACTCAGCCTCGCCGTCTTCGATGGCTGGACCCAGCCCCTCATGGTTGCCGGTCTGATCATCGGGCTCGAACTGCTGACCAACATGGTATTGGAACCCCTCTTGTACGGTCACAGCGTCGGAGTTTCAGACTTCGCACTGCTCGTCGCCATCACCTTCTGGACTTGGCTGTGGGGCGGCCTGGGGCTCGTCCTCGCCACGCCGCTCACCGTCTGCATCGTTGTGATTTGCAAGTACATCCCTAGTCTCGCCTGGGTGGATGTGCTTATGGGCGAGAAACAGCCCCCTCAAGCCCATCTCATGGCGTTCCGTCGCCTCGTGGCGGGAGATGAAGACGCGTTCCAAAGCACTATTCAAGAATCATTCGAGAAAAACGGCGTGGAAGCCACGCTGGATCAGGTCGTCCTCCCAGCTCTGGTCCTTACGCGGCGCGAGGCGATGCTCGGCAAGCTGGATGAAGAGGAACAGAAGGAGGTGATCGAAACCATCCAGGCCACGAGCCAGTATTTGCGGGAGTGTCAGGCAGAGGCGATGGATGAAGCGAGAGAAACGGAGGCCGCCGCTGCCGCAGAAGCAGAAGAAAAAGAGAAGAAGGAGAACGAGGAGAATCTCGAGAACAGCGACGCGGTTACACCGGTCGCGGAGGTGAGCACTGCCGACGAACCCGTTCCTCCGCCCATCCCGGTCTTTGCCCGTGCCCTTCATGGCCAAGTGGACGCCCTCGCGCTAGAGATGCTGGAAATTCTGCTCCCGCCCCAAATCGAACTACAGGTCTCGGCAGATGATCGCCTCATAGGGGAACTGGTAGAAAATCTCAACGAATCCCGTCCCGCCCTCATGATCATCAGCGCCATGCGTCCCGGATCCATCATGGCAGCGGAAACTCTCTGCCGCCGCCTGCATCACAAGATTCCCGGGCTGAAACTGCTCGTCTGCCGCTGGGGCCTGCCTGGGCAACAGTCCACGGCCAAGTCCCTGAAGGACGCCGGAGCCACCTGGGTGGCCACCACCCTAGAAGAGGCACGGAATGTGATTGTCGAAGCGACAGATGTCCAGCTGTCCCCCTGACGTTTCCCGCCCCAGTTTGCTGTCCAGTGATTCAGGTACCGGGAGTGAATCCTGTACTGAAGGATCACTTGAAAACGTGCCCCTGTTCCCGGCCGTACAGTACATGTAGCGTCTCCCGACAACAAAAAAACGTCCTCTGCCCGTGCCGTCCCTTGCATCTACCCCAGCCGAAACACTCGCCCCAGCCCCTCTCCCCACCTGGCTGAAGACCAGCGATGGCCACGAGGTGCTCTGGCTGGACAGTGGTCGGGAACTGCTGGCCGCCCAGCTCCAGGCCATCGAGGGAGCGCAAAGCAGCATCCGTCTGGAGCAGTACATCTACCGCGCCTCTGACGTCGCCTCGCGCTATCGTGAGGCCATGACGGCAGCCGCCCGACGGGGCGTGCAAGTTACCGTCCTCATTGACCACGCCGGGTCCATCTCTCTGCCTGGAGATTATTTCTCAGAACTGGAGGGCCTCGGGGGCAAACTCGTCTGGTTCAACCCCGTCCGGCGCAGGTTCTGGTCCTTTCGCGACCACCGCAAGCTTCTGGTCGTGGACGATGACACGGCCTTCACCGGAGGCTGCAACATCGCCCCGGAGTACGAAGGCGACGGCATCACCGAAGGCTGGCGAGATGGCGGCATTGGCATTCGCGGACCGGTGGTGCACCACCTCGCCAGAGCCTTTGAGAAACAGGTCGATCAGGCGCCCAAACAGATCTGGAAAGTCCGGCGGCAATCCTCCTGGGGCCGCATCGAAGTGAGCCCAGAAGTCACCCTCCTGCTCACGCGCCCGGGCTTCCACCAAAACGCTTTTGATGAAGCCCTGCGGCACGACCTCCA